>JAVBJU010000002.1:0-233941 GCA_031546825.1 Microvirga sp. | reverse complement strand
CCTTCGCTATACTCGGTCAGGATAGGCGTCTGGCAAAGGATTTCGAACGCTCAATACTCAGCGCTGAAGCATGGATGACCATCGCAAGTATCAGAGCAACAATACGAAAAATCGCAACCTATGGATTATGAGTCAGGCTCTAAGTGATGCCTATCTTTGGCGGCGGGACCGTCTGCCGACGATCACGGTTCAGGCCGATGTCACGGGTGATGTTCAGGCGGCGACGGTGGTCAGCAAGCTGGAGCCGCAGATGGCGGCGGTGCGCGGGGGTCTCATGCCCAGTGAGAATATCGTCGTGGGCGGTGCGGTCGAAAAGAGCGCGCAGAGCAACTATTACCTGATGCTGGAAGTGCCAATGATGGCAGCGATCACGCTGGTTATTCTGATTTTCCAGTTGCAGAGCTTCTCGCGGCTGCTGATGGTGTTGTCGGTTGCCCCGCTTGGCCTGATTGGCGTGGTTGTGGCGATGCTGCTCGGCAATAGCCCACTCGGCTTTGTGGCGACACTCGGCATTCTGGCGCTGGTCGGCATGATCGTGCGAAACTCGGTCATTCTGGTGGATCAGATTCAACACAACCACGCCGCCGGAATGCGATCGTGGGATGCGGTGGTCTTTGCGGCAGTACATCGCCTGCGGCCGATCCTGCTGACAGCCGCTGCGGCGATCCTCGGGATGATCCCGATCATGCGTGACGTATTCTGGGCACCGATGGCCTATGCCATCTCCGGCGGTCTGGCGGGAGCGACGCTGCTCACGTTGTTGTTCCTGCCGACCCTCTACATTGCCTGTTTCCGCATCCGCGAAGACGAGCACGAGGGGCATTTAGGCGAGGCAGCAAAACCCCAAGAGGCATGAAAATCAGCAGTTCGGTGCCTGTTTTGGCAATCCGAAGAGGTAATAAAAAACCGGAAGCTCAGGCTCCCGGTTTGAAACGAGATTAAAATCGATGGATGCGATCAGGCGTGACCTTCGGTTTCAAATAGCACGGCGTCCATGGCTTCGCGGGCGGTTTTGTTGGCCCAGACGACGAACTGGAAGGCCTGAAAATGGCGCTCGCAGGTCTCAACGGCGATGTTGACCATCGTTTCGCACTGCGTTTGCGTGGGGCAAGCGCCGCCCGCCAGAACCAACGCCTGTCGATGAACGATGGCGTTCTCATTGCCCCATAGGTCAAAATGCCCGACCCAGAGCTGTTGATTGACCTCTGCCAGCAAATTGAGAATCTCCGCGCGGCGCATCTGCGGAACCTTCAGGTCGAAGGCGCAGGCAATGTGCAGCGCCTCCACATCTTCAATCCAGGTCAGGGAAACGTTGTAATCGGCCCAGCGCCCGGAAACCAGAACAGACATCTCGTCGGTTTCAAGGCGGTTAAAAGTCCAGCTCTGGAACGCAGCCAATTGCTCGATGAGATCGAGCGGATGTTCCTGGCGGATGGTGTCTTGCAGCAAAAAATCCATAACGACCCACACTCCCCCCTTCCTGCACCCGGAAAAGGGAGAAAAAAGAAGGCGAAAGGCTCATGTCGGCATGTATTGCTTTTATCGCTTCATGGCCGTCAGCCGAGGCTGGCAAGGCTTCACAGGGAGACCCACTCGGGCAATGGCAGATACCACCGCCGAAGACATTGCGACTTTTTAGGATTCGCTGCTGCAACTCAATGTAGGCTTGCTGTCTATCCACAACGGATGATGCATTTTCGCGGCCATAACGCCATGTGTAAAGCATTTTCCGGGTGAACATGAAGCGTTATGGCAACGCTTCATGGCACTTCACTTGGCAACTTTGCTTTTGGCGGTGGGCTTTGGCGTGGCTGTTTCCAGTTCGTTCACCCGGGCGGTCAGCGCCTCATTCTGCTTCTTGAGATCAAGCACCATCTCGCGCAGAGCCTGCACTTCTTCATTGGAGGCGAAGTCCATGTCGCGAACGAGCTTTTCGGCGCGCCCACGCAGAATGGCCTCGGCCTCGCGCTTCACGCCTTGTGCCGCACCAATCGCATCGGTGGTCATGCGTGCGAATTCATCAAACAGGCGATTGCTCTGCATCGTCGGGTCTCCTCGTCGCCGCGCAAACCGCAGCATGTGTTCCTTCATGTGAGAGCTTGAATGGGCAAGTGCAATACTTGACCTCGCGGAAAAATGTCTTTTCCAAAAAAAGCCTTTTATAGGCGGCATGAATAGGGCTACTCCTCGCCAATAGTGATTCCGCACCTTTACCCATGCCGAAACAAGGGATTCGAACCGTCAATGAACCTCAGCACGACTGCAATGACTGACCCCGCCGTGGCGTTCTGGCTTGGACCGCTGCCGGTACGTTGGTATGCGTTGGCCTATATCGCCGGTCTTCTGCTTGGCTGGTATTATTGCCGGAAGCTCGCCCAGAATATTGGTTTGTGGACGCCACAAAAGCCGCCCTCCAAAATTGAAATAGATGATCTCGTCATCTATGTGACGTTAGGCGTGGTGTTGGGGGGACGGCTCGGAGAAGTGTTGTTCTACCGCTCGGATTTTTATTTTGCGCATCCGATGGAAATCCTGAAGACATGGAACGGCGGCATGTCGTTCCACGGTGGGCTGCTCGGTTCGCTCATTGCGGTTGCGATTTTTGCCCGGATAAAAAAACTCAATACCTTTTCCCTCTTCGACATGTGCTGCACGGTGGTGCCTGTCGGCCTGTTTCTTGGCAGGGTCGCCAATTTCGTCAATGGCGAGTTGTGGGGGAGGGAGGTTCCCGTGGGTACGCCAATGTACCCGGATTTTCCCTACGCCATGTTCTTCCCCTACGCCCCGGGTGACGCGCCGCGTTATCCGAGCCAGCTCTATGAAGCCTTCTCAGAAGGGCTGCTGCTGTTCATTGTTCTGGCTATTGGCGTGCGGTTGTTCGGCTTTCGCCGCCCCGGCATTCAAAGCGGATTATTTTTAATCGGATATTTCATTGCGCGCACGGTTTGCGAACAGTTTCGTGAGCCCGAGATTGGGAACTGGAACATTTTTGGTTTCAATATCACGCAGGGACAAATGCTGTCGGTTCCCATGCTTGTGGTTGGGGTCGCCGCGATTGCGCTGGCCCTGAGCGGTAGCACTCAGACGAAGGCGGGAAAGCCCGCATGACGCCAACGGAGCGCCGCATCCGTGATGAAATCGTGCTCGGCGGACCGATGGGCGTCGAGCATTACATGGCTTTGTGCCTCAATCATTATTATGCAAGCCGCGACCCCCTCGGCGCTGCGGGTGATTTCACCACGGCACCGGAAATCAGCCAGATGTTTGGCGAACTGATCGGCCTGTGGATGGCAGAATGCTGGCATATGGCGGGCAGTCCTGCCTCTGCCGCCTGGGTCGAGTTGGGGCCAGGACGCGGGACGCTGACAATGGACGCCTTGCGCGCTGCCAAACGCGTGCCTGCTTTTATTGATGCCCTTGACGTGCATCTGGTTGAAACAAGCCCCGTACTGCGGGAAAAGCAGCGGGAGATGCTGCAATCCTTCGGCAAGGCGCCTGTTTGGCACGACAGCGTCGTCTCGCTGCCCGAGGATCGTCCACTGTTTGTGGTGGCCAACGAATTTTTCGACGCACTGCCCATTCAGCAATATGTGGCCGATGGCGGGCAATGGCGTCGCCGCTGTGTCGGGCTCGACGAAGAGGGCGAAGCACTGTGCTTCGGTTTATTCCCTTCGGAGGACATCGTGCTGCCGTTGCCGCCGCAAGGGGGGGCGGTTCTTGAAATTCCAGCCCAAGGCGCCGATCTCATGCGCCAGCTTGCGCGACGGCTCGTAAAGCAAGGCGGCGTTGTGCTCGCCATTGATTATGGCTATGGCGGTCCCGCTTATGGTGACAGCTTGCAGGCGCTTCGGCATCACAAATTCGTCTCGGCTCTCGACAACCCCGGCGAGGCGGACCTCACCGCCCATGTGGGATTTCAATATCTCGCTGATGCCGCTCATCAGGAAGGCATGGCTGTTCATGGGTTGGTGTCGCAGGGCGCGTTCTTGCAACGCCTTGGCCTCGACATCCGGGCTGAAACCTTGATGCGCGCCGCGCCCGGTGAAGCCGAAAACATCTCCCTGGCCCGCGCACGGTTGGTTGGAACAGGTCCGGGTGAGATGGGAGAATTGTTTAAGGTTATGGCACTATCGTGCCCTTATATGCCGGAATTGCCGGGCTTGCCGCCTTGCCCGGCTCACCGCCTCAACCGTTGATGAGCTCAGATCTGTCATGTTTGTCCAAGCGCCGCAATTATCCGCTCTTTCTGCAATCAAGCATGCTTTCTTCACCCGAGAAGGCGGTGTTTCTGAGGGGCTTTATGGCAGCCTGAACGGGGGGCTCGGTTCAAATGATGAACAGGTCCATGTTCAGGAAAATCGCTGCCGTATGGCCGCCGCGCTGGGCATTGAGCCTGTAAATCTGCTGAGCCTCTATCAGATCCATTCGCCCCATGTCATGACGATTGAACGTCCGTGGGAGGGGCCGCGTCCGCAGGCCGATGCGATGGTCACGCGGGTGCCGGGACTGGCGCTTGGTATCTCCACCGCCGATTGCGGGCCGGTTCTGTTCGTTGATAACGAAAATGGCGTAATTGGCGCCGCCCATGCGGGATGGAAAGGCGCTTTCGGTGGCGTGCTTGAGGCAACCGTCGCCGCGATGGAAACGCTCGGGGCGCGGCGCGAGGCGATCACCGCAGTGCTTGGCCCGACCATCAGCCGGGCGAATTACGAGGTTGGTACTGAATTCGAAAAGCAATTCCGGGAAGCATCGGCGGACAATGCCAGCCATTTTACACCGAGCGACCGTGACGGCCATTTCATGTTCGATTTGCCGGGCTACATTTCACGCCGCATGGACCGTCTCGGTATTGGCAGCTTCCATGATATGGAGCTCTGCACCTATGCCGATGAAAAGCGGTTTTACAGCTTCCGCCGTGCCACGCATCGCAACGAGCCCGACTACGGGCGTCTGATCTCGGCGATCACTCTCACAGCCTAGACATTTTTTTCTGAACCATTTCGCCGGGTCTGCGTTATGCACCCGGGAGCTTGGGTGTTTTTCCGGAAATCGTAACGGTTATCGCGACAAGTTCTGCTTTCATGTCCGCGCTTCTAATAACGGGCGTGGTAAGTTAATAGAAAGTATATGAAGGAAATGCTCGACCTGAAATATGCAATTTTCTGCCGTTTTTCGGTCACATTGTCCTTTCTGAGCGTGATGCGAAGGCAACAGCCAAATTAGAATATTCGCATTATAGTACGTCTACCTTAACTCCGACTGGAATGTGTCACGGGTTTAAGAGGTAAATTTACAACAGGAGTTTTTTTATGAAGAAGATCTTGCTTGCTGGTGCTGCCTTGGTCGCTTTGACCGTCAGCGCTTCTGCCGCCGACCTGACGCGCCGTCCGGTTGCCCCTCCGGCTTACATTCCGCCGGTGTTCACCTGGACGGGCTTCTATGCAGGTCTCAACGCCGGCTATGCCTTCAATGGCGATGACGGCATAAAGGACGCGAACATCAACGGCTTTAGCCTCTCCACCGGCTATTTCACCGCTGCCCGTAAGTCCGATAAAGGCTCTTTCACCGGCGGTGGCCAGATTGGCTATAACTACCAGATGGGTGGTGTTGTGCTCGGCCTCGAAGCCGATATCAATTACGCCAATACCGAGAAGACTTACTACGCTTCCAACGACTTCTCGAGCATTGCTGCTCGCAGCAAGACCCAATGGTACGGCACCGTGCGTCCGCGCCTCGGCTTCACGCCGATGGATCGCGTACTGCTCTACGTGACCGGCGGTCTCGCTTATGGCCAGGTCAAGACTTCGGCTGTGTATGTTGAAAACGCCACCGGATTCAACCTCGGCGGTTCCAACAGCGACACGCGTGTTGGCTGGACGATCGGTGCCGGTGCTGAATACGCTGTCACCAACAACATCACGGTTCGCGGTGAATACGCCTATGTGGATCTTGGCGACAAGAGCCACAACGGCTTCAACGCGGTTGGCGATTACGTCAACTGGAAAGACCCGACAAACTTCCATGTCGTCCGCGCCGGTGTGAACTACAAGTTCTAGTCGACGACGGAACCATATAGTTCACAAGAAACCCGGCTGGTCATCCCAGCCGGGTTTTTTTGATAGTTCAAGTCGGAACGGCTCAGGCTTTGGTTCGTGCGTAGGACGGCACGCGGGATTCGAAATCGGCGAGCCAGGCAACGAGCTTCGGATGGCTCGCCCGCCATGTGCCTTCAAAGCGAAGGTCCAGGAAACCGAGCGCGCAGGCTTGCGCGATATGGCCGACATGGAACTTGGCTGCTGGCGTGGATAATGCCGTTTCCGCATAAGCGAGGGCGCTTGCGACCTTCTCCTTCTGGCGCGCGACCCAGCCTTCATCATAGTTTTCGGCTGCGCGAAAACGCTTTTCATAAACCATCAGCACGGCGGCATCCGCCAGACCATCGGCAAGCGCTTCCTGCTGCAACGCTGCGAAGCGTTCTTCACCCGTTGGGATCAGGCTACCTGCACCGGAAAGATGATCGAAATAGGCGACGATGACGCGTGAATCGAACAGCGACTGGCCATTCTCCAGCGCCAGTGCTGGGATTTTCCCGAGCGGGTTGGCGCGCAGGAAGGCGTCATCCGGCTTAACCGTATCGGTGTTGACGACATTCATCTTCTTTTCGAGCCCGACCATAGCCGCAGCGATGCGGACCTTGCGGACGAAGGGGGAAGCGGCGGAGGCATAGAGGGTCAGCATGCAGCACCTATGTGGGTTGGTGGGGGGGAATTGTTTACACCGGAAGCCGAACGGTGGCGCGAAGGCCACCCAGCGGACTTTCGGTGAGCATGATGTCGCCGCCATGGGAGCGTGCGACGTCGCGGGCGATGGCGAGGCCGAGACCGGACCCGCTCTCATCCTGGTTGCGGGCTTCGTCGAGGCGGAAGAAGGGTTTGAACACCTCTTCACGCATCTCCTCTGGCAACCCGGGACCATCATCGTCCACATGGACGGTCAGCCAGTCAGCTTCGTGATCGGCCATGATAGCAACGTTCTGGCCGTGACGCCCGGCATTGGAAACCAGATTGTGCATCATGCGGCGGAAGGCATCCTGGCGTACTGTGACAATGGTCTCGCCGCTTATGTCGCAGGATGTGGCGTGCCCTTGACGTTCCGAATCGGCCCGGATTTCTTCCAGCAGAATTTTCAAATCAACTGCAATGGCCTGCTCTGAGGAATCGCCGCGCGCGAAGGCAAGATAGCCTTCAAGCATCCGGTTCATTTCCTCGACATCGCGCTGCAGGTCCTCAACCTCGGGCGTGTCTTCGAATAGCGCCAGCGAAAGCCTGAAGCGAGTCAGGATGGTGCGCAGATCATGGCTGACACCATTGAGCATGGTGGTGCGTTGTTCGATGCTGCGCTCAATGCGTCGGCGCATTTCCAGAAAGGCCTGCCCTGCCTGGCGTACCTCGCGGGCACCGCGCGGGCGAAATTCGATATCTCGCCCTTTACCGAAACTTTCCGCAGCGTCGGCCAATCGAAGAATGGGTTTGATCTGGTTGCGCAGAAAGATAACCGCGATGCCGATCAACACCAGCGACGAACTCGCCATCCATACCAGGAAGATATGGGAATTTGAGGCATAAGCCTGCGAGCGCCGCGCCAGCACCCGCATGATGGTCTGGCCGTCAACCTTCACACGAATTTCAATGATGTTCGACCGTCCCACCGTGTCGATCCAGAACGGATAGGAAAGCTGGCGGCTCAACTCGTCGGACAATGCCTGGTCGAGAATCGAGAAAAACGGCTTTTGGCTCGCCGGGGGCAATTCCGGTTCGTGCAGGATATCGACATCAAGTTGCAGACGTTGGGCGGCGATGCGGCTGAAGGTGTCGTTATCAGGGTCTTGCGGGTAACTCTGATAGATATCCACCAGGGCGGCAATATCGGATGTGACAGCAGCCGACAGGCGCTGTGTCACCGTTTGCCAGTGGCGCTCCATGAAGACGTAGGCAATCACCGATTGCAGCAGCACCATGGGCGCGATGATGATGATGAGCGCACGCGCATAAAGCCCTTTTGGCATCTTGTTGCCAAGCCAGCGCATGGTGCGGACAATCGGACTGCGGGGACGTTTGCGCAGGAAGGCAGAAAAGAGCTTCATCTGTCGATGACCAGCCGGTAGCCGACGCCGCGAACCGTTTGCAAAAACACCGGGTTTGCAGGGTCGGTCTCGATCTTGCGGCGCAGGCGGTTGATCTGCACATCGACTGTGCGCTCATTCGCCCCTTCCGTGCCGGAAAGATCATCACGGGACACTTGGCCGCTGGATTGTGTGCCGAGGATGGTCAGGATCTCGCGTTCGCGCTCGGTAAGGCGGACCATTTCATCGCCCTTGCGCAATTCGCCACGATCGAAACGAAATACGAAGGGGCCGAACTTCACGTGTTCCGGCCGCGCTTCCAGCGCCGGGGCAATGTTGCGCTTGAGGATATTACCTAGCCTGAGCAGCAACTCGCGCGGTACGAAGGGCTTGGGCAGATAATCGTCGGCCCCGATTTCCAGGCCCGTCACCCGGTCGTCGGATTCGGCGCGAGCGGTGAGCATCAAAATGGGTATCTCGGAATTCTGGCGAATGCCGCGAGCGAGATCAAAGCCGTTTTCGCCGGGCATCATCACGTCGAGAACGAGGGCATCGAAAATGATGTTTTCGATTTTGGCGCGGGCTTCGATCGCCTGTGCGGCGGTTGTGACGCGATAGCCGTTTTCCCTCAAGAAACGAGCGAGGAGGTCGCGCAAGCGTCGATCATCATCCACCACCAGAATGTGGGGGGCCTGATCTGCCATTTCGCTGTGCGCCGCCTGCATCATTTGTCGCCCTTGGGCTGACCATACACCAGTTTTACAACGTGGTTCCGATCATTAGCATCAATCATGCCCAGCAGAAAGCGGCACACCGTCTCATCGGTATCGTGCGGTAACCCCTTGAACGCCGCTGCGATGCGTTCGCTTTGCAGAGCCGAGAGCTTTTCCGAGAGCGCAATGCCGGTTGCTGTGGCCGAAAGCCGTCGTTGGCGTCGGTCAGTGTCACCGGCGCGGCTGGTCACGAAGCCTTTGTGAATAAGTTCCTTGAGCACCCGGTTGAGGCTCTGCTTGGTGATGCGCAGAATATCCAGCAGTTCGGCGATGGTCAGGCCGGGATGCAGATGCACGAAATGCAGCACGCGATGATGGGCGCGGCCAAACCCATAGTCGCTCAGAATGCGGTCGGGGTCGGAGACGAAATCGCGATAGGCAAAGAATAAAAGTTCAATCAGGGCATCGGTCGTGCCGACGGCCTCAGACATTTCGCGCGCATCGTCTTGCTTCAGGGCTGTACCCGTCACTGCGGCATCCTTGGTCCTGTAAGTCAGCGTTCCTGACATATTCTAGACGAAATGTTGCCCGTCAATCGCCTATGGCGCAAGAAAATAAGTTGAGTGGACTGCGCGGGTCTTCCGCGCCGTCCGTTATCATTTAGCTCCGCAATTGGAGAAAGCGCGTCATTAATCAGCCTTACGCTCCGCGCGGCTCTTTTTACGCTTTGCTGCGGGGCGCGCGCCCGGAGGGGGCTTGGGCTTACCGGCATTGGGCTTATTCTTCTTGAAGCCGAACCCGGCCTCGTCCTTGCTGGCAAAATCACGCTTGTGCCGGGTTGCGTAACCATCTGATGCCGCAGCCTTATCGTCGCCATCTGCACCAAAGCGCTTCGGCTTCGGGTCACCATAGCTCGAAGACTTTTTACCAGCGAAAGGTTTGGCTGGGCGGTCATCGCCATCGCGGGGCGCAAAGCGTTTTGGCTTGCCCTCGGCATAGTCCTTCTTGAAACCGTCCTTCGCACCAAAGCGCTTGCGATCTGCGCCGCCCGAACCCCGTGCTGGCGGCTCGCCATCACATTGGTCAATGGCAGCGTCATCCCGCTCCCGACCTGATTTGGCGGCGGCGGCTGCAAATTTGCTGGCAACAGCGGTGTCGATCTGGAACCAGGTGTCCTGTTCGAAAATGCGGATGTGGCCGATATCTTTCTTGGTGACATGGCCGCGGCGGCAGATCATCGGCAGGAGCCAACGCAGATCTGCCTGCTGATTGCGGCCGATGGCGATCTTGTACCAGATCATATCGCCAACCGGGCCTTCGCCCCATTTGCCACCATCCGCGCCGCGTTGCTTTCCGTCGGCGGTATCCGGCTGGTCAATCAGGTCTTCGGGAGCGGGCAGGCGGGCTGCGTGCATCCGGATCAGCGCCAGGGCAATCTCCTCAGCCGAGCGTTCCTCGATCAAGGAACGGGCCATGGCGATGTCGGCTTCGCTTTCCTCGTTTTCCTGCTGGGCGGCGAGCTGCAAGATCAACTGGGCGCGGAGGCGGTCGCGGTCAAGCTGACGAATCTGCTCGGCGTTCGGCGCATTATCCCAGGTGGCAGCAATGCCTGAATCAGACAGAAGCCGTTCGGCCATGCGGCGGCGATTTTGCGGAACGAGGAGAATACAGGTGCCCTTCTGTCCGGCGCGACCGGTGCGGCCAGAGCGGTGCTGAAGGGTTTCTTTCTGCTTGGGCAGTTCGGCGTGGATCACCAGTTGCAGGCCGGGCAGGTCAATGCCGCGCGCCGCGACGTCAGTCGCAACACAGACGCGGGCCGAGCCGTTGCGCATGGCCTGCATTGCTTCGGTGCGTTCTTTCTGGCTCAATTCGCCGGAGAGGGACACCACAGAGAAGCCGCGTTCCAGAAGATTCGATTGCAGTCTACGCACCGCTTCGCGGGTTGAACAGAATACAAGAGCGCCGGGCGCTTCGTAAAAGCGCAACACATTGACGACTGCATGCTCTACATCGCGTGGCGCGATGCGGATGGCGCGGAACTCGATGTCATCGTGGCCCGAGTTCTGGGCCGAGACGTCAATGCGCAATGCCTTGCGCTGATAGCTCTTGGCAAGTGTTGCGATATCGCGGGCAATGGTCGCCGAGAACAGCAATGTGCGCCGTTCGGTCGGTGTTGCCTTGAGAATGAATTCCAGGTCTTCGCGGAAGCCGAGATTGAGCATCTCATCGGCTTCATCAAGCACGACGGCGCGGATTTCCGAGATATCGAGGCGGTTGCGCTCAAGATGATCGCGCAGGCGACCGGGGGTGCCGACAACGATGTGCGCGCCACGATCGAGATTGCGGTGTTCGGTGCGAATGTCCATGCCGCCGACACAGGTGACGACGCGCGCGCCGGTCTCTGCGTAAAGCCACTGCAATTCGCGCTGGACCTGAAGGGCAAGTTCACGGGTCGGCGCGACAATCAGCGCTTGCGGCAGGCCAGCCGGCTCAAAAGCCTCTGCCGTGCCAATGAGTGTTTCCGCAACGGCGAGGCCATAGGCAATCGTCTTGCCGGAGCCGGTTTGGGCCGAAACCAGCAGATCCTGTTCGCTCTCGGCATCAAGAATTGCCTGCTGCACCTGAGTGGGTTCAGTATAACCCTTTCTCTCAAGGGCGCGTGCGAGGGCAGGGTTGGAAACGTTAAAAGACATGAGAACGCTCGTTCGGGTTTTGTAAAAGGGAGGGCGGGAGTCCGAGCAACTTCCGACCAATGATCAGCGTTCTAACGGCATATCGGCTTCGATAGTGCATTCTGAACAAAAAATCCAGCATTGGTTTGATGAAGCGTCGCGTCGCGCGTGAAAGGGCAACGGCGGCGGGTGCCGCCGACAGCGTGTCGTCAGTGCCCTCCGCCTGACTGGCGGATATCTTGAGGGCTGTTGAGGATTTCCAGCAGACCACGGGCGATATGGCGGGCTTCGTCATCCTGCAAGCGGATCAGCATGGGCGCGAATATTCCGGCCTGCAGGGTCAAAATGGCATGGCCGTCTTCATCGAGGCCAATGTCGATGCTCGGCGAGGTGATGTCGATAAGCTCCTCAAGCTCATCGCCCTCTTCGCCGTCCTCACCTTCTTCGCCGATTTCGAAAGATGTCTGTTCTGCGCCATCGTCATCATGTTCGTCGTCATCCTGCTCTTCGATGACGTCGAGTAACTGGCCAAGTGCGCCAATGAGCGAGCGTGCGGCTTCGACATCCAGCACCACTGACGTGGACTGATGGTCTTTCTGAAACGAGAGTTGAATGTTGTTGCCATCCAGGCTGACAGACATTCCGGCCAATTCTTCCTCCACGATGTGGGTGGCGATCACCGCCCACTCTTTCCGCTTATTTACCGAAATACCGTGCGTTTGTCCAAAGTGACGGAGCAATTGCTATCTGTATATATGGGATGGCGAAGGTCCACAGGAAGAGCACGCAAGGCAATGCGGTTATCGACGCACCCAGCCCATGGAGATGGGGCGGGCAAAAACCAGGCGATACAGGCGTTCGCTGGTGGCAATGGCACTGTCGCCGAAGCGCATCCACAGCGGCGCAACGATGGCATCGGCAATGATTACGACAACAACAGCGCCGATCATATCGAAGGGATAATGCACGCCGACAAAAATGCGCGCCCAGGCCGCAGCCAGACCAAGAAGCAGCATGATCAAACCCCAACCCCGCAAGCCGTCGAGATACAAGGTCAGGCCGATGGCGGTGAAGATGGTCATGTGGTTGCTGGGGAATGAACTGGTTGCCGCATGGGCAATCCATTGGTGGCCGAGGCCGATCACGAAGGGCCGCGGGTGGGCCCATAACATGCCGATCAGGCCGCTGAGGATCAGGCCTGTCAAAACCACCAGAACCGACTTGAGCATCGTGCCGCGCTGCTCGTGGTTTCCCCACAGCCAAAACGCGATCAGCATCAGCGGGATCAGGTACAGCGTGTATTTTGCAAAAAAGACAGCGCCCCCCACCAGCCATGTGCTGGAATCGGCAGAGCCATTAAAGGTGAGAAAAAGCGAGCGATTGAGGGATTCAAAAAAATCGAGCATTTGGGTTCAGCTTTTTTGCAATGGCAGTGATAAATCGACGTTCCGGTGCGCCGCACCAGTTTGCTTACAGCCAAACTGGTTAAACACATCTTATGGCGGGCAGCCGCGTATGATTATTTCCGCTGTTTTCCACGTGGCGCGCGTGTCCGGGCCGGGCGTTCGCGGTCGGTGCCAGGGCCCATGTCATCGAGATCCGGTTTGGAGACGCGGGAGCCGGGCGGCATATTGGCCTTGGCACCATAGGAACGCTCGCCCTGGTAACGACCAGCTTCGTGTTCCACGGCTTGCTGGCGTGCCATGGGATCTTGCGCGACAGTAAGCTCGGTGGCTTCGAGGCGGCGCAGTTCGTCGCGCAACCGGGCGGCTTCCTCGAACTCGAGATTGGCAGCTGCATCGCGCATGCGCTTTTCGAGATTGGCCATGACGGCTTTGAGGTTGTGGCCGAGCGTAGCGCCCCCGCTTGCAAGGCCGGTATCGACCTTGACGTGGTCGCGCTCATAGACGCTGTCGAGAATATTCGTGATGTCTTTCTTGATCGATTCCGGCGTGATGCCGTGTTTGGTATTGTATTCCACCTGCTTTTCACGGCGACGGGTGGTTTCGGCCATCGCCCGCTCCATCGAGCCGGTGATGCGGTCGGCATAGAGGATGACCTTGCCATCCACGTTACGGGCGGCGCGACCGATGGTCTGGATCAGTGAGGTTTCCGAGCGCAAAAAGCCTTCCTTATCGGCATCGAGAATGGCGACCAGCGCGCACTCCGGGATGTCGAGACCTTCGCGCAACAGGTTGATGCCGACCAGAACGTCGAATGCGCCAAGACGCAGGTCGCGGATGATCTCGATGCGTTCAATGGTGTCGATATCCGAATGCATGTAGCGCACGCGAATGCCGTTCTCATGCAGGTATTCGGTGAGGTCTTCGGCCATGCGCTTCGTCAGGGTGGTGACCAGTGTGCGATAGCCTTTCGCCGCAACTTCACGGATTTCACCCAGTAGGTCATCGACCTGGCTGCGGGCCGGGCGCACCTCGACCGGTGGGTCGATCAGGCCCGTGGGGCGGATGACCTGCTCGGTGAACACGCCGCCGGTCTGCTCCATTTCCCATTTGCCTGGCGTGGCCGAGACATGGACGCTCTGCGGCCGCATGGCCTCCCATTCCTCAAAACGCAGGGGACGGTTGTCCATGCAGGAGGGCAGGCGGAAGCCGAATTCCGCGAGTGTCGCCTTGCGCCGAAAGTCGCCGCGATACATGCCGCCGATTTGCGGGATGGTGACGTGGCTCTCATCGGCGAAGATCAGGGCATTGTCTGGCAGATACTCGAACAGGGTGGGCGGTGGCTCGCCGGGGCGGCGTCCTGTGAGATAACGCGAATAGTTCTCAATACCCGCGCAGGAGCCGGTTGCCTCCATCATTTCCATATCGAAGACGGCGCGCTGTTCGAGCCGCTGAGCTTCGAGGATGCGGCCCATATTGTTCAGTTCGTGTAACCGGCTCTTCAACTCCTCGCGGATGCTTTTCACCGCTTGTTGGAGTGTCGGGCGCGGCGTCACATAGTGGGAATTGGCATAGACCTTGATGAACTCAAGATCGCTTTGCTTATGACCTGTCAGCGGGTCAAACTCGGTGATGGCTTCCACATCGTCGCCGAACAGCGAGATGCGCCAGGCGCGGTCTTCCAAGTGGGCCGGAAACAGTTCGATCACGTCGCCACGCACACGAAAGGTGCCGCGGGCAAAATCGTTCTGGATACGGGTATATTGAAGGGCGGTGAGGTCGGCGATCAACTGGCGCTGTTCGATGCGCTCACCAACCTGAAGCGTCAGGCTCATGGCCGTATAAGTTTCAACCGAGCCGATACCGTAGATGCACGACACCGAGGCGACGATGATCACATCATCGCGCTCCAGCACCGCGCGGGTGGCGGCGTGGCGCATACGGTCGATCTGTTCGTTGATGTCGGATTCCTTTTCGATATAGGTATCCGAGCGCGGCACATAGGCTTCCGGCTGGTAGTAATCGTAGTAGGAAACGAAATACTCAACCGCATTGTTCGGAAAAAAGCTCCTGAACTCGCCGTAAAGTTGGGCTGCCAGCGTCTTGTTGGGCGCAAGGATCAGGGCCGGGCGTTGCGTCGCCTCAATGATCTTGGCCATGGTGAAGGTTTTGCCCGAGCCGGTGACGCCCAGCAACACTTGGTCACGCTCACCATCCTCAATGCCCTTCACCAACTGCGTGATGGCAGTTGGCTGGTCGCCCGCTGGTTCAAAATCCGATTTGATGACGAATTTCTTGCCGCCTTCGGACTTCACCGGTCGTTCGGGACGGTGGGGTGTCCACATCTGTCCGTGCTTGAACAGCGGATTGCCATCAGTCAGGAGCTGGGTCAGCGCCGCTACGGTGGCGGACACGCCGTCGCTGACGCCTTCGCTTGAAATGAGTCCGAATTTCTTGGCAAGCGCGGGGTCGACTTTCTCCGCCGGGACCTTGGTGCCGGAATTGAACGCGGCCTGGGGTTTCTCACTCAGCCCTTCCGCTGCCGATTTCTTTTTGGCTTCGTTCTGCGCCCGTTGCCGGTTGATGGCCGGACTGAGCAGTTCCGCCAGATGATGATCAAGCGGCTGCAATTCAGGTTTCGACGCTTTCGAGCGTGTCGGTTTCGGGAGACGTGCCATGAAATCCATATGGGTGCAGCGCGGCACCAGGAAAAGTGCTGTCAGCGACGAGATGCGACAACAATACGCGAATTCGGGATTGTTTCCAAATTGTTCTGCAGCACTCTTATGTTAGGTTGCCGCAGAGAAGCGGGCAGGATCCGGGCACGCGTGGTGAGAAAGGAATTTCAGAATGACGGACGCAATCGGTAACACCATCGCAAAACTGCTGCCGGGAATGATTGAGCGGCGGCGTGACTTGCACAGGCACCCCGAGCCTGGTTGGACTGAGTTCCGTACCTCTTCCATCGTGGCCCGTCGCCTCGAGGCATTGGGCTACCGCCTGACGCGGGGCGCAACAGCGGTTTCCGCCAAGCATATCATGGGAGCACCCTCGCCAGAACGTCTGGCGCAGGAGCAGGAACGCGCCATCCGCCAGGGTGCCGATCAGGCTCTCGTGCGCGACATGACCGGCGGCCTCACCGGGCTGTGGGCTGATATGGATTGCGGTGGCGGCCCGGGCCCGAAGGTTGCCTTGCGCTTTGACATGGACAGCAATGATGTCACCGAAACCAGTGACCCCGCGCATCTGCCCAATCGTGAAGGGTTTGCCTCAATCAATCCGGGGGCCATGCACGCTTGCGGTCATGATAGCCATGTCACAATAGGCCTTGCGGTCGCCGAGGTGCTTGCAGGCATGAAGAACGAGCTGAAAGGTTCAATCCGCCTGATCTTTCAACCCGCTGAGGAAGGCGTGCGGGGGGCTGCGCCGATGGTCGAGGCGGGCTGCATCGATGGCGTCGACATTATTTGCGGAATGCATATAGGCTTTCAGGCTGATCGCAAGGGCAAGGTTGTGTGCGGGGCGCGCGGTTTTCTCGCCACCACCAAATGGGATGTGACCTTCACTGGCAAGCAAGCCCATGCCGGAGCCGCGCCGCAAGATGGCAAGAATGCCTTGCTCGCGGCCTGTGCGGCGACCACCAATATGCATGCCATTGCGCGCCATGGCGGGGGGACGACCCGCATCACGGTCGGTCGCCTCGAAGGCGGCGAGGGTCGCAATATCATTCCGGCGCACGCAAAAATTTCGATGGAAACGCGCGGATTTACCAGCGAACTAAATGACTACATGACCGGCGAATGCCGCCGTATCATCGAGGCTGCCGCGTTGATGTGGGATTGCCGCTTTGCGATTACGCTGGTTGGTGGAACCAAGAGCGGCGAGCCGACCCCCGATATGGTGGAGCGTGCAATGGGTGTGGCACGCAATATGCCGGTTTTCGATGAAGTGGTTGGTATGAGTGATTACGGTGCCAGCGAAGATTTCTCGCATATGATGTCGGCGGTACAGAAGAACGGCGGCAAGGGCGTCTATGTTCAGGTCGGTACGAACCTCGCCGCCGGGCATCATCACGATCATTTTGATATCGATGAGGCGGATATGCCGACGGCGGCGGAGTTTATGGTACGTTTGGCGCAGTCCTGCTTGTCCTGAAACCTCACATCCGTAATTTGCGGGTCAGGAAGACTGCGGCGAGGGTGGCGGCAGCCGCGAAGGCGGCAATGATTGCGATGCCGCCGATCGACAGGCTGACGAAAAAGATGCTGGTTGCAGCGCAAAGCGTTGCGGTGAAAAGCGCCGCCACGACATAGAGCTGCCAGCCCTCACCGAACTGACGCCACAGCGGATAGGCCAGCAGGCCGACCAGCAGCGCTGGCACGCCGCCAATGAGATAGCCCGAGATGAGATAGTTGGTGCTGACAGCAAAGGCCGCGACCACGCCATTGGCCGCGCCATGGCCCGGAATGAGCAATACCATCGTCATGAGAAAAGCAAAGAAGCTGGCGACAGCCGGAATGAGTATGGTGAAGGACAGCGCGTGTTCAATGATGCGCTGCAGACGCGACGGTGGGCGTTTGACCGGCGCGGGGGCGGGGTTCTGCTTCTCGGGCGTGCTATCCGGCGTCTGGTCCATGGTGTTCCCATTCGTGTGGCGATTGAGCCTTCCGCGTATTACGTATCGAAGGCCGGAGGGAAAAGGAAGCAGTTGGCGCATTTATTCCTGTTTTACTGAAGCCCAATTATTTCTGGTGGCACGAATTTCCGCTTGGCAGGTTCCGAGATCGGTTGAGGCTTTTCCCGCTCGCACGGGAAGCCTGCCGATGGCACCGTTATGGCTTTCCGCAGACAGAGTATTTCCAATAAAACATCGACCGTGAAGAATTGACCGGCCTTGATGAAATAGGTAGTTATCATCAAGAGAAAAATTTTATAGAACTGTTTGATGTTTGGGGATGATACAAATGGCGCGGGTTGAGTTTGACAGTACAAAAAAGCCATTGGATGATTTGCTCAAGCGGGGAAGGGATGGACAGATTCAGCTTCCTGATTTCCAACGCGGTTGGGTTTGGGATGATGAAGGTCTGCGCAGCCTCTTGGCTTCAGTTTCAAGATCGTTTCCCGTTGGTGCGCTGATGACGCTACAGGCAGGAGGTGAGGTT
This sequence comes from Microvirga sp., assembly GCA_031546825.1. Classification (GTDB taxonomy): domain Bacteria; phylum Pseudomonadota; class Alphaproteobacteria; order Rhizobiales; family Beijerinckiaceae; genus Hohaiivirga. The sequence goes on along the minus strand of JAVBJU010000002.1, from coordinate 215,869 downwards.
CGCTTCAAGCCACGAATGATTGAGGGGGCGCCAGAGCTGGATAAGCCAATTACACCAGAATCTCTGTTGTTAGATGGACAGCAACGAATAACTTCACTCTACCAAACAACAATGAGGCAGGCTGTTGTTGAAACCATCAACGCCAAAAAACAAAAAATTAGGCGATTTTATTATATCGATATGGCGAAAGCGTTAGATGATACTGCGGATCGTTTTGACGCCATTATAGGCATACCGGAAAATAGGATCGAAACTCGTAATTTCGGCAAAGAGGTTGTTCGCGATCTTTCCTCGCCGGAGGCGGAATATAGGCAGCGCATGTTTCCGGCCAATCGGATTTTTGATTGGAATGATTGGCAGACTGGGTTTGTCGCTCACTGGAAGTATGCTAGCGACGAAACACAATTCTGGTTTCGTTTTCTGAACGAAGTCCTAGCCGCCTTCCACCAGTATCAGATGCCGGTTATCGAGCTTGGTCGACGTACCAGCCGCGAAGCTGTGTGTTTAGTTTTTGAAAAAGTGAATACGGGTGGAAAAAAACTAGATGCCTTTGAATTACTGACGGCCATTTATGCCGGTGAGGAGGAAGGATTTCATCTCCGTGAAGATTGGGCGCTAGTTGCTACACGGTTGAATGACTGCATAGCCTTGAAAGATCACCCTCTTACCCGCTTGCAGCCGACGGATTTCTTTCAGGCACTTGCGTTGCTTTACACCCGAGATCGGCGCCTAACCCACTTGACAGAGAGGCGGTCGGGAGAAGCCCCGTCGATAAGTTGTACACGCGATACTGTTTTGAGCGTACCCCTTCATGCTTACAAGAAGTATGCAGCTAGACTTGAAAAAGGGTTCCAGAAAGCTGGAAAATTTTTGTTCAGTCAGAATATTTATTGGTTTAAGGACGTCCCATATCAATCCCAATTGGTACCACTTGCTGCGGTCCTCACAGAGTTGGGGGATCGCTGGGAGCATGACATAGTGCGTCGTAAGCTCGCACAATGGTATTGGTGCGGAGTCTTTGGAGAGCTTTATGGCGGGGCGATCGAAACACGTTTTGCGAAGGATATGGCAGATATTCTGGCTTGGGTCGACGGTGGGAGTGAACCTGCAACCGTAAAAGATGCTGGTTTCCGTGCAGAGCGGTTGAACAGCATGACTTCACGTTTGTCCGCGGCCTACAAGGGAATCCAGGCTCTCCTCATGAACGAAGGGGCACGCGATTTTCGATCTGGACAACCCTATAATCACACCACTTATTTTGACGAGGCCGTCGATATTCACCATATTTTTCCTAAGGCGTGGTGTCAAAAAGAGGGTGTTGCCAGAGAGCGTTTCGATAACGTCATCAATAAAACGCCTCTGAGTTACAAGACAAATCGCATAATTGGCGGGGATGCACCGGCTCACTACTTGGTCAAATTATCCCAACAAGGCAGTGCCTCGGAGGCAGAGGTAGATATTCATCTTCAGTCGCACCTCATTAATCCTGCGCTTTTGCGGGCGAATAATTTCGATGCATTCATTGAAAACCGCCGCGAAGCACTCTTGGCTTTAATTGAGAAAGCCATTGGAAAACCCATTTATCGCGGAACGATATCCGATGAACCAACAGAAGATTTGGAGTTCGCCGAGGAGGACTAAGAGATACTCTTGATATTCCAAGATTTTTTTGAAGAGAAGGAGGCACTCCCATCTTTAAATAAGAATGGCCTCCGGTTCTGGCAAGCGGAAAACGGCGTCTGGTTGACCGACGCCGTTCCCCCGCATTATCTCGAACAGGCCGCTTCTTTGGCCTGATTGGGTTCTCAAGCCCCCTTGCGGATCAACCCGAACGGGCCACCCAGCGACAGCAGGGATCGTCCGAAGAAGCTGTTGAGGAAGATCGCGCCAGAGGCATAGAAGCCGAGGATGGCAATTGCCAGTTCTGACCACGCTGCAATCCGCGACAGGAGATCGGGCATAATGCCAAGGATCGCCAGCCCGAGGGTGAGCAGCAGGATATCAACCAGCACCAGAATAGCTGCAAAAACCTTGTTGGTCTCCAGCGCCGCCACGGTGAAGAACAGCGCCAGCACGAGGTAGCCAAGGCAGGCATAGCCGAACTGTTTCACATCAGCGTTGGCCGGAGGTGTGCCGAAGAAGCCGTTCTGGATGGCCCAGTGAACCGTGACGGATATCCAGAACAATCCGAAGGCACCAAGTACGATGGCACCAAAATAGTTGTTTTTCTTGAAGTCGATGGCTGCGCCCCAGATCTGGGCGATGGACCCGAGAAACAAGGCCCAGGGAATGAGATAGGCAGATCCGCTGGTGAGGCCGAGTTTCTGCGACGACGCAACGAATGTCACCAGTGCCAGGCCGAATACTCCCAGTGCGGTGCCGTCTGCGCTTACGATTTTTGTTTCGTGAATGATGGCTTGATTTTGATTCATTGATTTATCCCTCCGCAAGCTAGTCAGTTATTGTTGTTGTTTATTCAGGATATTTACCGCAGCTCCATGCGGCTTCCTATTAGACCAACGGCACATGTGGGAAACGCCGCGGCTTGAGCGCATTATGGCGCGGGCGTTTCGCCCTTGTGGCCCAGCTCTTTTTGATAGAGCGCCAGCATCTCCTCGGAGAAGCAGCAGAAGATAACTTCGTCGCGCACCGTCTCGCCAATCATTCCCCGACAATGTTGCAGCTACCGCTTTAAGATAATGTTCAATTCTTGCAGTGTAATGCCCTACACTCGCCATGATCGCTGAGCATGACATATCGGCTCGCGCTTTCCGGCGCGGCTATGCCGTTTTGAGACAGATTTTGTGCCATGATGAAATTCGCCCGTTTGTTTACCGCTCTCGTCCTTGGAGCGCTTGCCACCTCCCAAGCTGTTGCGCAGGAGGAGCCATCGCCTTTCGAGCGTAAGCCGACGCTGCTCGTTGCCACCACACGGATGCCGGTGGGTGATCCGGTGGTGAAGCCGTGGTTTGCGGGCAAGCGCGGGCAGGGGTTGTCTTTCACCCAGGCCGAGATGACCCCCCCCGATCGCACGTTGCTCGGCAGGGTTGCGTCGATGGGCTCCGGCGGCTGGTCGGTGGCGTCGGTTGCGCCCGTGGCGCGCGAAAATCCCGCTGCTGATTTTGCTCAAGCGGCGTTGGGCCGCAATGTACTGATCTATGTCCATGGCTACCGCGAGACCTTTGAGAGCGCCGCAACCTCCGCTGCGCAATTGTCGAGCGGTATCCGTTTTCGTGGGGCCACTGCGCTATTCACCTGGCCATCGGCTGCGGCAACGTTCGATTATGGTTATGACCGCGAAAGCGCCATGTGGTCGCGCGATGCGCTGCTTGACGTGTTGTTGGCGGCCGCGCGTTCCAACAGCGGCGGCCGCATCAATATCGTCGCCCACAGCATGGGCACGCTGCTGACGCTGGAAACCCTGCGTATGTACCGCGCCGAGGGTGGTGATCTCTTGATGTCGCGCATTGGTGCCATTGTTCTGGCTTCGCCCGATGTTGATATCGACGTATTCACCCAAGCCGTCGAGCGCCTCGGGCCGGATGCCAAGAAAATCACCGTGATTTCCTCGACCAAAGATCGCGCGCTTGCCCTTTCGAGCACTCTCGCGGGTGGCGTTGAACGCGCCGGTGCTGCCAACCGAGATCGGCTGGAAGAACTCGGCGTGCGCGTGGCCGATGCTTCGGCCTTCGGCGGCGGCGTCGTCAATCACGATCTCTTCCTGTCCAATAACGACGTGCAGCAAGTCATCCGCCGCGCCATTGACCGGGCGAAGTAAAGTATGTGGCTTATTTAATTACATTATAAAAATGTAATTAAACTTAAATAACATTGACATTGCGATATTGCCGTCTACCTTGTGTGGGAGCCTAAAAATATAGGAGCCTGCCATGAGCCAGATATTTGTCATTCACGAGAACCCGGCATGGATCGGTGCTTTTGCCGATGCCTTCGCCCAGCGCGATCTGCCTTGGCAAGAATGGGTGACGGATGCGGGCACGGTGGACTTCGGCGCGGAGCCACCGGAGGGTGTGTTTTACAACCGTATGAGCGCCTCTTCCCATACCCGTGACCATCGTTTTGCCCCCGAATATACATTGGCGGTTTTGCATTGGCTCGAGCGTCACGGACGGCGCGTGGTCAATGGGTCGAAGGCGCTGGATTTGGAAATCAGCAAGGCGCGGCAATATGCGAAGCTTGAGCAAGTCGGCATCACGGTGCCGCGCACGGTGATTGTCTCCGGAAAGCACAATATTCTCAAAGCCGCTGAAACCGCTTTTGGTAATGGCCCCCTGATCCTCAAGCCCAACCGGGGCGGCAAGGGGCTTGGCGTGCAACTGTTCTTGTCGCTGGCCGGGCTGGCTTCCTATCTTGACAGCGCACTCTATGAGCCGCCGGTTGATGGCGTGCATCTCTTGCAGGAATACATCAAGGCACCAGAACCTTTTATTACCCGCGCCGAGTTCGTGGGAGGGCGTTTTCTTTACGCCGTTCGGGTTGATACCAGCGAGGGCTTCGAACTCTGCCCCGCCGACGCCTGCCAGGTGGGCGATGCCTTTTGCCCGGTTGGCACGGAAGTGCGCCCGAAATTCGAAATCATCGACGACATCGACCGTGACCTCAAAGCCAGTTATGAGCGCTTCCTCGCTGAAAACGGCATCGAGATTGCCGGGATAGAATTCATCAGCGGCATTGATGGCATCATCCGTACCTATGACGTCAACACCAATACCAACTACAACCCCGCCGCTGAAGCGGCGGCTGGGAAATCTGCGACACTGGCAGTCGCCGATTTCCTCGGCGGACTGTTGCCGCGCGCATCTCTCCGGCACGCGGCAACGGTTCCGTTGATTACCATGTGAGAGCCCGGTGGCGTGTGCTTCGATACCGCGTCACAAAAGCCGGTGTTCCTTTTGCCGCTGTTTCCGTTTAAGGAAGTCGTATAAAAATCGCGATGCGATGAACGCTTCCCGAAACAACGGTTTTTACAACGGCACCCTATGACAATTCAGAATTCATGCCATTCTCCCGTTCCCGTTATCTCCGGCATCGAGGCGCTTGCGCCGCGTTACGACATGATCGTGTGCGATGTCTGGGGTGTGCTGCATAACGGCGTCACGCCGTTTCTCGCGGCAGCCGATGCCCTGAAGCGTTTCCGCGCACGGGGCGGCATTGTCGTGCTGGTTTCCAACGCACCGCGCCCATCGGGTTTCGTGCAGGGCTTTCTCGATAATATGGGCGTGCCCCAGGGCATTTCCGATGCCATCGTCACATCGGGTGATGTTAGCCATGAGGCCATTGCCGCGCGTGCCGGGCAGCGCCTCTACCACATTGGCCCCGAGCGCGACCTCACCCTGTTCGACAATACCGGCGCAATCCTCACATCATTGCCCGATGCGCAATATGTGGTGTGCACCGGCTTGTTCGACGATGAGAGCGAAACCGCCGAGGATTACCGCGATATACTCGAAAAGGTGCGCCAGCGCGGTTTGTGGATGTTGTGCGCCAATCCTGATCTCGTGGTTGAGCGTGGCGTAAAACTCATCGTCTGCGGTGGCTCGGTGGCTGCGGCCTATGAAGAGCTTGGCGGCGATGTGTTCTGGGCGGGCAAGCCTTACACACCCGTTTACAGCAAGGCACTTGATGTTGCGGCGAGCCTTGCCGGGCGGGCCATCGACAAAGCCCGCGTTCTCGCCATCGGCGACGCCATCCGCACCGATGTTGCAGGCGCGGTTGGTTTCGGCGTCGATAGCCTGATGTGCGCACGCGGTATCCATTCCGCCGAACTCGGTCTCTCCGGTGGCGGTGTGTTTGATGGAGCCCGCGTTCAAGCCTGGCTCGAAAGCCAGGTATTTAAACCGACAGTGGTGATTGATACGTTGAGCTGGTAACGATCAGTTACAATCTCACCGTGGCAGCGCGCTGGTTCCCATCAGCGCTTCGTCAATCGCCCGTGCCGCCTGGCGGCCTTCGCGGATGGCCCAGACGATCAGGGATTGGCCGCGGCGCATGTCTCCGGCGGAAAAAACCTTATCGAGCGAGGTGCGGTAGGTGTTTTCATCGGCGGCTACGGTTTGGCGCTTGGTGAGTTCAAGCCCTGCCTCCGACAACATTCCTTCGACCAGAGAGCCGGCAAAGCCAATGGCGATGAAGGCGAGATCGGCGGGTATCACGAATTCGCTGCCGGGAACGGGCACGCGCTTTTCATCGACACGGGCGCAGCGCACGCCCGAAAGCCTGCCCTTGTTCTCAGCCATGCCAAGCGTTGCCACCTGAAATTCGCGCTCGGCCCCTTCGGCCTGGCTTGATGAGACTCGCATCTTGGTCGGCCAATACGGCCACACCGTCAGCTTGTCTTCCTGCTCGGGGGGCTTGGGGCGAATGTCGAGCTGTGTCACCGACAGTGCGCCCTGACGGAAGGCGGTGCCGACGCAGTCGGAAGCAGTGTCGCCGCCGCCGATCACCACCACATGCTTGCCCGAAGCGTGGATATCGTCGCCGACAAATGGCTCGTTCATCAGCCGCTTGTTCTGCTGGGTGAGGTAAGGCATGGCATAGTGGACACCATTGATATTCTGGCCGTCCATGCCGGGGTCGCGTGGGTTTTCCGCGCCACCTGTGAGCAGCACCGCATGAAACTCCGAACGGAGTGACGCCAGCGTTCGGGTCACGCCGATATTCATGCCGTAATGGAAGGTGACACCCTCGGCTTCAAGCTGGTTAACGCGGCGGTCGATGTGATACTTTTCCAGCTTAAAATCGGGGATGCCATAGCGCAGAAGGCCACCCGCGCGCGCCTCGCGCTCGAACACATGCACCGCGTGCCCAACGCGGGCAAGCTGTTGCGCCGCCGCAAGACCCGCCGGGCCAGAGCCGACGATGGCGACCTTCTTGCCGGTCAGCGTGGCGGCGGGCATCGGCTTGACCCAGCCCATCTCCCAGGCCTTGTCGGCAATCGCCTGCTCGATGGTCTTGATGGTGACGGGGGCACCTTCGAGGTTAAGCGTACAGGCCTCCTCGCACGGCGCAGGGCAGGCGCGGCCGGTGAATTCGGGGAAGTTATTGGTCGAATGCAGATCCTGCGCCGCCTGCTCCCATTTGTCCTGATAGACAAGGTCGTTCCAGTCGGGGATCTGGTTATTGACCGGGCAGCCGGTTGGCCCGTGGCAATAGGGCACGCCGCAATCCATGCAGCGCGCGGCTTGCTTACGCAGATCGCCCTCATCGGGGATCAGCGTGAACTCGTTGTAATGGCGGATGCGTTCGCCCGCGAGCTGGTATTTTTGCTCAAGGCGGTCGAATTCGAGAAAGCCGGTGACCTTACCCATTTTTGCTCTTCCTAATCCTCAAGGTTACTCGGCAGCCTGAAGCGTGCGGGCTCGTTCCATCTCGCGTAAGGCGCGGCGGTATTCCACCGGCATTACCTTGACGAATTTGCCGCGGTAATCGGCCCAGTTATCCAGAATATGCTTGGCACGGCCCGAGCCGGTATAGGCGAGGTGGTTCTTGATCATGTTGACCAGCCGTTCCTCGTCATGGCCCGACATATCGGCCAGAATGTCGATGCGGCCCTTGGTCTCGAGATCGCCGCCGTGGTGCAGCAGGCGGCGGTTGAGGTCTTCTTCTTCCTCAACCGGTTCGAGATCGACCATCGACAGGTTGCAGCGATGGGCAAATGAGCCGTCCTCATCGAGAACATAGGCGATGCCGCCCGACATGCCCGCCGCGAAGTTGCGCCCGGTCTGGCCGATCACCACCACCACGCCGCCGGTCATGTATTCGCAACCGTGATCGCCGGTGCCTTCGACCACTGCGAGCGCACCGGAATTGCGTACCGCGAAACGCTCGCCCGCCACACCGCGAAAATAGGCCTCACCTGAGATTGCGCCGTAAAGCACCGTGTTGCCGACGATGATCGCCTTCTCCGGTAAAGCTTTGCAGGCAGGATCGGGCTTAACGATCAGCTTGCCGCCGGAAAGGCCCTTGCCGACATAGTCATTGGCATTGCCTTCGAGCGCAAAGGTTACGCCGCCCGCAAGCCATGCCCCGAAACTCTGGCCCGCCGTGCCCTTGAGCGAGACGGAGATGGTATCTTCCGGCAGGCCCTCATGGCCGTAGCGTTCGGCAACAAGGCCCGACAGCATGGCACCTGCCGAGCGGTCGGAATTGACGATGGTGCTCTCAATGGTTACCGGCGTGCCGGTTTCGATGGCGGAAAGTGCGCCCTCAATCAGCTTGCGGTCGAGGATGTGTTCGATGGGGTGGCTCTGACGCTCAACATTACGCAAAGCCACATCGCCTGCTACCTCGGGAACATGCAGCAGGCGCGATAAATCAAGCCCGTTCGCCTTCCAGTGGTTGATTGCGTGGTTGCGGTCGAGTGCGCCCACCTGGCCGACCATCTCGTCAATGGTGCGGAAGCCAAGCTGGGCCATATATTCGCGCACTTCTTCGGCCACAAAGAAAAAGAAGTTGATGATGTGCTCGGGCAAGCCTTTGAAGCGCTTGCGCAACACGGGGTCTTGCGTGGCAACGCCCACCGGGCAGGTGTTGAGATGGCATTTGCGCATCATGATGCACCCCGAGGCAATCAGGGGCGCAGTGGCAAAGCCGAACTCATCGGCACCGAGCAGAGCCGCAACCACCACATCGCGCCCGGTGCGCAGGCCGCCGTCAGCCTGAAGCCGCACGCGGCCACGCAGGCGGTTGAGCACCAGCGTCTGCTGGGTTTCGGCCAGGCCGATTTCCCACGGCGAACCGGCGTTCTTGATCGAGGTGAGGGGGGAGGCCCCGGTGCCGCCGTCATGGCCCGAGATGGTGATGTGGTCGGCCCGCGCCTTGGCTACACCCGCGGCAACCGTGCCGACACCCACTTCCGAGACGAGCTTCACCGAAATGTCGGCGCGTGGGTTGACGTTCTTCAGGTCAAAAATGAGCTGGGCAAGATCTTCGATGGAATAAATGTCGTGGTGCGGCGGCGGTGAAATCAGGCCGACGCCGGGGGTGGAATGGCGCACCTTGGCAATCTTGGCATCGACCTTATGGCCGGGCAATTGCCCGCCTTCGCCGGGCTTCGCACCCTGCGCCATCTTGATCTGGATAACATCGCTGTTCACCAGATATTCGGTGGTGACACCAAAGCGGCCAGACGCCACCTGCTTGATGGCCGAGCGCTTGGAGCGTCCATCGGCCATGGGCTTGAAGCGGTTGGGCTCTTCGCCGCCTTCACCGGTGTTGGATTTCGCGCCCATCTGATTCATGGCGATGGCCATGGTCTCATGGGCCTCGCGCGACAGAGAGCCAAATGACATTGCGCCGGAGGCAAAACGCTTGACGATATCCTTAGCCGCTTCGACCTCTTCAATGGCGACGGCTTTGCGCCCGATTTCCTCGGCGGGGCGGATGCGGAACAGGCCGCGCAAGGTCTTCAACTGGTTGTCGTGGTCAGAGACAAGCTGCACATATTCATCGTAAGTCGCGCGGGAATTGATGCGCACCGAATGCTGGAGCTTGGCGATGGCATCCGGCCCCCAGGCATGGGTTTCGCCGCGCAGGCGATAGGCATACTCACCGCCCACATTGAGCGCATGGCGGTGCAGATGGGAAGGGCCAAAGGCCTCATCATGCCGCTCCACCGTTTCCTTGGCGATTTCCGCCAGGCCAACGCCGGAAATGGTTGAGGCGGTGCCGAAGAAATGCTTGTCGACGAGTTGTTCGCTGAGGCCCACGGCGTCGAAAATCTGCGCGCCGCAATAGGACTGGAATGTGGAAATACCCATCTTCGACATCACCTTGAGCAGGCCCTTGTCGATGGATTTGATATAGCGCTTGACGATCTCCTCTTCGTCGACCTCTTCGGGCAGGTCGTCCTTCATGGCGAGCAGGGTATCAAACGCGAGATAGGGGTTGATTGCTTCGGCACCAAAGCCTGCGAGACATGCGAAGTGGTGGATTTCGCGCGGCTCGCCTGATTCCACAACCAATCCGACCGAAGTGCGCAAGCCCTTGCGGTTCAGGTGATTATGGACGGCTGCGGTGGCCAGCAACGTGGGCATGGCGATGCGATCCGGCCCGACCATGCGGTCGGTGAGGATGATGATGTTGTAGCCGCCGTGCACGGCAGCCTCGGCGCGGTCGCACAGGCGGGCAACCGCATCCTCCATGCCGTCCGCGCCTTGTTCGGCGGGGTAGGTGATGTCGATGGTGCGGGTGTCGAAGCGATCTTCAAAATGGCCGATACAGCGAATTTTTTCGAGATCGTTATTGGTCAGGATCGGCTGACGCACTTCAAGCCGCTTGCGCCGCGAAGTACCTTCAAGATCGAAGATATTGGGGCGCGGGCCGATGAAAGAGACAAGGCTCATCACCAGTTCTTCGCGGATAGGGTCAATCGGCGGGTTGGTGACTTGCGCGAAGTTCTGCTTGAAATAGCTGTAGAGCAGTTTCGACTTGTCGGAGAGAGCGGGTATGGGCGTGTCGGTGCCCATGGAGCCCACAGCCTCCTGACCGGTGACGGCCATGGGTTGCATGATGAGCTTGAGGTCTTCCTGGGTATAGCCGAAAGCCTGCTGACGGTTCAGAAGCGACACATCGGCCCGGGCCTGGCGTGCCTGCACGGGGTTGAGGTCTTCGAGGAAAATCTGCGTGCGCTTGAGCCAGTCGGGATAGGGATTGGCCGAGGAAAGTTCTTTCTTGATATCCTCATCGGCGATGATTTTGCCCTTCTCAAGGTCAATCAGCAGCATCTTGCCGGGCTGCAGCCGCCACTTCTCGATAATGTTTTCTTCGGGGATGGGCAGCACGCCCATTTCAGACGCCAGCACCACGAGCCCGTCGCTGGTGACGATGAAGCGGGCAGGGCGCAGGCCATTGCGGTCGAGGGTCGCGCCAATCTGGCGGCCATCGGTGAAGGCAATGGCGGCGGGGCCGTCCCATGGCTCCATCAGCGCGGCATGGTATTCGTAGAAGGCGCGGCGCTCGTCATCCATAAGCGGGTTGCCAGCCCATGCTTCGGGGATCAGCATCATCATGGCGTGTGCCAGCGAATAACCGCCGCGCACCAGAAATTCGAGGGCATTGTCGAAACAGGCGGTGTCCGACTGGCCTTCATAGGAGATCGGCCACAGCTTTGAGATGTTGTTGCCAAACAGCTCGCTATCGACCGATGCCTGCCGCGCCGCCATCCAGTTGACGTTGCCGCGCAAGGTGTTGATCTCGCCGTTATGCACCACCATGCGGTAGGGGTGAGCGAGTTGCCAGGTGGGGAAGGTGTTGGTGGCGAAGCGCTGATGCACCATCGCCAGCGCGCTTTCAAAACGCGGGTCTTGCAGGTCTTTGTAATAGGCACCAAGCTGCGACACCAGCACCATGCCCTTGTAGACGATGGTCTGCGACGACAGGCTCACCGGGTAATATTGGTGGGCGCGGGCGTCATGCAGGTCATAGACAGCGTTGGAAATCACCTTGCGCAGCAGAAACAGGCGGCGCTCAAAGCTGTCACGGTCTTCGCCCGGCTTGGCCTTGCCGATGAAAATCTGGCGATGGACGGGCTCAGAGACCTTGATGGAATCGCCAAGGTCGGCGTTATCAACTGGCACATCTCGCCAGCCGAGCAACGTCAGCCCTTCGGCGGTGACCACTTTGGCGTAAAGATCTTCGATCATCGCGCGCATATCGGCGTCACGCGGCATGAAGAGCTGGCCGACGCCGTATTCGCCGGGCTCCGGCAACCAGATGCCGAGTTTGGCGCACTCGGCGGCAAAGAATTTGTGCGGGATCTGCACCATGATACCGCAGCCGTCGCCCATTTTCGGGTCGGCACCGACCGCGCCGCGATGGTCAAGATTGAGCAGGATTTCGAGGCCCTGTTCGACAATGCGGTGGCTCTTGCGGTTGTGTAGATGGGCGATGAAGCCCATGCCGCAGGCATCCTTTTCCAGCAGCGGGTTGTAGAGCCCCTGGGCGGGCGGCAGGCCTGGGTCTTTCACGGGAGCAACGCGGGCCGTTGTGGCCGTGCCACGGGAAAGACCTTGCAAAACCTGGCCTTGCTGCGTGCTGTTCGTGCTCATTGTCGACCTCATCTCGCCATGCTTCATACTGGGCGGGTGTTAGCTGCAAACACCTGTGATCCCCTTCGGTTCCGCACCATTGCGGCGCAGGCCTTAGGGCACGGTTTCGGCGGGATTTCCAGAGCCTCATTTTGAGGAAGAATATCTTTTCATGCCCGCCGTCTGCTTTTGATCCGGGCGCTGTCACCGGATCTTGCGGGCTTTTCGGGCATCAGCCGCGATTGTCCCGCGCCACCCGCTTTCGGGTGGCTGGCTCGGTCGTTCGTTTCGTATTCGTCAGGCGCAAACCTGTGGGACGAAACATCGAAAAACCTCTGGTTTTGCGCGGTTTCGCGCAGCAATGGGACAGCATCGCTGTCCTAACTCAGCCAAGTTGGCAGATTTCTAAATTCGAAACAAGCCCTTTTTAGAAAAATTTGGAAGAAGATTGCGCGCAGGTGTTTTGTTGCGCAATAAATGATACAAAAGTATGGCATGGAAACGCCCCATATCAGCCTCCAAATAGGAGGATGTTTCGCGGCCCGCACGTCTGGGTCTCCGATGGACTGGTGCGCCAAGCGCTGATGGGATACCATTTACGCCAGGTTTTCCTAAACCGCCGCTGGGGCAATCCATGGCTGGTTCAATAACGACGCGCGAGGGGCACTTTCCATGAATTTCGGGTCCGACAATCTTTATGGTGCCAGCACTCCGGTTCTCGAAGCGCTCATTGCCGCCAATGATGGCGCGTTGGCCGGGTATGGTGGCGATGCCATCACCAAACGCGTGGAAGAGCAATTTTGCGCGTTGTTCGAGCGCCGCGTCCGGGTTTTTCTGGTGGCCACGGGAACGGCGGCAAACGCATTGGCATTGTCCGCCTGTGTGCCGCCGTGGGGCATGACGATTTGCCATGCCGAGTCGCATATCAACAACGATGAATGTGGCGCACCGGAGTTTTTCGGGCATGGCGCAAAGCTCGCGCCGCTTCCGGGTGTCGGCGGCAAAATAACGGCTGATGCGGCGGAGGCCTATATCAAGGGCCTCTCCAAAGCATCTTTCCAGATGCCGGTCCACGCGGTGAGCCTGTCGCAGGTGACGGAGGCGGGCACGCTCTATACGCTTGACGAGATCGCCATGTTCGGCGCGGTGTGTCGTGAGCACAAGCTGTCACTGCATATGGATGGCGCGCGTTTCGCCAATGCGCTGGTGGCGCTCAATACCACTCCCGCTGAAATGACTTGGAAACGCGGCGTCGATATCCTGTCTTTTGGTGCTAGCAAGAATGGTTGTCTCGCAGCCGAAGCCATTGTGGTCTTCGACGAGGCGCTTGCCACCGAGCTCGAATACCGCCGCAAGCGCTCCGGTCATACCTTGTCCAAGGGCCGCCTGCTGGCCGCGCAGTTCGAAGGCTATCTCGGCAATGATTTGTGGCTGAACAATGCCCGGCACGCCAATGCAATGACCAAAATGCTTGCGACCGGTCTCGCCGCACTTCCCGGCGTGCGTCTGCCCTGGCCCGCTGAAGCCAACGAGCTTTTCCCCATCCTGCCAAAACAGATTGATGCCGCGCTCCGTGACGCCGGCGCATTCTACTATCCGTGGCAGAGCCGCAGTTTGCCGGAAGGTGTGCATGTGGGGGCAGACGAAGTGATGATCCGCCTGGTGACCTCATTTGCAACGAAGCAGGAAGAGGTGGAGCAGTTCATCGGAGTGGCCAAGGCCGCTGCCATTTGACGCATGGCCCGAAAGACGTAAAAGACATTGCGAAGACAAGGCGTTATAAGACGCGCCTTGCGCCAGATTCTGCGCACGTTACCCCTTGAAAGCTGATGCTTAAAACCGACCCCAGGACATTCCTCGACACCATCGGAACGAAACATTTCGCCGATTCCATGGAGTTGCGGCAAGAACTCACGCCAAAACTCAGGGAATTGCTGGTGAGGGGCCGGGCTCACGCCGAGCGGCGGCTCATTCGTGACCGCGATGGTGTCGCCTGCGCCGAGCGCATTTCGGCGTTGATGGATAACGTGATTGCCATTGCTTATGAGGCGATCACCCACCGCCTTCTCGCCATGTCTAACCCGTCGAGTTCTGAGCGCATTGCGGTGGTCGCCACTGGCGGCTACGGGCGCGGCCTGATGGCTCCGGGTTCCGATGTCGATCTCCTGTTCCTGCTGCCCTATAAGCAGACCGCCTGGGGCGAGGCGCTCGTTGAAACCATGCTTTACCTGTTGTGGGATTTGAAGCTGAAGGTCGGCCATGCCACCCGCTCGGTGGATGATTGTTTGCACGAAGCCCGTTCCGATATCACCATCCGCACATCACTGCTGGAAGCGCGCTTCCTCTATGGCGACCAAGCGCTGTTTAATGAGATGGAACAACGCTTCAACGCCGAGATCGTGCAATCGACCAAGTCGGAATTCGTTGAAGCTAAACTGCGGGAGCGCGACGACCGTGTGGCCCGCGTCGGCGGCGCGTCGCGCTATCTGGTGGAGCCCAATGTCAAGGATGGCAAGGGCGGCATGCGCGATCTGCACACGCTGTTCTGGATTGTCAAATATGTCTACGGCACCACCGATGTCGCCAAGCTCGCTAAGCTCGGCATGATGGAGGAGGAGGCGCAACTTGCCGCACGCTGTTCTGAATTTTTGTGGCGGGTGCGCTGTCATATGCACTTTGCCGTCGGCCGGGCCGAAGAGCGCCTGACCTTCGACCTGCAACCGACCATTGCCGAGCGCATGGGCTACAAGGGCCGCAGCGGTCTTTCTGCCGTCGAGCGCTTCATGAAATCCTATTTTCTCATTGCCAAGGATGTGGGCGACCTCACCGCCTCTTTATGTGCAACGCTTGAAGCACAGCACGCCAAGAAAAAGCCCTCGCTCAACCGCAGTACGGCTACCTCCCGGCGCGGTCGCAACAGCACCTTGGAGTCAGATGACTTCTTTGTGGATAATGGCCGCATCAATGTGGTGACCGGAGCGTTTGTACGCGATCCGGTGAACTTCATCCGCCTGTTCTGGCTTGCGGGCCGCCACAATCTGCCGCTGCACCCCGATGCCAAGCGACTGGCCTCCGTCAATGCCAAGACCATCGGCCCGACGCTGCGGCGCAGCAGGATGGCCAACAAGCTGTTCCTCGAAATCCTCACCGAACATGCCGCGCCGGAAGTGGTGCTGCGGGCGATGAATGAGGCGGGCGTGCTTGGCCGCTTCATTCCGGAGTTTTCCCGTGTCGTCGCGATGATGCAGTTCAATATGTATCACCACTACACGGTGGATGAGCATCTCCTGCGCTGCATCGGCGTCATGTCGGAGATCGAGCGTGGCGAGCTTGTCCAGGAGCATCCCACGGCTGTGGGGGTGTTCAAGACAATCCACCACCGCCGCGCGCTTTATGTCGCGGCTTTTCTGCATGATATCGCCAAGGGCAGGCCGGAGGATCACTCGGAAGAGGGCGCAAAGATCGTCGCCAAACTCGGCCCGCGCTTCGGGCTTGATGCCAATGAAACTGACACATTGGTGTGGCTGGTGCGCTATCACCTGCTAATGTCGGATACCGCACAACGGCGCGATTTGTCCGACCCCATCACCATCCGCAATTTTGCGGCGACCGTCCAGACCATGGAGCGGTTACGGCTTCTGCTGATCCTTACCGTTGCCGATATCAGGGCAGTGGGGCAGGGGGTGTGGACCGGCTGGAAAGGCGAGCTGTTACGGGCGCTTTATTATGAGACCGAGATTGTGCTCGGCGGTGAGACGCTCAAGCTCGGCCAGCGGGTTGAGGCTGCCAAAGACTGGTTGCGGGCGGATCTGCCAGGGTGGAGCGATGAAGCCTTTGCGCGCTATGCCGACCGGCACACCAAGTCCTATTGGACCACGGTGGAGCATCCGCGTCTCGTCAAACACGCGCTGATCGTGGCAGCAGCAGAGGCCAGTGGTGAAACGGTTGCGACGACAGTTGCCACCGATGCATTCCGTGGCGTCACCGAATTGTTCGTGATCTCCCCCGATCATCCGCGCCTTCTCACCATCATCACCGGCGCCTGTGCTGCCGCCGGGGCGAATATTGTCGATGCCAAAATCTTCACCACCACCGATGGCATGGCGCTCGATACCATTGTTCTGTCCCGCGCCTTTGAACGTGATGAGGATGAGCTGCGGCGCGGTGAGCGCATTGCCAAAACCATTGAAAGCGGCCTGAAGGGCGAAATTCTCATCGCTGACCTTGTCAAAAGCCGCCGCCCGTCGTCGCGCCACGCAGTTCATGCGGCCAAAACCTTCCGTATTCGGCCTGAAGTGATGATCGACAACGCGCTGGCAAGCCGCCAGACGGTGCTGGAAGTCTCCGGCCTTGATCGGCCTGGCCTGCTCTATGACCTCACCTCGGCCATCGGTCGGCTCAATCTCAATATCGCGTCGGCGCACATCGCCACCTATGGCGAGAAGGCGGTGGATGCGTTTTACGTGACCGATCTCACCGGCACCAAGATTGTCCATCCGGGCCGCCAGCAGAGCATTCGATGGGCGCTTCTCGACGTTTTTCATGATGGTGCTGAGGAATAGAAGGGCGCATTCTGGCCAAAAAGCGGTAAAATTTCCCACTTGCCGCAACTGTGTCACTTCTAAAACCTTGATTTGTCGGTTCGGAACCTCAATATGAGCACCAGTCCGATTCAGTCTTCATGATGAGATTATGAGCCACAACAAACATCACCCCGAAGCCGCCCCCAACCCGTCGCCTGCGGAAGAAATTCTGCCGCCTGAGGCCGTTGTCGAAGAGCAGGGAGAGCCGGATGCGGCCGTTGACCCGATTGCGGCGCTGGTCGCGGAGCGGGACGACGCCAAGGACAAGCTCTTGCGCGTGCTCGCGGAAATGGAAAATCTCCGTCGCCGCACCGCCAAGGAATTGCAAGACGCCCGCGTCTACAGCACCACGAATTTCGCTAAAGATATGCTGACGGTGGCCGACAATATCCGCCGCGCCCTTGAAGCTGCGCCGAAGGATATCGTGGAAGCCGCCGACCCGGCAATCAAGAGTGTGATCGACGGTGTTGAGCTGACCGAGCGCGATCTTCTCAATGCGTTAGAGCGGCACAACGTCAAGAAACTTGAGCCGCTGAACCAGAAATTCGATCCGCACTATCATCAGGCAATCTTTGAGATTCCCGATCCGAGCGTTCCTGCGGGCACCGTTCTCCAGGTGATGCAGACCGGCTTCTCCATCGGTGAGCGGGTGTTGCGCCCGGCCATGGTCGGCGTCGCCAAGGGCGGCCCAAAAGCCACCGCTGCAGCGGAAGGCGATGCAGGTGCGCAGGACGCGCCGAAAGCGTGAACGCGCTGATGTTGTGAATTTGGAAAAGCGCGTTCTTCGGAGCGCGCTTTTTTTATAGCGCCCGCTCGTCCGCCGCCAGCGAGAGCTTGCGCACTGTCTCCTGCAAGTCCGGCGAAGCCGGGTAGAGCGCCAGCGCTTTTCGAAAGGCGATGAGGGCGTTTTTGTCGTCATCGCCGTTGGCGTAGAGTGCGCCAAGCATTTCCAGCGCCTCCATGTGGCGCGGATCGAGCGACAAGGCTTTGAGGAGTGCGATTGCCGTGCGCTCGGTGTCACCACTCAGGTTGAAGACGATGGCACGCCGGAACCAGGCCTGTGGCCATTGCGGGGCGAGTTGCACCACCCGGTCCATCATCTCGGATGCCAGCGGCACATCGTTATCTGCCATCAATCGCCCGGCACGCTGCATCAGCAGGCTGGCGGTAGGCGAGGGGGAAAGGTTATTTAGCCGGTTGATCTGGCGCAGAATGCCCGCGCCTTCGTCTGCATCCGTGGTGGTGCGCAGGCGTTGATAGAGCGCGTCAAGCTGTTCGGCAGATGATGGGGCTTTTTGGGTGGGCGCAGGTGCTGATTCTGACTTCGTATCGGGCACATGTTGTGCCAGAGCAGGCGAGCCACTGAGAATCATGATCAGAGTGATGAAGGCAAAAAAACGCATCCCGGGAACATGGCGTTCCCGGGATGCGTGGTCAATAGTTAACACAGAAAAGCGATTAGCCCTGACGAGCCTTGAAGCGCTTCTGCGTCTTGTTGATGATGTAAACACGACCCTTGCGGCGAACCATCTGGTTGTCGCGGTGGCGGGCGACGAGCGCCTTAAGTGAATTACGGACCTTCATCAGACCGGACTCCTGGTTACCTGGCCCGACGAGACCGCGGTAAGATAAAAAATGGTGGGCACAGCTGGGATTGAACCAGCGACCCCTACGATGTCAACGTAGTGCTCTCCCGCTGAGCTATGCGCCCCGGAGGTGAAGACGTTTGTCTTTCCTCACGTGTGGGGGCCGATATAGCCGCTCGCGCGCCAAGACGCAAGCGTGTCGCGAGGAGTTTTTTACGCTGCCAGCAATTTTTCGACTTCGCTGACCAATTCGCGCAGGTGGAAGGGCTTTGACAACACCTTCGCATCCTTGGGGGCGCGGGCATCCGGGTTGAGGGCAACAGCCGCAAAACCGGTGATAAACATCACCTTGATATCGGGGTCGAGCTCGGTGGCGCGGCGTGCCAATTCGATGCCGTCCATTTCCGGCATGACGATATCGGTCAGCAGAAGCTCAAAAGGCTCCTCACGCAGGCGGTTATAGGCAGAGAGGCCGTTATCGAAAGGGGCCACGTCGTAGCCCGCGCTTTGCAAGGCCTTGACCAGAAAACGGCGCATATCATTGTCGTCTTCGGCGAGGAGAATTTTCATGGCGATTCTTCGTTGCGCTTGAAAGCATGGAGAGAGATGGTTTCTCTTTGTGCACCGTGTAGGTAAACAAGCGGTGAAAATAGCACAAAATAATGCTCGTGCGTCTTCCGCCCTTGCCGCAACCGGTGTTGCGGCTACAATATGGGGATGGCCGCCTGTGGAGACCCGTGCGCGTGATCGTCGATTCTGAGACCGTATTGGCAACGCCATTCGTGATTCACGAGCCGATGATTCTCACCTCGCCATTCGTTTTTAATGTGCCCCATGCCGGTGCGCTCTACCCGAAAGATTTCGTGGCGGATTCGCGGCTTGATGAGCAGGAACTGCGGGCGTCGGAAGATGCCTTTGTTGACCGGCTGTTCTCCCCCATGAGTGCGCTCGGCGCGCCGGTCATGTGCGCCCGTTTCCCCCGCGCCTATCTTGATGTGAACCGTGAGCCCTACGAGCTTGAGCCACGTCTGTTCTCCGGCCCTTTGCCCGTGCGCGCCAATACCCGCTCGGTGCGGGTGAAGAGCGGGCTCGGCGTCATTCCGCGCGTTGTTGCCGATGGCTGCGAGATCTACCAGCGGCGGCTCTCGGTTGAGGAGGGGTTGCGGCGCATTGAATATCTCCATCACCCCTACCATGCCGCTCTGGGCGCGCTGCTTGATCGTGCGCGGGCGCGCTTCGGGCGGGTGATTCTGATTGATTGCCACTCGATGCCGTCGCGTGATGCCGCCAGACAATGCGATGTGGTGCTTGGCAACCGCTTCGGTGCGAGCTGCGCGAACGATCTCATGGAGGCCGTGGACGCCGCGTTTCGGGCGCAGGGCTACGTGACAGCGCGTAACAAGCCCTATGCGGGCGGCTACATCACCGAATTTTACGGGAGGCCCGCCAAGGGGCGTCATGCGTTGCAGATAGAACTGAGTCGCGGGCTCTATATGGACGAAGAGATGATTGAACCTTTGCGCCAATTCGGTCATGTTCAGGATAATCTCTGGAAGATATTCAGCGGGCTCGTCCGGACGATAAGCTCGCAATGGGATCTGGCAGGCGCAACCGCAGCGGAATAGCGGGCGATGAGAGAAGTCTTCCATCGGCTTGAAGTTTAGGTGAGATCAGAACGGCTGCGGGGTTTCGCAGCCGTTCTTTTTTATTGGATCGCAAGTCTTGCCCTCAGCGCGTTCTTGCCAGACAATGGCGCGTATTGCAGATGGACCATACACCCCATGAATCCTGATTTTCTTCCTTTCATGCAAGAACTCGCCCATGCGGCGGGGCAGGCAATTGCGCCTTATTTTCGCACAGATGGCATCACCGACAACAAAGCCGCCGGTGGCGCTTTCGACCCCGTAACCGAGGGGGACAGGGCGGGTGAAGCGGCCATGCGCAGCTTGATCGCCGATGCTCATCCCGAACACGGCATCATTGGCGAGGAATACGGGATATCCAATGGTGATGCCGATTATGTCTGGGTGCTAGACCCCATAGACGGTACGCGCTCATTCATTTCAGGCATTCCGACCTGGGGCACATTGATTGGCCTGACCCACAAGGGCATTCCGGTGGCCGGTATGATGGCGCAAGGCTTCACAAATGAGCGTTTTTTCGGTGACGGTAACACCGCCTTCTACCGCGGCCCCGGCGGCACGCGCCCATTGCAGGCCCGCGCCTGCGCCTCCCTTGCAGAAGCCACCCTCTTCACCACCGACCCCCGCCTGTTTCAGGAAACTGAGCGCGAGCGCTACCTTGCCGTGGAAAGCACCGTGCGGCTCACCCGTTATAGCGCCGATTGCTACGCTTATTGCATGGTCGCCGCAGGCCACGCCGACCTCGTCATCGAGAGCGGATTAAAGCCCCATGATATCGTTGCGCTCATCCCGATCATTGAGAGCGCAGGCGGCATCATCACCAGTTGGGATGGTCGCCCGGCCACGCAGGGCGGGACGGTGGTTGCGGCAGGCGACAGGCGGGTGCATGAGGCGGCGATGCGAGTATTGAACGCCACCTGACTACGCCTTTCGTTCCCCCGGAATAAACGCGTCAAACGCCGACCAGAAGGCGTCCCGCACGCTATCTGTTTCCAGCAGCATCTCGTGGCGGGAGTTGGGGATGCGAAGCGCCGTGCCGTTTTTGAGGTGCTGGGCTGCGAGCTCGATGGTGTGCGCGTCACAAACCCGGTCGCTGCCTGCGGCAAACAGCAGGAAGGGTGTGCGGATGCCATTCAAAGTATCTTTGTGTCCGAGCTTTTTCATTACGCGGAACGCCGCGCGCATCCAGCCGATGGTCGGTGCGCCGATGGCGGCGGGGCCGAGCGCACTCGCGGTATCAGAGGCACGACCGTAGCGGATGGGATCGGAGGAAAGGCGATTTCTGGCAAAGGGTTTGGTTGAGACGGAGGTTTCGCCCCCCACTGGCACAAAGCTTTTGGCAAAGCCGAGCCAATAGAGCGTCGAGGCGAGCCATGAGGTAAAGCGCGGTGCCTTGATGAAAAACACCTTGAGCATCGGTGCAACCGCCACCACCCGTTCAAATGGCAGCAGTTGCGCTGCCGCCATGTCGAGCGCAATGGCCCCGCCCATGGAATAGGCCATGCCGAAATAAGGCTTGGGCATCAACGGAATGAGAATGTCACGCTCAATGGCTTCGAGGTCGCGGTGATAATCGCAAAAGTGACTGACATGGCCCTTTTTCGGGTTGGCGACCACGCGGCTGGAACACCCTTGCCCGCGCCAGTCAAACGCCACCACGGCAAAACCGCGCCGTCGCAGATCGCGGATCACCTCGAAATGCTTTTCAATGAATTCGGCACGGCCCTGCAAAATGCACACCGTGCCGCGACAGGGCTTTTTGGTGGCGTGCCACCAGGCGGCCCGCAAGGTCGTACCATCCGTTGTCTCGACCTGCATGATATGCGCATCGCGCGGGGCAGGGTTGCAAGGCAGTTCCAGAAGTTCCAGACCCAAGGTCACGGGCAATCCCTTTTATCGTTTCCTGCCAGAATATTGCGCCGCATCCGCCGCCCTGCAAGGGGCAATCGCACGAATTTAGCGATGACCCTTGAAATGGTGTTTTGGCCTTCCCACCTGAATGACACGCCAGCCCATCCGGGTGGCGGAAAACCCGGTCCGGCCCATTGCGGCGGACCTCATTCAGATAAGCATGTTGCTTTTGGAGGATATGCTATGCGTCACTTTGATATGACCCCCCTTCTTCGTAATTCCGTTGGTTTTGATCACCTGTTTTCCATGCTCAATCAGGCATCGGGCGGTGTTGAAACTGCGCCGACCTACCCGCCCTACAACATTGAGCGGTCCGACGAGAACACCTACCGCATCACCGTTGCCGTTGCTGGCTTCGCCGAAGGCGAACTGAGCATTGAGGTTAAGGAAAACGGCTTGGCGATCCGTGGTGAAAAGCAGGTTGAGGAGACGGATACGAAAACCGAAATTCTGCACCAGGGTATCGCAGCGCGCGCGTTCGAGCGCCGCTTCCAGCTCGCCGATGGCGTGCTGGTCAAGGGTGCAAGCCTCGAAAACGGCCTTCTGCACGTGGACCTGATCCGCGAAATTCCCGAGGCCAAGAAGCCGCGCCTCATTGAAATTGCGAGCGGTAGCAAGCCGAAGGCGATTGCCAGCAAAAAGGCTGCGTAACGCGCACTCTGCAAATACGTTTTTCGTGAAATAGAAAAGCCCCGGTCGCGAGATCGGGGCTTTGCTTGTTTTTGGTGTGTCAGAAAGCTTACGCCTTGTCGGCATGGTCCTTGGTGACGAAGGCGATGCGCACCATGTTGGTGGCGCCGGGCGTACCGAACGGCACACCTGCGACCACGGTGACCGGCTCGCCGAGCTTGGCATAGCCTTCGCGGAAGGCGAACTTGCAGGCGCGGAAGGCCATATCGTCGATATCGGAGGCATCCTTGGTGACGATGGGATGCACGCCCCAGATCAGCGCGAGCTTGCGGGCGGTTTCCGGGCTTGGCGTCAGGGCCAGCACGGTGGTGTTCGGACGCTCGCGGGCGATGCGCATGGCGGTGGAGCCGGAAGAGGTCCAGGCCATGATGGCGCGCATGTTGAGCGTGTCGGAGATCTGGTGCGCGGCGGCGGCGATGGCATCGGAGCCGGTGGCTTCGGGCTTGGTCGCCTGGGCGTACACGAACTGCCAGTACGCGCTATCGGTTTCGATTTCCTCAGCGATGCGGTTCATGGTCGAGACCGCTTCGACCGGGTATTCACCCGAGGCGCTTTCGGCAGACAGCATGACCGCATCCGCACCATCAAACACGGCGGTGGCCACGTCGGAGACTTCGGCGCGGGTCGGAACCGGCGAGGTGATCATCGATTCGAGCATCTGGGTGGCGACCACCACCGGCTTACCGAGACGGCGCGCCATGCGGATGATGCGCTTCTGGATGCCTGGCACCTTTTCAAGCGGCATCTCGACGCCGAGATCGCCACGCGCCACCATGACGGCGTCGGAGGCTTCGACGATTTCCGCAAGGCGGGCGATGGCCTGCGGCTTTTCGAGCTTGGCCATGACCAAGGCCTTGCCGCGCGTCACTTTGCGCACTTCGGCGATGTCTTCGGGGCGCTGCACGAAGGAAAGCGCAACCCAGTCAACCTTGGCGTCCACCGCGGCCTCAAGGTCGCCGCGATCTTTTTCGGTCATGGCGGCGACGGGGATGGTGGTGTCAGGCGTCGAGACGCCCTTGCGGTTGGAGATTTTGCCAGCAACCACAACCTTGGTGGTGACCTTGCCCTTTTTCACATCGGTGACGACGAGGCGCAGCTTGCCATCATCGATGAGGAGGCTGTGCCCCACTTCAACCGAGTCGAGAATTTCCGGATGGGGAAGTTTGACGCGCGTGGCGTCGCCGAGCTCGTCGCTGGAGTCGAGCACAAAGCTCTGGCCGGGCTTCAGAATGACGCCGTCATCCTTGAACATGCCGACGCGCAGCTTCGGGCCCTGGAGATCGGCCAGAATGGCGATGGGGTGCTTATATTTCTCTTCGATGGCGCGGATGACGGCCACACGGTCTTTCAGGCGCTCACGCGGCAGATGGCTCATGTTGAGGCGGAAAATATCAGCTCCCGCCAGAAACAGCTTCTCGATCATCTCCGGGGTATCGGAGGCAGGCCCCAATGTGGAGAGGATTTTAGTGCGGCGCGAACGCTTCATAATATTACTTCCTTATCGATTCTGTTCGGTCAATTGAATGGTCCAGCTCTTTTGCTCGCCCGTGTCGACTTCAAAAAAAGCACTGCGGTCGAAACCACGTGCCAGACAGTCTTCAACACCGCGAATTGTGAATTCGCGCTTACGGGTACACATGAGAGAGCGCCCGGGCCAGGGCTTTCCGTCCACAGCGTCGAGCGCGTGGATGTAATAGAAACGGCTGGCGAGCATCCCTGCCAAAAGGGTCTCGCAACCATTGGGATTGAGATTCCACCAGCCTTCGGTGATCCACCCTTGCGCGTCACGGTAGCCGAGCGAGATGGTCACGGGATGCTGGGTGAGATTGCAGGCACGTAAATCGGCAAAAGCAGGCGCAGTTGCGCAAAGCAGAAACGCCGTCGCCAGGGAGGAGGCGATGGTGAGGCCGCGACATTTTGCCGTTTTTCTGTCCGCTATCATCACTGTGTTATATATTCGAGGAAAACGATGGGCATTGGCTCGTGTTGTGACTGAACCAGCTATTTTTAGCTGCTTCGACGAACGGCTCATCAACTAAATGAGACCTCGCTCATCTTTGGGACAAAATCAAGGGAACCAAGCATAATTTTGCCGAAACCGGACAAAAATCTTGATATATCAGCTTGGCGCATTTTGTCGCAGGTACATGAGTGGAGAAAAACGGCATTTTCAAGCCGCTGCGGAGAGGTGCTTGTCATGGGCACGGAAATCCCGATTTCTCCTGCTCCATAATCAATGCCGTTGATCTCGAACGGCTCGGTCGGTAAAGAACCGCCTCAAGGCAGACATCGTTCGGAAGCGCTGCTCCTATCCGCCTTGGGAATTTGCATC
This sequence comes from Microvirga sp., assembly GCA_031546825.1. Lineage (GTDB taxonomy): Bacteria > Pseudomonadota > Alphaproteobacteria > Rhizobiales > Beijerinckiaceae > Hohaiivirga. The sequence continues at coordinate 191,077 of JAVBJU010000002.1, read as the reverse complement.
ATGCCTTCGACTGCAACCATGACGCCGTTGGAACAAACCACTGAAGCCGTGCTGGCGCATCCGGTTGAGGTGGTGCCGGGGCGTGCGCATAGCGGCATGGTTCTGCTGTGCGATCACGCCTCGAATTTCGTGCCAGACGATCTCGCGGCGCTTGGCTTGCCGCAGGCGCAATTTGAACGGCATATCGGTTACGATATCGGCGCCGCGGTGGTCACACGGGAACTAGCGCATCTCACTGGTGCGCCAGCGGTTCTCACCCGCTTCTCCCGCCTAGTCATCGATCCCAATCGCGGGCGCGACGACCCGACATTGGTGATGCGCCTGTCGGACGGGGCAGTGGTGCCAGGCAATGCCCGCATTGACGATGCAGGCATTGCCGAGCGGCTGCGGCGCTTTTATGAGCCCTATGATGCCGCCATTGTCGCGGCGATTGGTGCGATGACAAATGCGGGCCAGGTGCCCGCCATCGTCTCCATCCACAGTTTCACGCCGGTGTGGCGCGGCATCCCGCGCCCTTGGGAAATAGGCCTGCTGTACGACCGGGATCGGCGGTTGCATGATGCGCTGATGGGGGAACTCCGGCAGAATTCCAGTTTGTGCGTCGGTGATAATGAGCCCTATTTTGGCGGATTGCCGGGGGACACCATTGATCGCCATGCAACAGCAAACGGTTTCGCCAATACGTTGATCGAGTTACGGCAGGATCTGATTGCCGCACCAGACGACGCCCGCGCCTGGGCACGCCGCCTCGCGCCGATGCTGGAGCGCGCCGTGCAACAGGCCGCTGGAATAAAAAGCGGTGAAGCGCGCGCTTGAAGTGAGATCGGGCTTTAAAAACGACACAATGCCGGGTAAGTCAGAACAATCAAATTCATGGCGGAAGGGGCGCCCGGTTCATCAGGCCGGAAAGCCGTTTTCGCATCTTCTTATCTGACAATAGCTGAGGGCAAATCATGGCCGATCAAGTTCAAACCGATTCCGTTGCCGCCGACCAACTGAAAGCGCTCATCGAACGCATTGAGCGTCTCGAAGAAGAAAAGGCGGGTATCGCCGGAGACATCCGCGAGATTTACGGCGAAGCCAAGGGCACGGGCTTTGACACCAAGGCGATTCGCCGCATCATCGCCCTGCGCAAAAAAGACCGCGAAGAGCGCCAGGCCGAAGAGGCCATGCTCGAGCTCTACATGCAGGCGCTCGGCATGCATTAAGGCCTTTTTTAATGCCTGAAATAGAAAACGCGGAGGCCGCAAGCCTCCGCTTTTTTCATGGTACAACCACGCTGCAAAACAGCCGGTTATTTTTTCCCGCGTGCTTTGGCCGGTGTCTTGGTCGCCTGGGCCGTTTTTAGCTCGGCGGAGGTCGGACGCTTGACGGCGTTTTGGGCGGTGGGTGCTTTGGCGTTGGGCTTTGCCTTGACACTCGTCGCGGTTTTCTGGGCGGGTATTGGCTTTGCGGGCACGGCTGTTGCGGGCCCCGCAACGAAGACAAATTTCACTGGCTCTTGCCCACGCTGCGATGATGAAACCGGCACACGCGGCAGCGATGCGGTTGAGATTGGTTCCTTGACGAGGTTGGGATTGACCCTGGCAACAGCGGGTGCTGCGCCGGGGCGCGAGGGCGGAAGCGGTGCATAGGCCATGACATTGCCCATGCCGCTACCGGGGGGCGGCTCAGCTGTGGTGAACGGCACCTTCCCATTGTTGTTGGACGCCCTGAAAGGATTATCCGGGCTCGGCTGCCCCGGTGCGCCCGTCTGCCAAACCATTTGCGGCCCGGTGCGGGTTTCGGTGAGGGTAGCCACCTGCCGGGTTGGCGGCAGCGGAATATCGGGGGCAGGGGTCGGTGGGGTCTCGGAACGGGGTGGGGTCGCTGCAATGCGAACCGGCGCGGGTTCTGGAACCGGGGCGACAGGCGGGTTCCCGCCGGAGTTGCGAGCCTGTGGAGGCGCGTAAGAAGCAACGGCGCGGTCGTTGTCGTCGTTGGCGGCAACCTGCTGACTCGGCTTGTTACGCGCAGCCACGGCATTGCGCGGGGCAACGGGTTCCTGATCTTCCTCCTCGTCACGACCGCCAAACAGTCTTGACCAGAACGATTTGCCATTACCGCCACTGGATGCGTCGGCCACGGCATATTGCTCGCCCGAAACCTTGCCGCCGCGCGCCAAAATCATCGCTTTGGCTTCTTCATATTGCGCCAGCGGGCGACCATCAGCGGGGATATGAACGGTTTTGCCGTCCGGGAACAGACCGGCAAGTTGCCCAAGCGTCATGCGCGGCCACGCGCGAACTCCGCCGACATCAAGATGGGTGAACGGTGTATTGGCGGTGGGGTAATAGCCAACACCGCCCTCTTGCAGCTTTATGCCGATGGCACGGACTTTCGCCGGTGACACATCGGTGAGGTAAAAGTCCATCGCTTTGCCCAACATATGCTGGGAATGCTCAGCAACCATTTTTGAGCGGCGACGCAGCATGGAATTGGTTTTCGGCGAACGGTAGGCGGAAACCACCCGGATGGGCTGGCTCGAGCCGCTCTCCTCGTACACTTCGGCTAGAAGGTCGAACAAGCGCGGGTCCATCTTGGTCGGCTCATCGGTGCGCCAGTCGCGCAAGAGCCAGTTGAGCTTCTGCAACGCCTGCTGATCGTAAGAGCCGTTACGCTTGAAGGTGATCGTCGCGGTCTCGCCGGTATGCATGTGCAAGATCGTCAGCGATTTGCTGCCATCGAAAAGCGCGTGCGCAGGGATAGTCCCAGGCGGCACGGTGCTGGCAACAATAGCGAGAATGGCCGCACCATGGGCGACCTTGCGCCATAGGCCGAACCCCTTTGAAACTTGAATACGCAACACAGACTTCACGGTAACAACCTGACTCAAGCCACAAACCATGGCCTGGATGAAAACAGTCGTTGTGGTGAAGGAACATTTACCGATGGCGGTTACCGCGCGGTTAAAGCGTGCAAAAAAAGCTGCGATACCGACCAAAAAGTATGACAGTTCAAAGAAAAACGGCGGCCCGTATCGAGCCGCCGTTACAGAACAACAGGCCGTGGGGTATCACCCCTTGAGGCCCAGCGCGTCACGCACCTGCTTGTTGAAGCCGTAGATGTCATCAAATCGCTGCAGATTACCATCGGTGTCGATGCTCAGCGTGAAATAGGTGAGATGCACCGGAATTGGCGTGTCCAGCGTAATATTGCGCTCGCCTTTACCCACCAGACCTCGGACCTTTTGCTGCGGCCAGTCATCGCCCAGCACCACTTCGGCAAACTGGAACGGCTGGTCAACGCGCACACATCCGTGGCTGAAGGCGCGTTTGTCAGCCGAGAACAGGCTGCGGTTCGGCGTGTCGTGGAGATACACCGCATGCTGGTTCGGGAACAGGAACTTGATGAAGCCGAGCGCGTTGCGCGCGCCGGGCGGTTGGCTCACCGAGATGTTGCCGTTGCGCGAGCGCTTCACCAGATAGCCGCGCCGGGTGGCGTAATCCGGATCATTGGCGAGACCGGGCAAAATCTCGTTCTTCATGATGGATGGCGGAATGTGCCAATAGGGGTTGACCACCACCGTCTGCATTGCGCCGGAGAAGATTGGGGTTGGCGTACCCGCTCTGCCGACGATGACACGCGCTTCACGCACCACTGAACCGTCGGAAACAAACCGAAGCTCATATTCCGGCACATTGACCTGCACATAACGCTCGCCCATGTCGGAAGGCAGCCAGCGCCAGCGTTCCATATTGGCAATGAGATCGATTTCCGTGCGACGCGGGGTGTCGGAATTCTGGGCCAGCGCCGTGACAGTGCGGTCGGTCAACTCGCCGGTTGCTTTGATGCCATGGCTTTTCTGGAAGGCATGGACGGCGGCGGCAAGCGCGGCGTCATAGGCTTCCGGCGCGCCTTCAGCAATGATGATGCCGAGGCGTTGACGCAGTAAGGGAACGCGCGCATCACTCATTCCGAGTTTCAAGACTGCGCCGCGCGTCAGTTCCGGCAGGGTATTCGCCGGGTTGGATGCGCGCACTTCCGCGAGTTTCTTCTTGAGGGCGAGATAGCCCGGGTGGCGCGGGTTATAGCTGGATAGTGCCCGCCCGGCATCCGGGCTCGTGGCGAGATCAGCGAGGACATTGCCGGGTGCGGGCAGTTCAAGCTCCGGCGTAATGTTCTTGGAAATGCGGCCGGGAATGATGCGGGCACCGCGCGCGTCACGGGCATAAAGCACCGCCGCTGTGCTGAGCGATAATTCAGCCTGCGCCAGCGCTTCCTGGCTGGCATCGGGGGCAGGCGTTATGACGCCGTAACTGGCGCTGTCGAGACCATCCTCGGTGGCGCGCTTCAACTGCGCGAGAACCGTCTTCGCCGCCGGAGTCCACTGCTCATTGGCAATCCAGATCGGCTTGAAGGCATTGGTCTTATAATATTGCGCAACCGCCTCACGCACGTCCTTGGCAAGGCGCGCGTTGAGCGCCGGGTCTTTGCCGGTTTCGAGCTCGGTCACGCGCACTGTCAGCGCAGCGACCAGACGATCGGTTGCGGTGAGGGCGACGGGGGCTTCCGGCGGCAGCGTCACACTGTTAAGCGGCTCGTCTTTTTGCGTCACGTTCTTCGCCGGTGAGGCGGGTTCTGCAGCGGGTGGCGCCTCTGGCAATGAAACCTTCACGTCCGGTGCCGCTGGCACCTGGACATCCGCAACCGGCTTCCGGGGTTCGCCATTTTCCGGCGGGCTTTGAGGCGTTTCCACGTCCGCTTTGACGCCGGGCGGTTGCAGCAGCGCAGTCGAGTTCGCCTTCATTCCCGTCTCTGAAGCGACAGCAGGCAGTGCCACAAAGGCACATAGACCGAATAGAAGGGCGGAGACCCGCGCGGAACTCATGGACTTATCCCCCTGGAAAGATCATATCTCAGTTGATCTACGAGATGCTCTCATAGCCAATTTTCCGGCAACTTGCTGTGGTTGTCGGGCACCACTCACAAAAATAATCAGCAGCATTGTCATCTCGCCATCTGGCGTCTCTGAGAAGCCTTATGGCGTATTGTAAATGCGTGAGCCCCATGGTGCACTCCAAACGGTAAAGCTGTTATTAACGCGGTGCGGCCTTCGCAAACTTGCCATAATTCGGCTAATCCTTGTGGCGCGGCCCCGTCGGTATTCGGCGGATGCGCCCTATTATTGAACCCGGCAGCGGAGCAAGCGTGTCCGCCGATGCCGCGAAAGAAGTGGTCGATTGTCATGATGTTCGGTAAGCCATTAAACACCGGTCGTTTTTTTGCGCAGACGGCGGAGGGGAGCGGCGCGCTGGGTGCGTTGCCGGAATGGAACCTCAGTGATCTTTATGCGGCGATGGATTGCCCAAAACTCAAGGCCGATCTGAGCCATGTCGAGACCGAATGCGCCGCTTTTCAAAAAGACGTGAAGGGCACGCTGGCCGCCCTTGTGGCAGGGGCGGATGCCTCAAAGCGCCTGTTCGACATCATCAAACGCTACGAGGCCATCGACGATATGATGGGGCGGGTCATGTCCTATGCCAGTCTCGTCTACGCGGGCGACACCAGCGACCCGCAACGCGCCAAGTTCTATGGCGACATGTCTGAGCGCATGACGACGGCGTCGAGCAATCTCCTGTTCTTCACGCTCGAGCTCAATCGCATTGATGATGCGCTGGTTGAAAAAGCGATGGCGGTTGCGCCGCTCGCCCATTATCGCCCCTGGCTTGAAGATTTGCGCAAAGACAAGCCCCATCAGCTTGATGACCGTACCGAGCAACTCTTCCTCGACAAGTCGGTGACCACCTACACCGCCTGGAACCGCCTGTTCGATGAAACCATTTCGGGCCTGCGTTTCGATGTGCGCGGTGAGGAACTGGCGATTGAGCCGACCCTCAACAAGCTGCTCGATACCGATGCTTCCCTGCGCAGGGACACAGCGGAAGCATTGGCACGCACCTTCAAGGACAATGCCCGCACCTTCGGCCTCATCACCAATGTGCTCGCCAAGGATAAGGAAATCTCCGACCGCTGGCGCGGCTTCACTGATGTCGCAGATTCCCGCCATCTCGCCAATCGCGTCGAGCGCGATGTGGTGGACGCGCTGGTTGCCGCCGTGCGTGCGGCCTATCCGCGCCTGTCGCACCGTTACTACAAGCTCAAGGCTGGCTGGTTCGGCATGGACAAGCTCAACCACTGGGACCGCAACGCGCCACTGCCCAAGGTCGAGCAGAAGATCATCCCGTGGACCGAGGCACGCGCCACCGTGCTCGATGCCTATCATGACTTCGCGCCGGAGATGGCGGACATCGCCCGCAATTTCTTCGATGGCGGCTGGATTGATGCGCCGACCCGTCCGGGCAAGGCCCCCGGCGCTTTTGCCCACCCCACCGTGCCTTCCGCTCACCCCTATGTGCTGATGAATTATCAGGGCAAGGCGCGCGATGTGATGACGCTTGCCCATGAACTCGGCCACGGTGTTCATCAGGTGCTTGCCGCCCCGAACGGCGCGCTGATGGCACCGACGCCGCTGACCCTTGCCGAAACCGCCAGCGTCTTCGCCGAGATGCTAACCTTCCGCCGCCTGCTCGCCGCCACCACCAGCAAGGCCGGCCGCAAGGCGATGCTCGCCCAGAAGGTGGAAGACATGCTCAACACCGTGGTGCGGCAGATCGCGTTCTACACTTTTGAGCGCAAGGTGCATGAGGCCCGCCGCAACGGTGAACTAACGCTTGATGAAATCAATGCCTTCTGGATGGAAGTGCAGGTGGAAAGCCTCGGCCCGTCGATTGCGCTTGGCGAGGGCTATGAGACCTTCTGGTGCTATATCCCCCACTTCATCCATTCGCCGTTCTACGTTTACGCCTATGCCTTCGGTGACTGTCTGGTGAACTCCCTCTACGGCGTTTACGAGAAATCCCATGACGGCTTCGCCGAGCGCTACTTCGCCCTGCTGTCGGCGGGCGGCACCAAGCACCATTCCGAACTTCTGGCCCCCTTCGGCCTCGACGCCCGCGACCCGTCCTTCTGGAGCATCGGGCTGGGGATGATTGAAAAGCTGATTGGCGAGATCGAGGAACTGGAGAAGGCGGGTTAAGGGTGCGGCGGTGATGCGTTCGACAACGACCAGCATGGCATAGCTCTCAATACGAGCCAGATGCCGGTGAAGGCGTCGTCCACAACATCACCGTAACTCCATGGGGAGGCTGCTGCCTCCCCTCCATGGCTAGGTTTCAGGCCAATCATACGGCACTAACGCGTCATTCCCTCGCCATTCTGCAACTATAGCAGATTCAAACCACTCGTCCTTCAAGTGGGCGTGATCTAAAACAATAAGTTGGAAGGTAGGGTGAATTTCAGCACACGCGGTTGCTATTAATTTGAATAGTGCCTGCACCGCTGTCCTGTCGGCGTCCTTTTCGATTTGATCAAGGCCACCTTCCGTGCTGTCAGGCGGATAATAGGCTTGGGTGGGTTGATCGAAAATCAGGAAAGCAGGAACCGGGCGCTCTTTCTTACGCAACCACCAGTGTAGAGCGAGATGGCTTAGTATATGATACCCAACCCAATTTTCCCCACTACCCATCCGATTAAGGGGGATTGGGCCATCCACGGTGTTTGCAACCACGGTCAGCTTTTTTAAATCGAGACGGAGCGAGCTTCCACTATGTTCAAGGTCGAGATATTTGGAATACTCCGTCATTTTCTGACTGATGAAACTCAAGATCGTTTCCAGTCGCGATTCTGTCTCATCGCTATTAATTCTCGATTTTATTCCTGCTATCATTTCGCGCAGTTCTGAAATTCGGCTCGTAATACCGTCATCATCCGTTTGTGGTGCCGCCGCTTCCAGAAATTCTGAGAGGCGGCCAAGAAACTTGCCACGGGCGACAAGTTGGTCTTGCCGAGCTTTCCCGGCCTCATCCTCTATAATCGCCTTGTTAAGCTCTCTCTGGACCAGCCTCAAATCATCTGACACTCGGCCAATTGTCATCTCAAGCTCTGTGATATGCCGTTGGATGTGTGGGCTGTCGCGGTAAACTCCTTCTAGTTGCTCATTTACTAGGCGAAGTGAGAGGTGAATTTCGTCCACGCTTGGAATTGGCGTTTGAAGTTCGGAATTGCAAAAGGGGCACTGATAAGGTGAGGCTATTTCACCCTGAAAAAGTTCGATGCTTTTGAGCCGTGCGCGCTGCTCTGTTACTTCTCGCGAAAAATCGGTCTGATCCGAAAGGAATGAACGGGCCGCCTGTATATCTTGATTTAGCTCGCCGAGACGAGTTTGGAGTGTCGCCTGCTCGCCGCGAAGACGTCGGATCGTTTCACCAAAATCCGAAATCAATTCTGGATCGTCGACTGGGAAATCTAAGACTGTTCCCAGATAGTTGAAGACTGTATCATCAACTGCTTGATAGTCTTGCTGGATAAGGCCGATTTTCTTCCCTTCGTTTAGGACCCGTGTAATTCTTGACCGGCTAATCTGAACTGCCTGAAGTTGTTTGGATTCCGTTGCTTCAAGAAATTTGAGGCGTCTTTGTAACTCATCCAACTCACCCATTAATAAAAGGTGACTCTCATCCACCGCACCAAGAAAATAGGGAAGAGTGTCTCTAAGATCTTGGGGAAGAAATTGCTCGTTCATCCGATGAAATAGCTGATCCTGGCTCGCAATTGTGTTTTGCTTTTGGAAACAGAGCCACAATGCGTGAGAGATATTCGCTTGCAAAGGTCTGCGTGTTCCCGTTTCTGGGCGATGTTCATTTTCTGCGATCCCCGCAAAACGGGTGATGAATTCCTTGAGGCTATTCTCCGTCGTGTTCTTACTGATTGTTTCTAGCGAAGGGTAATTATCGATGTTTCCTCGTTGAAAATAAACTTTTGAGCCGGTGTTTGCTCCGGGGCCAGGGTTGTCGCGCGCAATAAAAACGTCATCTCTGCCCTTAGAGATATGCAAACCGAACCACGCAACCTTTTTCCGGATCGCCCCTTCTGCAACGTTGAAGCTTCCGCGCCCTAGGCAGTAATCAACTATATCGATAATCGCAGATTTACCAGTTTTAGATTTTCCGGTAATAATATTGAGACCATGAGTTCGAAATTGAACGATACGTTGCTCTCCTGCATGGCTGTAGATGACGATGGCGCGGATCGAGAAACTCACGGCTTAACCCCCCAAGCAGCAACGACTGAAATTTCCGATCCAGAACCGGATAACCACCGCCCCATAAATTTGGTACGATCGATAATCGCCTTCATTTCAGCTGTTGTCGTGTCGACAAAAGACTTTGGAAATGTGGCTTTCGATGAGCCCGGCAACAGACTGTGGCCGTCGCCTGTTGCTAACACATTGGTCCCCATGCCAAACAGAATTGCTTCCTTAACATAGGGGACGATGTTCTTTGCTCGGCTAGCAAACCCGACCAATAAATGCTCATTATCTTGCAACCACGCATACAGTGATGTTACAGTCCTGTTTGGCAACTTTTCTCTGCTGGCTCGATGCAGCGTTGTTGTTATCGCAATCACGATAATAGTTAAAGGCGCACCACCCGCTTGAGACTTCGCATAATCCTTCAGGAACTCGTGAATCAGCATGCAGAGGAATGCCGGATTGAAGAGATTTGCCTCTTCAATCGGACGATCCTGCCATTTTTCAAGCATCACCATCATCTCCTCCACTCCTGAGGTGATCATTGAAATGAGGATGCCATCCAACTTTCAACCGATCAGCAAGGCCTTGAAAGGAACCGGCAGTGATCCATCCTTCTACTACGTTGCGAAAGCCGACTTGCTGCTGGCTGGCCCAAAAATAAATACCCCGTCCGATTTTACTCTTCTCCGTTGCATCCGCTTTGACCGCATCACAACAATCAGCTTCAAAGCGACGTTCCCACTGATCTTGCAACTTGGCATCATATTTCGATGCTTCACCATCAAGGAGAAGGCCTTCGCGTGCCCATTTTGATCGTTGAGCCTTGGAGCGATAAAAATCGCGGATTCCCCGTTGGATAGTTGTGATGGGGAGTTGCACTAGCCGCATCTGCTTCACGTAAATTTCAGCTTCATCGCTAGGATCATACGGCTTGTCACCGAGATCCTCTGGATCGCTGACGGGTAGTCCGTCAGGGCCGAACCATCCTCCAATTTCGTTTGCTTTCCGCAGAATATCCTGGAGAGAAATTTGCATCGTTTCCTCACCGATCAATCTTTTCGCGACAATCTTTAGCCACCATCCTTCAAGTGCTTCCGTTACTTTGTCAGCATGGCTTGGTGCCAGAACGCGCAATTCCCCTTCAATGTCATCAAGCGCATTTGATAGATTCGGATAGGCATCTATGACTTGAATGGAGGCGATGAGTAAATCTGCCTCCTTGTCTGTGAGCTCTAAGAATGCATCACGGCCTGCCTTTGAAGTCTTGTTTTGGGATAATCTCGCGACTTCTTGCAATAAGGTTCTCGCCTCCACCCGATTTTCTCTGCTCGACTGAGGACGAAGCTTAGAAACAGCCGATCCCACAGGTGCAGTGGCGGTCGTGATCAGAAGGCGTCGAGTCTCCGAGTTAGAGATCGTACCGGCTTTAAAATCTTGCACCCAAATGCGGAATGTCTTCCATACGTCGACGCTGGAATCCGAAAGCTCTTTTGCAGAAATGTGGTGCTTGGCTTGAATGACGCAACTAACATAATCATCTGTGTCGAAGGCAATGTCGTCGAATTGCTCGATTGAGATATGGCCATTTGGCTTCCTTTTGACCGCCTGAAGGCCAAGCAAAAGAGCCAGCCGACATTGATAAAGATATCCTGCCAGTGATCCTTTAGCATCAAATTGGTTGCTTGAAGTCAATCTTCGCTTCCCCCTAAAATAAAGTAAGTCATATTCTTGTATGTTGGCAAGTGCCAGAATTGCGGTGACAGTTTACTCATCTCCCATTTTGTGCCATCATCGCAGAATGGCACGTATCGCTCGCCTTGTGGTCCCCGGATTCCCCATCATATATGGTGCGTGCGCCCGCCTCCGGCTTCAAGGCTTTGAGGCCCGTCACCTCAATCTTAATAGTGCGCCATCAGCTGTTTCTCATTCTGGTCAATCATTTCGCCCTTTGGCTGTCTTGCGTTGAGCAATGGCCTGTCGTTAGGTGGTGCGACAATGCGCCACACTCGCGACAGGACCGCTGCCATGACCTTTGAGAAATTTGCGCCCACTTCTGATCTCCACCCGGTGGACGACGCAATTGCGCATGAGCAAACTTATCGGGGATTTTTGGCCTTCGCCAAAATTGCTTCGGTGGTGGTCATCTGCTGGGTATTGTCACTGGCCGTTGGTGGCTTGAAAGAGGCCTGGGGGACGGCTTTGCTTGGTGTCATAGCCGCCAGCGTGGCCGGAACGGTTGCTGCGGTGAGACCGTCCACAGGCATGAAGGCGCTTGCCGCCGTCGCATTTGCTCTTGCGCTGCTGCTCCTGTTTAAATAGGACCTTAGCAGCCCCCGGATTTTCCTTTTAACGGAGGGCGTCGTCAGTCACTCTCGAAGGGGGGACTCTATGCGGATCGCTGTGCCGTCCGAAACGGACAAGATAGAGACGCGCGTTGCTGCAACGCCGGAGACGGTTAAAAAATACATTTCACTCGGAGCAGAAGTCGTCGTTCAGGCGGGTGCGGGCGTTTCGTCCGGCATTCCCGATGCTGACTTTGAAGCTGCCGGTGCCAAGATCGCCAAAGCGGCCAAAGACACTTTCAAAGACGCTGACATTGTCCTGAAGGTCCGCCGGCCCGATGCCGACGAGATCAAGGACATCAAGGCCGGTGCCATCGTCATCGCTGCCATGGATCCCTATGGTCAGGATGAGGCCCTGAAGGCGATGGCGAATGCTAAGATCGCCTCTTTCGCCATGGAGTTGATGCCCCGCATCACCCGTGCGCAGGTCATGGACATTCTGTCGTCTCAGGCCAACCTCGCGGGCTACCGCGCTGTCATTGACGGCACCGCAGAATATGGCCGCGCCATTCCGATGATGATGACCGCAGCAGGCACCGTGCCCGCCGCCCGCATCTTCGTGATGGGTGCAGGTGTTGCCGGGTTGCAGGCCATCGCCACGGCCCGCCGTCTCGGTGCCATCGTGACCGCAACCGACGTGCGCCCTGCTGCTAAAGAGCAGGTCGAATCGCTCGGCGCGAAGTTCATCGCGGTTGAGGATGAAGAGTTCAAGCAGGCCGAAACCTCTGGCGGTTACGCCAAGGAAATGTCGAAAGAATACCAGGCCAAACAGGCGGCTCTGGTGGCTTCGCACATTGCCAAGCAGGACATCGTCATCACCACAGCGCTGATCCCGGGCCGTCCGGCTCCGAAGCTTGTCTCCAAGGCGATGGTTGAATCGATGCGGCCCGGTTCGGTGCTGGTCGATCTCGCGGTTGAACGCGGCGGCAATGTCGAAGGCGGCAAGGCCGGAAGCGTCGCCAATGTGAAGGGCGTCAAAATCGTCGGCCATCTCAATATGCCGGGGCGTCTTCCCGCCTCCGCATCCGCGCTCTACGCCAAGAACCTGCTGGCTTTCGTCGAGACGATGGTCAACAAGGAAACCAAGGCGATTGACGTCAAGTGGGACGACGAACTGGTGAAGGCAACCTGCCTGACCCGTGACGGCGCCGTCATCCACCCCGCTTTCCAACCCAAGGCTTGATAGGGGGACATCATGGCAAACTTACCTGAACAGGCCGTAGACAAGGCCTTCGCCGCAGCCGAAATGGCGAAGCATGCCGCAGAAGCACTCACTGCTTCGGCGGATGCGATTTCTGCCGCTGCTTCCGGCGCAACCGGCGGCGCGGTTGATCCGACCGTCTTCCGTCTGGCAATCTTCGTGCTGGCGATCCTCGTCGGCTATTACGTGGTGTGGGCCGTGACGCCCGCATTGCATACTCCGCTCATGTCGGTGACCAACGCCATCTCCTCGGTGATTGTGGTTGGTGCCATGCTGGCGGTTGGCGTCAAAATGGGCGCGGGTGTGGTTGATGGCACTGGCTGGGCCAGGGCGTTCGGCTTCATTGGGCTCATCCTTGCTTCGATCAACATCTTTGGCGGCTTCCTGGTAACTCAGCGCATGCTCGCCATGTACAAGAAGAAGGGATAAGCCGATGTCAGCTAACATCTCGTCCCTGCTTTATCTCGTCTCCGGCGTCCTGTTCATCATGGCGCTGCGCGGTCTCTCCCACCCGACCACATCCCGCCAGGGCAACCTGTTCGGCATGATCGGCATGGGCATCGCAATGGTGACGACGTTGTTCGTCGCGCCGCCAGCAAGCTTCCTCGGCTGGATGCTGGTGATCCTCGGCATCGGTATTGGTGGCGGCATCGGTGCGGTGATCGCCCGCCGCGTGTCGATGACCGACATGCCGCAACTGGTCGCCGCGTTCCACTCGCTGATCGGTCTCGCCGCTGTTCTGGTGGCCGCCGGTGCGCTCTATGCGCCCGAGGCTTTCGGCATCGGTCGTGCGGGCCAGATCCATGGTGGGTCGCTCTTTGAAATGGGCCTTGGCGTTGCCATTGGTGCCATTACCTTCACCGGCTCGATCATCGCGTTTCTGAAACTCGATGGCCGCATGTCCGGAAAGCCGATCATGCTGCCCCAGCGCCATTTCATTAATATCGGCCTTGGCGTGGCGCTGATGGTGCTGCTTGGCATTTTCATCGCCACCGAGAGCCATATTGTGTTCTGGCTCGTGGTGCTGGTGAGCTTCGTGCTCGGCGTTCTGCTCATCATCCCGATCGGCGGCGCTGATATGCCGGTGGTTGTGTCGATGCTGAACTCCTATTCGGGTTGGGCCGCGGCTGGCATCGGCTTCACGCTGGCCAATATGGCGCTGATCATCACTGGCGCGCTGGTGGGCTCCTCGGGTGCCATTCTCTCCTACATCATGTGTAAGGGCATGAACCGGTCGTTCTTCTCGGTCATCCTCGGCGGCTTCGGCGGCGAGGTGGCGGGCGGCGCGGCTGGTGCGGATGAAACCCGCCCTGTCAAGCAGGGTTCGGCAGACGACGCAGCCTTCATCATGAAGAACGCTGGCAAGATCATCATCGTGCCCGGCTACGGCATGGCGGTGGCACAAGCCCAGCATTCGCTGCGCGAAATGGCAGACATGCTCAAGAAGGAAGGCGTCGAGGTCAAATACGCCATCCATCCGGTGGCGGGCCGTATGCCTGGCCACATGAACGTGCTGCTGGCTGAAGCCTCAGTGCCCTACGATGAAGTCTTCGAGCTTGAGGACATCAACGGCGAGTTCCCGCAGGCGGATGTTGCCTTCGTCATCGGTGCCAACGACGTCACCAACCCCTCGGCCAAGACCGATCCGCAATCGCCGATCTATGGCATGCCGATCCTCGATGTCGAGAAGGCCAAAACCGTGCTGTTCATCAAGCGCGGCATGGGCTCGGGCTATGCTGGCGTTGAGAACGAACTGTTCTTCCGTGATAACACCATGATGCTGTTCGGTGACGCCAAGAAGGTTGTCGACCAGATCATCAAGGGCATGGAATAAGCGTAGTTCCGGCACATGCCATAACAACACCATGAGGCCGGTCGACAGCGACCGGCCTTTTTCATGAAGGGCGGCCATGTCTGAAAAGGCAACAAGCGGAGGCTGGTGGGTCTATCTCATCCGGTGTGGCGACAATACGCTCTATTGCGGCATTGCCCGCGATGTCGAGAAACGCATGCAAGACCACGCCACGCCGAAAGGCGCCCGCTACGTGCGCAGCCATGGCGGCGTCAGCGCCATATTGTGGCGGCACGAGACCACGTCGCGCAGCGCCGCACAGAGCATTGAAGCCTGGGTCAAACGCCAAAGCCGCAGCCTGAAGCTCGCGCTGGCGGCAGGCGTTATCCAACCGCCCGAAGGCAGAGAGTCTGAAGCTGATTGATGCTCCACTTGTGTTTCTAAGGAGTTCTGGCGCGGCATTTTTTTGGGGGGGCGAGAAGACCACCGCCCTAAAAACGCCCCGTAATTATTATTTTATTTAATAAAATTTTGCATTTAAAGCGTTGCTCATTTAAAAGCATGTTCCTCAAACGCGTTAAGGCCGACCTTTTTTGAATAGGTAATAACAGATTATAAAAAATACGATTTATTAATTTCAAGAAACTATTTTTGGAGTAAATTAATATGAAGCGCGTATTGCACGCCGTTTTATCCTCTGTTTCCATCGTCGGTTGCTGCGCCGGTCTGGCTGCGACCACCCCGGCCACCGCACAAACTTATCACTTCAGCGGGACGGGCTTTTTTGGAGAACCTGGTGCTCCTGGCTCTTTAAATATTAGAGGGCTCAGCAGCGACGGTTCCGTTATTGTCGGCTCCCGTTCCAGGCAAGCGTTTCGCTGGATGGCAAGCGGTGAACCGCAGAGCCTCGGCTTCATTGGCGGAGGAGGCAGTAATCCCGTCAGTCTTGCCGTGGGTGTTAGCGCCAACGGCTCTGTCATCGCGGGACAGAGCACCAACGCGGCGGATCGGCAGGAAGCGTTCCGCTGGACATCCAGCGGTGGCATTCAGGGGATTGGCTTCATCGAGGGAGGCGGCAGCAATCCTTTTAGTTCCGCCCTTGGTATCAGCGCCGATGGCTCTGCCATTGTAGGGTATGGCCAAAATGCAGCTGACCGGCTGGAAGCGTTTCGCTGGACGGCAAGTGGCGGCATACAGGGCCTCGGTTTCATTGGAGGCGGAGGCAGCAACCCTTTTAGTATAGCTTCTGGAGTGAGTGCCGATGGCTCTGTTGTTGCAGGCGATAGCAGGAACGCAGCGGATCAGAATGAGGTATTTCGCTGGACATCTAGCGGTGGCATAAAGGGCCTCGGCTTTATCGGCGGCGGAGGCAGCAATCCCTCCAGTATACACAGAGGGATCAGCGCCGATGGCTCGGTCATTACGGGAAACAGCCGCAACGCTGCGGATCAGCAAGAAGCATTTCGCTGGACATTGAGCGATGGCATAAAGGGCCTCGGCTTCATCGGCGGTGGCGGCACCGCGCCCTCAAGCTCTGCCATTGGGATTAGCGCTGATGGTTCCACCATTATCGGATTTGGTAAGAACGCGGCAAATCAGGATGAAGCGTTTCGCTGGACGACCAGCAGTGGCTTGCAGGGTCTCGGTTTCATCGGTACTGGAGGCAACAATCCCTCCAGTTTCGCCACGGGTGTTAATGCCTATGGCTCTGTGATAACCGGATACAGTACGACCGAGGCAAATCAGACCGAGGCGTTTCGCTGGACGGCGAATACTGGCATTTTGAGCATCAAAGACATCTTGCGATCCAATGGTGTCTCGGTTGACGGATGGGCGATCCGGAGTGTGCGCGGCATATCCGCCAATGGACAGGTGATTGTGGGGACCGACAGAAACCCAGACGGTCGTTATGAAGTCTGGCTCGTGCGTATTGTCGATCCGCCACCGCCGCCCCCCCCGCCTCCTCCCCCGCCGCCTGGTCCGACCGTGACACCGCCCAATCCCGGTCCCGTGTCGCCACCCGTGCCACCACCACCTCCTCCTCCCCCGGTCATTGTTGGCTTCCTCTCTGCGGCAGAGTTGTCGGCAACCCTCGCCGATATGCAGCAGGTCGGTGCCCACGGCCTTTCGGTGGCGCAGGGCGGTCTTGGCGATCAGATATTCATCGCCCAGGATCAATGCGCCCCCGACCGCCCATGGAAGAGCGGCCCCGATAACCGCTTCTGCGCCTTCGCAACCGGCACCGGGGAGTTCTGGGGTAATGATGGCATCCAGGGTCGCGGCACCGCCGGTGTCGCCATGCGGGTGCTGCCCGGGGTGACGGTCGGCGTCAGTGCCCATGCCGGACGCGGTGAGTTTGACCTGCGCCTCGGCGGCACGGACAAGATCGACAGTTATGGTGGCGGCGTGTTCGCAAGTTATGCTTCCGGACCCAGTGGTCTACGGCTTCTCGGTGCGGTAACGGCGAGCGAACTTGATTACGACATCACCCGCCAATACAGGAACGGTGCCCGTGCAGTCACCACCTCGAAGGGGTCAAGCGATGGCGCGTCCATCGGCGGATTGGTGCGGGTCGGCTGGGCGTTCAATGTGCTTGAGCGTGCCCTCATCACCCCGTTCGCCGATGTGTCGTGGACACAGGCAACCCTCAACGGTTACACCGAGCAGGGTGGCCCATTCCCGATCCGCTATCGCGGGCGTGAAGGCCACGAGGTTGATATGCGGCTTGGGTTCGAAGGGCGCTACGCGCTCACCAAGGCGTTCGAACTGACTGGCTCGGCGGCTTGGGCGCATCGCCTTTCGGGGAACGTTAATGGCGTCGCCGGTGAAATCCCCGACCTGTCGTCGTTCGAACGTGGTTCGGTCAAGCTGCCGGACAACTGGGCGGAAGTGTCGCTGGGCGCTAATTACAAGCTGACCGAAAACACCCGCCTCTCCGGGCAGGTTGCCACCACCATCGGCCAAAGCAACCGCCCCGATGCAACCATCAGAGCGGGCTTTTCGACGAGCTTCTGAACGACAAAAAAAGGCCCGGCTTCCAGGGGGAGCCGGGCCTATTCGATAACTGATTGGCATCGGGCTATTTAAAATAGCGAGCCGAGACCGCCGCCGCCCTTGCGGGCCACCGCATTGGAGCCGTCGATTGACAGGGCCTGCGAATAGCTTTGTTTCGCTTCGGCTTGTTTGCCCTTGCGCTCCAGTGCCACACCGCGCCACGCCCAGGCATCGGCAAGCTGTTGATTGACGTTGAGGGCGGCATTGAAGTCTTCAATGGCTTTGTCGTATTGGCGTAAATCCACCAGGCATTGGCCGCGCGCGAGATAGGGCGGGGCAACGAAGGGGTTGCGATCGATGGCCGAGTCGAAATCGTAGACGGCCTGCTGCGACTGCCCCATGCGCTGATAAACCAGACCGCGCGAGTGATAGGCTTCTGCCGATTCCGGTGCCAGCTTGATCGCGGTGGAAAGGTCCTGGAGAGCTTGTTGCAGCGCGCCCTGGGCACGTTGCGCATTGCCACGGGCGAGATAGGCGGGGCCATAGCTGGGGTTGGCCTGGATAGCCTGTGAAAAGTCATTGAGCGCCGCATCATTGCGCCCCGTCTGGCGGAAGGCAAGGCCGCGGTTGGTGAGGGCGGCAGCATTCTGCGGGTCGATCTGGATCGCCTTGTTGAAATCAGCGATGGCGCTCGAATAATTACCGCTGCGCGCATAGGCTGCGCCGCGCGTATTGTAAGTGCTCGGGTCATTGGGGTTATTGGCAATAACATCAGAGAGCGATCCGATATTGGCACTGGTGCTGGCCCGGTCCGTGTTTTCCACTACCGCGAATTGCGGGCCGGAACTGCCGCCGGAGCCGCCGCAAGCGCCGAGCGTTGCGGTCAAAAGTAGGGAACTCACGAACAACAGACGGGTATGAAGGGCACTCACCGTATATCTCCTCGGTTTCATCCGATGCTTTGCTTGCCATGAAGGCCCTTGTAGGCATGTCTTTGCCAAGGGCGACATCGATTACAAACGCAAACAGCGCCTCTGCTTTTCAGCGAGGCGCTGGCATTGAGCCGGTTTTTACGCACTTCCCCTTAAAAAAGGCTTAGCGCGTCCGGAGATTTACGCGCGCGGGGGGCGCGGCTTCGAGGGAAGCAAGCCTTCACGCTGCATCCGCTTGCGGATGAGCTTGCGCGCACGACGCACAGCTTCGGCCTTTTCGCGAGCCTTCTTCTCAGAAGGCTTCTCGTAATGACCACGGAGCTTCATTTCACGGAAGATGCCTTCACGCTGCATCTTCTTCTTCAGTGCGCGGAGCGCCTGATCGACATTGTTTTCCCGGACAAGAACCTGCACGCGAGCCTCGTTTACAGCTAGCTGAATGATAAGATGAAATAAGACGCGAAAAACCTTCGCGTCTCATCTGGTAGTGAGGGTCGTAACAGAACGATACCGGCTTGTCCAGAGACTTTCCCGTTGCAAACAGGCCGGAAACGACTCTTTTTTCCCCGCCCCGCTATCACCCTTGTGTGGGGAACACCGTGGTAACATGCCCCATCTTGCGTCCGGGGCGGAATTGTCCCTTGCCATAAAGATGCAGGCTTGCGCCGGGCGTTGTGGCGATATCCTGCCAGTTTTCGCAATCAGCGCCGATGAGGTTGCGCATTTCAATACGGCCCCGGCGGGTGGTTGCCCCGAGCGGCCAGCCGCAAACGGCGCGGATATGCTGGGAAAATTGCGAGGTTTCTGCGCCTTCGATGGTCCAATGGCCGGAATTGTGCACGCGTGGCGCGATCTCGTTGACCACAAGCCGCTCGGCATCCCCGTCGCCGACCACAAACATTTCGACGGTGAAGGTGCCAACATAATCGAGCGCCGCGCCAATGCGCCGGGCGATGGTAATGGCGTCGCTGGCGGTTGCCTCACTGACTTGTGCGGGCAACCGTGTGACGTCGAGAATATGGTTTTGATGCTCGTTGGCGCAGAGGTCGAAGGCCGAAAAAGCCCCATCCTGCCCCCGTGTCGCCACCACCGAGACTTCCATGCGAAACGGCACGAATCCTTCGAGAATGCACGGCGCATTTGCCGCAAGCGCGCGGGCAGCCTCAAGCTCTGCGGGCGAGCGAAGGGTGATCTGCCCTTTGCCGTCATAGCCGAATCGGGTGGTCTTGATGACGGCAGGCAGGCCGATTGTTTGCACTGCGCCGTCAAGCGCTGCGGCATCGGGCACTGTCGCGAAGGGGGCGGTTGCTATGCCAAGCCCGGCAATAAATGATTTTTCCTGCCAACGGTCCTGGGTGATGGCCAACGCATTGGGGCTCGGATGCAGCGGCTTGAGGCCCGCCATCTGCGCCACCGCCGCCGCCGGGATGTTTTCAAACTCATAGGTGATGACATCGACCGCGTTGGCAAAGGCGCTCAGCGCGGTTTCGTCCTCATAGGGTGCGCAGGTATGGAATGCGGCAACTTCAAATGCCGGAGATTCCGCCTCTGGGGCATAGATATGCGTCTTCAGGCCGTATTGTGCGGCGGCTACAGCGAGCATCCGGGCCAGTTGCCCACCACCAACAATGCCGATGACGGAGCCGGGTGGCAGAGCTTTGAGGGAGGAGGGGGCCAATACGCTCATGCCTCGTCCACCGGGAACTCACGTACCGCCGCTGTTTGGGCGGCGCGCCACTCATCGAGCCGGGTGGCGAGGTCCGAATCAGAAAGGGCCAGCACCGCCACGGCGAGCAGGGCAGCATTGATTGCGCCTGCCTTGCCGATGGCCAGCGTGCCGACCGGGATACCGGCTGGCATCTGTACGATGGATAACAGGCTGTCTTTGCCCGACAGCGCATGGGATTGCACCGGTACACCAAACACCGGCAACGGCGTCATGGCGGCTGCCATGCCCGGCAGATGCGCCGCGCCACCGGCCCCGGCGATAATCACCTTGAAGCCTTCGCTTTTGGCAGTGGTCGCAAATTCGTAGAGGCGTCGTGGGGTGCGGTGCGCCGAGATGATGCGCGCTTCGTAATCGACACCGAGCATATCGAGGATATCGGCAGCATGCAGCATGGTTTCCCAGTCCGACTGGCTTCCCATGATGATGGCGATGGGGGCGGTCTGCGCCATGGGGCTTCTCCCGAGTGCTGTGGCCGTGGAGCTTACGCAATACCCGAAAGGCTTCCCTGCGGCAAGATTCAGGCGATGATATCGGGCGTCAACAGGTTTTCGAGGTTTCTGATCCGGTCTTTGAGGGCCAGCTTGCGCTTTTTGAGCCGCTGAAGCTGAAGTTGATCGGCCGCCGCCTTTTCCGTGAGTGCTTCAGTTGCGGTGTCGATATCGCCATGCTCCGCCTTGAGACGGTGCAATTCTGCGAGCAATCTGGAGGTTTCATCCGGATCTTTGGACACGGCAATCATCCCTATCAGCAACGCGGCATATATGGAGCACGCTTGATAGTGAACATGGCTTCACGCGCGTTCACAAGCTCTGCTGCTAGTCCGAAACCAGCGTGATGACAAGCGCTTTATCGAACGCTCTGGCGCCCCGGCGACGAAAAGTTGAAACGTGTATTTTTCCGTTAGACCGCGCTCAAAAATGCGTTAAACTCGGCACCGTCGATTTCAGAAGGAGAACGCACATGCCGCTTCAGAATCGTTTGGCAGAGCTGGAACGCAAACATCTGGCCCTCAAGCGTCAAATCGAGGATGCCCTGGCGCATTCCTCAGCCGATGATCTCGAAGTTGTCGAACTGAAACGCAAAAAACTTCTTTTGAAGGATGAAATAGAGAAATTAAAAGTGGAAGTCGCTCGGGTTTAATCCCCGGCGCGAGACCCCCATGACAGCCGTCGCGGAGCAAACGCGGCGGCTTTTTTCTGAGGTAATTTCGGTGACGGTTTACTCAATTCCCCGAGCTATTTATTTTTGAGTAATTCAGAAAGTTGAATTGAGTGAACTGTCACCGAAATTAGAAATCACCGAAATTAAGCAATAAAAAACCCGGCATCCGAGGAGTGGCGGGTTTGTCGTAACTTTATTCCATATCTTCGTCGTCGTCCTGGCGCTTGAGCGTCTTGAGCTTGGCGAAGACGGCATCGACATCGAGGTCTTCCTTGCTGCGGGCAAGGGCTGCTTCCTCGGCGATGGCTTCTTGCTTGGCGGTGGTTTCTTCCGCTGACAGCAAGGTGGCGCCGCCGCTGTCCACAGGGACCGCAGGACGATCTTTCGCCGCGCGCTGAACCTCGAAATCAAGGTCGATCTGCGAGCACAGGCCCAGTGTCACCGGGTCCATGGGCGCGAGGCTTGCGGTGTTCCAGTGGGTGCGTTCGCGAACCTGCTGGATGGTGTTCTTGGTGGTGCCGACGAGGCGCATGATCTGCGCATCTTTCAGCTCGGCATGGTTGCGCACCAGCCACAGAATGGCGTTGGGGCGGTCCTGACGGCGTGAAACCGGGGTATAGCGCGGTCCGCGTTTTGAGCGACGGGTTTCCGGCAACTTGACCTTGCGTTCAGCCATGCGCAGGCTGTGGCCCGGATTGGCCTGGGCGAGGGCGATTTCTTCATGGCTGAGCTGGCCGGTGGTGACCGGATCCATCCCCTTGATGCCTGCTGCGACTTCGCCATCAGCAATGCCCTTAACCTCAAGCGGATGCAGCTTGCAAAACTCGGCAATCTGTTCGAACGACAGAGAGGTATTCTCCACGAGCCAGACGGCGGTCGCCTTCGGCATCAATGGTGCTTGAGACATGTGAACCTCCTAAAGCATCGAGCAGAAAAGCAGGGAGGCTTTCTGCGCAAACGACGCGCTGAAAATGAAATACGGCAGGTACGCGACCCTGTTGAATCACATTCTGCTGCAACTCCGACACCGCCGTGAAGCGATGATAAAGAATTCCTGTTCACTGGCCGGGTGCGGCCAGAGCATCTCTTCTCACGATGTGAGGGAAACGCGGACACTATAATAATATCACCGCGATTGCGCAATTGCATTCACGGCGGTTATGCATGAAATTTGATGGATCGCGCCGGATGGGGTATTCTTAAGCAATTGTGGCATTGTTCCGGAGGTAGCCATGGCATCGGATCTGTTCGCGGATGATCTCCCGCGCCCGCAACCCGGCTCATATGAACTTGGGCAGGACATCACCCGCCTGTCGCAGTTTGAGCTGGAAGAAAGTATCGTTGCGCTGCAACGGGAAATCACACGGTTACAGGAAGCCCTTGAGCAGAAGAAACGCTCCCAGGCTGCCGCTGATTCAATTTTCAAGCGATGATGTGTACGCGTTGTAACCCGTATTTTAACCCTAACAGGAGGTTAATGAGGCGGCACTGTTGAAAGCGGTTTATGGTTCCCCTTAGGATCAACTGGCGACAGGGAACGCGATAAGGTGTTCGGGATTAACCGGGAATGGGAACCTTGGAGAGCGGCATCGTTCGGATTGGAATTCGTTCGCTCGGAAGCCTTTAGCGCGCTTTTTGAAGAGGGCATGGAACTGGTAGAGGAGGCCGTCGGCTATCTCGATGGTCCCGGTCGCAATGAATGCACCGCGCTCACTCCTGAACAGACCACTTCCTATGCCGAAGAAAGCGTGCAACTGACCCGCCGCCTGGTGCAGATCACTGGCTGGCTTCTGGCGCAACGCGCGCTGGCTGAAGGCAGGGCTTCCGTTGAAGATGCCGCCGCAGGGCGCACCCATCTGCTCCCATTGAAAACAGTCGAAACGCCCGATGCTTTGTTTGATTCCTTGCCCGCGGCTTTTCGCGCGTTATCGGGCCTTACCGCGCGCCTCTACACCCGCATCCAGCATCTGCAAGACCTGTTGCTCGAAGCCGATGGCTTCATGCCCGACGTCGCCGTCACTAATCCGGTGGCCGAACAGCGCGGGCTGCTGGAGAAGGCTTTCGCCCACCGGCATTGAGTAAGATAAGATGTCGGCAGCCGCCGTTATTCGCGGCTGCCGACCCTCTCATCACTACATGGCGGAGAGCGTATAAATCACGCTCTTGCCGTTGTCGTATCCGAGGATTTGTGGCTTGCCATCGCGGAAGGTGATCCCTTGTGGATTGGCGACGCCGTCAAAAGAATAGACCGTTTCAATCTCTTTTGAGGTCGGGTTCAGCACCAGAATGCTCGAATATTGCTTGCTGAGCGCATACAGCCTGCCGTTGTTGTAGGTGAGCCCGGTGACGTAATACTCATCAAGGCTACGGCCTGCTTTGAGCGTGAGGCCCGCGCCTTTGACCGGAAAGAACTCTTCCGACAGAATGTCGTCTTTCTTGTCAAAGCGGGACACGACGATTTTCTTGTATTTGTCGCTCGGCACCGTGATGGTGTAGACGCTGTTATTGTCAGCGTCATAGGTGAAGGCCAGTGCGTGCATCATGCGGGCGCGAACGCTGAGATAAGGCGCGCGCTTGATGAGGTTGAAGCTTTCGAGGCCCTCGGTGAAGTCATGGAACGCCTTGAATTCGGCGGCCTGGCCCTCGGGTTTGCTTGCTGCTTTTTTCAGATAAACGAACACCTTGTTCCAGCCGATCAGCCCGAAACTGCCGTCATTGAAGAAGGTCGCGCCCACAGCGTTGCGGCCATTGGCCCCGTTATACTGGTCGAGAACGGCGGAACGCTCAATGGCGGTGAGGTCGTTATTGACCAGATAAAGGCCCCATTTTTCCGTGACCATGAAATAGGCGTCCTGCCCGTTATAGGCCAAATCGGTCACCGCGCCATTGAATGGCAGCGCCAGTTCCTTCTTGTCGCTTATCTGCAGCGGAACAGCCTTTTCAACCGGGCCGTCGGCGGCATGGGTGGCGAAACGGATCGCCGTTTGCGGTTTGGTCGGCAGGTCCGGGTAATGGACATCCCAGGCCCCACGCAGGCTGACGGGTCGTTGCAGACGGCCCCAGAACTCGGTGCTCCAGTTCCAGTATTTCGGATTGAACGAGATCCGGGCCGGATCGCCGGTGCCGACATTGGGTGGCAGGCCGGTGCTCATGAAGGCCTGGGCCATATTGGCGGCGGTGACGAAAAGAACCAGCCCGAAAACACCGCGCGCCAGGCGGGAGAGCGGCTTAACCGGGACATTGACGAAGCTGTAGACCTTGTGCGCAACCAGCAGCATGAGGGCGACGGCGACGAGCACGAACCATTGGACGATTTCCGTCCAGGTATAAGTATGAATGCCGAAAATCTCGGTCCACCAGCCCTGATGGATATCCCACGCGAAGCTGCCGGAAGAGTGGCGGATGCCCGCATAAATGCCGAAGGCGGAGGTTAGCAGTACCGCGCCGAGATAGCGTGGTTTTGGGCCGTAACGCACCATCAGCAGGGCGAACATTACCAATGCCAGCATGTAAAACCGCTGGGCCCAGCACAGGACGCAGGGCGATTCCTTATCGATGAATCCGAAATAGAGCGAGGAGAAGCCGAGGATGATGCTCAGAATTGCCGCCGCAATGCACAATAGAGCATTGAATGTTTTTTCGTTCATGATTTCCCCCTCGTCCTAGTAGTTAATGCCGGGCAACAGCATGGCATTATTGCCGATGAGGAAAATGGCCATTGCCGCGACGAGGGCGATGACAACAAGCAAAAATGCCACATTTTCAAGTCGTGGCAGCTTCCAGATGAGCACCCCCGCCAAGAAAAAGAGGAATAGAATGACAAGCTCCATGATGTTTTTCCTTAATCTTGTGCTGGCGTGCGGCACCCGCTGCAATTTTTTGTGGCGATCGACAGGCGCTTCCCTAAGCAAAAAGGCCCCGGAAACCGGAGCCTTTTCAAATCTTTCGCCTGGCGAATGATGCTTACTTCTTGCCGAAGGAGAGCCCACCGAAGCGCGAATTGAAGCGCGAAACGCGACCGCCGCGATCCAGCATGTGCTGGGTGCCGCCGGTCCATGCCGGATGGGTGTTGGGGTCGATGTCGAGGTTGAGGACATCGCCTTCCTTGCCGTAGGTCGAACGGGTCTGGTATTCGGTGCCGTCGGTCATCACCACCTTGATGAAGTGGTAGTCCGGGTGAACGGTTGCTTCGCGAGCCATCGTCGTAGTCCTTGGGTTCAGTCCGATCGATATGGGCGAATGCGCCCTATCTGAACAGCCTGGAGGCTACCAGCCATTTCTCAGCCGAGCCTCAATCAATCAAAATTGGGCAGGTGGGCGCGGCAAAAGCCAACAAAAACCACATCCTGCTCCGGGGGATTTCGGGCCTATACCGCAGTTGGTTCGCGCGGACAAGGGAAAACCGCATGGAAGCGCCTGTTTTTACGCTTGCCGCGGACGGTGGCGGACACTGGCAAGATGTCGCAGTTATATTTTTTGCCGTTATTTCGTGGCGGGTGACATCAATTTCAGCAATATATACTCTGCATGAACCAGATCGGGGAAGAATGATGTCAGCACAGAAAATAGCATTGGTAACCGGTGCCGGTAGCGGCATTGGCAAGGCAAGCAGTCTGGCCCTTTCTGCAGCAGGTTTTGCGGTGGTGCTGGCCGGACGCCGGATGGAGCCTTTGCAGGCCGTTGCCAGCGAGATCACAAAAGCTGGGGGAACAGCGCTACCGGTGGTGGCGGATGTGGCCGACCCGGCATCGGTCGATGCGCTGTTTGCCGCCCTCGTTGCCCGCTTCGGACGCCTTGATGTTCTCTTTAATAATGCCGGGCGCAACGCAGGCAGCATCCCGTTCTATGATTACGACATCGAGCTGTGGAATTCGGTTGTCGGTACCAACCTCACTGGCGTGTTTCTCTGCACCCAGGCCGCGTTCCGTCTCATGAAAAGCCAGAGCCCGCGTGGCGGGCGGATTATCAATAACGGCTCGCTCTCTGCCTATGTACCGCGCCCGCATTCGCTGGCCTATACCGCAACCAAGCACGCAGTGACGGGCATTACCAAAGCGGTCGCGCTGGACGGGCGGCCCTTTGATATCGTCTGCGGCCAAATCGATATCGGCAACGCCGCCACCGACCTGACCGAGCGCATGAGTGCGGGCGTGCTCCAGCCCAATGGAGAACTGATGCCGGAAGACCGTCTCGACGTTGCCATCGTCGGCCAAACGGTTGCCAATATGGCCAGCCTGCCGCTCGAGGCGAATATTCTATTCACAACAGTAATGGCTTCAAAAATGCCATATGTGGGACGGGGGTAAAGCCCCGGTTCGTGTGACACGAACCGGTTTCCGATCAACTCAATTGGTTAGAAGTAACGCACGTTTTAAGTGGAGCGCCGGTTTAACGCCAAGCGTTGCGGCGTAACAGGAACCAGGCAGAAGTGCGTTTCATATTCAACGCGCTTCGCTTGGGCCACCTCATTATAACCAGATGCTTATCTATTCCCTTTAGCAAAGGATGATACCTTCATGGATATCGTTGACCGTTTTCTCGACTATGTGAAAATCAATACTACAACCGATAGGGCAAAGGGTGCTGCGGGCATCATGCCGTCGTCGCCGGGGCAGATGGTTTTGGCCAAGCTCCTCGCCCAGCAATTGACGGATATGGGCATGAAGGATGTGGTATTGCGCGAGACAGCGATTGTCACCGCAACCCTGCCGTCGAACATCGCGGCGGATGTGCCTGCTGTGGCGTTCTTCGGCCATCTCGACACCAGCGCCGAGCAAACCGCCGATACCCATGCGCAAATCCTCCCCTATAAGGGCGGCGACCTCTGCCTCAATGCCGGGAAGCAGATATTTCTGCGCCAGAGCGCGTTTCCAGAATTGGCGGGATATATCGGCGATGATCTGATTGTCACCGATGGCACCAGCTTGCTTGGGGCCGACGATAAGGCGGCAATTGCCGCGATCATGGACACACTGCAATTCCTCCTCGCCAATCCCGATATCAAGCACGGCCCAGTGAAGATCGGCTTTGTGCCCGATGAGGAGCAGGGACTGCGCGGCGCAAAGGCGTTCGATGTGAAGTCTTTCGGTGCCAAATTCGCCTACACACTTGATTGCTGCGGCATCGGCGAACTCGTCTATGAAAATTGGAACGCGGGCGACGCCGAAATTATCTTCACCGGCCAGTCGGCGCATCCCATGTCCGCCAAAGGCAAACTGAAGAACGCGCTGCTGATGGCGCACAAGTTCATTGCCATGCTGCCAGGTGGAGAAGCGCCCGAATACACCGAGGGCACGGAAGGGTATTACTGGGTCAAGCAATTGCAGGGCAACAGCGCCCGCACGGTGTTGAACCTTGATATCCGTGACTTCACCGAAGAGGGCTATCGCCAGCGCCTGGAGTTCCTGCGCAACCTCTCCCAAAGCTGCGCTCTGCTGTTTGGCGAAAACAGCGTCACCTGCACGCTGAGCGACCGCTACGCCAATGTCCATAACAGCCTGCAGGGCGAAAACGCCTATCCCATTGATATTGCCAAGGAGGCCTATCGCCGGTGCAATATAGAGCCGTGCCCGATCCCCATGCGCGGCGGCTATGACGGCGCGGTGCTTTCCCAAAACGGCTTGCCATGCCCCAATATTTTCACCGGAGCGCATAATTTCCATTCCATTTATGAGTATTTGCCCGTTCGCTCATTACGCGCTGCCAGCAGTGTCGTCACAGAGATCGTCAAACTCACCGCTGAACGCTTTTCGAGCAGGTAAACATCATGCTTCAGGTTTTGATTACACTTTTGGTCATCGTTGCGGTGGCCTGGCTCATTTTGCGCGATTACCGACCGGAGCCGGTTCTGATTGTTGCCGGGTTGGTGCTGATGTTCGTCACATTGGCCACCGGTTGGGGTTCCATCCTGCCGAAAGGTATAGCCAGCACGGGTGTGCGCGTGCTCGACCCGTTCAAGCTGATGCAGGATATGTTCAGCACCCGGGCCGCTGATCTCGGTTTGATGATCATGGCGCTGATGGGCTTTGCCCATTACATGGACCATATCGGGGCCAACGCGGCAGTGGTGCGTATCGCCACTCGGCCCCTGCGCAACATGCGTTCGCCCTACACCTTGCTGTTCTTTGCCTTTCTTCTGGCGAGCGGGCTGCAACTGGCGATCCCCTCGGCCACGGGCCTCGCGGTTCTCTTGATGGGGACCATGTTTCCTATCATGGTTGGCCTCGGCCTGTCTCCGGCATCCAGCGCTGGTGTGATCGCCACGTCTCTCGGTGTGGCCTATACGCCCACCGCGATTGACGCCATCCGTGGCTCCAAGGCGGTAGGCATGGATGTGGTGGAATATGTTCTCTACCATCAGGGACCGGCAGCGCTTGCCGCGGTGCTGGTCGTTGGCATCGCCCACGTTTTCTGGCAGCGCCGTTGCGACCGTATCAGCGGCTATGTCGCTCAGCCCGTTGCCGCTGAACAGGCGAGCGAGGGCGAGCAGGCCCCCGGCTATTATGCTCTTCTGCCCTTGCTGCCGATTATCATGGCGGTGGGCACCTCCTCGGTGTTCACCAAGATGTTGAAATTCGATGTGGTGACGATCGTTCTGATTGCCATGGCGGTCTGTATGCTGGCGGAACTCCTGCGCAACAGGAGTTTCAAGAAGACCTGCGCCGGGTTCTCGCCGTTCCTCAAGGGAATGGGCAATGCCTTCACCAATGTCGTCGGCCTGCTGGTTGCCGCGGGCATCTTTGCCCATGGCATCACCACCATCGGTGCCATCGATCAGTTGATTGTCATGGCAGAGCATGTGGGCCTGCCACCCTTCGCCATGGCGGCGGTGTTCGCGCTGGTGACATTGGCCGCAGCCATTATCATGGGCTCGGGAAACGCCCCCTTCCTGGCCTTCGTCGAACTGATCCCCCAGATCGCCGCCAGCATGGGCGTCAGCCCGGTCAGCATGATCCTGCCCATGCAGCAGGCATCCCATATGGGCCGAGCCCTGTCGCCCGTCTCCGGCGTGGTGATTGCGGTTTCCAGCGCGGCCAACCTCTCGCCCATGGACGTGGTCAAACGAACCGCCGTGCCGCTTGCGGCGGGCTTTATCGCACATACGGCGATTATTGGGCTGTTTTATTGACGCTCGGAGGTTGCCCGGAAGGAGAGGCCCGATGGGTGGCAGTCATACGCAGTGCGAAATATCTTCGCGCTGCGACTTCTTTTAAGAGGGCCTGCCGATCTCTCCACATGAGCAGAGAATAGAGCGATTTGTTCTTTGTAGTGACTGGTGAACTATCCGGTTGGGGACAAATTTTTATTGATAAGAAGCTTGCGCCCGTGAGTAATTGTGCTCTTTCACGATTACTCTTTGAGCAGTAGGGAAAAAACGTGAAAAGGATCCAGCACGGTAAATGACAAAAATTACATAGTTGATTAAAGGCTTGCGCGTCGTTGGAGGCCGAGGTATAATTTAGGAAAAGATAGTAAAAATCAGTGATGGTGTTTATTGTTGTTAGCTTAGGTCGTCTGGGTTATGTCTATAAAAAAACAAGCCGATAATATAGTTTCAGAAACGACAGTTCCGTTTCTTCCAGGTAAATGCGAACAATATGAAGAATCGCTTTTGCGGATAAATGCGGCTTATCAGCGGCTGCAAACGCACCGCCGGGTGATGCAGTTGGAACTATCCGACCTTCGTCGCCATCTGGAATATCTGAACAGCGAAATAGATGGCCGAGATATCGTTGTCGAACGCGGTAACGCTGAAATAGCCCGCTTACATACGGAAATAACCCACTTACATACGGAAATAGCTCGCCGAAATAGTGAAATCGAAAATCGTGATAGTGCCATTGCCACGCTGACTTCCGAAAATGGCGCGTTCAGGATGTCGACGTCATGGCTGATAACCAAGCCGCTTCGTATGCTCTCTCGTATGCTTCGACGTTTGGGGAAGGCATGATGCTGTTGTCTGGCAACCGGTTTGATATCATCGATTTTCCGAGGTTCAAAGTTTTCTTCGATCTAGGACCTCTTGATGACAGGCGTGGGATTGGACGTGTTGGTCGAGAGGTTTTAGTGGCGCTCAAAAAAGTGGCGGCCCGAGAGCTTTGCCGGACCCCGCCGAAAACGGCGATCTATTTTTTCCCGTCCATTCATTGGTGTCCGGAGATTTTGCCTGACCGCTCTGTGGTGATGATCCATGATACGATCCCTTTGAGTTTGC
This sequence comes from Microvirga sp., assembly GCA_031546825.1. GTDB lineage: Bacteria > Pseudomonadota > Alphaproteobacteria > Rhizobiales > Beijerinckiaceae > Hohaiivirga. The sequence goes on along the minus strand of JAVBJU010000002.1, from coordinate 160,579 downwards.
GTTATTTTTTTCATGCTGCCCAGGATCAATGGCTCTATGACTTTTCAAATGTTGCGGGGCAAGCGGACCGCATTTTGACAATTAGTCAATCTTCGAAAAACGATATTACAAAGCATTTGCTTATCCCTGCCGAAAAGATTTCGGTAGTTTATAATGGTGTTGCCGATCTTAAATGCGAAGGTGAAGCACCGGCTCTTGACCTGCCTATTATTCCTTTCGTGACCTATCTCGGGGCGGGTGATCCCCATAAGAATATCGATGTCATCCTGAATGCGCTTTCGCTCAACCCAGGCAACGATCTCGCGCTGGTAGTCATCGGGCAGGCCTGCGATGATATTTTGGATCGCGCGCGCGTTTGGGGGGTTGATCCCGAACTCATTTTTCCGCTTGGGCGGCTCAGCGATAGCGCGGCGGCAGCCGTGCTGCTCAAGAGCATCGCCCTTGTCATGCCGTCGCTTCATGAGGGATTCGGTTTGCCTCCTCTGGAGGCAGGGTTGCTGGGCGTTCCCTCCATTTGCAGCGACCGGCCTGCGCTCAATGAGTTTATGGTCGATGCCGCGATTCTGGTCGATCCGTTTCTGCCACGGGAATGGCTCAATGCTATTCGGCGTCTGCAATATGATCGCGGTTTGGCGGAACGCGTTGCAGCAGCGGCAGAAGCAAAGGCGCGCAGTCTCACTTGGGAGCTAAACGCTAATGCGTTGGTCAGAATATTCGAAAATCTTGCAGAGGAACAACCTTGACAGACAATCACCATGCCAGGGAAGTTGCTGAGCACGCCACCAGCTTTCCGTGCCCCATCTTCGTGTCCTCCCGTTGGCCGCTTTGGGAGGCAAAAGTCTCTCCGATTGAGCACATTGCCCCCGACCTCCTTGGCGTGGGGGAGTTTCTGTTGGTGTTGCATAAAGACGATATTCTGCCGAAATATTACGCGATTTATGCGGCGCTCCTTGGCAGGGCATCAATCGCTTTTGCCAACGAAGTCTATGTACTCTTCCATGTTCGAAGTGCGCAGCATGAGCGCAACCATGTTAAAAGTCTCCATATCAAGGCAGCACTGGCTAGTCAGACAAATCCAGAGCCACTACCCGTGGTGAGCCGGTCAACGCATTTCTGCACCTATATCGGCGATGACACCCTCCTTACGGAAACCTATTTTGGTCGCAAAATCTATGTGGCCAGCAATGACATCAGTATCTCGCCGCATCTCGCATATGACGGGCGTTGGGAACAGCATGTCACTGATTTCATCATTGCCAATCTCCGTCCGGGCGAAGTATTTTTTGATATCGGAGCTAACTGTGGCTTCTATACGATTCTTGCCGCGCATCTTGTGGGGCGAGGAGGGTTTGTGGTTGCTGTTGAGCCCCAGAAGAAGCTCGCCGGGCTCATTCGGAAGTCTTTAGCTATCAATGGCTTTGACCGGTTCTCGACCGTGGAGAATTCGGCCATTGCCGAGCAGTCCGGCGAAATGGCGTTGAGTTGCGCCGGTGACTATATGGGTTCGGCTTCGCTGATTTCATTTGACGCGCAGGAAACCCATTCGGAGACAGTCCCCGTCCAGCCACTTGATACGGTTGTCAGCCGGATTTCCGAAGCTCATGGCCGCGCGATAACACCACAGATGATCAAAATCGACGTCGAGGGGTTTGAGCGTGCTGTGTGGCGCGGTGCCAAGGGCGTGTTTGAGCGCTCGGGGCCGCTGATCGTCATCATGGAGTTTTCGCCTGATCGCTATCGGCAGCTTGATATTGATCCTATCGCGTTTCTGGAAGAAATTGGCGCATCGGGTTTTGCCATCAACGAATTGCAGGCTGATGGCAGGGCGGTCGCGTTGCATCCCAATGAGTATCTAAGAATTGTTGATAAAGACGACTTCACCGATCTGGTTCTGGTCAAATAGCAGTCGCCTGGTGCGAATACTTTAGACAGCGCTTCCCCTTGCCAATATGTTCCGAAAAGGAGCATGGATATGTCGCAACGGCTTATCATGCCGTTGCGGAAGCATATGAGCACGGGCAGCAGCTAAAGGGATTCGAACCATGGCCGACCAGTCGGTGGAGGAAAAACGCCGGGCGGCGGTCTCGGCGTTGAAGCCGCTCATCCCTTTCGTGTTCCGGTACAAAGCGCACACTGCTGCCGCCACCCTCGCTCTTGTTATTGCGGCGGGGGCGACGCTTGTGCTGCCGATTGCTGCTCGGCAGGTGATCGACCACGGCTTTTCCCAGGCCGATGGCGGGCTGATTGATGTGTGGTTCGGGCTGCTGATGGCGGTGGTGTCCGTGCTCGCGATTGCCAGCTCCATTCGTTACCAGTTGGTGATGTCCCTTGGGGAGCGGGTGGTTGCAGATATCCGGGAAGCGGTCTTTTCCCATCTCGTGCGTCTTGATGTCTCCTTCTTCGACGCCGCCCGCAGCGGTGAAATTCTGTCGCGGCTCACCGCAGATACCACCCAGGTGAAGTCGGTTTTTGGCGTTTCGCTGTCGATCGCGCTGCGCAACACCATATTGTTTCTCGGTGGTGTGACGATGATGGTGTGGACGAGCCCCAGATTGTCGGCTTTTGTCCTGGCGGCTATCCCGGTCATTGTGTTGTCGCTCGTCGGGGCGGGCCGAGGCGTCCGTCGCCGGTCGCGCAATGCCCAGGATCGCCTGGCGGATGCCTCTGCGTATGCCGCTGAAGCGGTGGGCGCAGTGCGAACGGTGCAGGCTTTTGTCATGGAAGCGGAAACAGCGCGCCGCTTCACCGATGCGGTGCGTGATACCTTTGAGGCTGCGCGCCTGTCGATCAGGGCGCGGTCTATCCTCACCGCCATTGCCATGCTGCTGGTGTTCGGCAGCGTCGTCGGGGTGCTGTGGTACGGCGCGCACCAGGTGCTCTCGGGTGCCATGCAAAGCGGCGAACTGGTGCAATTTTTGATTTACGCGGTGTTCGGTGCGTCTTCGCTCGGGCAGATTTCAGAGGTCTATGGCGAGCTGGCGCAGGCTGCCGGAGCTGCCGAGCGGTTGGCCGAAATCTTGGCGACGCGCCCCACCATCATGGGGCCGGAGAAGCCGCTGGCGATGCCCGTGCCGCCGCTTGGCACCGTGGCGATGGAGCATGTGCGCTTCGCTTATCCGGGCCGTCCCGACAAAGACGTGCTGGCCGGTGTCAGCTTTACGGTGAAGCCGGGGGAACGCATCGCGGTGGTTGGGCCATCGGGGGCCGGTAAGAGCACGCTGTTCCAGTTGCTATTGCGGTTTTATGACCCGATCAGCGGCATTGTCCGCGTTGATGGCGTGGCGGCGGATACGGTTGATCCTGCCTTGTTGCGGGCGCGTATTGCCCTGGTTTCCCAGGAACCGGTGATTTTTGGCGCAACGGTGGCTGACAACATCGCCTATGGCGAAAACGGGCGGGTGCCCTCGCGGGAGGAGATAGCGCACGCGGCTACACTCGCCGCGGCCGACGATTTTATCCGTGACCTGCCGCTCGGTTATGACACCGTGATCGGTGAGCGCGGCGTCGATCTGTCGGGCGGGCAGCGCCAGCGCATCGGTATCGCCCGGGCGTTGTTGAAGGACGCGCCGATTCTATTGCTCGATGAAGCCACATCGGCGCTTGATTCGGAAAGTGAGTATCAGGTCCAGCAGGCGCTCGACCGGTTGATGGTTGGGCGCACGACGCTGGTCATCGCCCATCGCCTGGCCACCATCCGTTCCGCCGACCGCATTCTGGTAATGGATCACGGCCGCATCGTTGAAGAGGGGCGGCACGATGATCTGATTGAGCGCGGCGGGCTTTATGCACGGCTCGCCGGGCTGCAATTTGCGACGATGGATATTTTGACCCCCTGAAAGAAAAGGCTCAGACTACCGGCTTTTTAGCGCTCCGCAGCAGTTTCAGTAGGTCGCGGTGCAGGTATTCATTGCCACAGGCGACCGATTGCGCCTTGAAAATGTCGGCATCGCCATCGGCGCTGGTGACATAACCGCCGGCTTCGCGCAGCATGATGATGCCTGCCGCCATGTCCCACGAATAGAGATTTCGCTCCCAGAACAGGTCGGCGCGGCCGCACGCGACATAGGCCATGTCGAGCGCGGCGGAGCCCGAGCGGCGCATCCCGCCCGCAAGCGGCATCACCGATGCCAGTTCGCGGAAGAACAGGCCGTGGTCGCCACGGCTAACATGGGGCAACCCGCAGATGACCAGCGCATCGACCATATGACCGCGCGCCGCGACGCGCAGGCGGCGGTTGTTCATGAACGCGCCCTTGCCCTTCTCGGCAATGAACAGCTCATCCTTGATCGGATCATAGATTACGCCCGCGACCATCTGGCCTTCGCGCTCCAACCCGACCGAGATGGCGAAGTGGGGCAGGCCGTGAAGGAAGTTGGTGGTGCCGTCGAGCGGGTCGATGTGCCAGGTGTGGCTCTTGTCCGTACCCTCGACTACACCTTGCTCCTCCATCACGAAACTGTAGCCAGGGCGTGACTTTTCCAGGAGTTCCATCAGGATCTGTTCCGACTTGCGATCGGCTGCCGAAACGAAGTCCCCCGGTCCTTTACGCGAAACCTGGAGATTTTCCACCTCGCCGAAATCGCGTTTCAACGAGCGGGCCGCCTTCATCACCGCGTCGGTCATGACGGTCATCAGGGGAGAGCGGATCATATGAAGCGTCCTTTATGTCTTCCGAAAAGGCCGACGCATTGCGGTCTTCCAGATATCTTTATGTCTTTATGAAATGCATTCCGGACGCAAACCTACGCCGGATGACGTTGTTCCTGTGATGGCGCTTTGCGGCGCGCACGTCAAGCTACTGCATGCTCGCCCGCTCATGCACCAGACGCTCGGCGCGGATGCGCTCATTGAGGCTGATATCACGCAGATCCGCGTCAAGCCAGGCATCGGCGAGCCCCTTGGATGCGGCGCTCATGTGCCATGCCGCCGCTTCCACCCGATCTTTCGGCAGGCCACGGCCAATGGCATAGATACGCGCAAGGCGGTTCTGGGCAATGGCGTTGCCCTGGTATGCGGCGCGGCGGAAGTGCTTGGCTCCAAGCTCTTCATTGGCCGGAACGCCTTCGCCATTGAACACCAGAATGGCGTATTCCACTTCGCCGTTGACGGAGCCGTTCTCGGTGGCGCGCTGCAACCATTTCACGGCTTCCGCGGCGTCCTTATCGACACCGCGTCCGCGCCGATAAAGCACGCCGAGCGCATATTGCGCCTCTGGAATTTCCGCCTCCGCGGCTTCGCGGATCAGAATAGCCGCATGGGTAATTTCGATGGCGTTGCTGGAGTTCAGTAACAAAAGGCCGAGATTATAGGCCGCCAGCGCGCTGCCTTTGCCGGCTGCTTGTTCGAGCATGGTCTTGCCGAGGGCGGTGTCCTTGTTGACGCCGAGACCGTCGATGAGCATCAGGCCGTAGGTTGCCATCGCATGGGCGTCACCAAGATGCGCGGCCTTGTCATACCATTGTGCCGCCACCTCCGGCTGGGGGGGCACGCCGAGGCCCTGACTGTAGATTTCGCCAAGCAGCGTCATGGCAGCGGCGTCTTTAGGTTGTTTTTTGAGGCGCGCTTCGGCCTCGGTGTGGGCGGTGATGTAATAGCCGGTCTGGAAAGCGGCATAGGCGGCATCGGCCTTGACCGGCTTCATCTTGGCAGCTGAAGCCGGTATCGCGGCCAGAGCGAGAGCTCCGATAAGGCTGGCGATCCGCAATCTTTTTGTCATGGACACTCCGTCCGGTGCGCGGCAACTTGAGAGAGTATGGTTGCCGCGATGTTCAGGGCCGCGGCGGGGCCTTGTGCATGGGTCCATACCGCATCGCCGAGTGCGATGAATTCCACCCCAGTCATTGCCATCTGTTCGACGGCGTCGATGCTGTCGACAAAAGCGGCGCAGGGTGTTTCAAAAATCTCGGCCCACCACACGGCGCGGTCGATGGTACCGGCCATCGGCGGCGTAAAGCCATCGGGGCGGGGCTCGCCAAACATCACGTAATCAGCCCCAAGCTCGCCCGCCGTCATGGCATCATCGCGGTTGCGGAGCGTGCCGACGCCGAGGCTGCGTTCGCCCTTGAGACGCTCGCCAAGCTCACGGAGCCGGTCGGCGTCATAGGCGGTGTGGATACCGTCGGCACTGCCGCGCGCGGCAATCGCGCAAAGATCAACGCCGTCTTCGCTCTCCAGCGAGACGATGGCGGCTGCTTGGTATTTCTGGATAATGGGCACCAGAACCTTCAGGCGGTTGACTTGGGTGCGTTCATCGGCTGCCGCCAGCCGGATCAAGACGGCGGCGACTTTGCCGGTGGCGCAGGCGGCCTCCAGCGCATCGCTGATGGAGGAGGGGGCCGCGATCAACGGGGTGATGAGATAGATCTGGGACGATTCGGTCATGGGCACCATGATAACAAAGGAAAGTTAATAGCGTAATCATGTTACAGCATAACCCGCCTTTATTTCGAACCGGTTTACAAAAAAAGCCGGGGCATCATGGATGCTCCGGCTGGTAAAATTAAGGCTTTTCGCAGTTATGCGGGGTCAGCCGTTGATTTTCGGGTCGAGGGAGCCGGACGCGTAGCGCTTGGCCATCTCGGATAGCGCGATCGGTTTGATCTTGTCAGCCTGGCCTGCGGTACCGAAGGCCTCAAAACGGTCCTTGCACAGCTTGGTCATGGCATCCATGGCCGGCTTTAGGTATTTGCGTGGGTCGAATTCGCCGGGGTTCTCCGCGAAAATGCGGCGAATCTGGCCGGTCAACGCCATGCGATTGTCGGTGTCGATATTGACCTTGCGCACGCCGTTCTTGATGCCGCGCTGGATTTCTTCAACCGGCACACCCCAGGTCTGGGGCATCTTGCCGCCGTATTTGTTGATGATCTCCTGCAGATCCTGCGGCACAGAGGAGGAGCCATGCATCACGAGATGGGTATCGGGCAGGAGCGTGTGGATCTGCTCGATGACACTCATCGCCAGCACTTCGCCATCGGGCTTGCGGGTGAACTTGTAAGCGCCGTGAGAGGTGCCCATGGCGATGGCGAGCGCATCGACCTTGGTTTTGCGCACAAAGTCCACAGCCTGCTGCGGGTCGGTCAGGAGCTGGTCATGGGACAGCTTTCCGTCGAAGCCATGGCCGTCTTCCTTCTCACCCATGCCCGTTTCGAGCGAACCGAGCACACCCAACTCGCCTTCGACGGAGACGCCGCCGAAATGCGACATGTCCACCACCGTGCGGGTCACATCGACATTGTATTCATATGAGGCCGGGGTCTTGCCATCGGCTTCAAGCGAGCCGTCCATCATCACCGAGGTGAAGCCAGACTGGATGGCGGTGAGGCAGGTGGTCGGGCCGTTACCGTGGTCGAGATGCATACAGATCGGAATATGCGGGTAGATTTCAACCAGCGCGTCGATCATCCGCGTCAGCATGATGTCGTTGGCGTATTGGCGCGCGCCACGGCTCGCTTGGATGATGAGCGGTGCGTTGCAGGCGTCGGCCGCCGCCGCAATGGCAAGCCCCTGTTCCATGTTGTTGATGTTGAACGCGGGAACGCCGTAGGAATATTCGGCGGCATGATCGAGAAGCTGTCTGAGGGTAATACGGGCCATTGCTTTCCTCCGGTAGGCGCGAACCATTATTGATGCGGTTCAATGGGGATGAAATACCGTTGCGCCTTACATAAACAAAAAAAACCACCGGCGATAGCGCCGGTGGTGATATATGAGACCGACAGGGTTTCCCTAGGCATTACTTGGCGCGCAACGCTTCCACGCCGGGAAGCGCCTTACCTTCCATCCATTCGAGGAAGGCGCCGCCTGCCGTCGAGACATAGGAGAACTCACCGGCAACACCCGCCTGGTTGAGCGCCGCAACCGTATCACCGCCGCCAGCCACGGAAACGAGCTTTCCGGCTTTGGTGCGGGCGGCTGCGTGCTTGGCGGCCGACATGGTGCCCTTGTCGAAGGGGCTGAGTTCGAATGCGCCGAGCGGGCCATTCCATACCAGCGTTGCAGCATCGTTGATGGCCGCGTTGATGCGGTCCACCGACTGAGCGCCAACATCAAGGATCATGCCGTCAGCCGAGACGGAATCGATGGCATAGGTGCGGTGCGGGGCGTTGGCTTTGAACTCCTGGGCCACAACCACGTCGATGGGCAGGATGATGGCGCAGCCGCTCTCACGGGCCTTCGACATGATGCGCAGGGCGGTTTCGCGCAGATCTTTCTCGGCAAGCGAGCGACCGATGGCGAAATCAGCGGCGAACAGGAAGGTGTTGGCCATGCCGCCGCCGATGACGAGCGCGTCAACCTTGGCGACCAGGTTTTCGAGAAGGTCAATCTTCGACGAAACCTTGGCACCGCCGACAACCGCGATTACCGGACGTTGCGGCGATTCAAGTCCGCGTGTCAGCGCCTGAAGCTCAGCCTGCATGGTACGGCCTGCATAGGCGGGGATAAGATGAGCAAGACCTTCGGTCGAGGAATGCGCGCGGTGCGCGGCGGAGAAGGCGTCGTTGACATAGATGTCGCCGTTCTTGGCCAGCGCCTTGCTGAATTCGGGGTCGTTCTTCTCTTCCTCAGCATGATAGCGGGTGTTTTCGAGGAGGAGGATATCGCCGTTTTTCATAGCGGCAACAGCCTTTTCAGCGGCTTCTCCGATGCAATCATCGGCGAAGGCAACTGGGCGCTTGAGGAGCTTGGCAGTGGCCTCAGCCACCGGCTTCAGGCTGTCGGCGGGCTCGCGTTTGCCTTTCGGGCGACCGAAATGGGCGAGCATGATGACCTTGCCGCCGTGATCAGCGATTTCGGTGATGGTCGGCAGGACGCGTTCAATGCGGGTGGCATCGGTCACGACACCATTATCCATGGGAACATTGAGATCCACGCGAAGCAAAACTCTTTTGCCCTTTACGTTGACATCGTCGAGAGTGCGGAAGGCGGTCATGCGGAAAAAACCTTCAAATCAAACATATGAATGGAAACGGCGGGCCTTTGAAGCCCGCCGTTTTGGGGTCAGCTTAGATGAGCTTCGCCATGGCGAGGGCCGTGTCGGCCATACGGGTCGAGAAGCCCCATTCGTTATCGTACCAGGACATCACGCGCACGAAGGTGCCATCCATGACCTTGGTCTGGTCGATGTGGAAGGTTGAGGAGTGCGGGTCATGGTTGAAGTCGATGGAGACGTTCGGGACCTTGGTGTAGCCGAGCACGCCCTTGAGCGGGCCATCGGCTGCCTTGATGATGGCTTCGTTGATCTCGGCAATCGTGGTGGCGCGCTTGGAGATGAACTTGAAGTCCACCACCGACACGTTCGGGGTCGGAACGCGGATGGCGACGCCGTCGAGCTTGCCAGCGAGTTCCGGCAGCACGAGGCCAACGGCCTTGGCGGCACCGGTCGAGGTCGGGATCATGGAGAGGGCTGCAGCGCGGCCACGATACAGATCCTTGTGCATCTGGTCGAGCGACGGCTGATCGTTGGTGTAGGAGTGAACCGTGGTCATGAAGCCCTTCTCGATACCGATCAGGTCATTGAGGACCTTGGCGACCGGGGCGAGACAGTTGGTGGTGCACGATGCGTTGGAAACAACGGTGTGCTCCTTGGTGAGCTTCTGATGGTTCACGCCGTAAACGACGGTGAGATCAGCGCCGTCAGCAGGGGCGGAAACCAGCACGCGCTTGGCACCGGCCTGGAGATGGGCGGCGGCCTTGTCGCGGGCGGTGAAGATGCCCGTGCATTCCATGGCGATATCGACGCCGAGTTCCTTGTGCGGCAGTTCAGCCGGGTTCTTGATGGCAGTGACCTTGATCTTGTGGCCGTTGATGACGATGTAGTCGCCGTCAACCTTCACATCCGCCGGGAAACGACCGTGAATCGAGTCGAAGCGCAGCAGGTGGGCATTGGTCTCAACCGGTCCCAGATCGTTAATGGCGACGACTTCGATGTCCTTACGCCCGGTTTCCACAATGGAACGCAGTACGAGACGTCCGATACGGCCGAAACCGTTGATGGCAACTTTCACAGTCATGTTTTAGCTCCTTACACGATCTGGAGACGCAAATCGTCCCCGTTTTTGGGCCCATTCGCGAGCCCCACAAACTCTTTCGCGCCCAGTTGCGGGCCGAGGTGATATTTTACGCAACGCATCGCGCGTTGTCACGGGTTTCTGCGCTTACGTATTGCCGCAGTTGTCCCAATCAAAAAGTAAACCTGCGCACGTCATAGGTTCCGTTTGTGGCTTTTGCACGCTCTGGCTCAGACCAAGAACGCTTTTTCCACTTCCGTGACCACAGCTTCGGCTGTGATGCCAAAATGCTTATACAAGTCCTTGTAGGGCCCACTGGCCCCAAAACCTGCCATGCCGACGAACAGTCCATCTGCCCCGATCACGGCATCCCAGCCAAAGCGCACTGCGGCCTCAATGGCGACCTTGACCGGTGCAGTGCCGAGAATGCGCTGGCGCACACGCTCGGGTTGTTGCAGGAATAATTCGAGTGAGGGCACTGAGACGACACGTGTATCAATGCCTTTGGCCGCTAAAAGTTTCTGGGCAGCGAGCGCGATTTCAACTTCGGACCCGGAAGCAAACAGCGAAACTTGCGCTTTGCCGCTGCTCGCCGGTGAAAGTTCATACGCGCCGGCGGCACACAGATTGTCGTCGCTACCAGTAAGGCGCACTTGCGGCAGGCCTTGGCGGGTGAGCGCGAGCATGGTGGGGCCGTCATCACGCTCAACGGCCAATTGCCAGCATTCTGCCGTTTCGACCACATCTGCGGGGCGAAATACGCGCATATTGGGCATGGCCCGCAGAGCGGCAAGGTGTTCGACCGGTTGATGGGTTGGGCCGTCTTCGCCAAGACCGATCGAGTCGTGGGTCATGACATAAATTGCTGGAACCTTTGACAGCGCCGCCATGCGCATGGCCGGGCGGGCGTAATCGGTGAATACCATGAAAGTTGCGCCAGCCGGAACCAGACCGCCGTGCAAGGCAATGCCATTCATGGCAGCGGCCATGCCGTGCTCACGAATGCCGTAGTGGATATAGCGCCCATTATAGGAACCGGGGGCGATATCGACCACGCCTTTGGTGCGGGTGTTGTTCGAGGGGGTGAGGTCGGCGGAACCGACAATCAGCTCCGGCATCACTGCCTTGATCGCTTCGAGCGCAATTTCGCTGGCCTTACGGGTTGCGACGTTTTGCGGAGCCGACACAAGCTGCTTCTTCAGCGTCTCGATCGCGCTCTTGAGGCTCGCGGGACGCACGCCGTTGATGCGTCGCTCAAATTCGGTGCGGGCATTGACCGGCATGGCTTTGACGTGACGTGCCCAGGCCCGACGCAGTCGCCGCCCGCGCTTGCCTGCCTTGAGCCAGGCATTGCGAATGTCTTCCGGCACCACAAAAGCGGGGTGGTTCCAGCCCAGCGCCTTCTTGGTGGCAGATACTTCTTCCGCACCCAGCGGTTCACCATGGGCTTTTGATGTGCCTGCGCGGTTCGGAGAGCCGAAGCCGATCACCGTTTTACAGGCAATCAGGGTTGGCCGGTCGGATTTTTTGGCGCGCGAAATGGCGCGGGCGATGGCTTTCGGGTCGTGCCCGTCAATGCGCACTGCCCGCCAGCCGCAGGCCTCGAAACGCTTCACCTGATCAACCGAATCGGCAATCGACAGCGGTCCGTCGATGGAGATGCCGTTGTCGTCAAATAGCACGATCAGGCGATTGAGCTTGAGGTGGCCCGCAAGTGCAATCGCCTCCTGGCTGAGACCTTCCATCAGATCGCCATCGGAGGCGAGAACATAGGTGTGATGGTCAATGAGGTCATCGCCATATTCGGCATTGAGCACACGTTCGGCAAGCGCGAAGCCAACCGAGGTTGCAATGCCCTGGCCGAGCGGACCCGTGGTCATTTCAACGCCGGGTGTCTCGAAATTCTCCGGGTGGCCGGGGGTGACAGAGTGCAACTGGCGAAAACGCTTCAGCTCATCAACGGTAACGCTCTTGTTGCCGGTCAGATGCAGCAAGGCATAGAGCAGCATCGAGCCGTGACCCGCCGAGAGAATGAAGCGGTCGCGGTCAAACCATTTGGGGTCGGCGGCATCATATTTCAGAAATTTGGTGAACAGCACTGTCGCCATATCGGCGGCACCAAGCGGCAAACCGGGGTGTCCGGAATTGGCCCGCTCCACACTATCAATGGCCAGCGCGCGCACGGCATTGGCGAGATCGGCATGGGTTAGCGGGGTGGTGGCTGGTGTTTGGGGCACGATGCAACGTCCGTGGGAGTGCAGGAAAGATGATGCCCGCGCGAAGCAGCGGACGGTGTTCAATAGCATGGGGTTTTTCTGAATCAAACCTGTGGCAGTTGAAAATGAAAACAGATGGCGCATTGGTCGGTGGATGGTTTAGCAAGTTTGCGATGGGTATGGCGGAACACTCTTCTTGCTCCATATCTCAGGGGATACCGGGCATTCATGTTGGTCCGCGGGGCCTCTCAAGATTGCGAGCGGGCAGCAAGGGCTTTAAGTAAAGAATCAGTTTTCGCGCAGGAGGCGTCATGACGCCATCGTTGGATGAAGCATTGAAACGGCTGGATACGGCGCTCGGGATGCTCGAGGCGTCTGTGACCCGCAAGGTTGATGTCGAAAAGCGGCGCGGTGATCTGGAGACCGAACTTCAGATCATGCAGGACGACCGCGCCCGCCTTGCCATCGACCTGGAGGGGACCACGGATCGCCTTAAAAAACTTGATGCCGTGACGCAGGATGTGCAGGAACGCGTGACGCGCGCATCCGACGCAATGCGACGCCTTCTGTCGGAAACCGGCGCGTAAAAAAGAGAGATCGGGACAATGCCGCAGATCATGGTGACGATTGCCGGACGGTCCTACCGCATGGCGTGCGGCGACGGCGAGGAAGCCCATCTCGAAGGGCTTGCCGCGCTGTTCGACAGCCGTATCGACGAAATGCGCCAGGCATTTGGCGAGATCGGCGATATGCGTTTGCATGTCATGGCAGCGTTGACCGTCGCCGATGAAGTCATGGATTTGCGCGTCAAACTTGAAAAGGCCCAGGCCGAACTTGCTGATTATCAGTCGATGGCCTCCCTAGGGGATGAGCGCAGCACCATCCTCGCCAGTCGCTTTGCCGAAAAAATCGACCAGACGGCGGAGCGGATTGAGCGTTTGGCGCGAAGCTTGAACGCACCGCCGCCGAACGAAACGAGCGGTGCGGTGTAATTCATACTGCTTCGGCCCTCTGCGTGGTAAATACTTTGCGGCCAATGACGTGGGCGACATTCTGATATGCGTTTGGTTCTTGCAATTCCGGGAGGAGTAATAGATCGGAGCTCAAGATGGGGGCGCCACAATAATCAAAAATGCCGTGCTCGATTTGCGTCTTCATGGCTTCAGCAAAGCTGTGCCGCAAGTACGTTTCTCTATGTGCCGCACCGATCGCAACCAGATGTACGGGGAGACGACCAAGCTTCTTCACCGGTTTGGTGTCCGGGGCTTCATCGTAAGCCCAACCATTGCTGAACACGCGATCAATCCAGCCTTTAAGCACTGCTGGCATCGACCACCAATAAACAGGAAAGACCAGCACGAGTGCATCGGCGCGATCAATGCGCGCCTGTTCGGCGATAACATCGGCGGGCGGCGGAGCCTCTTTGTGAAAGGCAGCGATATCAGCAATGCTGAATCGAGGATCGAACCCTTCCTTGGTAATGTCCGCTATTTCGACAGAGTTATCGGGGTTTGACTGGATTATGCCTTCGGCAATCTGGGTGACAATACTGTGGCTGAGTGATGAGGCGAGGGGATGTGCGAGGACAATGAGCGCGTGCATGCGGAAGCCTCCTGCTTGCAAGAAATGAGAGAATGGCGTATTTATATACTAATAGTAAGTTACTTTTGGTATATTAATATGTCAAGCACCGAACCAAAAACGCAGGTTGCCAGCGCGTCATCGCGCCGCCGAATGTCGAGAGCAGAGCGCTATCGCCAACTGTTGGACGTTGCGTGGAGGCTAGTTGGGGAACAAGGCACGGAAGCGCTAACCCTTGGGTCCCTTGCCGAGCAATCGGGCGTAACAAAGCCCGTCGTTTACGACCATTTTGGCACGCGAACCAGACTATTCGCGGTGCTCTATCAGGAGTTTGATGCACGCCAGAATGCGGTCATCGAATCTGCACTCGAGGCGAGCGACACGACCTTGTCGGCGAGGGCCATGTTGATTTCATCGTGCTATATTGATTGTGTGCTTAAACAGGGCCGCGAGATCCCCGGAGTTATCGCGGCATTGACCGGTTCGCCGGAACTGGAAAAAATTAAACGCGAATATCAGACAGCATTTATTGAGAAGTGTCGGGGCGTGCTTTCACCTTTTTCCAAGGGTGGGAGCATCGCCTTATCGGCTCTATGGGCGATGCTCGGTGCGGCGGAGGCTTTGTCGTATGCCGCCGCGGTCAACGAGCTGACCGCTCAGCAGGCGAAGGACGAGCTCTTCAAAACGATCATCGCGATGGTCGAGAGGAGCGATTGAAAATACGCTATCCTGCGTATGCGTTGCTATTGCTTATGGGGCACACGATAACCTCAACCCCCGCTGCGCGGATGGCGGCGAGTTCGTCCGGGTCTGCCGAGGAGTCGGTAATCAGGATATCGACGCGCTTCAGCGGAACGCTCGAAAACGACGAGACGGCGCCGATCTTGGTGCCGTCGGCAACGACAATCACCTTGCCCGCACAGCGTTCGGACATCAGGCGATTGATGGCCCCTTCGGAATAGACCGAGGTTGTGGTACCGGTGCGGGAGCTGATGCCGTTGGTGCCGAGAATGCAAACACCGCCATTGACCTGCGACAGGGTGAGAGCGGCCAACTCGCCAAACAGCGAACGGGATTTTGCCCGGTATTGCCCGCCAAGCAGGATCAGCTCGATTCGGGACTCGCCCATTTCCAGCGGTGCGGCAGCGTTGTTGGTGACGACGCAGATGCTTTTGCTGCGCAGATGTCGCAGCACGGCGAGGGTGGTGGTGCCACCATTGACCAGCACGGTTTCGCCGTCATTGATGAGTTCCGCCGCAGCCCGGCCAATGGCTTCCTTTTCATGGGCACGCAGAAGCGGCTTGTCATCGAATAGAATTTCGGGGCGCATGGTGCTGGGCAGGCGCGCGCCGCCGTGGAAGCGGTCGATCAGGCCTTCCTGCTCCATCTGGTCGAGATCGCGGCGGATCGTCAGCTCGGACACTTGAAACGCCTCTGCCAGTTCCGTGACGCGGATTTCTTCGGAACGTCCGATTTGTGCAAGCAGCCGCTGCCGCCGCAACGAGGTGGCGCGACCGGGCACATTCTTGCGGGTCTTTCTTGTCTTTCCGGTTTCCGCTGCGATGGCGGGGGTCTTGTGAGGCACGCTTCGCTCCTTCGCCGCCCAAACGAATATAAGGAGAGGTACCGGCTGATGCCGTACTCATTCCCGATTGCGCAAGCGGTCTTATCCTGCAATCCGCCCGTTTTCACGGCATCATGACGATCGCGAACCTAACCCGTTGCCATGCTGCACTTCAAGGGGAACAGATGGGACAAAGTTCGATATGTTCAAGATATCCAGTTTCATGGGGTCGAACAGGGGTCAGAGCGCTCCCCGGGTTAATACGGTCTGCATGATTTCATGGGCGAGACGGAAGGCTTCTTCCGCCGTGCGGGCATCAAGAACCTGCCGTGCCGCCATTCTGGCATCGTCCATGGTTGCGGCGCGGATGATCCGTTTGATGCGGGGCAGGGATTGTGCGCCCATGCTGAATTCATCGAGCCCAAGCCCGAGCAGTGGCAGGGCGGCTTCCTCCATGCCTGCGAGTTCGCCGCACATGCCGACCATCACATTATGGCTTTTGCCGGCATCTATCACCGAGGCGACCAGGCGGAAAACGGCGGGGTGAAACGGCTGGTAGCAGCGCGCGATCTGCTTATTACCGCGATCGGCTGCCAGCGTATACTGCGTCAGATCATTGGAGCCGATTGAGAAGAAATCAACCACTTCAGCCAATTTGTCGGCGATGAGCGCCGCACCCGGCGTCTCTATCATGATGCCGGTTTTCACATTGCCGAAGGGGATTGCAGCGGCGGTGAGTTCTCGCTTCACGTCAGCGAACAGCTCATTGACCGCTTCGACCTCTTCGAACGACGATATCATCGGATACATCAGCATGATGTGGCCGTGAACGGCAGCGCGTAATGCGGCCCGTATCTGGGTGCGCAGGATCTCCTGGTGGCCATCCTCCGGCCACAGGCACATGCGCAGGCCCCGCCAGCCAAGGAAGGGATTGTCTTCGTGGGGGAAGGCGATGGCGGCAATAGGTTTGTCGCCGCCCACATCGAGTGTGCGGATGATGATGTCTTTCCCGGGCATCGCTTTGGCGACCGCTGAAAAGGCGCGGTATTGCTCTTCTTCGCTGGGTGTCCCCGCACGATCCATGAACCGGCATTCGGTGCGGTAAAGGCCGACGCCATCGGGGTTCCAGGGCAGCGCGGCCTCGGCATCGGCGGGAGTGCCGATATTGGCGGCAAGCGCCACAGTGATGCCGTCACGTGTGGTGGGGGGCAATGGCGCGAGCGCGAGCATTTGCTGGCGCTCTTCGGCGGCACGTGCCTGCGCTGCGCGGTAGTCGGACAGGGTTTTTTCATCGGCGTCGCGCACGATGTTCCCTTCGCCGCCATCCACCACGAGTGCACAGCCGTCGGAGAGTTGCGCCATGATGCCGGAGCAGCCGACCACAGCGGGGATTTCAAAGGTGCGCGCCATGATGGCGGTGTGGCTGGTGCGCCCGCCGGTTTCGGTGATGATGCCAACCACAGCTTTGGGGTCGATCTGTGCGGTGTCGGACGGCACGAGATCATTGGCGATGATCACCGTGCCCATGGGGAGGCGCGTGAGGTCAATGAATGCGATGCCCGCAATGGCGTAGAGCAACTGGCGGGCAATATCGCCGATATCATCGGCGCGCTGGCGCATGTATTCGTCGTCGAGTGCGAGAAACTCCGCACGCTGCGCTTCCATGACATCGCGGCTGGCATTGAGTGCGAAACTGCCATTGCGGATAAGATCGCAGACCGCTTCTTCAATGCCTTCGTCGGTCAGTATTTCAATATGGCCTTCGAAGACACCCGCCATATCGTCGTTACCGGACGCGGTGAACTTATCGACCAGCGCCTGGAGCCTGTGTTGGGCTTTATCGCGCCCGCGCCGCCACAGGGCGATTTCATCGTCCCGCTGCGCTTCCGCAATTGTGCCCATGGGAAAGTCGAGCTTTGGCGAGACGTAAAGGAAAGCCTGACCGATGGCGATGCCTGGCGAAGCGGCGATGCCCGAAAAACGCTGCATGATTCTCACTCTGTCAGGGATGCAACCAGGTCTGCCAGCGCGATAACGGCTTCCGCCTCGTCGCTGCCCTCTGCCTTGATGGTGATTTTGTCGCCCTGACAGATGCCCGCTTTCATCAGGGTCAGCAGGCTTTTGGCATTCACTTCTTTGTCGCCTTTGGCGACGGTGACGACGGAGGTGAATTCTTTGGCCTTTTTGACGAACATATTGCCGGGCCGGGTATGCAGGCCGGTGGGATTAACGACTTCCACAATTCTGGTTTGCATGGTGCCCTCGCTGGCGTTGTGCAAAAAATTAGGGTTAGCTCTGTCCGTAATAGGCATTGGCACCGTGCTTGCGCAGGAAGTGCTTGTCGAGAAGCGCCTTTTGCGCTTCCTGCGGACGCCCGGCAAGGCGTGACAATATCCCGATCCGGGCCACTTCTTCCAGCACAGCGGCGTTATGAACGGCTTCGTGCACATCCTTGCCCCAGGTGAAGGGGCCGTGATTGCGCACCAGCACCGCGGGGCGCTCCAACGGGCTGAAGCCGCCTGTGCGAAAGGTTTCGACAATGACGTTGCCGGTCTCAGCTTCATAGGCACCCGTGATCTCGGCATCGGTCATGGCGCGGGTGCAGGGCACGCCACCATAGAAATAATCGGCCTGCGTCGTGCCTTCCATGGGAATGCTCTCGCCAGCTTGCGCCCAGGCGGTGGCATGGCTCGAATGGGTGTGGACCACACCGCCGATTTCGGGAAAAGCTCTGTACAATACGAGATGCGTCGGTAGGTCCGAAGATGGCTTCAGTCTGCCCTCAACCACGCGCCCATCCAGATCCGTCACCACCATATCTTTCGCGGTCATGGCGTCATAGGGTACGCCCGACGGCTTGATGAAAACGAGGCCGCGTGCCCGGTCGATGGCCGAGGCATTGCCCCAGGTGAAGAGCACCAGCCCCATCTTCGGCAAGGAAATATTGGCCTCGAACACTTCCTGTCTGATGTTTTTCATGGGTTCTGCGGGCCGATCAGCCCGCCCTCCTGCATCCGTGCGATGATCCATTGCCGCGCGCGGGTAATCTCGAAAACCGGGTCTTCGGCCTTGTCCGTCCACATCTCCACGAGAAATGCGCCGCGGTAATCCATGGCTTTGAGGGTTCGGAAGGCGGCAACGAAATCCACCGAACCTTCGCCGAAGAGAAGGTCACGGAACTGTCCGGGGAAGCCGGGGGCGACTTTCTTGGTGTCCTTGAGGTGGATGGCGGTGATGCGTCCATCACCCTTGATGAGTTCGGCGGAAACATCGTTATTCCACGCCGACAGGTTGCCGATATCGGGATAAACCTGAAACCACGGGCTGCGGATTTTCTCGGCATAGGCCAGCCAACGGGTGATGGAACTCATCAGTTCCGTATCCATGATCTCCATGCCGAGCATCACTTGGGAGCGCGCGGCAATCCCGGCGGCCCAGGTTAGGCCCTCTTCGAAACGCTTCAGGCTGTCGGCGGTGGAGGGTTCGTAATAGACATCGTATCCGGCAAGCTGGATGGTGCGGATACCCATATCTGCCGCAAAATCCACTGCGCGTGCCATGATATCATGGGCGCGCCCCCGCACGGATGGGTCTTCGCTGCCGAAGGGAAACCGGCGGTGGCCGGATAGGCAGATCGAGCGAATGGGCATGCGGGTATCATTGATGATATCCCGCAGTTCCCGCCGCTCCCCGCCCGTCCATTGCAGCCGGGCGAGCCGGGTATCGGTTTCGTCGATGGACATCTCGACGTAATCGTATCCGGCTTTGTGGGCGGCCAGCAGCCGCTCCCGCCAACTCATGGACGCGGGCAGCGCCTTTTCATAGATTCCGAGGCAGGGCAGGGCGGGCATCGGCATCGGGTCAGCCCCACAATTCGGCGATGCGAGCCTTGAAAGCGCGTGCTTCAGCCGCCGGATCGGGGGCCTCGCGCATGGAGCGACCGGAGATGAACGACTTCACCGGCAAGCCCTTGAAGAGCTGTAGGTCATCAATGACGAGACCACCGGTAATGGACGGGTGAAAGCCCATTTCGGCGAGCCGGCTAATGGTGTCAATATCTTCCTTGGCCCAGGATTGCCCGGCGGCCTGGGCATCGCGGCCACGGTGGTAGACAACCTGGCGAATGCCGACCTTGTGCCAGTTTTTGGCTTCCTCCCAGGTCCAGGAGCCGGTCAGCTCGATCTGGACATCGTATTTTCCGCCGCGCTTCTGTGCTTCCTTCATCGCCGATTCAACGGTTGCGATGGGCGCACAGCAGATCACGGTCATCCAGTCCGCGCCATTGTCGAAGCACATATTGGAGAGAATACTGCCAGCATCAGCCGCCTTAACGTCAGCGAGAACGATACGGTCAGGATATGCGGCCTTCATGCAGCGCACGGCCTGCATACCATCGGCGCAGGCCAGGATAGTGCCGACTTCGATGATATCAATTTCCGGGGCGAGCAAGCGGGTAGATTGAAAGGCCTCAGCGAGGGATTTGTTGTCGAGAGCCAGTTGCAGCAGGGGAAGAGACATGACGGGTTCCTCAGTGATCATTCCGGTAATGGGCCGGTATCAGAGAACGTGACGGTCAAGATGCCTGAAAATATGAACGATATGAACATATATTTTGCCCAACGGAAGATATTTGAACATGTATCGTTCATTTTGGCAAGTGGGCCTCGGCGGAAAACTTTGAAATAGTTCCATTCGCACAAAATAATGATCGACAAGCTTGGGCTTTATGATAGATTTTATCAAAGGTCGCAGCGCTATCTGCGGCCGTTGGGCGGGTTTGGAAGATGGATAGGCGGGTCATGAAATTACAGGAATCCTTGAAGGCCAATAATTCCATACTGTTGCAGGCCGAGGCGACCACTTGGCAGGAAGCCGTCAAGCTTGGCGCCGATTTGCTGGTCGCGGCCGATGTGACGGAGCCGCGTTATTATCAGGCGATTCTCGATGGCGTGGAGAAATATGGCCCCTATTTTCTGATTGCGCCGGGGCTGGCCATGCCGCATGGGCGTCCGGAAGAGGGTGTCAAACAAACCGGATTTGCGCTGGTTACACTGAAAACGCCGGTCAATTTTGGTGATCCGGATAACGACCCAATAGATATTCTTATTACGCTGGCGGCGAAGAGCGCGCAGGAGCACACCGAAACCGGCATCGTGCAGATCGTCACCTTGTTTGAAGACCCTGACAATTTCGACCGGATACGCGCCTGCCGAACGGTGGATGACGCGGTTGCGCTGATGGACAAGTGTCTGTGACGGAGGTCGTGGGTGTTCGATAAATGTTCGTATTTTTCATTAATCGTTCAAAACATACTAAATAATGATCGACAAAATGAATTTTTGGTCTAGTCTTTTTTAAAGCCTCGGAAGGGTGTTCTGAATTCACCTGAGAGGGGCGGCGCATCGCATCAGTTGAAGTTCCGCCGGGAACAAGAGAGCGGGAGAGCCATGAGTACCATTGACGAAATCACCAAAGAATCGTGGGTTTTGAGCACATTTCCCCAATGGGGAACCTGGCTTAACGAAGAAATCGAAGCCGAGGTCGTCCAGCCTGGCACCTTTGCCATGTGGTGGCTCGGCTGCACCGGGTTGTGGATCAAGACCCAGGGCGACGCCAATATCTGCATCGACCTGTGGTGCGGCACTGGTAAGCGAAGCCGCAAGAATCCATGGATGATTCCCCATCACCAGATGGCGCGCATGAGCGGTGGCAAGCAATTGCAGCCCAATCTGCGCCTGTCGCCCTTCGTGCTTGACCCGTTTGCGATCAAAAAGATCGACGCTGTGATGTCGACGCACGATCATAACGATCATATCGACGTGAATGTTGCCGCCGCAGTTCTGAAAAACTGTGATGCTTCTGTGCCGTTCATCGGGCCGCAGAGCTGTGTGGATCTGTGGAAGAAATGGGGCGTTCCGGCAGACCGCTGCAAGGTGGTGAAGCCGGGTGATGTGGTGAAGATCAAGGATATCGAGATTATCGTGCTCGAATCCTTCGACCGCACCGTGCTCATCACCCAGCCCGCCGACGTGAAGTGCAAGGATGCGATGCCCAAGGACATGAACGCGCGCGCGGTGAACTATCTGTTCCGCACGCCGGGCGGCTCCCTCTACCACTCGGGCGATTCTCATTACTCCAATCACTACGCCAAGCACGGCAATGATTATGAGATTGACGTTGCGCTCGGCTCCTTCGGCGAAAACCCGCGCGGGATTACCGACAAGATGACCTCGTCGGATATTCTGCGCATGGCGGAAGCGTTGAATTGCAAAGTGGTAATGCCATTCCATCATGACATCTGGTCAAACTTCCAGGCGGATCCGATGGAAATCTCTGCGCTTTGGGAAATGCGTAAGGATCGCCTGCAATACGGTTTTAAGCCGTATATCTGGCAGGTTGGCGGTAAATTCGTCTATCCGAATGACAAGGACAAGCGGGAGTACCATTACCCGCGCGGCTTCGAAGACGCCTTTACCGGCGAGACGGACTTGCCGTTCCCGTCATTCCTCTGATCCAGCGCCGGTGCCTCGCAAGGGGCTCCGGCTTTTTTCCGCCCGCACCGGAAACTGCCCCCATGGGGCCGCCCGGTATTCAGCAAGGGTGATTCACGATGGATAGTTTTAACTTTATCATCAGCATCTGGCAGAGCGTCTTCGTCAATATCATGGCGGAGCCAGCCATCTTCATCGGCCTGCTCGTGCTCATCGGCTACATGCTGATGCGCAAGCCCTGGTATGATTGCTTTTCCGGCTTCATCAAGGCCGCTGTTGGCTTCTTTATCCTGCAGGTCGGTTCGGGGGGGCTGGTCAGTTCCTTCCGTCCGATCCTGACCGGGCTCAACGAGCGCTTCGGTCTCCATGCCGCGGTTATTGATCCGTATTTCGGTTTCAATGCGGTGAACTCAGCCTTCGCCAAGGCGGGCTGGACCACCTCATTGATCATGATGGCGCTGCTTGTTGCCTTCATCTGGAACATCATTCTGGTGGCTTTGCGTGATTATACCAAGATCCGCACGCTCTTCATCACCGGTCACATCATGTTGCAGCAGGCCACGACCGGCTTGTGGATCATCTTCATCGGTGTACCGATTCTCCAGAACAATGCCTGGGGCGTGGTGATCTGCGGTATTCTGGTCGGCACTTATTGGGCGGTGTTCTCAAACCTCACCGTCGAGGCGACACAAGAGCTTACGGACAATTCTGGCTTTGCCGTTGGCCACCAGCAGATGTTCGGTGTCTGGCTGACCTACAAGCTGTCGCCGGTGATCGGCAACAGGGAGAAGTCGGTTGAGAACCTGAAGCTGCCGGGCTTCCTCCAGATTTTCAACGACAATGTTGTCGCCACCTCCACTCTGATGCTGGTGTTTTTCGGCGCAATCCTCTGCATTCTCGGGCCGGAATATCTCGCGGCCAAGAAGTTCTACGCGGCGGGCTCGGGCGAATGGTTCCTTAAATACGTGCTGAAAACCACCCTGCAATTCGCGGTGTACCTCTACATTCTCGCGGCTGGCGTGCGTATGTTCGTCTCCGAAATGACCGAATCCTTCAAAGGGATTTCCGACAGGTTGCTCAAGGGTGCCTTGCCCGCCATCGACTGCGCCGCGACTTATGGTTTTGATAAAGCCGGTGGCAACTCGATCCTGTTCGGCTTCCTGTTCGGTGCCATCGGGCAGTTCGTTGCCGTGATGCTGCTGATCGCCTTCAAGTCGCCGGTTCTGATTATTCCGGGTTTTGTGCCGGTGTTCTTCGACAACGCGACAATCGGCGTGTTTGCCAACCGGCGCGGCGGGTTCCGGGCGCTGGTCATCCTGTGCTTCTGCTCCGGCCTCATCCAGGTGTTCGGCGGGGCGTTCGCCGCCGGTGCCTTCGGACTTGCCGAATTCGGTGGTTGGCATGGCAACTTCGACTGGGATACGCTGTGGCCGGTCTATGGATGGCTGATCCAGAACTTCGGAGCGCTTGCCATCGGTGTCCTCGTCATCGGTATGCTCATCATTCCGCAACTGCAACATCGCAGAAACAGGAAGGGCTATTTCGAGACGGCCGTGGGGGAAATCTGAAGTCCGCCTTACGATCCGGCACCCCATGAGGGGTGCCGGTTCCTCCCGGGCCAAAGACCGGGCAATTTCCGTTTAGGGAGAGAGTAATGCTGAAGGTCATCGCCGCGTGCGGCAACGGAATGGGCACATCACAGATTATCAAGATGAAGATATCCAACGTCTTCAAGAAACTGAACCTGCCAGCCGATGTCGGCCATATGTCGGTGGGAGAGGCAAAGAGCGTTGCCTCGAATTATGATGTGGTGTTCTGCACCGATTCCCTCGTCAGCAATTTCAAGGTCGGGGCCAAGACCAAGGTGATAGGCCTGAAAAACCTCCTCAGTGAACAGGAAATAGAGCAAAAAATTCGCGATGCCGGGTTGATCTGAATGATTTGCCTGAAAGGGCATATTTCCTGCTCTAAGGGCTGGCAAAAGCAAGAGGCGGCCATTACATTAGGGATGCGGTGCTGTGGGGCTCGTCAGGAGACATTTCCCCGGGGCCTTACGATCCCCTAGGGAGCTGTCCCTGACCAGGTCCGTGGACCTGGATATACGGCGCCCACCTACTATGTAGGTACCCGGGATCAGCACTCCAACGGCTTTCGTGGCCCGCACCGCGCGAGACAGGTGTTTCGGTGAAACATCTCTCTCGCGCGGTTTTTTTATGAAAGCCCGCCATGAACACACCATTTCCTGCGGAGCAAAAGACTATTCTGCGTCGGGAGATTGTGGCCCGACGCGACGCCCTGTCGGCGGATTGGCGCGCATCCGCATCTGCCCTGCTGTGCTCCCACATCGCCACGCTTCCCGAAATCTCCCAGGCTAAATCCGTCGCTGCATTCTGGCCGCTTGCAGGCGAGGTGGATCTACGCCCGCTCATGGAGAATTTAAGCGCGACAGGGAGATGCATCGCTCTGCCGGTGATGACCGGGGAGACGTTGGTGTTCCGGGCCTGGCAACCGGGCGCGGCTCTCACCCGCAAACCCTTCGGTGTGATGGAGCCCGACGCGAAGGCTGCCGTTGTTCAGCCCGAGGTTATTCTCGTGCCGCTTGCGGCCTTTGACCGCTCAGGCACGCGGCTTGGCTATGGCAAGGGGTTCTATGACCGTGCGCTTGCCGGTGCGCAACATCCGCGTGCCCCCATGACAATCGGTGTCGCCTTCGCTATGCAGGAACAGGTTGCGCTGCCGCGGGAACCCCATGATCAGCCCTTGCGCATGATTGTGACCGAGGCGGAGACGATACGAGTGGCGGAGTGATGGTATGCGGCTTTTGTTTCTTGGTGATGTGGTGGGTCGTCCCGGCCGTCAGGCGGTTTCTGATCGATTGCCAGCGTTGCGTGAGCAATGGCTGCTTGATGCCGTTGTCATCAACGGCGAGAACGCCGCTGGTGGTTTTGGCCTGACTGAGGCCATCTGTAATGATCTGCTGGCGTCGGGTGCCGATGCCGTCACGCTTGGCAACCACTCTTTCGACCAGCGCGAGACGCTGGTTTACATCGAACGCCAACAGAGGCTCCTGCGTCCCGCCAATTACCCGCCGGGTACACCGGGGCGCGGTGCAACTCTCATCGATACCCATTCCGGCAAGCGATTGCTCGTCATCAGCGTCATGGGCCGCCTGTATATGGATGCGCTCGATGACCCGTTCGCCGCCGCCGAGCGCGAAATTTCCCAATGCCCGCTCGCCCAGGTTTCGGATGCCATCATTCTTGATGTCCACGCTGAGGCAACCAGCGAGAAGCAGGCTTTTGGCCATCATTTTGATGGGCGGGTTTCGCTTGTGGTTGGCACCCACACCCATGCCCCGACCGGTGACCACCGCATTCTCACTGGGGGCACTGCCTATATGTCGGACGCGGGCATGTGTGGCGATTATGATTCCGTGCTTGGCATGAAGAAGGAAGAGGCGATCCGCCGCTTCCTGCAAAAGACGCCGGGCACGCGGCTTGAGCCGGGGGAAGGCGAGGGGACCTTATCGGGGATCGCCATCGAGACCGACGACAGAACCGGCCTCGCCACCCATGTCGCCGCCGTGCGCATCGGCCCGCATCTTGAGGAAAGCCGACCAGGCTTTTGGGAATGAGTTCTTAAATTGGGGGAGCCATGAAAGCCGATGAAGCACCAACAGACAGCAACGATGCGTTTTTGGAGGAATTGTCTTCCTTCCAGTCGAGGCTGCAGCCGCAACGGATGAATGTCTGGCTTATTGGTATCGGGGTTTATCTCTGCATGATTGTGGGGGCTGGCCTGATGACGGCCTGGATCCGAGGTTCTGCCTTACTCGATCTTGCTTCGGGTCTCCCAGACTTGCTCTTGGACACCAGTATCGCGCTTCGCTTTCGCATCGTTATGGTCGTGGAATTTGTGTATAGCATCGGAGTGCTTGTGCTGGCCGCTGCGGTGGCCTGGTTGATACTGAGATTTATCGATAAAAGCCGCCGCTTCCGCAAATATTGTGTCCCATTATTACTGGCAATGGTGATATGGAATATCTGTGGTCCCACGATCATGGCGTCGTTGGCGCCAGAGTTTTTCGCAGCGGACCGCTCAATCTCATTGACGATTGTATGGATGGTTATTCCCGCCCTGATGATAAGCGCGTATCTGCGCCGCTCCCAACGGGCAAAAGATGTATTCGTTCGCCCCTGAATAAAAAAACTCCGGAAGGTTGGGGGTAACCTTCCGGAGTTTTATACCCACGGCTTCTTGTTATGGAACCCATGGGGTTCGGCGCGGTGGGGGAACTGCGCCGAATTCTTTTAAAGTGTGTCTGGTATTTCCAAACTCAAGAGCCCAGCCCCAAGGCATTTGCCGTGGGCGTCAAGGGCCAGTGAGCGGGTCACACCGCCGCCGAGCGCTTCGTACATGATGAAGTTCAGCGCGCCGATGCTCGGGATCTCCTTACGCACCACTTTGCCCTGCACGGTGTCGGAGAAATGCTCCTTGACCTTGTCGGCGGTGACGTATTTCTCGAGGAGCGCATAGTGCTTCATGTCGTAAGCGATAAGGGAGATGTTCGAGGTGTTGCCCTTGTCGCCCGTGCGTGAATGGGCAATATCGTAAAGCTTCATCTCAGGCCTCCATATATTCGACAACCGGCACGGCTTTCGCGCGCGGTAGATAAGCCGAGCCCATGGCAACGATCTGGCGCGCTGATTTGAATGCGCCGCCGCCGCCCGCCGGGCCGTTGGTGTAGAGCGTCTCGACTTCATTGCCGATGCGCACCGCTTCCTTCATGTTCTCGGTGCGACCGGTGACACGGATGCGCACTTCATAGGGCTCAGAGCCTTCTGACAGCTTGTCGCCGTGAATCGAATTGACGCCGATGAGATCGAAACGCAATTCGGTGGTCTGCACACCGGTGAGCTTCAACCGTTCGCGCACGATGTCGAGGGCAAGTTTGGCCCGCGCCAGCGCATTGGGACCGGCATAGGACATTTGCCCTTCACCGACATAGCTATCAACAAAGCCAACCGAAACCTTCAGTGTGTCAGGGCGTGCGCGCCCCTTAGCACCTTGAACGCGGACACGGTCTTTGCCGTCCTGATGGAACGTGACGCCGGAGAAATCGGCGGTCACGTCCGGGGTGAGGTAGGCCACGGGGTCGTGCAACTCATAGAGCATCTGCTCTTTGCAGGTGGATTCCGCCACCATGCCGCCGGAGCCATCAACCTTGGTGATGACGACGTGGCCATCTTGGTCGATCTCCGCCAGCGGGAAGCCGAGGCGGGCAAGGCCAGGAATGTCCTTCTTGCCGGGATCGGCGTAGTAGCCGCCGGTGATTTGGCCCGCGCATTCGAGCAGATGCCCGGTCACGGTGCCGCGACCCAGACGCTCCCAATCGTCGAGAGCCCAGCCAAATTCATGGATCTGCGGCGCAAGGAACAGCGACGGGTCGGCAACGCGCCCGGTGATGATGACATCAGCGCCGTCTTTCAGTGCCTGAACAAGCGGTTCAGCGCCCATATAGGCATTGGCCGAGACGAGGCTGTTTTCCATCTCTTTAACCGGCTTCCCGGTTTCTTCGATGGTATAGCTGCCTGCCTTGAGTTCCGCGAGCACGTCATCGCCGGAAACAGCTGCGACCTTGAGGTTCTTGATGCCGAGTGAACGGGCAACCTCAACCACCTTTTGCGCACCAGCCTGCGGGTTGGCTGCGCCCATATTGGTGATGATCTTGATGCCGCGCTCATGGCACAGCTTGAGCACAGCCTGCATGCGCTCGACCAGAAGGGCGTCGTAGCCCTTGGTCGGGTCATTCATCTTGGCCTGCTGGGCGATGGCGATGGTGCGCTCGGCAAGGCATTCGAACACGAGATAGTTCAAATTGCCTTTTTCAGCGAGCTCCACCGCGGGTTCTATGCGGTCGCCGGAATAGCCAGCAGCCGATCCGATACGGATTGTTTTCATGGTAACACCTCGGATTATAGCGGGATGACGCCGATGATGACCGCAGTGAAGGTCATAACGACGGTGGCGGCATAAAGGTATTTGAAGCTGAAGCGCTGATGAGCACTAAGCTCGATACCGGACAGGCCTACGAGAAGGAAGGTTGCGGGCGTGAGCGGGCTGACCGGGAAGCCGGTGGTGTGCAGGCCGAAGATCGCCGCCTGAGCAATGTGGATCGGATCGCCACCAAACGATTTGTAGACTTCGGCGATAACCGGCATCACGCCGAGATAGAACGAATCCGGGTCAAACAGCAGGCTGAGCGGCATGGAGACCAGACCAAGCACAAATGGTATATGCTGTGCCATGTCTGGCGGAACCACCGACACGGCGGCTTTCGCAATGGCTGTGAGCATACCCGTATTGGTCATGATGCCGGTGAAGCAGCCAGCCGCAAGGAGAATGCTTGCCATCATGAGCGCCGCCTTGGCATGGGCATCAACACGAGCCTTCTGCATCTTAACATCGGGATAGTTCATCATCAGGGCCAAAACGGTGCCGACCATGAACATCACAGTTGGGTCAACCCAGCCACCGATCATGATCACCATCACGACCGCCGTCATGAGCAGGTTTGGCACGAACATTTTCGGGCGACGTATTTTTTTCTCTTCGTCGGTTAATGTGCGGGTCGCAACCAGCGACTGGAGCTGTTCAGCGCTCATCCGGGAATTGTTGAGGCCCAGGCGGCGCTCTTCCTTTTTGCCAAGCCAATAAGCGATGACAAACACAAAGACCAAGCCGACGAGTTGCGGGATCAGGATAGGTTTGAAAATATCAATGGTTGGGATATGGAGGGCTGCCGACGAACGAATTGTCGGGCCTGTCCATGGCAGGAAATTGACGCCTGCGGGAAGAGCGGCCATGCAGGCGAGAATACGCCGATCCATGCCAAGACGATCATAAAGAGGGAGCATGGCAGGAACGGTAATCAGGAAGCAGATAGCCCCCGAACCATCGAGGTGAATCAAAAGCGACAGCAGTGCCGTGCCCATGGTAATGCGCGCGGGCTTGGCGCCGACGCTTTTGAGAATGCCGTCGATGATGGGGTCGAGCATTCCAGCATCTGTCATCACGCCGAAGAAGATAATGGCGAAGACGAACATCGCAGCAATCGGCGCGATGGATGTAATCCCTTTGATGATGAAGCCGCTCGTTGCGAAGCCAAAGCCTCCTATCAGCGCTGCGATAATAGGAACGGCAATAAGAGCAACAAGAGGAGATGCTCTATTTGTAAGAATTGCTAATAATACTATAAAGATAGTACAGATACCCAGCGTTGCTAGCATGAAATGCTCCTTGAATTATTTTGATTGGCGCTGTATACTCAGTATTAAGCGTTGCTAATACGGGCGAACTAATTACTAGACTGAGGTATAAAGAGCCTGTCGTCCCAAGAGAAATTCAGAGTTTGGATCACTGGATTTGTCGATCAAATAAATGTTTAAAAACAAAGGGATATGGGAAGAAATTGGGAGGGGACTGCGTTTCCAGCGGGTTATCGATGGTTGTGGCGCGCGCGCTTTATAGGGAGATACCGCCGTGAATGTTTCGATCAAGCAGTTGAAGGCCTTCATGGCATTATGCGAGCAGCGCAATTTCACCCGCGCGGCGTCCGCTGTTTTTCTCTCACAACCGGCTTTCAGCGCTTTGATCAACGCATTGGAAACCGAGCTTGGTTTCCGCCTGTTCGATCGCGACACCCGCAGCGTTCACCTCACCCCGGATGGCGAGGCATTTCATGCTATCGCCCAGCGCCATATTCGCCTCTATGAAGACTCTGAAAAGGAAATCAAAGCGATTGGTCGCGGTGAAACCGGCCGTGTTTATGTGGCGGCGCTGCCTTCGGTGGCTGTGAGCTGGCTGCCTGCGATATTGCCTGATTTCTGTCGTGCTTATCCGCAGGTGCGGATCGAGTTGTATGATGCACCATCTGACCGCTGCCTGCAGATGCTCAACGACAATATTGCCGACTTTGCCCTCACCGCATTCCGCGTCAATGATGATGAGTTGTGCTCCGAAAAGCTGTGCAGTGAACGCTACCATCTGGTGTGCCGCAAAGACCACCCGCTGGCGCAACATGAGAGCATTCGCCTCACCGATCTCGACGGTCATATGGTCATTAATTTCTCACAACGCACCAGCATTCGGCAGGTGCTCGACCACGCATTGCCACCCGATGGCCGCTACCACACCTTTGAGGTCGAGCAACTCACCACCATGATGGGGCTGATTGCCGCCGGGCTTGGTGTGAGCCTCGTGCCGAGCCTGACGCTTTATCAGTTTCTCCACCCCGATCTCGTGACGCGGCCCCTGGCGGAAGAGTTGTTTCGTGAGGTGCATTTGATCCGGCGTGTGGATCGCAGCCTGTCTTCCGCTGCGGAAAATTTCTGTTCGGCTTTGGTCAGCCATGCGCGCGCCATATTTGGCCCTTCAGGTGCCTGAAGGTTTTATGGCCAAGGTTGATGACATGAACACTCGTGCACCGTTCTCTCATTTGATGGTTAGGGCGCTTGTGGTGTGCGGATTGCTTGCCGCTACACCGTCTCTCGCTGGCCCCGCAACCAATCCCGCTTCCGCCGTTTCTGAAACCACCGCTCAGGCGCTGGTCGCCGCTGCGCGCCGTCAGGTTGGTGTGACGGTGCTGTACACGCCGACTTACGCACGCATCGGGTTTCCCGGCGGCGATGTGCCGCGCGACCGGGGCGTGTGCACCGATGTGGTGATCCGTGCCTATCGCGATGCCTTTGGCTATGACCTGCAGAAGACGGTCAACGAGGACATGCGGGCCAATTTCAGCGCGTACCCTAAAAACTGGGGCCTCAAAGGCGCAGACAGCAATATCGACCATCGCCGCGTGCCCAACCTGCGCGTGTTTTTCACCCGAAAGGGCAAAAGCCTTCCCGTCAGCGCCAATGCGGCGGACTATAAGGCGGGCGATCTTGTCACAGTGACGCTGCCGGGCAACCTTCCGCACATCATGCTCGTGTCAGATCGTCTGGCCGCTGATCGTAAGACGCCGCTGGTCATCCACAATGTGGGAGCCGGGGCGCGCGAGCAGGAGTTTCTGTTCTCCTACCCGATCACGGGGCATTACCGGCTGGCGGCGCGGTAGAGGTTACTTCCGGCCCTTGCCTGCCACCACTCCGACGATGGGGCCGAGCGAGATGAACGGGTCGGTGTCTCTGCCGAGTGTGGGCGCATAAAGGCTTGAAACCGTGCCATCGAAATAAAGCGCATTGGCGCATTTGAGCCGGTCTCGGAACAGGCGTGCTATGGCGTGGAAAGTGACTGTCTCGTCGGAAATAACGAAATATACAGTGCCGTCGCCGCTGACGCCAACGCCGTTGCGGAATTTGGCCGATGTGCCGGAAGGGCGGATTTTGGGATGGATTTTGCCGTCGATCACCAGCATCGGGCCCGATTGCGTCGCATAAACCGGCCTGATGCCGCTTTTACCGAAGCGTTCCGCTTCCATGACGCCCGCTGTTTTGCCATCAAGATAAAACACGCCATTGGGTCGCATGTGAAAATTGCCGGGGCCAGAGCGTAGATTGAGATGCCCGATCTCGCTGCTCTTTTCGACATAAAGCCCGACGGGGGCGAGATTGGCATGATACATGCCTGCATTCATGGCAAAGGTAAGCACCTTGCCGGGTTCAAGCCCTTTGGTGATGCCGTGGAACCCGCCATAGGGTTTGCCATCACGGCCATTGAGGAACAGGCGGATCTCGTCCTTTGCCGCGCGGGCCGTGCAGATGGTGTAATCAATGCTCTCAAAACTGACCGCAGCGCAGGGCGATTGCGCAACAGCCGGTGCGGATGAAAGACAAAGAACGGAGAGGGCGGCAAGCCATTTTCTCATGGGGGTACTCATATTCCGGGGCGGCTTTGTCGCAGAGAACAGGGCCGTGAGCAAACGCATTTTTCAAGCAGGAATTGCGGTAATTTTTTCAAGTATCGTCGCAAAAATTCGGCAATCCCGCGCTTCGTACACGGCTTCCCCTTGGCGTTTGCCGCATCTCGCCCTATAAGCAGCCATCATCTGATTTACGCAAGCGGTTGCCTCATCGCTGGTTCCACGAAACCGGCCCGCATTGGTGAAGCCGCTTTCATGACCGGAGTTTTTGATCATGGCAGGCCATTCACAGTTTAAAAATATTATGCACCGCAAGGGCCGTGTGGATGCGGTGCGCTCGAAAGTCTTTTCCAAGCTCGCCCGCGAAATCACGGTTGCCGCCAAACTCGGCACGCCAGACCCGGCCATGAACCCGCGCCTGCGTTCGGCCATTCTGGCGGCGCGCGCCGAAAATATGCCGAAAGACAACATCACCCGCGCCATCAACAAGGCGATTGGTGGCGACAGCGAAAACTATGATGAAATCCGCTATGAGGGTTATGGCCCCGGCGGCACGGCGCTCATCGTCGAAGCGATGACCGACAACCGTAACCGCACCGCTGCCGATGTGCGCTCCTACTTCACCAAGAGCGGTGGCAACATGGCGGAAACCGGCGCGGTTTCATTCATGTTCGACCATGTGGGTTATATCGAGTATCCGGCGACCATCGCCGCCGCAGATGCGGTGTTTGAAGCGGCCCTTGAAGCCGGGGCCTCCGATGTGGAATCGTCCGAGCACGGGCATGAGATCTATTGCGATCACACCGCGCTCAATGAAGTCAGCAAAGCGCTTGAAGACAAGTTTGGTGAGCCGACGGCCTCGAAACTGATCTGGAAGGCTCAAAACCTCATCGCCGTCGATGACGAGACCGGTGAGAAGCTGATGAAGCTCATGGAAACCATTCAGGACCATGACGACGTGCAGAACGTCTATTCCAACTTCGAGCTTTCCGAGGCCCTCGTCGCCAAGCTCGGCGGCTGAACCCGCCCATGGCTGAGCCCCCCGTCCGTATCTTGGGGATAGACCCCGGCCTGCGCCGCACCGGGTGGGGGGTGATTGTCACTGAAGGCACGCGCTTGTCCTATCTCGGCTGCGGCACCATTCTCTCCGACGACAAGCTGACGTTGGCGGAGCGGTTGCGCCAGTTGCACGATGGCATCGAAGATGTCATTCGCTCCTTCTCGCCCGACGAGGCGGCGGTGGAAGAAACTTTCGTCAACAAAGATGCCCAAGCCACGCTCAAACTCGGCCAGGCGCGCGGCATTGCGCTGCTTGTGCCAGCCCTGCACGATTTGCGGGTGGCTGAATACGCCGCCAATATGGTCAAGAAAACAGTGGTTGGTTCCGGCCACGCCGACAAGCGGCAAATCCAGGCAATGATCAAGGTTCTGCTCCCCAAGGCCGATAATAACGGAGCCGATGCCGCCGACGCGCTGGCGATTGCCATCACCCACGCCCACCATCGCAAGGCGCGGGCGTTGCTGGCGCGGTAATTCCCCGATATCGTGCGCAGGCGAACCGGGAGAAACGCATGGTAGGACACCGCAAAGCGCTCATCTGCAAACGATGCCACACTACCCTTTCTCGACCAGTTGCGATTCTGTGTCTTGGTGATGAGAATGTGGTCGAGCCAGAATTCATTGATAACCAACACGTTATGGAAGAGGGTTTCGCTTTCGAGTCTCTCATTCCATATAGAAAATCCGCAGGCATAAGCTTCGCAGAGAGCCGTCTTGAATATGTCCCACAAATTTGGATGACAGACAGAGACCTTTTGGAAACTGTTGGTTACACAAAAATCAGCTCAAGGTTGAACGGATGTTGTGGTCTCGATGGATGCAACGGGCCCAACAGAATATGCGCTTGCGGCGCGGAAGTTGGAACGGAAATGAGTGATTGCTGGACATCTTTTCTCTTCATTCCCAATCCCGAAGAAACCCTTTGGCTAGAGCTTGAATAAAACAGGAGGAGTCTATGGGGTCTCGCTTTCTGACTGGAATTGTCATTGCCTTCGGGCTCCTGCCTGCCAACGCATTGGCCGCCGATTGCGGTGGTAAAATAGTGCGGGTTGCCGATGGGCGTAGCGTTTCCTTTGACAAGGTGATGCAGGAGATTGATAGCGCCAAACTCGTTGCGGTTGGCGAGCGCCATGGTGTCAAAGAACATGTCAATGCGGCTGCCTGTCTTTTGCAAAAACTGAATAGCGCCGGTGGAGATAAACGCGCCGTTGTGGTTGAGCATGTCGCCGCCGAAAAACAACCCATCATCGACGCTTACCGCAAAGAGCATCCGCGTGATGCCAAAGGGCTGGGCGAGGCGCTGCAATGGGGCAAAAGCGGCTGGCCCGCATGGCCGGTCTATCTGCCGCTCTATGGCGGGGCGTTCAAGGGAGGCAATGCGGTTTACGGTGCCGACCAACCCAAGGGCACGCCGACGCCAGCGCTCGATGAGCTTGCGCCGCGTCTCGGCGATCAGGCCGGGCAGATCGTCAGCACCTGGGGTGGGTTGATGAATGAGGCCCATTGCAATGCGCTCAACGAGGCACAGGCGGAAAAATTCGGGCGCGCGCAGGCAAACCGCGATTTGGCGATGGCGTCTGTGGTTCGATCCGCTCTCGCTCACCACTCCCGTGTGCTGTTCTATTCGGGGCGCGGCCATAGCCGTAAAGATGTCTCCGTGCCGTTACTGGTGAACCGGGAGACGGGGGCCGCAACGGTTTCAATTACCTTGCAGGAAACCCATATCGGTAAAGAGCTGGTGAAGCCCGCCGAGGTGCTGGCCCAGGCGAAGGGGCGCTATGATTATGTCTGGTTTATTGGCCGGGCTCCCGAAGAAGATGTCTGCGCCGCATTCCGCAACAAGGGGAAAGACAATACGCCACCCGCCACGAAGTAATCGTGTTTTCCCGGTGGAGCTCGCAAACGACTGCCCCCTTCGCCGCTTCAAACAATGCTAGATAAGCAACAGTATTCCAATTGATTCCCCCCACGGCGAGGCAAAACGTGATCGGCAAACTCAAAGGCGTCATCGATAGCTACGGCGAGGATTTCATCATTCTTGACGTGCATGGCGTGGGCTATGTGGTGCAATGCTCGACGCGTACCCTGCAAAACCTGCCGCCCGTGGGCGAGGCAGCGGTGCTTTCCATCGAGACGCAAGTGCGCGAAGACGCCATTCGCCTTTTCGGCTTCAAGTCAGACAATGAACGCGAATGGTTCCGGCTGCTGCAATCGGTGCAGGGGGTTGGCGCTAAGGTGGCGCTTGCTCTTCTCTCGATTTTTGACACCGGCTCACTGGCCACCGCCATTGCAACCGGCGATAAGGCCGCTGTTGGTCGGGCGTCGGGTGTCGGGCCGAAGCTGGCGCAACGCCTTTGCATCGAATTGAAAGACAAGGTGCCCGCCTTCTCTTCGGTTGATCCGGCGTTGGTGCGACTGTCCGATTCCCTCGATGACAACACCGCGTCCGGCGCGGTAGCCGATGCGGTTTCCGGCCTCGTCAATCTCGGCTACCCCCGCGCACAAGCCTCCGCTGCAATCGCCGCCGCCCTCAAGCAGGCGGAAGAGGGGGCCGAAGCCAAGGTGCTCATTCGGCTGGGCTTGCGGGAACTGGCGCGGTAGGCTGCGACAGGAATTTACGCATATCGTCGATTGTTTCAATCATCTTGTCTTCGCCATCAATTGTCACAAAACCCGTCACGGCTTCGGAGGAAACTTCGTCGATACGCCATTTTCGGGTTTTTTGATCTTCTATCAGGACCATGGGGCCGGTCTCAGCCCCGCCTTGAGATGAGTTGCTGCTGGCGTAGTAAATCAGACCGATCCGGCTCGCCCCCTCGAGAGGAGGCATGAGGCCGGCACCAACAAATTTTTCGCAGGTATCCATTTCAACAATACGGTTCCACGCACCATAGGTCATGATACCTTGTGTTTTTCGCCCAGCTCGTTTGATGATCAGACCACAGACAGTCATATCCGAGGCAACGCCCGCGCTTCCGACAGAATAACGCACGGGTGTCAAATGAATAAGATGCCCTGACATACGCAGGTTGCGGCCTTTTCCATCGTAAGAAAGCTCCGATATGGCATTGGGAAACAGCAGCGTCGCCCATTTATCCGGGTATTTCTCCCAAAGCTCACGAAAGAGCGTTTGTGCCTTGCATTTGCGTATCCAGTAAATCGCTTTGTCGAGGTTTTGCTTCAGGCCATCCCCGTATCCATATCGACGGCCGAGTTCTTCCTGAGCTTCGGGAAAACCGAGAGCCGCGGCCTTTCTATACCAATAGAGGGCTTTAGGAATGCTCTTTGGCAGGCCGTTGCTGCCTTTGGCATAAAAGGAGGCAATATGATATTGTGCTTCCGCGTTGTTGCGGATTGCTGCTTTGAGATACCAGTAAAGCGCTGTTGAAGGGCTTTGTTTAACCCCTACTCCTTCCAGATAACTCTGGGCAAGTTTCAACTGCGCTTCGGAATACCCTTGATTTGCGGCCTTGCGAAACCACGAGATAGCCTGATTCAGATCGTAAGGAATTCCAAGGTTGGCGCAGTACCTGCCACCCTCAGGGGAGTGGTCATTTGCTTCCGGGGACCTTTTCCAGTTTGGAGCATAGGCGAGTTCCTCACCCAATTTCTGCTGCGCAGGGGCATAGCCCTGTTGCGCAGCCTGGCGATATAGCTCTCTTGCCTCGATGCATCTATTTTGTGTGCAACATGGTTTGATTATGGCTTCTGCCAATCCATACTGTGCAACGGGATAGCCGCGCTTCGCCAGAGGCCGCCACAGGCGCTCAGCTTTTTCATAGTCCGCTCGGTAAGGCTCTTTTTTATCAAGCAATTTTTGCGCATTTCTGATTTGCTGCCTGACAGATGGATTGCCCGCCTCAGCCGAAGACGATATCGCGAGGACAAGAAAACTTGTGACAGCCAGAGCGGCAAAGCCTGAACGGTGCTTTCCGAAAGTCCACAACCGCATCGCGAATCCCCCAATTTTAACGCTCTTATATCTTATTTCCGCTCCGCCAACCATATCCCTGCGAGCACCAGCACCAGCCCAATCGCGTGCTCGATCAAAAATGCCTCCCGCAGGAAAATGACGGCAAAGAGCGAGCCGAACACCGGGACGAGATTGGTGAACAATCCGGCGCGGGGCGGGCCGATCAATTCGACGCCACGGATGAAGGAAAGCTGGGCAACGAAGGATGGAAACACCGCAACAACCGCGATGATGATCCAGCCTTTCGCCGTGGGAAATTGCATGATGCCGACCACATACTCGTAAATCACAAACGGCAGGCTGCCGAGAGCCGCGCAGGTGGAGAGCAGTGCAAAGAACACGAAGCCGGGCAGGGCGGGCTTTGTGCGCAGCAGCAAGGTATAACCCGCATAGCACAGGGCGGCGATCAGCATGTAGATGTCGCCAATGTTGAAGTTCATATGCAGGAGCGTGGCGATATCCCCTTTCAGGGCAATGGCAGCCACGCCGCAAATTGCCAGCAAAATACCGGCGATCTGTTGTGGCATGATGCGGATGCCGAGCAGTACAACTGCGCCCGCCATGACAAAAATCGGCATGGCTCCCTGAAAAATTGCCATATTGACCGCGCTGGTGTGATAGGCGGCAAAATAAATGAAAGCGTTGTTGCCGACGAAGCCGGAGAGGGCCATCAGCAGGATATGCAACAGCTTTGGGCGTGCCTTCGGCCAGGTCGACGGCAAGGCTTTCACGGCCAATGGCCAAACCATTGCACTGACTATTGCCCAGCGCAGAAATGTCATCATCATCGGCGAGACTTCACCGGCGACGAGGCGGCTGAAAATGGTATTGGCCCCCCACATGGCCGAGGCGGTTATCAGCAGAAGATAGGGGCGTTCCCATAACGAGGAGAGGGAACTCGGGGGCCGAGGCATGGCGGGGACTCGCAAAAGGCGACAGGGACGGATCGTTGATAGCAAAGCTTCCGCTGGTTTATGGCGGCGGCATCCCGGTCGGTGTGTGAAAGATCACATCCGCCGGACGCCTCTATTTTTTCTCGGACAGCCAGATGCCGAGGAGCACCAGGAGAAGCCCGATCCCTTGCACCATCGCAAACGGCTCGCGCAGGAAGAAAATGGCGAAGATGGTGCCGAAGACCGGCACGAGGTTGATGAATAACGACGCACGGGCGGGGCCGATCAATTCCACACCGCGAATGAAGAACAACTGCGCCAGAAATGACGGCAGCACGACAATGGCCGCCGTGACGATCCAGCCTTTCAGGCTTGGCCAGACGAACGCGCCAGCCATGTATTCGCCGACCACCATTGGCACCGAAGCCACGGTGGCGGCGCTGGCGAGAACCGCAAAGAACAGGAAGCCCGGCACTTTGGGCTTGCTGCGCAGCGCCAGCGTATAGAGCGCGTAGCACAGGCAGGCCCCCAGCATGAACAAATCACCGAGATTGAAACTCAGCGTGAGCAGAGTTTGCAACTCGCCGCGCAACGCAATGGCGGCGACGCCGATCAGCGTCAAGACGATGCCCGCAGCCTGATGCCAGTTAATGGCCATATGAAACAGGAAAGCCGCCCCGATCATCACCATGACGGGCTGGGCGCCTTGAATGATCGAGATATTCACCGCCGTGGTGTGATGCGCCGCCGTGTACATGAAGGCGTTGAACCCGGTGAAGCCGATGGCACCTGTAATGCTCATCATGGCAATTTTCGGTTTCAGTGTCGGCCAGTGGTTTTTCAGGTCTCTCCCGGCGAGCGCCCATGCGATGGCGCAAACGAAGGCCCAACGCAAAAGCGTCAGCAACATCGGCGAAATTTCACCCACCGCCAACCGGCTGAACAAAGTATTCCCCCCCCACATCGCCGCCGCAGCAATCAGTATGGGGTAGGGCCGGTTCCAGAGCAGGGTGGAATGCGAGGGCTGAGACATGGGGTTCCGGCGCGGCAGTGGGA
Organism: Microvirga sp.; assembly: GCA_031546825.1. Taxonomy (GTDB): domain Bacteria; phylum Pseudomonadota; class Alphaproteobacteria; order Rhizobiales; family Beijerinckiaceae; genus Hohaiivirga. The sequence continues at coordinate 121,880 of JAVBJU010000002.1, read as the reverse complement.
AGCTGCGGCCACTAAGTCTGACACCGTCGGTTCCGTCAAGCGCCGAGAAGCCTTTTATTCCTGAGATTTGAGGCTTTTATGGAAAACGCTGCCGATATACATGAGTGCCGTGTCGGGCAATTTGCGAATGTCATAGCCGGTCAGGTCGAAAATCCTGCGCAGCTTGTACTGTACCGTGTTTTTATGGATGTCGAGTTCCGATCCCATCTTATCAAGCGAGCCATTGCTTCTGATGTAAGTGTCTATGAGATTGACTGTTTCTGACATGTTCTCCGCTTTTATTCCAGAAAAGAGCCTTTTGAGATATTGCCGTTTGATGCTCTCTTTCAGATCGGTGAGGAAGATGTCTATATCGATCTGATCGTAAAAAATGCTGGTCTGGCTCTTGAGGCGTATTGAGGCCTCAATGGCCTTCTCTGCTTTGCCGCAGGACGTGAAAATATCCTCGGTTTTTTCATCAATGCCGATATTCAATGTGCAGTTAAATTTCTGGGAAATCAGGGTGCTCAGGCGTTGGGTGAAATCGCTCAGTTCGCGATTGGCCTTCAAGGGCAGAAAGCACATGATCAGTGCGCCCAACCTTGAGCAGATACCGTGCCGATGCCGCGTGACCTGATATTCAATTTCTTCGTCAATCTGTTCAAATAGAAAGCTTTCATCGGCCGTTTCACCGAGGGCTTTCTGTTGTTCCACTCCGATGATGACAGTCCTTCGTGGCACACTCACATCGATGCCGAGCGAATGGCCCCATTTCACGAAATCGGCTGAAGAGACAATGTCCTTCTGTGAAATCCATTTTTCAACAAAGCGTCGACGAACGCGCTCCTCGATTCTTTTGCGTTCGGAGGCGCCGCTTTCGAGAAGCAGAATCTCAGTCATTTTCTTGATGACAGTGCCGTAGCGCAGAACCTCTGCTTCCTCACCCGTCACACCGATGACGCCGACAATTGCGCCCGCTTGGAGGATCGGCAGATTGATGCCCTTACGCACCCCTGTGTATTCACCGTCGAAATGGATCACCAGCCGCTCAAGCCCTTCGGTGATAACCTTATAGGCTCCGCCATGGAACTGTCCCAGCCGCGCCTTGTCGGTGCTGGCGATGATGATGCCCTTTTCATTCATCAGATTGACGTCGTTCTGGATGGCCTCGCTGATCTGCGTCACGATCTGGAAAGCGTTCGCTTTCGAGATATTCAGGCTGTTGCGATTAATCATGTTGTTCCCTGTACCACAATAACGCTCTGTTCTTTGTCATTTAGAACATAGTGGTTCGCACTCGGAAGATGCTAGAAAATGATTGTCATAAAATACGCTTTTGCTTCTTTTGGAATATCTACTCAATAAGTACAACGATAGATGAGATGATTAGTCGATGTTGTTTTGATCGAATAAATTATTCTTGTCTCTAAAGTCAAGTAATTATAAAAATAAATATATATTTAGGGTTTTAGTAAAAATTCTAAATATATATATTAGTTTAGGAATAGTAACTATGCCCAGTCGGATCGAATATGTGACGATGTATGAGAGGTTGCGGGACGTTTCTCTCAATGCTCCTTCTTCGACCGCACTGGTATTCGATGGTATCTGTTACGAGTATAATTTCTTATATGATAGGGTGCGCCAAGCGACGGCTTATCTTTGGCATAATCTGAAATTGCGTAAAGGAAGCCGTGTTGTTTTGGCCTGGGGCAATACCCCAGAATTTTGCGAATTGTTTTTCGCAGCGCTCGCACTGGGCGTTGTCGTTATTCCATTCTGCACAAAGCTCAAACGGGAAGAGGGGTTAGCGCTTGCTAACCGCATAGAGGCGGATGTCGTCTTCTATGATGCAGATGTTCAAGATTGGCTGGTCGACAGCTTGGCGGTACGGCATATTGCATTGGGCGAATGGCGCAGAACCGAGCTTCCCTCCGCCGAAAATGGCGAGGTCGTTGAGGTCGCGCCCGATGATCCTGCCGTCATTATGTTTACATCCGGCACCACCGGCCTGCCCAAGGGCGCAGTGATCACGCACCGCAATCTCATGAGTGCTGTGACGGCCTATGCAGATGTTTTGGGGCTGACTGCGCAAGACAAAACAATACTGGCTGTGCCGATCTATCACATCACCGGGCTGTCGGCGCTCCTGTGCTTTTTCGTGCATGTCGGTGGCACAATTCATCTGCACCGGAAATTCAGTGCGCCCGATGTCCTTGCTGCTATCCGTGACCACGGCATCACCTTCCTGCACGGCTCGCCCACGGTCTTTATCCTTTTATGCCAGGCTGCCGGGAAGGCCGCGTTGGGAGCTTTTCCCTCGCTGCGCTCGATTGCCTGCGGCGCGGGCCATCTCAATGAGGGCGTCATATCGGAATTGACGCAATTCTTTCCCCATGCCGCCATTCATACGATTTACGGGCTGACGGAAACCACCTCGCCGGGAACCATCTTCCGCGGCGATGTGCGCGGCAGCGACAAGCTGGGCAGCTCCGGCCAGCCGGTCCCAGGCCTGGCTGTTGCCATCCGTGATGATTCAGGTCGCGACCTGCCGGCGGGGCAGGCAGGGGCCATCTGGCTCAAGGGCGACATGGTCATCAATGGCTATTGGCAGAACCCCGAGGCCCAGAGTCAGTGTTTCTCCGATGGCTGGTTTCACACTGGCGATATCGGCTTTCTTGATGCGGAGAGATATCTGTTTATCCGAGACCGCAGCAAGGACATGATTAATCGCGGTGGCGAGAAGATCTATTCGATTGAGATCGAAAATCTCGTCTCCACCATTCCAGGTGTGATCGAAGTTGCCGTCGTGCCGACACCGAGTGCGCTTTATGGCGAGGAGCCATTGGCTCTGATTGTCGCCGAAGAGCCGCGGACAGTGAGCGCCGAGGATATCCTCGCATTCCTGCGGCCCCGGATCGCCCATTACAAGCTGCCGGTTCGCCTTGTTTTTGTTCGCGGCTTTCCGCGCACTCACAACGACAAGCTCAACAAGGCAAAGATCAAACAGAACCTCACCGAATATCTTGCCTCCTACGGAATAGCCGAATGAAAAGTAAATTTGTCTCGAAAAGCGAAGCCGCAGCCCTCGTTCAGGATGGCCACACGCTCTGTACGGTCGGCATGACGCTGATTTCTGCCGCTGAGTCGGTGCTTTCAGAGCTCGAGAAGCGATTTCTGGAAACCGGTAGCCCAAAAAACCTGACCCTGCTCCATGCCGCCGGGCAATGTGACCGGCAGCGCGGCAACCAGCATCTGTGCCACCCCGGCATGGTCAAACGCATCATCGGCTCCCATTGGGGTCTCGCCCCGCGCTGGATGGCGGCGATCAATGACAATCAGGTTGAAGCTTTCTGCTTGCCACAAGGTCAGATGGCCCATCTCTACAGCGCAATGGCTGCCGGGTTGCCTGGGCGGTTGTCGAAGGTGGGGCTTGGCACATTCGTCGATCCGCGCCTTGAGGGCGGACGCATGAACAAGCGCACCCGTGAACTGCCGCCCATTCTGGAACACGTCACTTTCAAGGGTGAGGACTATCTGTACTATCCGGCCATTCCCTTCGATACGCTGATCATCCGTGGCACCCATGCCGACAGTGCCGGCAACCTGACCACCGACGAGGAGGCGATGAAACTTGAGGTATTGCCCGCGGTGTTGGCGGCCAAGCGTTTTGGTGCCAAGGTAATTGCCCAGGTGAAGTACCAGGTGGCCAACGGGTCGTTGCATCCGAAAAGCATCACGGTTCCCGGTAATTTTATCGACGCCATTGTCGTGTGTGACAATCCCGAGCAGGATCATCGCCAGACCTCAAGCTGGGCGTTCGACCCGTCACTTTGCGGCGATATCCGTCTCCCCGCCGCTGAAGCGAAGCCCTTGCCGCAGAACATGCGCAAGCTCATCGGGCGCATCGCCAGCCGCTTCATGACAGAAGGCTGCGTCATCAATCTCGGCACTGGTATCCCCAACGATGTGGTGGGTGCGGTGATCCATGAGGAGCGGGTGGGTGAACGCGTGCTCATCACCGTGGAATCCGGCATTTATGGCGGTATCCAGGCTGGTGGTGTCGACTTCGGTATCGGGCGCAATCTCTCCGCCATGATCAGCCACAACGACCAGATGCTTTATTACAACGGCGCGGGCGTTGATGTGACGTTCATGGGGGCGGGCGAGATGGACCCGCACGGCCACATCAACGCCACCCGTCTTGGCGCGACATGCCCCGGTGCGGGTGGGTTCATCGACATCACCCAGAACGCCCGGCACGTCATCTTCTGCTCCTCGTTTACCGCGAAGGGTCTGGATGTGAAGTGCGACGAGGGTGTGCTCGATATCGTCCAGGAAGGCAGCGTCAAGAAGCTCGTCAAGGCGGTCGATCAGGTCTCCTATAACGGAGAACTTGCCCGGGCCAAGGGCCAGAAGATGCACTTCGTTACTGAGCGCGCAGTTTTCGAGTTAAGGCCGCAGGGGCCGGTACTGACGGAAATTGCCCCCGGCATCGATCTTCAGCGCGACATCATCGACCAGATGGAATTCACGCCGGAAATCGCTTCCGACCTCCAGGTCATCGACGAAAAGCTCTTCCGCGCTGCGCCGTTTGGCCTCGCTAATATTCTTTCCAATCAGAAAAATTCCTGAAATCAAGGAGAAGTTAGATGCTACTGAAAGACAAAGTTGCAATCGTCACGGGTTCAGCTCGCGGTATCGGCAAGGGCATTGCCAGCGTTCTCGCCAGCAAGGGAGCCAAGGTCATTGTCTCCGACATGGACGCCGCGGCCGGTGAGGCCACGGCTGCCACTCTGCGTGAAGGTGGTGCCAACGCCCATTTCATCGCCTGTAACATCGCCGACAAGGCGCAGGTGGTTGCGCTGTTTGACCAGACGGAAGCCAAGTTCGGCCCGGTCGATATTCTGGTGAACAACGCGGGTATCAATCGCGACTCCATGCTGCACAAGCTGACAGAGGCCGATTGGGATCTCGTCATCGACGTGAACCTGAAGGGCACGTTCCAGTGCATGCAGCAGGCCGCCATCCGCATGCGCGATCGTGATTACGGCCGCATCGTCAACATCGCTTCCGCAAGCTGGCTCGGCAATGTGGGCCAGTCGAATTACTCGGCCTCGAAGGCTGGTGTCATCGGCCTCACCAAAACCGCCTGCCGTGAGTTGGCGCGCAAGGGTGTCACCATCAATGCCATCTGCCCCGGTTTCATCGACACCGACATGACGCGTGGCGTTCCCGAGAAGGTGTGGGACATCATGATCAGCAAGATCCCGGCGGGTTATGCGGGCGATGTCAAAGACGTTGGCGAATGCGTGGCCTTCCTCGCCTCCGATGGTGCCCGCTACATCAATGGCGAAGTCATCAATGTCGGCGGCGGCATGGTTCTCTGAGGGGTAATGAACATGACAAACGCAAATGATATCGTTGTCGTTAGTGGCGTGCGTACCGCCATCGGCGGCTTTGGCGGTAGCTTCAAGGACACACATCAGCACGATCTCGGCGGCGCGGTTATCCGCGAGGCAGTGGCGCGTGCGGGTCTCAAGCCCGGCGACATAGACGAAGTCGTGGTTGGCAATGTCGGTCAGATTGCCGAGAGCGGCTTCATCGCCCGCATCTGCCAGTTGCGCGCCGGGCTGCCCAACGAGACGACAGCCTATTCGGTCAACCGCCAGTGTGGCTCGGGCCTGCAAGCGATCGCCGATGCCATGATGGCGTTGCAGACCGGTCAGGCCAAGGTTGCCGTTGCTTGCGGCACCGAAAACATGACCCAACTACCCTATTACCTGCGCAAGGCCCGTTACGGCTATCGCATGGGTGACGGTGTGATCGAGGACGGTCTGATCTCGATCCTGACCTGGCCGGAAGGCCCATATCACAACGGCATGACCGCGGAGAACGTGGTGGATCGGTTCAAGATCAGCCGCGAAGCGATGGATAATTTTGCTTTTGAGAGCCAGCAAAAGGCGCTCGCCGCCATCGCCAAGGGCTATTTCAAAGAGCAGATACTGCCGATGAATGTCTCGGACGGCAAGAAGGGCACCCGCGTGTTCGACACCGACGAACATCCGCGTGAAACGCCCCGCGAAAAGCTTGCTCAACTCAAGCCCGCCTTCAAAAAAGACGGCAGCGTGACGGCGGCGAATTCATCCGGCATCAATGACGGCGCTGGTGCGCTCGTCCTGATGAGCCGGGCCGAAGCCGAGAAACGTGGCTTGAAGCCGCGCATGGCGATCCGCGGTTGGGCTGTCGCTGGCTGTGAAGCCGCGATCATGGGCTTCGGCCCGGCTCCTGCGACGCAGAAGCTCATGAAGAACCTGGGCATGAGCGTACACGACATTGATCTCATCGAGCTGAACGAAGCCTTCGCCGCGCAGGCACTTGCGGTGATGACCGAACTGAAGCTCGACCCGAAGAAGGTCAACGTCAATGGCGGCGCGATTGCGCTCGGCCATCCGGTCGGAGCGAGCGGTGCAATCCTGCCGGTCAAGCTGATGTACGAGATGGAGCGCACCGGTGCCAAAACCGGCCTCGTGACGATGTGCATCGGCGGCGGTCAGGGCATCTCGATGCTCTTCGAACGCGAAGCGAACTGAACTGCCAGAAAGTGGGGTCGGCCTTGCTCTGAAGGCCGGACCCACATCCCTGTCGGACGGGATTAGTCCTGCAAACGACTGCGAGGAAAACGGGAAAAGCGAAGCCGCTTTTCTCAACGGTATCGCTCATTCTGAAAACAAGGGGACACCACACATGACTGAAGCAGAACAAGCAAAACTGACAACAGGAAAGATATTCAGGCATTTAATGCCCTTGCTGATTATTGCCTACATCATCAGCTTTATCGACCGTACCAATATCGGCTTCGCCAAGGCGACCATGTCTGCCGATATCGGCCTGTCGGCCACGGCCTACGGCCTTGGTGCGGGCCTGTTCTTCCTGACCTATTCCACGCTGGAAATTCCCAGCAACCTGTTCATGGAAAAAATCGGCGCGCGCATGTGGATTGCGCGCATCATGGTGACGTGGGGCATCATCTCCGCTTTGATGGCTTTCGTGCAGGGCACGACCTCCTTCTACATTATGCGCCTTCTGCTCGGCGCGTCCGAAGCAGGTCTTTATCCCGGCATTATCCTGTATCTCACCTACTGGTTCCCCCAGGAGCAGCGGGCACGTGCCACCGGCAAATTCCTGCTCGGTGTCTGCTTGGCCAACATTATCGGTGGTCCGCTCGCAGGCTTGTTGCTCAACTTGCACGGTGCGGGCGGCTGGCACGGCTGGCAGTGGATGTTCGTGATTGAAGGCATCCCGGCTATTATCGTCGGTATTGTCGTGTGGTTCGTTCTGCCCGATCGTCCCCGCGATGCAAAGTGGCTCAACAAGGACGACCTGAACTGGCTTGAAGCCAAGTTGAAGGAAGAAAGCCCCGAAGGTGCCGGGAAGCATCACTTCTCTTTCAAGCAGGCTTTCGCCAACAAGCAGTTCCTGCTGGTCGTGCTGATCTATTTCACCCACCAGTTCTCTGTTTACGGTCTCAGCTACTTCCTGCCGAGCATCATCGGTGCCTATGGCGTTCTCACGCCGTTCCAGGTTGGATTACTCAACGCCATTCCATGGATTGTTGCGGCCTTCGGTGGCATTTTCATTGCGCCTTTGGCCAATTCACCAGGGCGTTCGCGCGCTCTGCTGGTCTTCGGCTATCTCATCATGGCCGGCGGTCTGGTGATCGGTGCGCTGGGCACCGGCGTTGTCGGTCTCATCGGCTTCAGCCTCACCGCCTTGATGTTCTTTGCCGTGCAATCGGTGATCTTCAGCTACCCGCCGACCTATATGAGCGGCTCGATGCTGGCCGGTGGTTTGGCGCTGCTGAACTGCCTCGGTTTGTTCGGTGGTTTCCTCGGTCCGTTCATCCTCGGCTTCTTCGAAGACACCACGGGTTCGGCCAAATCCGGCCTGTGGTTCGGTGTTGGGCTCTTGCTGATCGGTGCGGTCGTCGCATCAATCATCAAGCAAGGCAGTGCCAAGACTACATCCGTGCGCTCAGGTACGGTTGAAAAGCTGGTTTGAGACGATTTTGATGAAAAATATCCGGCGGGGTTTTCCCGCCGGACCCACTTATATATTATAACGAAATATGTGTGGCAGCCGGTAAACCGGAACTGCCGCTGGAAGCGCGCGGGTGGAATATCCCGTACGTATGATGGTGAAAAATGAAAATAGTCATTGCGCCCGACTCCTTTAAAGAAAGCCTCACGGCCTATGAAGTCGCCGTCGAAATCGAAGCTGGTTTTCGCCAGGTTTTTCCGGACGCTAACTATGTAAAACTGCCGGTTGCGGATGGCGGCGAAGGCACCGTCGAGGCCATGGTTCAGGCGACTGGCGGCCGCAAGGTTGACGCCATCGTTACCGATCCCCTCGGATCGCCCGTCAAAGCATTCTACGGGCTGACAGGCGATGGCAAGACCGCTGTGATCGAGATGGCAGCCTCCAGCGGTCTAATGCTGGTGCCGCGGGAACTGCGTGATCCGCTCCTCACCACAAGCTTTGGAACCGGCGAATTGATTTGCTCTGCGCTGGACGCAGGAGCCCGTAATTTTATTCTTGGCATCGGCGGTAGCGCCACCAACGATGGTGGTGCCGGGATGCTACAGGCCCTCGGCGTGCGCTTGCTTGATAAGGAAGGTCGTGACCTTCACCTTGGCGGCGGCATGCTCGGACGGCTTGCACGCATCGACATGACAGGTTTTGATCCGCGCCTTGCTGATTGCACCATCAATGTTGCCTGTGACGTCGACAATCCGCTTTGCGGCCCTCGCGGAGCTTCAGCGATTTTCGGCCCGCAGAAGGGTGCTACGCCGGAAGTCGTGGCGATGCTCGACGGCTATCTCCAGCAGTTCGCGGCCATTATCAAACGTGATCTCGGCATGGATGTTGCCGAAGTTCCCGGCGCGGGCGCCGCCGGGGGCATGGGCGCGGCGATCATGGCTTTCATGGGTGGCACGTTGCGCTCCGGTATCGAGATTATCACCGAAGCGGTGGCACTGGACGCCGCTGTGTGCGACGCTGATCTGGTTATTACCGGCGAAGGCCGGATTGATGGCCAGACAATTTTTGGCAAAACGCCGATTGGCGTGGCAAATGTCGCCAAGCGTCACGGCAAGCCGGTGCTCGGAATTGCGGGTTGTCTCACACGCGAGGCCGCCGTGGTGCGCGACCACGGTATCGACGCGGTATTCTCAATCCTGTTTGAATGCTGCACGCTGCCCGAAGCACTTGCCAACGGCGCCTATAACCTGCGCTTTGCCGCGCGGGATATCGCCGAGACGTTAAAAATAGGCATGCTCTTGCGGTAAGCCGCAAGCTCGTTTTAGGTTGCGCCCACCCGCAGCAGGTCGAGGTAGTGCACCAATCCCACGGGCTTGCCGTTTTCCACCACGATGATGGCGGTGATTTTGGCGCGTTCTTGCAGTTCGAGCGCGGCGGCGATGAGGGCGTCGGGGGCGATGAGGCCGCGCGGGCTTCTGGTCATCACGGTTTCGACTGGCGTGCTCATCAGGTCGGGGCGGAGGTGGCGGCGCAGGTCGCCGTCGGTGATGATGCCAGCGAGCGTTTTATCCGGGTTCATCACAATGACGCAGCCAAAGCTCTTGGACGACATCTCCCGGATGGCATCCGCCATGAGAGCGCCTGTGGCGACCATCGGCAGATGTTCGGCTTTGTGCATGATGTCGGACACGCGCTTGAGCTGAGCGCCGAGTTTTCCACCGGGATGGAAGTCACGGAAGTTTTCGGCGGTGAAGCCGCGATATTCCAGCAGCGCCATGGCGATGGCATCACACAGCGCAAGCGCCATGGTGGTGGAGGTGGTCGGGGCGAGCCCGTTGGGGCAGGCTTCCTGCGCTTTCGGCAGCAGCAGGCAGATATCGGCCTGGCGACCAAGCGAAGACCCTGCTTCCGATGTGATGGCGATCAGCGGCACGCGGAAGCGTTTGCTATAGGCGATGGTGTCGGCGAGTTCCCGGCTTTCGCCGGACCATGACAGCGCGATAATCACATCTTCCGGGCGCACCATTCCAAGATCGCCGTGGCTGGCTTCTGCCGGGTGCAGATAATAGGCAGCGGTGCCGGTGGATGCGAGGGTCGCGGTGAATTTGCGGGCGATATAGCCAGGCTTGCCGATTCCGGTGATGATGACGCGGCCGGGCGCGCTGGCCAGAATATCTATGGCGTTGGCAAACGCCTCACCGAGATGGGAGGCGATGGCACCGCGCAAGGCTTCGATGCCGTCTCGTTCGAGGGCGAGGCTGGTGAGGGCGGAATTAACGGCGCTGGTGCGCTGTTTCGGAGAGAGCGTTTTTGTCATGGTGGTTCGGTTTATCACGAGAGGGGGAGAGGAGAGCAAGCGGAAAACATACAGGCTTTCAATGAGCCCGGTAATAAATAGTCTGTTGACTCCGGGGAATGATCCCGCCAAGAGAGATTGCAAGGTTTCTTCCGGGCCCGGCCTTGCTGCCGGGCTTTTTCATGTGATGTGAAATCTTGCAGGGTTCGGCGGTTTTCGAATCGGAATTCTGTTTTTAAAGCGGAGGATGAGCGATGGCGAACGTCGTCGTGGTCGGCGCCCAGTGGGGTGACGAAGGCAAGGGCAAGATCGTCGATTGGCTGTCAGATGCAGCCGATGTCGTGGTGCGCTATCAGGGCGGACATAACGCCGGTCACACACTGGTGATCGACGGCAAGGTCTTTAAACTGTCGCTGCTGCCATCCGGCGTGGTGCGCCCTGGCAAACTCTCAGTAATCGGTAATGGCGTGGTGGTTGACCCCCATGCTCTGGTTGCCGAAATCGGTCGGCTTTCCGCTGACGGTGTTTCCGTTACGCGTGAGAATCTGCGCATTGCGGAAAACGCTACTCTCATTCTGTCGCTGCACCGTGAGCTTGACGCCATCCGCGAAAATGCCGCCGCTGCAGGCACCAAAATCGGCACCACCAAGCGTGGCATCGGCCCGGCTTATGAAGACAAGGTCGGGCGTCGCGCCATCCGTTTGATGGACCTCGCCGATCTCAAGTCGCTGCCCGAGAAAATCGACCGGATGCTGGTGCATCATAATGCGCTGTGCCGTGGCTTGGGCATCGAGGAGTTCAAGCCGAAGGAAATTTACGAAGAACTGGCGTCTGTCGCCGACAAGGTTTTGCCGTTCATGGATGTGGTCTGGCGTCTGCTCGACCAGGAACGCCGCGCCGGTAAGCGCATCCTGTTCGAGGGCGCGCAGGGGGCATTGCTCGACGTCGATCACGGCACCTATCCGTTCGTGACCTCGTCGAACACGGTCGCCGGGCAGGCGTCGTCTGGCTCGGGCCTTGGCCCAGGGGCCATCGACTACGTGCTGGGGATCGCCAAGGCCTATACCACCCGCGTTGGCGAGGGGCCGTTCCCGACTGAGTTGCATGACGAGACCGGCACCCGAATCGGCGAGCGCGGTAAGGAATTCGGCACCGTCACCGGGCGCAAGCGCCGCTGTGGATGGTTCGACGCAACGCTGGTGCGACAAACTGTCTGCACCTCGGGAATCAATGGCATCGCCCTGACCAAGCTCGACGTGCTCGATGGTTTTGACACCATCAAGATCGGCGTCGGTTACATGCTCGACGGCAAGGAAATTGATTATTTCCCCGCAAGCCAAGGCGCACAGGCCCGTGTTGAGCCGATTTACGAGGAATTCAAGGGGTGGGAAGGCTCAACGGCAGGGGCGCGCTCCTGGTCCGCACTTCCCGCGCAAGCAGTCAAATATGTGCGCCGCATCGAGGAATTGATCGGCACGCCGGTTGCCGTGCTTTCGACTTCGCCGGAACGCGAAGATACCATCTTGATGAAGAACCCGTTTGAAGGCTAACAGTAAAAAACAGGCATTACCGACACACCCCTGCGAATACGCAAATGGTGTGTCGGTATAATCGGGTGCGCAGTGGATGACGTTGCCGCAGATATGGCCAGGATTGACAGATGCCGACAGGAATGCAACTTCCGGTGTTGGTAATATCGTTTCCCCAAAGGGATATGGCATCTTCTTCTTTGGAAGCGCAGAAAGGCGTTAGGCGATGGCGGATTATCATACCCTGATCGCACGTGCCATTGACGGCCTCGCCGACAAGTCGCCGACAACGCGTCAGGCTGTGTACGAGCGGGCTCGCCGCGCTCTGATCGGGCAATTGCAAACACTTCAGCCGCCCGTTGCGCCAGCCGATATTGAACGGGAACGGGCTGCGCTGGATCTCGCCATCAGTTCTGTGGAAGCGCAACATACGTTGCCGTCGCAGCAATCGCCCATGGAAACGCATGCGCCGCTTGAGCCCTCGCAAGTGCTGCTTGAGCCCATCAATACAACGCCTGCGCCCATTGCCACCCCAAGCGCAGCGCTCGCGGACATTCAGGCTTCGCGCGAGGTCGAGCCGATCAATGTGCCCGAAGATGACCCACAAAGTGTGGTGTCGAGCATCGTCGAGCGCCCGCGCATCGGCTCGCGGCATAACTCCTCCGGGCAGGCTAATCGCGTGCGCGCGATCATTCTCGTTGCCAGCGTCTTTGCGGTTGTTATCGGGATTGCAAGTTACAAGCTCTATAACCGCGAGCAGCAGGCGACAGTGCAGGCGCTGGTGGACCAGCAAAACAGCGAACAGACGCCGGAAGCCGCACAGTCGGACACCGGCAAGTTCACGGATCGTCTTGGTGGATCCGTGGCAGAAACCCCTGTCCAGCAGACCTCAGCCACTGGGACGTCGGAGACGATTGCTGTCCAGCAAGCTTTTCTGTTCGAAGCGGACCCATCGACGGCGCAACTGCCCCCAAACGCTCAGAAAATCATCGCGTCTCCAGGCCTGACGAAATGGAGCCTCGAACAAATGGATGGCGGCTCCGGGTTGCCGATGGAAACCGTTGCCAGGGGTGAAGTTGACTTGCAGCAACTGGGCGTCAAGCTCGATATGCAAATCCGCAAGAGCAATGACGGATCTGCTGTTTCTCATACCATTGTGATGCGTTTCACCCACCGCGATGATGATGTTGATCATCAGGTTGTCAGCATCAGCAAGCTGGAGATGAAAGATCAAGCGGATGATGCTATTGGCAACGCATTGAAGGTTTTTGCAACGCCAGTCGCGCCGGATTTCTTCATATTGGGGCTGTCCGACATCCCGGCGGAAGTCGAGCGCAATATGCAGTTTCTCCAGAGCAAGAACTGGCTGCTGATCGACGTTATCTTTTCCAATGGTCAGCGGGGTACGCTGGCTATCGAGAAGGGCTCCACCGGCTTCCAGGTCATCGCGGATGCCATTCGCAACTGGCAATGAGCAGGAATGGCGCGGATACCTTCAGATTGCCCCGTCGCACAACTGAAAAATGGTGGATAGCAGCCAATATCCGGAAGGCAGGCCAAGTGGAATGCCTTCCGGTCATAATAATAGATTAGAGCGTTTTGCGTTTAACCGGCGATCCACTTAAAACGCGCCAGATTCTAGAGAGTAATGTTTTTATACGGAACCATATCCTGAGTTTATGAGATAGTTTTGGCATTCGTTTGGTGAGAAGAGGTCGAGGATTTTCCCTACCCTTTTCCATGTTTGCTCGACAGTTGTGGGTTGCGCCTGCCGGGTCAACTGCTTGAGTTTGGCGAAGGCCTGCTCGATTGGATTGAGATCGGGGCTGTAGGGCGGCAGGAACAGCATATGAGCGCCCTTTTGTCTGATCGCGTGTCGGGCTCTCTTGTTTTTGTGGCTTCCGAGATTGTCGAAGATCACCACGTCACCTTTCTTCAAGGTTGGCGCGAGAACCTGCTCGACGTAGAGCGCAAACCATTCTCCGTTGATTGGTCCATCGATCACCCATGGTGCGCTGACCCGGTCATGGCGCAAGGCAGCGATGAAGGTCAATGTTTTCCAGTGACCATGCGGAGCATAGGCCTCAAGACGGTGGCCTTTTGGGCCCCATCCCCGTAGGGGTGCCATGTTTGTTTTGACCCAGGTTTCGTCGATGAAGACCAGACGCTCAAGATTGAGACCACCCTGATGGCGTTTCCACCGCGCTCGTTTGCGGGCAACATCCGGTCTGTGCTGTTCCGCCGCGTACAGCGTTTTTTTTATAGCTCAGCCCTTCGGCATGAACGAACGTCCAGATCGCGCGCGTATCCGTCTTAATTCCACGCTCCGCCAGTTCCTTGACTAATTTCTGCAAGGTGAACGAGCCAGAGCGGATACGATCGCGTAACCAGTCAGCAGGCGCACCAGATAGCGTCCGCTTCTTATGACCACCGATCTTCCCGGGCGTGATGGCGTTGGTCTCTGCCCGAAGCTTCTTCCACTTCGGAATGCACGATGGGCTGATCTCAAATTGTGCCGCTATAGACCGGATTGTATCTCCCGCATCCAACCGGGCCAAAGCTCGCGCTCTTAAATCTGCCGAATACGGTCGTGTCATCCGCACCTCCTCAAATCAGTGCGGATACGGAATCAGAATTCCAACAAAAAGGGAATCCCGATTCCGATAAAAAACAGCACGCTCTAGTGCGCAGTCGCCATCGGCAAGTGCCCTTTGGGCGTCTCACGTGTGATGAGGTTTTTACGCACCGCTTCCTGAACCTTCTCAAAGGCTCGGACTTCGATCTGGCGCACACGCTCGCGCGACACGCCGAATTCTTCTGACAGCTCTTCCAGCGTGATCGGATCATCCGTCAGGCGGCGGGCCTCAAAAATGCGGCGCTCACGTGGGTTGAGTACATCAAGCGATTCACGCAGGGCACGGTGGCGATTTTGGCCTTCTTCCTGTTCGGCCATTATCTGTTCCTGATTGTCCGTGTCGTCCACGAGCCAATCCTGCCACTCGCCTTCACTCTCTGCGCGTAACGGGGCGTTGAGCGAGAAGTCACCGCTGAGGCGGCGGTTCATATCGACCACATCCTGCTCGGAAACACCGAGCTTCGTGGCAATATGCGTCACGTGCTCGGCTTTCATATCGCCTTCATCAAGTGCGGAGATACGGCCCTTCGCCTTGCGCAGGTTGAAGAACAGCTTTTTCTGGCTGGCGGTTGTGCCCATCTTAACCAGCGACCACGACCGCAGGATGTATTCCTGGATTGCAGCCTTGATCCACCAGATGGCGTAAGTGGCGAGGCGGAAGCCTCTGTCCGGTTCAAAGCGTTTGACAGCCTGCATCAGGCCGACATTTCCTTCGGAAACCACTTCTGAAATGGGGAGGCCGTAACCGCGATAGCCCATGGCAATCTTGGCGACGAGACGCAGATGCGATGTCACCAGTTTGTGGGCAGCGGTGCTGTTGCCTTGTTCACGCCAGTTTTTGGCGAGCACGTATTCTTCATTGGGTTCCAGCATCGGGAACCGGCGGATTTCGTCAAGGTAACGGGAAAGACCGCTATCCTGTACAAGCATCGGCAACGCAGTCGCCATGAAATAGTCCTCCTTGCGACCCCCTCATTTTGAGGCGGGATCAACCGCTTCCCGAAATCGGCGAATGCGGACGTTCCCATATAAGCATAAAAAGCATGGCAAAATAGGGGCAGGAACGAAAAAACCCTTTCGAGTAGAATGAAGGTGATGGGATATGGGTGTCGGTGCTGTGGCTCACTTGGGAATGGAAATAGCCGAAAAGCGCAGGCGCACATAATCGGCGGTCCAGTGCCCGCTGCTGTCGCACAAGCTGGGCGTTAGTGCAGCGATCGCATCATTAATAACGGCTTCCGCCTCTTCGGGGGCCAACCCTGTCAGAAACGGATTGGCAAAAGTCGCAAGCCAGCCATGCATGCCGGTCGGCAGTGGCGTCGGTCGCGGGATGAGAGCAATCTCCGTCACCTCAAAGCCATGGGCTAAGAGGGCCGCGCGATATTCCGCAGCGGTGGGGAAAAACCACGGTAGCCGGTCTTGAGTGGAAAAGCCCCGCGCATGGAGCGCGGCAATGAGTGCCGTGACAATGGCCGCAACATTGCCGTGCCCGCCGAACTCGCCGACGAAGCGCCCGCCGGGCTTCAATGCGCGCTGGACGCCGATCAGAACGCCTTGCCAGTCGGGCATCCAATGGATAGCCGCATTGGAAAAGACGGCATCGAATTCGTGGTCGAAGGTGAGCTTTTGCCCGTCCATCAAGCGCGCGTCGAGCTTTCGCGCCTGTGCGGCTTTGATGAGTTCGGGCGAGGCGTCAACGCCGATGACTTCAGCGCCTGAAGCCACAATCTCGGCGGTCAGCACACCATCGCCACAGCCGAGATCGAGGATACGCTCACCCCGCTGGGGCGCCAACTGCGCAAGCACCGGCTTGCCGAGCACCGGGACGAAACCGGCATTGCTCTCATAACTCCCCGCATTCCATAATTGTCCGGCGCTGGGTTTGGCAGGCGCGTTGCTATTTAAGGTCATGGTTTCCTCAGGTCAGGGGCAGCATGACGGTTTTGGCGAAGGCCGGACGCTGCTTCATGCGCTCATACCAGGCGCGGACATGGGGCAAGGCAGGAAGTTTTAAATCCATTTCCAGCAGGCCATAGACGTAGGGCCCGAAGGTGATGTCGGCAAGGGAGAAGTTCGTTCCGCCCAGATAGGGCGTCTTGGCGAGTTGCGCATCGGCAAGAGTGAGCAAAGTCGAGAGGCGTATGACAGCGGCATTGGCCACCTTCATGTCGCGTTCCGGTTCGGGCAGCCGCAAAAGGTTGAAAAGAATATCGCGAAACGGTACCGCGAAGGACGTTGCAATCCAGTCCATCCATTGTTCAACTGTGGCGCGCTGTTTCAGTTCGGTGGGGTAAAGCGCTTCATTGCCGTGCTTGGTTGCGAGATAGCGGATGATGCTGTTCGATTCCCACAAGACAAAATCACCATCCTTGATGGTGGGGACAAGACCATTGGGGTTTAATGCCCGGTACTCGGCATTGTCCGTGCCGCCGAAAGCGCCACCAGCATCGATCTGCTCATGGGGGAGCTTCATCTCTTCCGCACACCACAACACCTTCTTGACGTTGCTCGAATTTCTCCGACCCCAGATTTTCAACATAATCCCGTATCCTTCTCTTGAAACAAGGTGAGGGCTCAGCCCTTGACCGCTGTGACATGCAGCCAGTTAGTGGGCTTCCGGTCATAGCCGCCACCTTCCGCGGCCTCGATATCAATCGCTTTCCAGCCTGCGTCATAGGCGCGGCGTAGCCACTCAGCATCGGGGTAATTGAAATAGCGCCCAAACGAATCGCGTCCCTCCGCCGTGCCGCTTTTGAAACTCGCATAGAACACGCCACCGGGCCGCAGAGTCTGCCGGATCTGCTCCAATATGGTGCTCAACTGGTCGCGGGGAATGTGCAGGAGACAGGCGTTTGCCCATATACCGTCATAGGCATCCGCCATCTTGATGTCTTCGAAGAGCAGCACCGAAACCGGGCACCCCAGCCGCTTCTCGGCAGCGGCAGCGATATCGGCAGTGCCATCGGTCGGTGTCACGTCAAACCCGGCCGCAATCATCTGGGCGCTATCGTGCCCTGCACCGCAGCCAAGTTCGAGAATTTTTGCCCCTCGGGGCAGGCGTGTCAGAAAGCTCTCCAGACGGGCGTTGTGCGGGTGAACCTGAGCGGTGTAGGCGGCTGCTTCTTCTGAATAAAAGCGCAAAGTATTTTCGTCGCGGGCAGTCATAGCGGGCTTTCGTAGAAGGTTTTTCTGGGGTTTTACGGCAGAGATGATATCCATGTTAGCCTATCGTATAAAAAAATGGTATCGCTTCACGACAGAGCTTGGCCGGGCATTTGACGCACGTCAACAGAGAGTCTGGAAGGTTCGCGTACCTTGTGGGTACATTATGGAGGTTTTAGTGTTATGCGGACACGTTTGCTGATTTCCACCCTTGCTTTGACGCTGCTTGGCGCCGGTGCGGCCCATGCGCAGACCGCAGGTGATCCGGCTGCTGGCGAAAAGGTATTTTTGCAATGCCGCGCCTGCCATCAGATCGGCCCAACCGCCAAGAACATGACCGGCCCGTTGCTCAACGGCCTGTTTGGCCGGCATTCCGGCTCCATCGCCGGATATAACTATTCCGACGCCAACAAAAATTCAGGCATCACTTGGGACGAAGCGGTGTTCCGCGAATACATCCAGGACCCGCGCAAGAAGATACCCAGCACCAAAATGATTTTCGTCGGCGTCAAGGACGAGCAGAAGATCACGGATCTCATTGCTTATCTGAAGCAGTTCGACGAGCAGGGTAACAAGAAGTAAGCGCTTTCGCTGAAGCAGGAATGATCGCCCGGATGCTGGCTTGGCCGCTTCCGGGCTTTTCTTTATGAATTAAGCCAGAGATGCAGCTTTATGGGCCAGCCGCACTGGTTCGGGCAGGCGATAGCGTGTGGTGCAGCGCAATGTCGCCACCACCGCTCCCGGCAGGTCGCATAAATGCCCCGGTGAAATGAAAAGCGGTTTGCAACCGGTTCTGGTCGTCACCACCGAGCCGATGGTATCTCCACGATCCATGAGGGGAACTGCGCCGCCTTTTTCTGGCAGGGGCGCGCCATGTGTGCCGCATAAGCGGCTCTTGCCGCAGCCGATGGTTGGCTTGTTGAGCCACAAACCCATGTGAGAAGCGATGCCGATGCGCCGCGGATGGGCATAGCCGATGCCGTCGAACAGAAAAAGATCTGCCTCACATGTCAGCTTCTGAAACGCTTCCACCAGTACCGGCCCTTCGCGGAAGCTGAGAAGGCCCGGGATGTAAGGGTAGCTGGTCGGCCGCTTTATAGTGACCGTCTCAATGACGGCAAAATCCGGCAATCGTGTCACCACAACCGCCGCCTGCGACCAGCCGTCTTTGACACTGACATCAACGCCCGCAACCAGTTTGACCCGGTCGAAATCAAGGGGGCGGTCGATGATAACCCGCCCCGCCAACTCCTTCTGAAGGGCAATAGCGTCCTTGGGCGGGAAATCCCAGGAGTGGAGGCGGGGAAGGATCATCGGTTCAACTGGCGTGCCTCAATTATTGAAGCGGAAGTGCAGCACGTCGCCGTCTTGCACGATATATTCCTTGCCCTCGAGGCGCAGCTTGCCAGCATCGCGGGCGCCCGCTTCACCTTTGAGGGTGGTGTAGTCGGTATAAGCGATGGTTTCCGAGCGAATGAAGCCTTTTTCGAAATCGGTATGGATAACGCCTGCGGCCTGTGGGGCCTTGGTGCCGGTGGTGATGGTCCAGGCGCGGGCTTCTTTGGGGCCGACGGTGAAATAGGTGATCAGGCCAAGAAGCTCGTAACCGGCGCGGATGACGCGGTTAAGGCCCGGCTCGGCGAGCTCGATGGCGTCGAGATAGTCGCGCTGCTCTTCGAGCGGCAGCACGGCAATCTCGCTTTCAATTTTGGCTGATACCACAACCGCCACCGCGCCTTCTTCCTTGGCGCGCTCATAGACCTTCTGCGAGAAGGCGTTGCCCTTATCGGCTGCGGCTTCCTCGACATTGCACACGTAGAGAACCGGCTTTGAGGTCAGGAGGCCCAGCGACTGGAACAGCTTTTCTTCTTCGGGCTTGCGCTCGATGAGGCGCGCAGGCTTGCCTTCGCGCAAAAGCACCAGCGAGCGGTTGACGAGGTCGAGGGCTTCCTTCGCTTCCTTGTCATTGCCGCGAACGCGCTTCTCTAACGAGATGACGCGACGCTCCAGGCTGTCGAGATCGGAAAGCATCAGCTCGGTCTCGATAATCTCGATATCGGTGACCGGGTCGATCTTGCCTTCGACGTGGGTGATATCGCCATCTTCAAAACAGCGCACCACATGGGCAATGGCATCGCATTCGCGGATATTGGCGAGGAATTGGTTACCGAGGCCTTCGCCCTTGGATGCGCCGCGCACGAGCCCCGCGATATCGACGAAGGTGAGGCGCGTCGGGATGATCAGGCCAGAACCGGCGATGGCGGCCAGGGCGTCCAGACGCTCGTCCGGCACGGCCACGTCACCCACATTGGGCTCAATGGTGCAGAAAGGGTAGTTGGCCGCCTGCGCCGCCGCAGTCTGTGTCAGGGCATTGAACAGGGTCGATTTACCAACATTCGGCAGGCCGACAATTCCGCATTTGAAGCCCATGGCCTCACTCCTTTGTCTTTCCGGCATTTTCAGCCGGGCGTTTGACCTCAATCCAGCCACGCCCTTCCATGGCGAGATGAACCTTGTTCTGAAAAGATGAATCCTGCCCCTTGAGGAGGGGGGCGAGGTTGGCGGCGCAGGCATCCGTCAGGTCTTCGACCCAGGGCTCCTCCGCCTTAAAAAAATCGCCGAGCACGTATGGCTGAACCAGCGCCTTGTCACCGGGGTGACCGATGCCGAGCCGTACCCGCTTGTAATCATTGCCGCAATGGGCGGTAATGGACCGCAACCCGTTATGGCCACCATTGCCACCGCCGACCTTCACCCGCAACTTGGCGGGAGCAAGATCGAGATCATCATAGAGTACAATGACGTTCTCAAGGCCGATCTTGAAGAAACGCATGGCTTCTGCAACCGCGCGACCGGATTCGTTCATATAGGTTTCCGGTTTGAGAATGAGCATTCTCTCACCGTCAATCGCCGCTTCGCACACCACTCCCTGAAAGCGCTTGCGCCCCGGGCTGGTCTGCCATTTGCGCGCAACCGCATCCGCCGCCATGAAACCAATGTTATGGCGGTTCTTCGCGTAACGCGAACCGGGATTACCGAGGCCGACGATTAGGTGCATGGCGTGGTCTGGTTCAAAAAAACAAGGCAGTCAAGGATAGCACAACGCTCCGGCCTTGCGACCGGAGCGTCGAACTTGCAAAAACGTCGCGGCGAAAAACGCCGCAACAATTAAGCCTTGGCCGCAGGGGCGGGGGCTGCTTCAGCGCCTTCAGCCGCTGCGTCATCCTTCATGCCCGAAGGGGCAACGATGGAGACCAGCGTCGTTTCCGGCGACAGATGCGTCTTGGCACCCTTCGGCAGAGTAATGTCGGACAGGTGGATCGAGTGACCGATGGTCAGCGTGGCAATCGAGATCTCGATGTGATCCGGAATGGCGTTCGACGGGACAGTGAGTTCGATCGAGTGCTCGATGATCTGCAGCGTACCACCAGCCTTGACGCCGGGAGAGGTTTCCTGGCCAACGACGTGCAGCGGGACTTCGACGGTGATCGCCTGGCCTTCGGTGAGGCGCAGGAAGTCGATGTGCATCGGGGTGTCTCTGACAACATCAAGCTGGTAATCGCGCGGAATGACGCGCTGCTTCTTGCCAGCAACCTCGATCTCGAAGATCGTGGTGAGGAAGTGGCCTGCGAAAATCAGCTTCTGGGCGGTTTTGAAGTCGATGGCGATCGCTTCGGGAGCGGCCTTGCCACCATAAATCACTGCCGGAACTTGGCTATTGCGACGAGCTTCACGGGCGGCCCCCTTGCCTACCTGTGTGCGCGCCACGGCCGTCAATTGCTTATGAGCACTCATGGACGTGGTCCTTAATAATACGAGAAAAACCAAGGCCGCCGAGTGGCGGCCTTTTTGGCTCTGCATCCCTGCCTCCAAGGGTGTCGGGGGATGCGGAGGGGCTTATAGCGGAATGTGGGGCATTTGGCAACGTGGTTGACCGCAGGCAATAAGCCTGTTTCCGGAGAATTTGGTGATGGTTCCGGTTGCCTTTCCGATCATTCCATCTCCGTACATTTCCGCAACATCACGGCGCATCTTCTTTCTCGGGGAGTGGATGCGTGCCCATTGCCCGGAAGAGCTTCCATGCCATAAGTGCCAACACGGCGACCGCGCCAAATAAACCTGCCCAAAGCATCATACGGCGCTTAAAGCCAGGATCGGGATCGACTGATGCGATCGGTGATAGGGGTGACGCGGACATGGCGAGGATGCTGGCATTGCCGACGGATGGAGCATCGCCCACCAGCAATTCACTGCGCCCAACCGCGGCTGGGCCATCGCCGGTTTCTGCCACCGTCAGCAGAAACGGGGGTGTGCCACGCGCAACGAATGTGAGCACCGAGGGTCGCCAGCCAATTGCCATAACGGGGGTGCCGCTACCGAGGCCGCCCGTGCGGGAATCAACTGACAGTTTCCAGAACCTGTCGCCATTGGGCCTGATGACAATTGGTTCGTTCTGCTGTTCTCCGTCCGGCCCGGCGAGGCGGTAAAGCCGCAGGTTGCTGACTTCGCGCCATGCCGTTTGCTCATTTGTCCGTGACCATAGAGTCGCTTGGGCAACGGTATTTATTTGAGGCAGGCGCACCCGTATCCGCTCAGCGGGAAACTGGCCGCCGCTGTCAAACAGGTAAGAGCCATCGCTGGCTTGTGCGGACGGAATATCGTCGCGCCAACGCAGAGCGATCGGGGCTTTTACTCCGGAGGTGATGGTCTCCACCTGAAGCTTGGGCCGTGTGGGCGGCGTCCCTTGCCAGATCAGGCGTAAATAGCGCGCATTCGCCCTGGCAAGTTCAATGCGTTCCTGGCTGAGCACCGTGCCATTGCGGCTGAGCCGCAGCAATTGCGCGCGACCGATGCCGCGCCAAGATTGGAGGTCATTGCTGGCCTGAACTTCCACACCGCCTTGAAAGTCGTCGCCCGACAGTCCCACCAGCACGGCTGTGACCTGTTGTTGCAACTGGCTGAGGTCCAGCACCCATGTTCCGGCGGCGTTGGGTTTGACCGGCTTAGTGACCGCTCTGAGCGCCCCGTCTCGTCCGATGGTTACGCCGAGGGGCAGGCCCTGCTCTTGTTCCCTTGCCGTAGCTGGGAGTGGAAACCACGGCACATCACGGATCGTGCGTATCTCGGTGGCCTCTGCAGGCGGTGTTTCCAGCGTATAGGGCAGCAGCTCATTGGCACTATTGCGAACCCGCAAATCCGCCAAGCCTATGCGTGCGCTGTGAATATATATATTGGCGTCGAGTGTTACGGCGTAATAGGCGGCGCTCCCCTCGGTTGTGAGGCTGAAGCGTTCGGCGTGGGCCGGGGTTGATATCGCCACCGCCGCCAGAACGGCCGCCGTGAATGTTGCTTTTATCTGCCGCATTACACAGCCTCTTTCGCCTTGGGTGGTAATGGGGAAACATAGCCGATCAGCAAGAGCAGCAATCCCACCCCGATAAACGAGAAGATCCGTTCAATGCCTTTGACAAATGACAGATCGACCAGGAACAATTTGACGACGATCACTGCGAGTAACGCGCCGCCGACCAACCATAGCGGGCGCATGGAGCGGCGTGTGGCGATCACCATGATGATCAAAGCAAGCACGGTCCAGAATACCGACAACGATGCCTGTACCAGTGTGGAGCCACCGAGCGCGCTCAATGTGTAGGGGATATCCGCCCAGTGATGCAGCGTGCGCAGCAGCATGGCATTGAGCCACAGCACCATGGTGGCTCCCGCTATGGTTTTGATTGCCTTGATATGGGGCTGAATGGAAATGCCCAGGCGCGGTGCGCGCATCAGCCAGAATATGGCGACGCCATAGACCAGCATCAGTACCAGATCGAGCGGGTTGAGCAGTGGGATGCGACCGAGCAACGTGCCGCTTTGGGTCAGGTTGGCCGCAAAGGTCCATAGCCACATGACCAACACCAATGGAGCCGCAGCAAAGAGGAAAAACCGTTGCAGACGCTCATTGTGCGCCCGGTAGACGACGGCCAATATCAGCGCGCCCCAACTCGCCATGAAGATGAGTTGCAGGTTGAGGGAGTGAAGGACTTCCGCAATATCGTATGCGACATTGAAATGGTGGTGCAATGTCCGCAATAGAACGGCGTTCAGCCACATGAACAAGGTCGCGAGCGCGGTGTATCCGATGACCGGAGCGTGCCGTGCCATGAATGCCGGAAAACCAAGCCTGAGCATGCGGAGCCGTTGCCACCAAAGTCCGAGGGCCAGAATGGCGATCAGTTGGGTGATGTCGAGCGGATTGAGCAATGGTAGATATGGCAAGGGCACGGCTGCGCCATCACTGATGATGCTGGCGAGGCTCCACAGCCATAACAGTAATGCCAGCGGTATGGCACCCCACCACAGATAAGCGCGTTGGAAGCGCATGATCGGCCAGGATATTTTCCAGCCCCATGTGGAAAGCGCTGCCAGCAAAATGCCGTAGCCGCAGGCCCAGACGCTCCAGCTCCAAGCTCCCTCGGGCACGTAAGCATGCAGACGCCAATAACCCTCGGTGGCCAGCACGATGCATATGGTCAGGAAAAGCAGGGTGTGCATCCATCCGAGGAGGCCATCACTCCAATCTTTCTGCTGCCGCCATAGCAGGAGGTAAGTAATGCCGATTGCCGCCATCCAGAACACCAGGTCAAGCCCGAGCAGCGGCGAAGGCATGGTGAGCGTGCAACTCCTCAATATCAGCGCGGACAGAACCGGAGCCAGGGCAAGCGCGGGGCGCTCGGCCAGGGGCCATATCAGCGCGCGGCGTGCAAAATGCGTCAGCCAGGCAGTCAGCACAGCGAATGTCGCCAGCGATGCGAGCAGTGCTCGTTGTTCTGGCGCGGAAAAAAGGTTGTGTGTGGAGTGAACGAGCCGCCAGTAAATGACTTCAGACACGCCACCGCCGATCCACCAGGCAAGGCCCCAAATGGCTGCAATCAGGCCGATTTGCTCCGAAAGGGGATACCAGTCTCGCGCTTCTCGCCGCCCATGCAACTGCCAGCCGCAGAATGCCCCGGAAAGCCCGAGCAACAGCGTCCCGACATAGCGACTGTTCAGGAAGGATAATGTTATCGGCGTCAGATCTTGAAGGCTGCCGAATGCGAACATTGCCCCGGCGGCAAATTGTAGAAGGACGCCGCAGAACATCCCGTTCCGGTGTTGCTGCCGGACGCTCAGCCATACCAGCGCGGCACCCTCAACCGCCCAGACAGCGCTGGTGGTTTGGCCGTCGAAGGCTAAGGGTACTGCCAGTGTGGCAAAGATCGCGCCCAATGCCAGCATGGATTCGAACAACAGGTTGAAGCGTTCGCGATACCTCACGAGCCAGATTGCCAGTCCCAGATATAACGCGGCCATTGCGGCTGCACTGAAGGCGATGCCGAAAGGAATATCCTGCATCAGTGCCGCTTGCAGGCCCATCGTTGCCAACGGCGTGCCGAAAAGTAGGGTGCCGTCGATATAATGTTTCAGGTTGATCTGCCGGCGCATCGCGTAAAGCATCGCGATGGCGGTGTACATCAGGAAAAACAGGATCAGGAATGGCTCGGTGGACCACAGGAGTTGAGGCTCGTATCTCAATACGCCCCAGGCCGTTGCGATGCCAAAGGTAAAAACAAAGCCCAGCAAATTGAGCGGACGCCACGCCTTGTACCAGGCGATGGCGAATATCCCGGCATTGAGCAATGCATAATAGCTGAACAGCCCGACATGACTTCCGCCTCCGCTTGAGATCAGAATTGGAGCCAGAAAACCGCCAGCGCTGCCGGTGAATGCCAGCACCATGGCGGTCTGTAATATGGCCAGCCCGGCGGCGAGCGCGCAGATGGCAACCAGCAGGGGAAAGGCCGCGAGGGCAGGCACAAGATTGTAGAGCTTGGTTGCGGCAAATACCGTCAGGTACAACACGCCGACGCCTGCGCCCTGGAGGGATAGCGCATAGTTTGCCCGCTTTTCCCGCAGCCTCCAGCCTAACACCAGCAAGGCCATCGCCCCGGCGCACACGCCAGCAACGCGGAATTCCATCGGCAGCATGTCGTTGTCTGCAGCGTATTTGAGGAGAAATGCCACGCCGAAAAACAGAATAAGAATGCCAACACGAACGACGCTGTTGCCGCCTAATAGCCAATCACGAGCGGCCCCGAAAGCCCGTTCCGCGAGGCTTGGCGGCAGAGGTTCGAAGGGTTGATCCACCTTAAATGTTTGTTGGTATTTGGGGGAGATTTGCAATTCCGCCGCCGCTTCAGGGACAGTATCACCATGGGCGGTTGGTAGCGGAGCTTGGTCCCAGGTGGCTTCCTCAATTTTGGGAGCGAAGTCTGGATTTGTCGCCGCAAACGGCTGTGCAATGCGGATTTCCGGCGATTGCAAGGGTGTTTCTGGAGCGGTGGATAGAAGAGTATGAGCACGCAGTTGCGCAAGCTCACTCTTCAGCGCTCTGACTTCCTGCTCCAACAGCGATACACGATTGGCAAGAGGCGGCATGTCTGGTGAGCCGTCAATGTCGGGCCTTGTCTTTTCCGTCATATCCCCCCCGAGGAGCCAACGCTTTGCTTCAGAAAATTGATCTATGTAAAATATGGCTTGGATTGAGTAACATCATCCGTGGATCATTTCTAGCAAAACAACCCATTGCTTCGGCTCTGTGCAAATCACGCATTGTGATTGGCGATGCATGATTTCGGTGTCATGTCACGCCACTGGAGACACGTGAAATTATTGCTGTCCCGAGGAAATCAGCCCTTGCGGGGACGAAAGGAAAACCCGGCAGGAAATGCTGCCGGGCTATTGAAATAACCATTAAATTTGCGACTTTTGCGCCGCTTAGTCGAAGAGGCTCGACACCGAGGTCTCGCTTGCGGTGCGGCGAATGGCTTCGCCGATGAGGGGGGCAATCGAGATGGCGCGGATATTCGGGGCGACCTTGATCGCCTCTGTGGGCTGAATGGAATCCGTTACCACCAGTTCCTTGAGATTCGACGAGGCAATGCGGCTGACCGCGCCGCCCGACAGCACGGCATGGGTGCAATAGGCATAAACCTCGCTCGCGCCCTTTTTGATGAGGGCGTCGGCTGCGTTGCAAATGGTGCCGCCGGAATCGATGATATCGTCGATCAGGATGCAGGAAAGGCCAGCAACGTCGCCGATGATGTTCATGACTTCGGATTCACCCGGGCGCTCGCGGCGCTTGTCAACGATGGCGAGCGGGGCGTCGATGCGCTTGGCGAGCGCACGCGCGCGCACCACGCCGCCCACATCAGGGGACACCACGCAGAGCTTGGAGATATCCATCCGCTCCTTGATATCGCGCACCATGACGGGGGCACCAAAGAGGTTGTCGGTGGGAATATCGAAAAACCCCTGGATCTGCCCGGCATGGAGATCGAGGGTCAGCACGCGGTCGGCACCGGCATTGGTCATGAGGTTGGCGACGAGCTTTGCCGAGATCGGCGTACGCGGGCCGGGTTTGCGATCCTGACGGGCATAGCCGAAATAGGGCACCACCATGGTGATGCGCTTGGCTGAGGAGCGGCGCAAGGCATCGGAGAGAATGAGAAGTTCCATCAGATGGTCGTTGGTGGGGTAGGACGTGGACTGAATAACGAACACATCCTCGCCGCGCACGTTTTCGCCAATCTCAACGAAGATTTCCATATCGGCGAAGCGCTTGACCAAGCAGCGTGCCAAGGGAACCTCGAGATAGGCGGCAATGGCTTCGGCCAGCGGACGGTTGGAGTTTCCGGCTACGAGCTTCATCTGATCATCTTGCTGTTCAAAGGGGCGGGGATATCCGACCGGGGCCGGAACCGGGATTTCCATATGGTATTAGCAGCGTGCGACAACCCTCACAATAGCATGAAACAGGAATTGCAGGTGCTTTCCCCATGCGAAACCCTTCCCTTTCGGCGGCGCGGCGCTTAAGTGAAGCTCTGGATAGCAAGAATATAAGTTCGAGGCAAAGCAAGGGTTCCATGAGCCGCAGGAAAGATCAGGACAGGCCACCCGAAGCGTCGTTTGAAGACGAAAGCGAAATTGCGCTCGGCGACAACGAGGTTTGGGAGAATGAGGAGGTCGGAGCTGGCATAGATCTCGCCTCCGAAGATACCCTTCGTTCGGTGCGGCGTGGCAAAGAAGTCATCCGCAAATTCTGGGAAACCTTGCCCAATGGCCCGGGTGTGTATCGCATGTTCGACGGGGCGCATGAAGTGCTCTATGTGGGCAAGGCCAAAAGCCTCAAGAAGCGCGTGGCAACCTATGCGCGCGGCGTCGGCCATTCCAACCGCATTGTCCGCATGATCGCCGAGACGGCGGAGATGGCCTTTCTCACCACCGCCACCGAAACCGAAGCGCTGCTGCTCGAAGCCAATCTCATCAAGCAATTAAGGCCGCGCTACAATGTGCTGATGCGCGATGACAAATCGCTGCCATACATCATGCTGACCGCGGACCATGAGGCCCCGCAACTGATCAAGCATCGCGGATCGCGCAAGCGCAGCGGCCATTATTACGGCCCGTTTGCCAATGCGGGCGCGGTGAATCGCACGGTTGCCGCACTGCAACGCGCCTTTCTGCTGCGCACCTGCACCGATAGCTATTACGAGAACCGCACCCGGCCTTGTCTTCTCTATCAAATCAAGCGCTGCGCCGGGCCGTGCACCGGCGAAGTCTCGGTTGAGGATTATGCGGAACTGGTCGAGGAGGCGCGTGGCTTTCTCTCTGGCAAATCAAACGTGATAAAAAATCGTGTGGCAGCCTTAATGCAGGAGGCGTCGGAAAAGCTCGAATTTGAACGCGCCGCACAATTTCGCGATCGTCTCGCGGCGCTTTCCGCCACCCAGAGCACCCAGGATATCAATACCCAGACGGTGGAAGAGGCCGATGTTTTCGCACTGGATGAGCAGGCGGGGCAGTTCTGTGTCGAGGTGTTCTTTTTCCGTAACTGGCAGAACTGGGGCAACCGCTCCTATTTTCCGCGCGCCGACCGTTCCATGGCACCTGCTGAAATTCTCGCCTCCTTTGTCGCCCAGTTCTACGACGACAAGCCTGCGCCGAAGCTGGTGCTGCTGTCGCACGACATTGAAGATGTGGAGGTTCTGTCCGATGCGCTCTCGGTGCGGGCCGGAAACAAGATCGAGGTCCACACCCCAAAGCGCGGCGAGCGCCAGCAGGTGGTGGCGCACGCCCGCCGCAATGCCCATGAAGCACTAGGACGGCGTCTGGCGGAGCGTGCTTCGCAACAGAAGTTGCTGGCTTGTCTCAGGGAAGCATTTGCAGTTGACCGCCCGATCCTGCGTGTCGAGGTTTATGACAATTCCCACATCCAGGGCAGCCACGCTATCGGCGCGATGATTGTCGCCGGTTCGGCGGGCTTCATGAAGACCCATTACCGTACCTTCAATATCAAGTCAGAAGAGATCACGCCCGGAGACGATTTCGGCATGATGCGGGAAGTGCTGCATCGCCGCTTCAGTCGGCTGATGAAGGAAGCCCCACCGGCCCGATTGCGTGGCGAGATTGCAGCGGTGCCGGAAGTGGAGGAGGAGCCCCATGACAGAGCGTTCCCCGCATGGCCTGATCTTATCCTGATCGACGGCGGCAAGGGGCAACTGGATGCCGTGCGCACGGCGCTGACGGAAGTGGGCGTGGAGCCGGGCGATGTGGCCGTTGTCGGCATCGCCAAGGGCCGCGACCGGGATGCGGGCCGTGAGACCTTCTTCATCGAAGGCCGCCAACCGTTCCGCCTGCCGCCGCGCGATCCGACCCTCTATTTTGTGCAGCGGTTACGCGACGAAGCCCACCGCTTCGCCATCGGCACCCACCGCGCCAAACGCAGCCGCGCCATCCGCCAGAACCCGCTCGATGAAATTGCCGGTATCGGCCCGGTGCGTAAGCGCGCGCTGTTGCATCATTTCGGCACGGTGAAAGCCATACAGAGCGCATCCCTGACCGACCTGCAACGCGTGCCGGGCGTGAATGCCGCAACGGCGCAGATCGTGTTCGATTTTTTCAATGAGAATGGATAGTAGGGCTGTTTTAGTCGCGCGTTGCGTCTCGTGCTACTCCCCCAGTGCGACATGCGCCGTCATGAGGTGCACCACTTCATCCATGTTATGGGTGGTGTAGAGGATGGGAATGGCGGTTTTTTCGCGCAGGCGTTCGAGGTAGGGCACGATTTCGTCGCGGCGGCTTTTGTCCAGGGCCGAGAGGGGTTCGTCCATCAGCAGCAGACGTGGTGCTGACAGCAGGGCGCGGCCAATGGCGACGCGCTGGCGCTCGCCGCCGGAAAGGTTGTGCGGGCGGCGCTTCAGGAGGTGCTCGATGCCGAGCAGCGTGCTTACCTCCTCAACCGAAGGAGCGCCTTCGGGAGCACGCGTGAACCAGCGTCCGTAAGTCAGGTTATGCCGCACGGAAAGGTGTGGAAACAGACGGGCCTCCTGAAAGACATAACCAATGCGGCGCTTATGCGCGGCGATGGCGATGCCTTTTTCTTGATCGAACAATATCTCGTCGCGGATGGCGATACGGCCTGTGTCCGGCTTAAGCAGCCCGGCGATCAGATTAAGCAACGTGGTCTTGCCGGAGCCCGACGGGCCAGTGATGACGGTAAAACCTGCGGGGGCATCAAAGGCTATTTTGAAGGCGAAAGCACCGAGCTTGCGGGAGACATTAACGGCAATAGTCATGATCGCTCGCTCCGGGTCCGGTCCCACCACACCATCAACTCGGAAAGCATCAATGCCCCCATGGAAATCACAACGGAAATCAGTGTGAGGCGTAAAGCACCCGCGTCACCGCCCGGCACCTGGGTGAAGGTGTAGATTGCGGCGGGCAGGGTTTGGGTTTCGCCTGGGATGTTCGACACGAAGGTGATGGTTGCACCAAATTCGCCCATGGCTTTGGCGAAAGCCAGCACCATTCCGGCAATCACACCGGGTAGGGCGAGGGGCAATGTCACCGTGAGAAACACCCATAAAGGTGATGCGCCGAGCGTTCTCGCTGCATCTTCGAGCTTGCGGTCCACCGCCTCCATCGACAGGCGGATGGCACGCACCATCAACGGAAAGCCCATCACGCCGCAGGCGAGTGCAGCCCCTGTCCAGCGAAACGAGAAGACGATGCCCAGGTACTTTGCACAGAAAGCACCGAGCACCCCCTGGCGTCCAAACAGGATGAGCAGCACAAAGCCCGTCACCACTGGCGGCAGAACCACGGGGAGATGGATGATGCCGTTGAGCAGTCCTTTACCCCAAAAACGCCCGCGTGCCAGAACCCATGCGGCGAGGATGCCGAAGGGAAGGCTCACGAGCGTGGCGACCACTGCCACCTTCAAGCTGAGGTGGACGGCGGTCCATTCATCGGGGCTAAGGTTCACCCACGTCATTTTGCAGCGACGCCGTCCGCGAGGATAAAGAAACCCTGCTTCTCAAAGAAGGGCCGAGCCTCCGCAGAGCGCAGGAATGCCACATAAGCCGCTGCTGCCGGGTTTTGTGAGTCTGCGGTAATGGCAACGGGATAGACAATGGCGGGAAAGCTGCCTGCCGGAAAAACACCGATAGTCGCCACTTCCGGGTCGGCGGCTGCATCGGTTGCGTAAACGATGCCAGCAGCCGCTTCGCCGCGCGACACCAGCAACAGCGCGGCACGCACATTGTCGGTCTGCGCAATCTGGTTTGCGACAGTTTCCCAAAGCCCAAGATTTTGCAAAGCGGCTTTGCCGTACTTACCTGCGGGTACGGATTCAACCTGGCCCATCGCCAGTTTTCCGTCGCCGATTCGAGCGGAAAGATTGAAATCCTTACCAATGGGCACTGATGTGGGGGCCGTTTCCGATTTTTTGCCGATCAGCACCAGCTTATTTCCCAAGAGTTCGACGATGGAGGCGGGGATCACCCGATTGCGTTCTTTGAGATACGCCATCCAGTCGCGATCAGCGGAGATGAAAATATCGGCGGGTGCGCCCTTTTCGATTTGATTGGCGAGGGCTGACGACGCAGCATAGGAGACAATAACGTCTGCCTTGCCGCTCGCGACCCATGCCTTGTTCGCGGCATCGAGTGCGTCCTTCATGCTTGCTGCAGCAAAGATAACAAGTTTTTTCTGACCTTCACTCTGGGCGTGAGCACCACACAGTGCGGCAATGGCTGTGAGTGCGCTCAGCAGGCCCACAACGAACAAACGCCGGATCATCGTCATATTGCTATGTCCTCACAAGTCGATTTTCAGAATACGTAATATCTAACCGTATATAACGATAGCGTGGCTTTGGGTAGTGCGGCAACTTGCGGCGGGACAACTTTTCAGTGAAATTGGGCACTTGAGGGAGAGCGCCGCCATGGCCCATGTGAAAATCCGCATTCAGTTTCCGCTGGGCTTTATCGGGCCGGGCAAGATTGCACTACTGGAACAGGTGGGTGAAACCGGCTCAATTTCGGCGGCGGGGCGGGTGCTTGGCATGTCCTATCGCCGTGCCTGGCAATTGATCGACGCCATGAATGTGATGTTTGCCGAGCCGGTGACCGCGACTCACGCGGGCGGAAAAAGGGGCGGTGGGGCGGAAGTTACCGCTTTCGGACGGCAACTAATTGCCGATTATCGCGCCTGCGAGGAAAAATTTGCGATTGCCGCCGCTCCGGAATTGCAAAGGTTAGAAGCGGTTGCGCGCTCCGAATGATGGATCATATGGAAACACCATCGAATGTGCCGTGCGTTCCTTGCGCTAAGATGAATGACGGGGTAGCACTGGTTAAAACCACAACTGCGAACCTTCAGGAGCCCTGAACCTCAGCATGAGACGGTCCTCCACACTGAACCTGCCGAATATCCTCACCTATGGTCGGCTTGCCGCCGTGCCGCTGCTGGTGGCCATTCTGTTTTTCTGGCCGGGCAACAAAGCCGCGCATTGGTGGGCGTTTGCCATTTTCGCCATTGCCGGTATCACCGATTATTTCGACGGATATCTTGCCCGCGCCTATTCGCAGCAATCGACGCTTGGACGAATGCTCGACCCCATCGCCGACAAGCTCTTGATCTCCTCCTGCCTGTTGGTGCTGACCTATGATGGCACCATCCGTAGTTGGGCAATCTGGGCCGCGGTCATCATCCTGTGCCGGGAGATTCTTGTCTCCGGATTGCGCGAATTTCTGGCAGAGCTCAAGGTGAGCGTGCCGGTGAGCCGGGTGGCAAAATGGAAAACCACGGCGCAAATTGTTGCCGTGGGCTTTCTCATCGCCGGTGAAGCGGGCGAAGAGGTGCTGCCGGGCAACCATATGATCGGCCTTGTGCTGTTATGGGTTTCTGCGTTGCTGACGCTCTATACCGGCTGGGACTACTTCCGCGCCGGGTTGGTTCATCTCGTGGATCATGACGGGGCTGAGCAATGAAACTCGTTTATTTCGCCTGGGTGCGGGAACGCATCGGCAAAACGGAAGAGCACATTGAGCTACCGGCAAGTGTCACAACAATCGCTGACCTCATCGCATGGCTCAAAGGCCGCGGCGAGGAATATGCCTATGCTTTCGAAAATGCAGACATCATCCAGGCTGC
Source organism: Microvirga sp. (assembly GCA_031546825.1). GTDB lineage: Bacteria > Pseudomonadota > Alphaproteobacteria > Rhizobiales > Beijerinckiaceae > Hohaiivirga. The sequence continues at coordinate 88,705 of JAVBJU010000002.1, read as the reverse complement.
CATCAATCATGAACATGTGGAGCATGATGCAGAGCTGGTTGCCAATGCTGAAGTCGCCTTCTTTCCGCCGATGACCGGAGGTTAAACGCCCGTGTCGTGCAAGGTCACCATCCAGAGCGCGCCGTTTGATGTAGCAACGGAAACCGCGTTGCTCGCGGCATGCAACCGCAATACCGGCGCGGTGGTGAGCTTCATTGGCTTGTGTCGCGATGAAGGTGGGCGACTTGCGGCGCTTGAACTCGAACACTATCCCGGCATGGCCGAGCGCCAGGTCAATGCCATCGTTGCAGAGGCGCAAAAGCGCTGGCCGCTTGACGGGGTGACCGTCATTCACCGTTACGGCAAAATAACGCCGGGCGACCAGATCGTTCTGGTGCTTACCGCGTCCGCCCACCGCCGCGCGGCCTTTGAGGCTGCGGAATTTTTGATGGATTATCTCAAAACCACAGCCCCATTTTGGAAGCGCGAACACCTCATCACCGGCGAGATCGGGGCGTGGGTGGACGCCAAGGATGTGGACGATAAGGCTTTGGAACGCTGGCAGAACAAGCCGTAGCTTTTTCTTCTCCCCAGCAGAAAAAGCATTTTGCAACAGCCCCTTGGAAATTTTCGCCAAATGCGGTCAACTCAGCGGTGAGTCGTAACGCCGGAGAATGATCGTGAAAAAAATCGGGTTGGGTTTGGTTGTTGCTGTCCTGATGGGTTCGCCAAGCGTCCATGCGGCACAATGTGGCGGTGATTTCCGGAGTTTCGTGTCCGCCATGTCGAACGAGGCGGCGGCGCAGGGTGTGTCGAGCGACGTCATCGCCAGTGCGCTGGGCAATGTCACCGTTGACCAGAGCGTGCTGGCCTTCGATCGCCGCCAGCGTGGCACATTCAATAAAACATTCGAGCAATATGTCGCCACGCGGGTTGGGGCAGGCCGCATCAATATGGGCCGCGCCATGCTGCAGCGCCATGCCGCCCTGCTTGGCCGTATCGAGAAGCAATTCGGTGTGCCGCGTCAGTTGATCGTGGCGATCTGGGGACTGGAGACCGATTTCGGCAAAGGTGACATGGGGCGCCTGCCGGTATTCCGGGTGTTGGCAACCATGGCGCATGACTGCCGTCGCACCGAGCTGTTTCAGCGTGAACTGCTTTCCGCCCTGAAAATCGTCCAACGCGGTGATCTCAAACTCGGCGATATGGTCGGTGCCTATGCCGGTGAGCTTGGCCAGACCCAATTTTTGCCGTCGTCGTATATCAAATATGGCGTTGATTATGACGGCGATGGACATGTGGATCTCAAGCACAGCATACCCGACGTATTGGCTTCAACCGCCAACCTGCTCAAAACCGCGGGCTGGAAGGCCGGTGAGCCCTATGGCGAAGGCACGGCAAATTTCGAGGCAATGCGCGAATGGAACCGGGCTGTGGTCTATCGCAAGACCATTGGCTATTTCGCGGATCGGCTCCGCTGAAACGGAAACCATCTCTAAGCGGTTTATTTTGCCAGTGATGTTTCGATCAAACGGTGGTTGTTTGACCCGGCATTGTTTGGAGGCGGTGCCAGATGCCAACCATTGATAATCGATACCGGACATGTGCCGATGAATCCGCTTCAAGCCAGCCGGTTCCGGACCCGTGGTTGTTGCCGCGCGATGTGGCGGCAACGGCTGTGTTGTTGCGCGATCGCCTGATTTCGGAATTCCCCCATGTTTCCCATGGCGATGACTTTCTGGCATGGCTCAGTGAAATCTTGCGCGATGCGGGCATCCATATTGACCGCATCGCCGCATTGTTTGAAACCCTCCATGCCGAGTTCGCGGGAATTGGGCGGCTATGGACCTGGAATGGCGGCAGCTCCACCCGCTTCATGCGGCACGGTGACCAGCAACTTGACGCGTATCTGAATAGTCCATTTGCTTTTGCCAGCCGCACCGGAGACTGGCTGCTGCTTGATCTCGACGAGACCTCCAACGATGCTTTTCCGATTGTTGCCGAACTCAAAGAGGAGGGGTATCGGCGCTATCTGGTTATTCCATTGCGGTATTCCCGTTCCACCAAGAACGCCATTGCCTTTGCCAGTCGTGACGCGAATGCCTTTGATGCCAAGACGCTGTCATTGCTCAACCTGATGATCCCGACCCTGACGCTGGTGCTGGAAGTGCGCTCGGCAAATATCCGGGTCGACAATATGCTCAACAGCTATGTCGGCAATGAACCGCGACAGGAAATCTTGTCCGGTGCCGTGCGGCGCGGGCAGGTGACGCGCATTCGCTCTGCCATCCTGTTTTCAGATATGCGCGACTATACCCGGATCGCTTCCGTGCAGACGCCTGAGGAGACGGTTGATCTGCTCGGTACATATTTTGATTGTGTGGTGCCTTCCGTTGAAAGCAATGGCGGCGAAGTTCTGAAATTTATTGGGGATGGCATTCTGGCGATTTTCCGTGATCGGGGCGATGATACCGGAGCGGCGGCCTATAACGCCATGAAAGCAGCCACCCAATCATTGCAGATGATCGGCCAAGCCAATGCCGACGGAAGGTTCAAGACGCCGGTTTCCATTGGTATCGCGTTGCATCACGGCGAGGCGGCTTATGGCAATGTCGGCTCGGGCTCCCGCCTGGATTTCACGGTGATCGGGCCAGATGTGAACCTTGCCTCACGCTTGGCACGCATGAACCGTGAGCTTGGTGAGCCGCTTGTGACCAGCCGCGCCTTCGCCGAAAGGCTGTGGTATCAATTGGAACGGATCGGAGCGTTTCCGCTCCCCGGCCTGACCGAACAGGTGGAAATCTTCCGCCCGCCCGGCGGTTGAGATGCCTCCATAGCAGGTGCTTCCGCTTCCTGTTACATTTGCCATTGCCTTGAGCGCGGTTTTCCCGCTATTGAAAACGCGTCGCGCCGTTCTGCGCACCGGGACAGTAGCTCAATGGTTAGAGCCGGCCGCTCATAACGGTCTGGTTGGGGGTTCGAGTCCCTCCTGTCCCACCATCCCCTTATCTTGATCTTGATTTCATTGATTTATTTTCGATAATTCCCAACCTTTCTTTTTGGGGGTTGGAAACGGCTGTTCTATTTGTGTTCGGTCCGTTTGGTTACGGCTGCCCTTGCCATCATCTTTTGACAGGCCTCTTTTGGGTAATGCTCGACCTGCGCAATCAACTTATGTCCGGTGACCGAGGCTATTCCATCTGTCGAGCATCCGGCCTCTGCCAGACGCCGCGCGCCCATGCGTCACGTACTTATCCGGCAGCTTCACCGCGAAAGCGAGAGGGAGCATGGGTTGTTGGTCAAAATCAAAGACAGCCTTTCCGCCCTCGAAGGCGGCATAGAGCGTATCGAAGAGGGCTCCAAAAGAGATTGACCTTTCATGAGAGTTGCATAATTTGTCCTCGAATTAAAAATTGGGGGCAGATAGTGTTGAAACGAATCGCTTTAGTCGTGGGCTTGTTACTGGCGGGAGCATCCGTGCAGGCGGCAATGCCGGGGATGAATGGTACGACCGTTCCTGCTGTTAATGTGGGCATTGAAACCGTGCAGTACGCGTATCCGCCAGGGTATGTTCCCGGTCGTACGCACCGTGGCGGCAGATATTACGCGCAGCCTCGGAGGTACTACACCACACGAAGGTATTACTACTCGAGTCCCTATTACTACCGTCCATATTACCGGCCCGGCATCTATCTCAGGGTGTTTTGATCGGACCCGTTTCAATTTACCCGCCGCTCCGGCTGCAGCCTTGCAAGTTAAGCGCTTTGCGTTCCGATGCGCCACACGGTTTATCAACGGATCGCAGGCAAACAAAAACGTGCGGGAAATAAGCCCCATTTCCCGCGCGTTTTTGAATGTCAGAATGTCCGTTGATCAGAACGCCGGGATAACCGCGCCCTTATACTTTTCTTCGACGAACTTCTTCAGCTCTGGCGAGTTGTAAGCCTCGACCAGCGCCTTGACCCAAGGCTTGTCCTTGTCGGCATCGCGGACGACGAGGATGTTGGCATAGGGGCCATCGGCACCTTCCAGAAGCAGTGCGTCGCGCTTGGGGTTGCCGCCGGAATTGACGATGAAGTCAGTGTTGACGGAAGCGGCATCGACATCTTCGAGCGAACGCAGGGTCTGGGCTGCTTCAACTTCAATGAATTTCAGCTTCTTCGGGTTATCGATGATATCGAGCGTCGAGGGCACGAGACCGGCCTTCGGATTCAGCTTGATGACGCCATTGGTCTGCAGCAAAAGCAAGGCGCGGCCACCATTGGACGGGTCATTCTGGATGGCGACGGTGGCACCGTCCGGGATATCCTTCCAAGCCTTGTACTTCTTGGAATAGATGCCCATCGGAAACACCAGTGACCTGGCGATGATGGTGAGCTTATAGCCACGGTCGGCAAGCTGCTTGTCGAGGAAGGGCTTGTGCTGGAAAGAATTGACCTCAAGGTCGCCATCATTGAGGGCGGCGTTGGGGACGTTGTAATCCGAAACCACCGTTTCCTTCAGCGTAATGCCCTGCTTGGCGAGCAGTGGCCCCACCACCGACAGGATTTCCTCGTGCGGCCCCGGAGTGACGCCGATGCGGAGCGTCGTTTTGGTCTGGGCCGCAGCCGGGAGAGCGGCGATGGCGGCGAAGAGTGCGGCAATACCGAGTTTTTTCAGGGACATGGGAAGCTCCTTGCGATTTAAAGTCAGATAATGGTTTTGGGACCCTGGATGGACGTGCGGGACCGCTTGTTGATGCGGCGTGACCATGCTTCGCCGCCCATCTGGATCAGTTGGTTCACAACAATGAGCAGGATGACGATGGTGTTCATCACATCGGGTTTGCTCTGTGAATAGCCATAGCGCATGGCGACATCGCCGAGGCCGCCTGCGCCGACGAAGCCCATCATCGCTGAAAAGCCGATGAGGGAAATCAGCGCCAAGGTCAGCACCAGAATGATGCCAGGCATCGCCTCTGGCAGCAGCACCTTGCGCACGATCTGAAACGAAGAGGCACCAAAGGCGCGCGCTGCCTCAACAAGGCCCTGGTCAACCTCACGGATGAGCGCTTCGACAAGGCGCGCAATGAAGGGGATCGCGGCGATGGTCAGCGGCACGATGGGGGGCAACCCCTTGCCGATGGCTTTACCGACAACAATACGCGTGACCGGAAACATATAGACGGCCAGAATGATAAAGGGGATCGCGCGCAGCGCGTTGGCGACCGCTCCGACCACCCAGTTGGTGAATGGCATTGCCAGCAGTTCGCCGCGCTTGCTGGTGGCAAGAAATACGCCGAGCGGAACGCCGATGGCGGTGGCGATGAGAGTTGATGGCACCACCATCAGGAACGTGTCTATCGTTGGTTCGACGATGACCTTGTAGAAGTTTTGGACCACCACTGAATTGTTGATGGCGTCATTCAAGCTCTGGAGGTTATCCCACATAGCCAAGTACCTCCGTGTCGAGCTGGCGCACTTTCAGGAAGGTGAGGGTGGTATCGAGCCGTTTCGGATCGGCGGGTACGCTCACGGTGATGATGCCAAACGGGCGTCCGCCCACTTCGTCAATGGAGCCGGATACGATGTTGGCGGCGATGCCGGTTTCGGTGGCAAGTTGCGCTAGTACCGGGTCAGTGGCGTGTGGACCACGGAAAACGATGCGGATGACTGCGGCTGATTTCGGGCCGGGCGTTTGTGTGAGCTTGGCCGAAACCGTCGGCGGCAATGCACGCCCGCTTTCGTGTTCCAGGAACGAGCGTGTCACCGCATGTTGCGGGCGGGTGAATATATCAAACACATCGCCTTGTTCAACGACGTGGCCATGGTCAAGCACCGCCACTTGATGGGCGATGGAGCGCACCACCGCCATCTCGTGGGTGATGAGCACGATGGTCAGGCCGAGTTCACGGTTGATGTTGCTCAGAAGTTCGAGAATCGAGCGGGTTGTTTCCGGGTCAAGCGCCGAAGTGGCTTCGTCCGATAAAAGAACCGCAGGCTTGGTGGCGAGGGCACGCGCAATGCCAACACGCTGCTTCTGGCCACCCGACAGCTCCGAGGGGTAACGGTCCTTGCGGTCGGTCAGGCCGACGAGGTCGAGGAGTTCCGTCACGCGCCGCTGGCTTTCGGCCCGGTCGGCTCCGGCGAGTTCGAGCGGCAGGGCGATGTTGTCGCTCACCGTGCGAGACGATAAAAGGTTGAAATGCTGGAAAATCATGCCGATGGAGCGGCGTTCCCGGCGCAGATCGGTCTCTGACAGAGCCGAGATTTCAGCGTTATTGATGACAACCTTGCCCGAACTGGGCTTTTCCAGTCCGTTAAGCAGCCGTATCAGCGTCGATTTCCCCGCGCCGGAACGGCCGATGACGCCGAGCACCTCGCCTTTGGCAACCGTGAGATTAATATCATCCAGCGCCACATGCGAGCCGCCATCATGGGAGCCAAACACCTTGCGCACGCCTTCAATCTGGACAATGGGAGCGTCCGATATCCGGCCTTGCGGTGTTGGAAAAGTGGTGGGGGCGGTCAAATCCAAGGCGGCATCTCGTTGCGTGGGCTGATTGGCGTTGTCTGACAATGGTTTTGTCTCAGTTCGTTCTTAATGTCAACCGAAACGTTCTTAATATCGGAAATGTCCTTTAGTAGGAAATTGACGATATTGGTTGCGGTTATAGGGTCAAATCACATAGTTGCCTACTTTTATGGGCAAGGACGTTTCCCCGATGGAAGCGGTCAGGGCCGTTTCCCACGAACAGCACACAGGTGAAAGCATGGACGGAGCAAACGAACCGACCGGATACACATGGCTAGTAACCCAGTTTCTGGGCCTTTCGCCGCAATACGCAATGGTGCCGGCCATATTGCTTTGTGGCGCGGTGCTGCTGGGAATACTGGTGCTGTCGCGTCGGATCCCGCGTTTCCTAGCGGGCTTTGTTCATGCTTTGGCGATCATTTACGCGATTATGGCGGTATTGCAGTTTGGGGCAATGGCGGGCTGGATCGGTCAGAGCCTGAGTGGTTACGTGCCTTCGCTTGTCATGATTTGCGCCACGGTTGTTGGGGCGGGGCTAATCTGTGCCGTTTCGTTTATTCCCGTTATTCAAACAATCATGCGGATTGGTGACAGATTTTTTCGCTCCTCCGAACCCTCTACATTGAGGCTGGGCCCATTCGGCTCCATCAGTGCCCGTGAAGGGGTTATCGGTTCGATACTGCTCATTTTCATCATCCTGTTGAATATGTTTCAGGTCGCAGTCACCGTCCGGTTCAACGTTTGGTATGGCGACCTGTTCAATGCGCTTCAAGCCAAAGAGGTTGCAGCGTTCTGGTTCCAAGGTACCGTCGTATTTGTGCCGCTTGCCACCCTATGGGTGGTTTCGCAGATGGTGGAATATGCCGCATCCTTCGTCCTGCGGATCCGTTGGCGCTCCCATCTTAACCGCCATTATGTTGCCGGCTGGCTCGGAAACGGCAATCATTATGAAATGCAACTGACCGGTTCCGGTACTGACAACCCTGACCAGCGCATTGCCGATGACCTGCGCGATTTTGTCGATCAGACTTTCTCTCAGTCGATACAGGTTCTCAATCAGGGAGCAACGCTGGTATCGTTTGTTCTCATCCTTTGGGGGTTGTCGCGTGGGTTCACGTTGCCAGGAACCGGTGTCGTAATTCCGGGCCTTCTTGTCTGGATTGCGTTGGCCTATGCGACAATTGGCACTGTGCTGACACATATGATCGGGCGTCCCCTGATCGGGCTGTTTTTCCAGAAAGAAAAGGCGGAGGCGGATTATCGCTTCTCGCTGGCGCGGGTCCGCGAATATGGCGAACAAATCGCCTTGCTTGAGGGTGAACATGCAGAGGGCGAGCGCTTGAGCAAGCGGTTTTCCGCCATCGTCGCAAACTTTCTTGCCATCGCGGTGCGGACTGTAAAGCTCGAAAGCTTCCGCCTCTCATTCCGGCAGGCCAATGTTATCTTTCCTTTCCTGCTCGCCGCTCCCTACTATTTCATCGGCCAGCTTGAATTCGGTCAAATTCAACGAATTGTGGATGCCTTCAGCAGCATCCAGGCGGCGCTGAATTTCTTCATCCTGGCCTATGCAACGCTTGCTGCCTACAAAGCAGTGGTTGATCGTTTGACAACGTTCGAGAATGCCCTCGACCGGGTTACCAGCGAGCATTTGCACCATCCGCGGGCGCAAAGGAGTGCAAGCAAGGAAATAAATATAGATATTGAGAATGTTTCCGTTCGCCTGCCCGATGGTCAGGTGTTGATAGCGGATGCCGATCTAACATTTCGGCGGGGTGAAGCTACTCTTGTCTCCGGCCCATCCGGCTCGGGCAAGTCAACCTTATTCCGTACCATCGTGGGAATATGGCCGTTTTCAAACGGACGTATCAACATTCCGGCGGGTAATTCTGTCATGGAACTGCCGCAGCGGCCCTATATTCCGCAGGGCAGTCTGCGTGATGCCGTGACCTATCCCGGGGTCGCTGGCACCTATACCGATGCGCAGATTATCGAGGCGCTTCAGGCTGCCAAGCTCGGGCAGTTTACCAACGATCTCGATGACGAGCGCCTGTGGAGCCAGACATTGTCGCTCGGTGAGCAGCAGCGCCTTGCAGTGGCGCGCGCGCTTCTGACCAAGCCGGATTGGCTGCTGCTGGATGAGGCGACTGCGGCGCTGGACGAGCAGACAGAAGACGATCTTTATGCGGCGATCAAACAGCGCTTGCCACAGACCACCGTCATCTCCATCGGCCACCGTTCCACGCTAAAAGCCTTCCACGCGCGCCATGTGGAATTGCGCAAGCAGGACGGCGCGGTGACGCTTACCGATAAACTGGTCAAGGCATGAAAAAAACCCGGCTCGGGGAGAGCCGGGTAAAATCCTCTTAAAGCCGAATTACAGCGAGCGGTTGAAACGCAACTCACCGGCGGCGGTATAAACGATCAGGATGGAGCCTTGGATATCCCATTTCTGGGCGGAGCGAAGCGCTGCCAGATAGGCGTTTTCCGAGGCGCTGGTGGCAGGACAGCTTTTCTTGGTCACGGCGATGGGGCCGACTGCAAAAGTCTGGTTTCGCAGGGGATAGACCGTGGCCGACCAACTGTTGCAGCCGCCGAAGCCGCGTCCGCGAAATGCCTGATCAAGCGAAAATGTAGGCCGTTCCCCGGTAAAGGCTTTGCCTTTGAGGCTCACGGCTGACCAGGTGGTGCCGACCGGAAACGTCTTCTCAGTCTGCTTGGGAGCAACCGGCATAACCTTGCGCGGTTGTTCCGGCTTTGCGCCCTCGGTGCTCTGCGCCTGGGCAACGGTGGTGGCAACCGTCGCGGCGATGAGCAATGTGGCCAGACGAAGCGCTTTCATGGCAATATCTTCCTTATTCCGAGCGGACCTATCGAGGTCCTTCTCCTATACAATAGGTATTGTACCCTATGGTGTTCAAGACTGAACGCAGAAATTCCTTATAGCGCCAATTGTGTCAAGAAAAGGCTAAGCTTGCGGATTCCCACCAATACGCGCCAGAAGTTTTGCCAGCAAAGGATTTTCGGTGCGGAACACATAATCGAAGGTGCGCACTGTCACGTCGCGCGCGCCCGCCGATTGCAATGCGGCGACGATGGCAAAAACATGCGCCTTGGCGCAATGCAATGTGAGGCTCGTTTCTGATGCGCCAAAAGGCAATGTCATGGCAAAGCCCGCAAGCGCCTGCATGATGGCTTCCCGTTGGCCGGGCGAGAAGGCGGCGGTGATTTCACGACTGCGGCGGGCCTCCTCTTCGGCGGCGATGCGGGTGAGCACCTGCTGCGCTGCAGCGCGGGCGCGCGGCCCCCATTGCGCATTGCGGGAGGCCACGAGATTGGCCTCGGAACGCAGCATAACGCCGTCATCGAGTATCTTGAGGGCGTTGGCGGCGAGCGTTGCGCCGGTGGTGGTGATATCCACGATGATTTCGGCGCTGCCGGATGCGGGAGCGCCTTCGGTTGCGCCAAGGCTTTCAACGATGCGGTAATCGAGAATGCCGCAATCGGCGAAAAAGCGCCGCGTCAGGTTCACATATTTCGTGGCCACCCGGAGTTTCTGGCCGTGTTTGGCGCGGAAATCGGCGGCAACCTCGTCAAGATCGGCCATCGAGCGCACATCGATCCAGGCTTGCGGTACGGCCACAACCACATTGGCATTGCCGAAGCCGAGCGGGGCAATCAAAGCGACATCTGCGTCGGCGTCGTAAATCTGCTCGCGCACCAAGTCTTCGCCGGTTACGCCGAAATGGCTGGAGCCGGATGCGAGTTGCTCAACGATTTCAGACGCGGAAAGAAACAGAACGTCGATCTCTGGCAGACCGGCAACGGTGCCGCGATAGTCACGCACACCGCGCGAGCGTTCGAGCACCAGCCCGGCGCGTGCAAAAAACGCCATGGCGTTTTCCTGCAAACGGCCTTTTGAGGGAACGGCAATGGTCAGTTTGTCTTGCGTCATCATGCTGCGCCTCCGGGCAGGCGGTCGAGCCAGAAGGAACAACCGACGGCGGGGATTGGCGCGGTTGCGCCAAGGTGCTGGACGAGGCCATCATAGCGCCCACCACCCACCAGCGGTTTGCCGTCCTTGCGGCTCGGGTCGGCAATTTCAAAGATAAAGCCGCTGTAGTAATCAAGGTTTCTGGCAAAGCGCGCCGAGTAGGTGAAATGCTCCAGATTGAGGCCGCGTGCAGCCATGAAGCCGGAGCGCTCCTCAAACGCGGCGATGGCGGGTTCCAGCGGCAAGCCGACCTCATGGGCGAGACGGCGCAGACCGTCCGCAGCCTCATCGGGATCGCCGGATATGGCCTGATAGGCGGCAATGACATCAAGCGCTTCCTGCGGGACGCCGGATTGATCGGAGGCGCGTGACAGAAACCGCGCGGCAATATCGCCGGGTGTACGTCCGCCGACATTGTCGATGCCAGAAATCGACAGCAGATCTTCGACAACGGCGCGTGCCGCTTTGGGGTCCAGTCCCTCAATCGCGTTGAGAAGGCCCGCATGTTCGGCAAGCCCCGATGCGGGCGCAGCCGTCAGCCCGTCCAGCGCGCCGCCGGTCATGACGCTGCGCAGAATGCGGCGACGTGCCAGTGGCGACAGTGAAAGAGCGTCTATGATGGCGGCGAGTACGCCCATGTCGGAGAAGGTGACGGTGACAGCGCCCGCGCCCAGCCCTTCAAGCCCTTCGAGGGCCAAAGCCAGAATTTCAGCGTCGGCTGCGGCAATATCGGTGCGGCCAAGAGATTCGATACCCGCCTGCAAAAACTCGCCGCTTTCATTGGGACGCTGGCGAAATACGGGCCCGAGATAACAATAGGCCGCCGGGCTTGCACCATTATGGGCGAGATGGTCGCGGCACACCGGAATGGTATATTCGGGCCTCAGGCAATGGGCGGCGCCATCGCGGGATTCCGTTACGAACAACCGGCGGCGGATGTCTTCGCCCGACAGTTCAATGAATATATCCGCCGGTTGCAGGACAGCGGGCTCGACACGCCGATAGCCGTCGCGCTCAAACAGCGCGATCAGCGATTGCATGGAAGGTTGGCCTTGTTCCGTCATGACACTCCTGGCGGCATTGCGCGGCTTCTTCAGCGAAATGGGCTATCGACGTTTTAGAGTATTTTTTGGTTTCTCGGAAACACAAAACGGGCGCAATATTTCCAGAGCTAGAAATGCCGGGCCAGCACTTCTTTCACTGCGTTGATGAGGTTATCTTCGGTGGTGGAAAACTGCGCGGGGCGGGCGGCTTTCCACTCGGCATTGGTCGCGTGGCTATCGGTGGCTTTTGCGCCTTCAATCAGGTCTTTAATTTCGACCTCACCGCGTTCGCGCTCATTGGAGCCTTGAATGATAACGCACGGGCTGTTGCGCTTATCGGCATATTTCATCTGGGCCTTCATGCCGGACGAGCCGAGATAAAGCTCGGCGCGGATACCGGCCATGCGTAACGCCGCCACCATTTTCTGGTAGGCCGCGATTTCCGCCTTGTCCATCACCAGCACAACCACCGGGCCGGGCGTGGATGCGCCCGACACCAGAGGGCTCTTCACCGCCTGCAACGCCGAGAACAGGCGGGAGACACCGATGGAGAAGCCTGTGGCCGGAACGGGCTCGGGCCGGAAGCGCCCGACGAGGCCGTCGTAGCGCCCGCCGCCTGCAACCGAGCCGAAGCGCACCGGTTGCCCGTCGTCATTGGTGACGGTGAAGGTGAGTTCGGCCTCATAGACCGGGCCAGTGTAATATTCGAGGCCGCGCACCACGGATGGGTCAATGGTGACACGGTCGGCGTAGTTGCCCGCGTCAACAAGCGCGCCGATTTCGGCCAGTTCCGCCACGCCTTCCAAACCGCGTTCTGACCCCGCCACAACGGCGTTGAGATTGGCGATGGTTTCAGTGGTGGTTGCGCCCTTGGCGGCGACGAAAGCCAGCACCTTGTCGATTGCGGCGGCTTCCAGCCCTGCGCCCTTGGTGAAATCGCCGCTATCATCCTTGCGGCCCGCGCCGAGCAGAAGGCGCACACCTTCCGCACCCAGGCGGTCGAGTTTGTCGATGGCGCGCAGCACGGTGAGGCGGGTATTAGCCTGGTCATCTCCGCCGAGGCCGATCACTTCGAGCACGCCGTCCAGCACCTTGCGGTTGTTGATCTTGACGATGTAATCGCCGCGCTGGATGCCGACACGTTCCAGCGTATCCGCCGCCATCATGCAGATTTCCGCGTCGGCCGCGACGGAAGCCGCGCCAACCGTGTCGGCGTCGAACTGCATGAACTGCCGGAAGCGCCCCGGTCCTGGCTTCTCGTTGCGGAACACCCAGCCGCAACGGTAGGAGCGATAGGGCTTCGGCAGCGCGTCAAAGTTCTCCGCCACATGGCGGGCGAGGGGGGCGGTCAGGTCGTAGCGGAGCGACAGCCACTGCTCGTCGTCGTCCTGAAACGAAAACACGCCTTCATTGGGCCGGTCCTGATCGGGCAGGAACTTGCCGAGCGCATCGGTATATTCCACGAACGGCGTCTCCACCGCCTCGAAGCCATAAAGCTCATAGGTCTCACGGATCGCCGCAAGCATCCTGTCGGTTGCCGCGATCTCGGCGGGCGAGCGGTCAATGAAACCACGCGGCTGACGGGCTTTGAGTTTTTCGGGCTTCGACATGCTGTTTTCTCAATCAGATGGGAGCTGCTTTAATGACAGCGGTTCAAAGGTATCTCTGGCGTCCTAATCCGCAAGTGCTTTGCAGGCAAGGGAAAAGCATAAGCAGTGTTGGTAAAAAACTGCAGCTGCGTCCGGTTCCTGTTATCGGGTCACTTCTACATCTGGCATTCCTGCCTTGAGAGCATTCACATAGTCCAGACACAATTCGCAGGAACGATAGGAGCCGTAGGTCTCTATTTCCTGTCGTTCGACGATGGGGAAGGTGGAGTAGATATATCGAATATCGTCACGGTCAGTGACGCCATAGAGATGGAAGAATACGGCATCTAGCTTGGCGCGCAATTTCAACCGCCGTTCGTCATCCCACACGAAGGGAGGCTTTACCTTACCTTCGGCATCGACATAGCCCATATCTTTGGCGAAAGGCGCCAGGTCGTGGGCTGTATAGGTTAATTCTAGGGTTGCTTCGCGGATTATTTCACTTGCTGATTTGTTTCCGAAATAAATACTTGTAAATAATTGAGGTGAAATAATAGGAGTCTGTTCAATGATATACCAATTAAGATGAGTGCTTTGTACTTTTATGCGAATTATATAATCATATATAATGCTGTTTATTGATGCAATTAAATTGTGTATTAGCTTGATTTGTGTTTTGTCAAGTAATGTAATTATCGGGGCCGTATTTCCTGCGCCTGCGTAAGGAATTACAGCTGAGATCATTGTTCGTACATCCGTTGCCCGGCCTATGTCCCGGAAGGCGATAGTCCAACGTAACCCATCTGGAAAATTTACTTCTTTCTCAGAAACCCAATACTGAGGTATCGGGAGATAATTAGGATCCTTTTTCTGTTCGGGCGCAATCATTCCGCTTAACGCAGCGTTATGCAGATTCTCTTCATTGGTTTCGACCGAGGCGGAGCGATGGTCAAATTGATGGATCATGCGCCCGACATAGAGCGGAATCCATCTGCCCGAAGCACTCTGAAAGCGGTTTTGCCCAACGGGGAAAGCCCCTTCCTGTTCTTCCAGCTCAGTACGTGTTCGGAACAGGTGGGAATCGTTGGTCATATCAAACATGCGCATATACTTGACCGGCCATGCTTTTCTGACCTCGCCACCAGAGCGATCCACGAGGACTGGAAAGCGTTCGTAAATTGCCGTGGTCAGTGCTGCATCCCGACGGGAGCGGAAAATTGGCGCAGTACCGGTGTTGGGATTTACTTTGGCAAAATCAGCAGCTGCTAGCGGGAAGCACTTTTCAGGATCACTAAGTTCGCTAACATCTTGCAAAAAGAAAGCACATTGTGCGGTGGGGCTTAATACGGATGGACTGGCAATAAGCGCGCAAAACTTGAACCGACTATCAACATCCGGGAAAAAAGGTTCTAGATTGAAACGGGTTCTGCGATTCTCAAAATCATAAAGCGCTTTCAATCGCCCTTCGGTCGCGACGCTCTTGAAAAATTTGGATGCTGTCAAATCTGAGGCAATGCCTGAAGGAACGAGCAGCCCAACCATGCCGTCGGGTTTGACCAGCGCCATGGCGCGCTCAACGAACAGGGAGTAAAGATTGATGTCGCCGCCCGAAAGGAGAGGATAGTTTGCGCTTTCACGGGCAATCCGGCTTGCCGTTTCGGCGTGTTGGCTTGCTTTCTTGTATGCGGCACTGAGAGGGTCGCCGTCTTTTTCCAGCCGGTTAATCAGTTTTTTTCGCTCGGAAGCACGCGTGGTCATAGCAATTTCACGTTTACGCGCGGCAAACCACTCTACTTCCTGCAATTTCATCCGATCCCATGGCGGATTGCCGATTACGGCATCAAAGCCGCCATTGAGATGATGACTTTCCCAATCTGTCCAAAGGCTGGTGAATGCCGCTTGCCAATTAAAAAATCGTTCTTCTCGCGTCAATTCACGGTATTGTTCAAAGATGCTGAGGAACAGTTCTAGTTTGGCGGCTGAAGACATCTGCCCCTTCAGAGGTTCTGAGGGAGCAATATAGCCTGGTTGAATGGGTAAGATTCGCTCCGCCGCAATGAGGAATGGATCTCCGTACTCCCCGTCAAAAAAAGCCTGAAGCGCGGCGGTAATGTTATTTCTTTCCTGTTTGTTTTTGCCCTTAAGATCAAGCCAGTTGAGCGAGTGGACAAAAGACAGAAGCCCGTTAAGAGGCGCGGTCATGGATTTGATGCCGGAAAATATATCAGCGGATCTATGGGCCTCTGCGATCTCCGCATCCGGTAGCCGTTCGAGCTCCTGCATATTTTTGGCGGATTTTAGAGCTTCTCTGATAGGTTCCTGCATCAACAAGCGGATACCGTACTTCTCCGCTTGTGCCAGGCCTTCATGAACCCATGATCCGAACAGGCTGTTACCGCATCGCAAATGGTGGTCCAGAAAAGAAAGTGGAGCACCCACAGTGAAGCTATGTAACCACAGCGCGACTTTGGCCAGTTCAACGGCCATCGGGTTTTTATCTACTCCATACACACAGCGCTTGAGCACCATGCGTCGCACAATATGCCGATCGTCCAGTTGCTCCAGATTGACTGTCCAATCTCGTTCACGCGCATTATTGTATATCGTGTTCCGAATGGACATGATGCGGTCGGATAGCGGGGATACATATTCCGCCCAATCGACCATCTCGCCCACTTCGGCGATGACAGTCATGACCCTGATTGTCAGGTAATCAACAAGACTGACGAGAAAATGCCCAGAGCCCATGGCAGGGTCACATATCTTTAGATCAAGCAGTTTCTCTGCGGGATCGTAAAGTCTCAGCATTCCGAGCTTCATGTCCTCGGCTTCATTGCTTTCGGCAATTTCTTTTACTTTTTGTCTAAATTTATCAAGGTGCTTTTCTATAAGAGGCTCTACCGTTTCCTGAATAATCAGGTTAACCAGATCATCCGGGGTATAGTAACTGCCTGATCCTTTGCGGGCGAAGATATTTGGCCGGATGTCGACGAGCTCTCCCTCTCGTACGACCTCATATTCAAGAATCCGTTCATAAATTGAGCCGAGTTGTCGAACCGAGAGATCTCGGTAATTGATGTATTTGCGCCCGTCAGCAGTTTGTTCAAATGACAGTCTATCGATGACTTCCGCCATGATGGCATCACCGATTTTGATTTCTGACAAGAGCGGAGTGCGCTCACTCGCGAACAAGCCGCCATTATAAGGGGGGAGCCCAATTGATTTGTCTCCCTTATCAATGGCGCGGCACAAATCATCAAGAATGGACCAATACCGGGCGGCCGTAGTGGAAAAAACGTCGCCATTGCTTTTCCGCTTGCCAATATCAAGACGGGCCGATTGCCGCAAACCATAATCGTCATAGCGTCGATCATTGACAGGAAGCAGATCTCTGTCTTCGGCATAAAGTATGAAAAGCAGGCGATAAAGCAGGACCAGAGCGGTTTCCCTCACGTCATCCAGAGGTGCGTGAGGAGCGCTCTCTGCAATGGAGCGTGCGAGCAGCGGGTAGATTTGGTTGAAAACAATTTCTGAAAGGCTATTGGCGACACGCTCTTCATAGAATCGCCCTTCTTCTCGGGCTCGCTCATGAAAAGTGACCTTATTTACGCCAACGGGTAAAAATGCGACCCGGCGAAAAACTAGATAGAAAATTTTTAGAGCATGACGCTGCTCATGCTCATTTAACGCAAACAATCCATCGCCATGGCCTTCAATTCCTAGAATCGCAGCCAAGTCGATCTCAAAAAAATCTTCTGTAATAGTCCGGGCTCCAGCGTAATAAAGCCGCCAGCGTCCGCCATTAGTAAGAATACCCCAGCGTAGATTTCCTTTGGTTAAATCGTCGACACGACGCAAGTACCGAAGCATCTGTGTCGACGGGGCCAATTCTTCGCCGGATTTCTTGGAACCACGATCAAGAGGGCGCAGCCAGCGCTTTGATTCCACCAGAGCAAGGCCAGCTCCATATTTCTCCCATTCAGACTTGAATGTGTCTGCCCTCCGTTTGGTTTCGTCATCCGCAAAAAGCAGGCCATCGGGGACATCTTCCCTTCCTTTGCTCGTCAGGTTTTGCTGACGCATAAAGGAGTTCCAGCCGAGAAAGCCAAGGATGGGCCAAATCAAATCGTCTTCAGTACGGGCTTCATTCGGGGTCTGGGATGTCGGAAATGACGAGTAGAGTTTTATAAGATTGTTATGGAAATCATCTATGATGGTATCGTCGGCAACGGCCCATGCATCAAGCGTTGTAATGGAATGAGTCAAGAAATCGCTTGTGAATAGACTTCCCTGAAAAATGCTCTCGATTGGCACGCTATATCCCCGATTTTGGTCGGGACACCATGAACGATTAAGAGAAGCTAAGAAACCCTTCGTACGTGGTAATTCCCAAAAAAGTATCTACATGATGACTTTCGTGCGTTAGGCAAAACAGCGCCCGTCAAATAGCTGTCGCCTTCCTGCTTGACACCCTCCGCGTGTCCCTTCAAGAAAACATCAACCTTCTCGCTCTAAAAGCAAATTCGTTTCCGGCAATCGCGCCGGCGTTACAGGTGCATGATGACTGGCGAACCCGCTTATATGAATCCGAAGCAGTCCTTTCAGGGGCTGATCCTGACACTCCAGCGGTTCTGGGCGGAGAAGGGTTGCGTGATCCTTCAGCCTTACGACATGGAAGTGGGCGCGGGCACCTTTCACCCGGCAACCACATTGCGCGCGCTTGGGCCGCGCCCGTGGAATGCCGCCTATGTGCAGCCGTCGCGCCGACCGACCGATGGGCGCTATGGCGAGAACCCCAACCGCCTGCAGCATTATTACCAA
Organism: Microvirga sp.; assembly: GCA_031546825.1. GTDB lineage: Bacteria > Pseudomonadota > Alphaproteobacteria > Rhizobiales > Beijerinckiaceae > Hohaiivirga. The sequence goes on along the minus strand of JAVBJU010000002.1, from coordinate 70,769 downwards.
TATCAGGTCATCCTGAAGCCCAACCCACCGAACTTGCAGGAGCTTTATCTGGCGTCATTGCGCGCCATCGGTATCGACCCGCTCCTGCACGATATCCGCTTCGTTGAAGACGACTGGGAAAGCCCGACGTTGGGCGCCTGGGGTCTCGGCTGGGAATGCTGGTGCGATGGCATGGAAGTGTCGCAGTTCACCTATTTCCAGCAGGTGGCAGGTGTTGAATGCGCGCCGGTTGCCGGTGAACTGACCTATGGGCTCGAGCGCCTTGCCATGTATCTGCAGGGTGTGAACTCGGTTTATGACCTCAACTTCAATGGCCGCGAAGGCGCGGAGAAGGTCACTTACGGGGAAGTGTTCTTACAGGCCGAGCAGGAATATTCGCGGCACAATTTCGAGTATGCCGATACCGAAATGCTGTTTCGCCACTTCCGCGATGCCGAAGCTGCCTGCCAGAAATACCTGGCCGATGGTGAGCGCGAAGAGCGTCACCTGATGGCGCTCCCGGCTTATGATCAGTGCCTCAAGGCGAGCCATCTGTTCAATCTTCTGGATGCCCGTGGCGTCATCTCGGTGACGGAGCGCCAGAGCTACATCTTACGGGTTCGCGAACTGGCAAAAGCCTGTGGTGCCGCCTGGCTCAAGACCGAAGGCGGACGTGCCGCTTAAGCCCTTTCTGCTTTCCTTTGGCCCGTGAAGGGCCCTGCGAGTATGACCGATGTCCGATCTTCTGCTTGAACTCTTTTCCGAGGAAATTCCGGCCCGCATGCAGCGTCGAGCCGCCGAAGACCTCAAAAAGCTCGTCACCGATGCGCTGGTTGAGCGCGGCTTTCTCTATGAGGGTGCCAAGGCCTATTCGACGCCGCGCCGCCTGACGCTCCATATCGTTGGCTTGCCGGTGAAAGGGCAGGATATCAAGGAAGAGCGCAAGGGGCCGCGCGTAGGCGCGCCGGATGCCGCAGTTCAGGGCTTCCTGAAAGCGGCGGGCCTCGCCTCGCTTGATCAGGCTACCATCGAGAGCGACCCCAAAAAGGGTGAGTTTTATGTGGCCATCATCGAGAAGGCGGGCCGCGCCACGCTCGACGTTCTGTCCGAAATCCTGCCGCAGATCATTCGTGATTTCCCGTGGCCGAAATCCATGCGCTGGGGTGCGGCCTCGGCGCAGCCGGGCGCAGTGCGCTGGGTGCGTCCTCTGCAATCCATCGTCTGCACCTTCGGCCCCGAGACCGAAGACACCGAGATTGTGCCGTTTGAAATTGGCGGCATCACCAGCGGCAATATCACGCGCGGTCACCGCTTTATGGCCCCAGCCGAGATCAAGGTTCGGCGCTTCGAGGATTACGCGCAGGCGCTTGAAAAGGCGAAGGTCGTGCTCGACGCCGACCGGCGCAAAGCCATCATCCTGCATGACGCCAAAGACCTTGCTTTCGCGCAGGGGCTTGAGCTGATTGAGGACGAGGGGTTGCTGGACGAGGTCTCCGGCCTTGTGGAATATCCGCGCGTTCTGATGGGGTCGTTTGACGAAGCCTTTCTCGATATCCCGCCGGAAGTGGTGCGCACCACCATCCGCGCCAACCAGAAGTGTTTTGTGCTGGGTAAGGACGGCAAGCTCGCCAATAAGTTCCTGCTCACCTCAAACATTGAGCCGTCCGATGGCGGTGCGGTGGTGATTAATGGCAATGAGCGCGTCATCAAGGCGCGTCTGTCGGATGCCAAGTTCTTCTGGGACAACGACAATAAGACGAAGCTCGAAGAACGCCTGCCGAAGCTCGACCATATCGTCTTCCACGAAAAACTTGGCACCCAGAGCGCGCGTGTTGCCCGCTTCCAGGCGCTGGCCGAGGCGCTTGCGCCCGCAGTCAAGGCAGATGTTGCGCTGGTGACGCGTGCGGCAAAGCTGGCGAAGGCGGACCTCGTGACCGGCATGGTCGGCGAGTTCCCGGAATTACAGGGGTTGATGGGCCGCTATTATGCTGCCCGCCAGGGTGAACATGCCTCTGTCGCCGCTGCGGCGGAAGAGCACTACAAGCCGCTTGGCCCCTCCGACCGCGTGCCGACTGATCCGGTTTCCATCGCAGTGGCGCTGGCCGACAAGATTGATACGCTCACCGGCTTCTGGGCCATCGACGAAAAGCCGACCGGTTCGAAAGACCCCTATGCCCTGCGCCGCGCCGCGCTCGGTGTCATTCGCCTGCTTGTCGACAACGGCATCCGCCTGCCGCTCGTCGCCACTTTTGGCAAGGCTCAAAGCAAGCTTGCCGGCAATGGGGAAGCGGCCAAGGATCTCCTGGCGTTTTTCGCTGATCGCCTCAAGGTTTATATGCGCGACCAGGGCGCGCGGCATGACCTTATCGACGCCGTCTTTGCCCTGCCGGGTCAGGATGATCTGCTGATGGTCGTGCGCCGGATCGAGGCGCTCGGGCGCTTCCTTGACACCGATGACGGCAAGAACCTTCTGGCGGGTGCGCGCCGCGCGGCCAACATTCTGCGCATTGAGGAAAAGAAGGACGGTCGCAGCTACGACGGTGCGGTTAATGCCGCTCTGCTGTCGAGTGGTGAGGAAAAGGCGCTGGCTACGGCGCTGGAGCACGCTGGCAAGCAAGCGGCGGACGCCGTTGCCAAAGAAGATTTTGAGGGTGCCATGCGCGCCCTGTCGCAATTGCGGCAGCCGGTCGATGATTTTTTTGAGAAAGTCACCGTTAACGCCGACGAGCCGAAATTGCGTGAAAATCGCCTATGCCTGCTCAACGCCATCCGCGCAGCAACGCGCACGGTGGCGGATTTCTCTCGCATCGAGGGATAAAGCCCGCAACGCAATAAATCAGGTATTTAAAACCAGATGCCCGTGGAGCGATCCGCGGGCATTTTTTTGTTCCCCCGCCACAGGTCGTTTTAAAAACGCGTCATTGTTTCGCATCAGACCAAAGTATAAAATTCGGCGTGTCGATGGCGCTCGTGATATTTCTGAGATTTTTTATTCTGATATATTTCTTGCCGGATAACGAGTTGCTTCCATATATCTGAACTTGCTTGCTCCTATTCGCAATTATCCGGTAAAACTGATCGAGATAGTGCCGTTCAGCTTTTGCTCAGGATGCTTGCGCTTAAAAGAGGGCGGCAACAGCGCATGCTGGTGATGTGGCGAGATAGGGATCGATCATGACGAAATGGGTTTACACCTTCGGTGACGGTAAGGCTGAAGGAACCGCCGAAATGCGCAATCTGCTGGGCGGCAAAGGGGCCAATCTGGCGGAAATGTCGAATTTAGGCTTGCCGGTGCCACCCGGCTTCACCATCTCTACCGCGGTCTGTACCTATTTTTATGGCCATGGCCAGAGCTATCCCGCTGATCTCAAAGCACAGGTCGAAGCCTCTCTTGCCGCGATGGCGGCGCTGACCGGGCGGCGCTTCGGGGATGCGGCCAATCCGCTTCTGGTTTCCGTTCGCTCCGGGGCGCGCGCCTCGATGCCCGGCATGATGGATACCGTGCTCAATCTTGGCCTCAATGATGAAACGGTTGAAGCCCTTGCCAACGGCACCGGCAATCGCCGCTTTGCCTTCGACAGCTACCGCCGTTTCATCGGCATGTATTCCGATGTGGTGCTCGGCGTTGATCTCGGCCACTTCGAGGAAGAACTCGACAATCTCAAGGACCGCAAGGGCTGTGAACTCGACACCGACCTCGAGGCCGCGGATTTTGAGGGGTTGATCGTCCGCTACAAGGCCATTGTTCAGAAGGAACTGGGGCGTCCGTTCCCGCAGGACCCGCATGAGCAGTTGTGGGGCGCGATCGGTGCCGTGTTCAGTTCCTGGATGACGCCGCGCGCCATTAAATACCGCGAGCTCAACGATATCCCCGCCGATTGGGGCACAGCCGTCAATGTGCAGGCAATGGTGTTTGGCAATATGGGCGAAACGTCCGCGACCGGTGTTGCTTTTACTCGCAACCCCTCAACGGGCGAGAAGGCGTTTTACGGCGAGTTTCTCATCAACGCCCAGGGCGAGGATGTTGTCGCCGGTATTCGCACGCCGCAGGATATTACCGAAGTGGCGCGCATCGCCTCCGGCTCCGACAGGCCGTCGATGGAAGGTGCGCTGCCCGAGGCTTACGCAGAACTCGTGCGCATCTATACCAAGCTCGAAAAGCATTACCGCGACATGCAGGATCTCGAGTTTACCGTCGAGAATGGCAAGCTGTGGATGCTTCAAACCCGCAATGGCAAGCGCACCGCCAAAGCGGCCCTACGCATCGCCGTTGAAATGGTGGCGGAAGGTTTGATTTCGCAACAGGACGCCATCCTGCGCATCGACCCGATTTCGCTTGATCAACTCCTGCACCCGACCATCGACCCGAAAGCCGAACGTGTGGTGCTGGCCACAGGTCTGCCAGCCTCACCCGGTGCCGCCTGCGGTGCCATTGCCTTCAACTCGGAAGAAGCCGAAGCCGCGCGGAAGGCGGGCAAACCATGCATTCTGGTGCGGATCGAAACCTCGCCCGATGATATCCACGGGATGCACGCCGCCGAAGGCATTTTGACCACGCGCGGCGGCATGACTTCGCACGCCGCTGTTGTGGCGCGCGGCATGGGTAAGCCCTGCGTCTCGGGGGCGGGGGCTATCCGGGTTGATTACCGGGCGGGCACACTGTCGGTTGGTGATGTGACGCTGAAGCGCGGCGAGACCATCACCATTGACGGCAGCACCGGGCACGTTCTGCGCGGCCACGTGAAAATGGTCGAGCCGGAATTGTCCGGGGAGTTCGCCACGCTCATGCAATGGGCCGATGCGGTACGCACCATGAAAGTGCGCGCCAATGCCGAAACCCCGCTGGATGCCCGCGCCGCGCGCGGCTTTGGTGCCGAGGGCATCGGCCTGTGCCGTACCGAGCATATGTTCTTCAATGAAGAGCGTATCGTTGCCGTGCGTGAGATGATTTTGGCCGATGACGCGGCAGGCCGCCGGCGCGCGCTTGCCAAGCTGCTGCCCTATCAACGCGATGATTTTACCGCGTTGTTTGAGATCATGAGTGGGCTGCCGGTGACAATCCGTCTGCTTGACCCGCCGCTCCACGAGTTTCTGCCCCATAGCGACAAAGATGTCGCCGAAGTGGCAGAAGCGATGGGCGTCTCTGCGGAGAAACTGCGCCAGCGTGCCAATGAGCTGCATGAGTTCAACCCGATGCTCGGCTTCCGTGGCTGTCGGTTGGCCGTGGCCTATCCGGAGATTGCCGAGATGCAGGCGCGTGCCATTTTTGAGGCGGCCATTGCGGCAGCCCGCAAAACGGGCAAGCCGGTGCAGGCCGAGGTGATGGTGCCGCTGGTGATGGGGCTTGCCGAGTTTGAACTGGTCAAGCGCCATATTGATGGCATGGCGGTTGCGGTGGAGAGGGAAACTGGCGAGAAGCTTACCTATCAGGTGGGCACCATGATCGAGTTGCCACGCGCCGCGCTCCTGGCCGACGAAATCGCCCGCTCCGCCGCGTTCTTCTCGTTTGGCACCAACGACCTGACGCAAACGACACTCGGCATCTCGCGCGACGATGCTGCAACCTTCCTCGGGCGCTACACTAATGAAGGTATTCTGCCGACCGATCCCTTCGTGTCGCTTGATTGTGCCGGTGTTGGCCAACTCGTGCAGATGGCCGTGGACAAGGGCAGAAAGACACGGCCCGATATCAAGCTCGGCGTGTGTGGCGAACACGGTGGTGATCCAGCATCCATCCGCTTCTTTCATAAAGCGGGTTTGGCTTACGTCTCATGCTCGCCCTATCGGGTGCCGATTGCCCGGCTTGCGGCGGCGCAGGCGGCGCTCGGCGTTAAGGCGGCCAGCCTGGCGTAACAATCGCTGTTGTGGACAGCGCGCGCCAACTTGGGTAGGACGGTGGCATGAAGGACGAACAACCCATCAGCCGCCGCACCATGTTCATTGGACTGCGCGTGTTTGCCATTCTCGTTTTCGTGGCCGGTTGCCTCTATGCGGGCTCCGGCACTGAAGTGCGGGTTGGCTGGCAGGCCGGGCTCTACGGGGCCGCCATTGGCGGCTTCCTCGGACGGGCGCTGTTCTGGTTCATTATCGCCGTCTATGCGTGGATGCAGGCCAAAAAATACCGCGACACCAATTAACCATGCCGGTGGCGCGGGCAATTGCAAAATCGTTACCGGCGCATCATCTGCGTGCGTCTTAACCACATATCAACCTTACCCTGCGATAAATCGGACGTTCTGGATCGAGACGGCTTTTCCGCTGTGTCGTGTCGGCGTTTTGATGGAGTGGGTTTGGGTGAGGTTGCGTAAGCGTCATCGTCGGTCCCGGATGAAGTGGGTTTGCGCGGTCTCCGCGCCCTGGGCACTGGGTATCGGACTTCTGATCTCATTGACGGCAGAAGCCGGAAACACACTGCAAACCGGTGTGTCGTTACTGGCGCGCGAGCATATGGCGCAAGTAACCGGAGGCGTTGCCTTCGATCAAACCGACATCGTCTTGCGCCGTGAGGCCGATAATCTGCTGTTCGCTGGCCGGTCCAGCATCATCAACGCCAATCTTCCCCTCGACGGGCAGGCGGAAGATACCGGATTCGAAGCGCCAAAAAGCGATTTGAAGCAAGACCATACCAGTTTTCCCGAGGTGAACCGCGCCGCGAAGGCAAATGCCGCAAGCACGGTACCCGTTTCGCTCAGCCGCCGCGCCGTTGATATTAGAAATGCCTCGGTCTATGGCAGCCTGACTTTTGCGCGCGATGAATACATCTTGCCGCCAACCATTGTCATGGAAGGCAAACTCGACGACGCGCCCGGAGGCCTCGAAGTTTTTAGGCACGATGACGAAGCCGAAGAAGAGGCGATCTACGCTGTCGCGAGTTACGCGCAATCGCTGGTCGCGACCTCTGCCGGGTCCACCGGTTCAGGCATCACTGTCGCCATGGGGGATGGCTCGACGCCTGCCGTACCCGCAGCCGTTGCCATGTCTTCGGCCACTCCGGCTCCCATCGACGAGATGCCGGAAGAAATTGCAGCAGCACCCGTTTCGTTCTTTGGCCTGAGCGGTGAGGTGGATGATCGCATTCCGCCAAATTATACCGCCCTCGTCGCCGCTACCAGCTGGGAGAGCGAAAAGAAGTGCCTGGCTGAAGCGGTCTATTTCGAAGCCCGCAGCGAGTCGCCTGAGGGGCAGGCAGCGGTTGCTCAGGTGGTGCTCAATCGGGTGAAGAGCGGCCTCTATCCCAAAACAATTTGCGGCGTAGTCTACCAGAACCGCCACCGGCACTTGGCCTGCCAGTTCACCTTCGCCTGTGAAGGCAAGGCACTCATCACCAACGAGTCGGAATCCTGGACCCAGGCGAAGCGCGTGGCCGATTCAGTTCTCGAGGGTAAAACTTACCTGACCGATGTGGGCGGCGCGACCCATTATCATGCCGATTACGTCAAGCCCTATTGGGCCAAGAGCTTGAAACGCATGGATGTGATCGGCCGCCACATTTTTTACAAGCTCAAGCCGGGCCAGACCTGAGTAGGTATATCAGCTCCGCCCTGCGATGCTGCTCTTCTGCCGCGCAAATTCCGTTCCGATGTAATCCATAAAGGAGCGCACGCGGGCGGCGTTGCGCAGGTCGGGGTGGGTGAGAAGCCACAAGCTCGTTTCGAGCTGGGGAATGGTGTTGCTCAGGCGCACGAGATCGGGGCTGCCATCCCCCATGTAGCAAGGCAGGGGCGCGACACCCACACGGGCATGGATGGCGTCGGCCAGACCGCGCACGGTATTGAGCCGCAGCACAACCCGTTGCGGGTTGAGGGTCGCGTGGAGATAACGCGCCGGTTTGGAATCCGACAGGTTTTCACCAAGCCCGATCCAGTTAAGTTCCAGAAGTTCTTCTGTGTCTGGAAATGTCTGACGCATTCCAAATTCCGCCGCGTTGCCGTAAAGCGCCCAACTGAGGTTGCCGATGCGGCGTCCCACCAGGTTTTCGGGCGGGTCGTCGGTGGCGCGGATTGCGATATCAGCATCGCGGCGCGACAGGCTGAGCGCCTGGTTCGACTGGGATACCTCAAGCTGCACCGCAGGGTAGCGTTCCACATAAGCCGGGATGAGCGGCATCAAAAGATGCTTGAGAATGACATCGTTGGTGGTGACGCGCAGCAGGCCGGATGGGGTTTGTTCGTGCCCGGCCAGTTTGCGCGTGAAGCCGAGAATGTCATTTTCCATGCGCTCGGCCAGAGCCGCCATTTCCTGCCCAGCGGGCGTGGCGACATAGCCGGAACGGTGGCGCTCGAACAACGGTGCGCCAAGCGCTTTTTCCACCTGTGAAAGCTGTCGAAACACAGTGGAGTGATTGACCTTGAGGCTTGCCGCGGCCCCGGCCATGCCACCGGCATCGGCAATGGCTTTGATAAGTTTGAAGTCGTTCCAGGAGGGTGTGGTCATGGCGCTTTGCATTTTTGCAAGGAAACTTTCTCCTGAATACCGCTTTTATTGCATGAGAGAAATAGTAATCTCACAGCGGTAACCGGCGCGTGTGCGCGGGCCCGGTTTTTTTATGCGGAGGATGGAATATGGCCAAGGTTCTGGTGCTCTATTATTCTTCATGGGGTCACGTCGAAAAAATGGCGGAAGCTGTTGCGGAAGGCGTGCGTGCGGCGGGGGCCGAAGTGGTCATCAAGCGGGTTCCCGAACTGGTTCCGGCCGAGGTGGCTTCCGCCCAACATTACAAGGAACAGACCAGAGCCATTGCCACCGTCGATGAGCTGCCGGAATATGATGCGATTATCTTCGGCACGCCGACGCGCTTTGGCATGATGGCCGCACAGATGAAGAATTTCCTCGACCAGACCGGCGGTCTGTGGGTGAAAGGGGCACTGATCGGCAAGGTCGCTTCGGTCTTCACCTCAACCGCCACGCAACATGGCGGCCAGGAATCCACGATTCTCAACTTCCATACGGTACTTCTGCATCAGGGCATGGTCATCGTTGGCTTGCCCTACAGCTATCAGGGCCAGATGGGTCTTGGCGAGGTTCTGGGCGGATCTCCCTATGGCGCATCCACTATCGCGGGCGGCGACGGCAGCCGCCAGCCTTCAACCATTGAACTGGAAGGCGCGCGTTATCAGGGACAGCACGTCGCATCCATTGCCATGAAGCTGGTGAAGTGATGTTCAGCGCGGAGCCGCCGCGCGTGACAACCGGTCATTAATGGCTTCACCAAGTCCGGTTTTCGGAACAGGCGTTACAGCGATGGCTGTGACGCCTTTTTCGTCCAGTTGGCGCAAGGCGGAGAAGAGATTGGCCGCTGCCACGACAAGATCGCCAGTTACGCTCAGGTTGATGATTGCGGTGGCTTGTTTTATGCCGGGGGGTGCCACATTGGGGCCGAAAACCAGCGCCGCTTCGCCCTTCTCGATATGGGTTGCCTCAAGCCGCACCGGGCAGCGCGGGGCGTAATGTGAGGCCAACATGCCCGGCGCAAGCGGCTTTTCAGAAATCGGTGTTTCGCCCGCAATCGGTCGGCCAAGCACTGCCTCAATGTCCTCACGAGGGATGCCGCCGGGACGTAAAATGCGTGGGTTCTCGCCTGTGCAGTCGATAATGGTGGATTCGACTCCAACGGGTGTCTCGCCACCATCAACCACGGCGGCAATCCGCCCCGAAAGGTCAGACAGTACGTGGTTTGCTGAAGTGGCTGAAATGCGACCGGAGCTGTTGGCGGAAGGTGCTGCGATCGGCACGTCGGCCATGTCCAGAATAGCCTTGGTCACGGGGTGATCGGGCACACGCAGGCCAACGCTGTTGAGCCCTGCGCGCGCCAGATCGCATACCGTCGTTCCCGCATGCGCGGGCACGACGAGTGTCAGCGGGCCCGGCCAAAACGCTTCGGCAAGCGCGAGTGCATCATCATTGAACGAGCCTTGGGCCAGGGCGGCATCGATATTCGGCAGGTGGGAGATCAGAGGGTTGAAACTCGGACGATCCTTGGCTGCATAGATGCGCGCCACCGCCTCCGGGTTTGATGCATCGGCGCCGAGCCCATAGACGGTCTCAGTGGGGAAGGCGACGCAAAATCCCGTGCGCAGCAAGATGACGGCGCGGCTCAGGCTGGCATCATCCGCTCCGAGATATTCTGTTTGTGTCACGTCCTTCGGCTCCAGAAAGTATTTGCGTGCGCACCGACAAAGACCAACCAAAGGTCGGCGTTGACTCTTGGACAAGCTTTGCAAAGATGCCCTTATCGTAGCGGTACGACAACATTGCCGCTGGACATCTTTGGCCACTTCTAACGGAGGTGGCAGGGAAAAATCAAGGAAACGCTGCCCCAAGAGCAGCTAAAAGGGGAGTTCATCGATGACATTCACCGCACCAGTCAAAGAGATTGCGTTCGCCATGACACACGTGGCGGGGCTGGAAAAGTCCATCGCCGATGGCATCTACCCAGAGCTTTCCATGGATATCGTCAATTCGGTACTGGAAGAGGCGGGGAAATTCGCCAGCGAGATGATAGCGCCGCTCAACCGCAAGGGTGATCTGGTGGGTGCAAAGCTCGTCGATGGCAAAGTGATTGCCGCTCCGGGCTGGAAAGAGACCTATAAGGCCTGGCAGGAAGCCGGATGGGCAACCCTGACCGGCACGCCGGATTTCGGCGGTCAGGGCCTGCCGCATCTGTTGGCCAGTGCATGTTACGATATGTGGAGTGCGGCTTCGATGGCGTTTTGCCTCGGCCCCATCCTCACCGGCGGCGGCGTTGAGGCGTTGACCCATCACGGTTCGCAGGAATTGAAAGACCGCTACCTCGCCAAATTGATTTCCGGCGAGTGGATGGCAACAATGAATTTGACCGAGCCGGAAGCGGGCTCCGACCTCGCGCCGATGAGCACGCGGGCAACCCGGCACGGCGACGGCACCTATCGCATCAAGGGCCAGAAGATCTTCATTTCCTATGCCGATCATGACCTGACCGATAACATCATCCATCTCGTGCTCGCGCGCCTGCCCGATGCGCCCGCCGGAACACGCGGCATCTCGCTGTTTCTGGTACCCAAGATTTTGCCCGATGGCAGCCACAACGACGCTTATCCGACCGCCCTTGAACACAAGCTCGGCATTCACGGTTCACCCACGGCGGTGATGGAATTCGGCGCAGGCGAGGGGGCCATTGGCTGGCTGATCGGCGAAGAAAATCGCGGTCTTGCCTGCATGTTCACCATGATGAACAACGCCCGCCTCAATATCGGCATCGAGGGCGCGGCAATTGCCGAGCGGGCCTATCAGCAGGCATTGCTGTTTGCGAAGGAACGCCGTCAGGGCCGGGCCATTGGGGCGCCGAAGGACGGGCCGATGTCGCCGATCATCGACCACCCGGACGTGCGCCGGATGCTCCTCACCATGAAAGCGCTGACGCAAATCTCGCGCGGCATCTGCTACAAGACTGCGGCGGCCATCGACCACCAGCATCTGGCAGACGACGAGGCGGCACGTAAAGTTGCCGCCAATCGCGCCGCCCTGCTGACGCCCATTGCCAAAGCGTTCTCCACCGATGCGGGCATTGATGTGGCATCGCTCGGCGTTCAGGTGCATGGCGGCGCTGGCTTCATTGAAGAAACCGGTGCGGCGCAGCATCTGCGTGACGCTCGCATCGCCGCAATCTATGAGGGCACAAACGGCATTCAGGCGCTCGACCTCGTTACCCGCAAGCTTCCGTTGGAAGACGGGGCCGTGGTGCGAGCGGAAATCGCCGCGATGCGTGCGGTGGCGCAGGCTGTTGCCAAGTCTGGGGCCGCGTTTGGCAATACCGCCGCGCGTCTGCGTGAAGGCGCGGAAAACCTGGAACACGCCACGAACTTCCTGATCAAGACGCTGGCGAGCGATCCCAATGCCGCATACGCGGTGGCAACGCCGTATCTGCGATTGTTCGGGCTGGCGCTCGGTGGGCAGATACTCGCTGAGGTCGCGCTTGCTGCGGCCAACGCTCTGGCTTCGGGCGATAATGACCCGGATCACCATGGGCGCATCGCGCTGTGTCGTTTCTTCGCCGAAACCATGCTGCTTGAGGCATCAAGCCTCAGTGCCCTCGTTCTGAATAGTGCCGCATCAATCAACGCCGCCGAAGTGGCGCTGAACTAAGTATTCAGAGCCCGGCGGTTGATCTCCGCCAAAGGAAACAATATTTAAGCATCGCGTGATGGTATCCCGCCGCCGCGCGATGTTTTTTGTAATGAAGGGTGTTCCTTGCCAAGCGTGGCGCACTCTTGAAGAAAGTTGAGACATATGTTTCCCGAGCGGCTTACCGAAGGTTATAAGTCTTTCATCAACGGGCGCTTCACCGGCGAGCATGACCGTTATGAGACCTTGGCCCATACCGGTCAGAAGCCGGAAATCATGGTCTGTGGCTGTATCGATTCGCGGGTGTCGCCCGAGGTTATTTTCGACGCCAATCCCGGCGAATTGCTGGTGGTGCGTAACGTCGCCAACCTGATACCGCCCTATGAATCCGACCGAGATTCCCAGCACGGCACCAGTGCCGCGGTGGAATTTGCGGTGCAGGCATTGAAGGTGAAGCATATCATTGTGCTCGGCCACGCGCTCTGTGGCGGCATCCGTGCCTTTGCCGACGAGAGTGCGCCGCTCTCGTCCTCTGATTTCATTGGGCGGTGGATGTCGCAGATTGCGCCCGCCGCCGAAGCGCTCGGGCCGCGTAAAGCCGCCGATGGCGACCTCTATCTGAAGCGCCTGGAATTTGCTTCTGTCGCGCTCAGCCTCGAAAATCTCATGACATTTTCCTATGTGCGGGAGCGGGTGGAACAGGGGCTTCTGCAATTGCATGGGGCCTATTTTGGGGTGGCCAACGGGCGCTTGCTCATCCGCAATTCCGACAGTGGCGTTTTCGAGCCGGTGAATGTGGAACTGCCGGAACGCCTGTCGATGTTTCGATGCGAATGAGCCTCTGCACAAAAAATGCACGCTACTCCTGAATATCTGCCGGATGTCTGACAGGAGACTGCAAGCGGGGTGGTTAGCGTGCTCTTCATGAAACACGCATCGCCCTTTTTCACCTCCGCCCTTCCTGCCAGTCTCAAGACCGATGGCTGGTGGCTTGCCACCGCCGAACGCAGAGGCTTGGCCCCGGAAAAACCGCGCGCCTGCCGTGCATCCTCATCAAACCTTGGCGTTTCCTACTCCTGTTCCGCCAACGCTGGCCCTTCCAGTGGGCCAGGCCGTCCGCGTTCGTCGGCAACTCACTAGTTTCACCATATTCCACGGGGCTCGTATCATGACATTGTTGCCTTGCAAGATTGCTCTCACTGTTGTCTCCGCCGGATTTGCCGATTGGCTGGTGTTTGGATGGGAGCCGGGTCTCATCACGGCCTTGGCGTTTCTTGCGTTCGGCGGGAGCCTCGCGCTCAAAGGAATGAAAGCGGGTTCTGGTGTAACCGGCGCAGTCGCAGTAAAAGGGCATTGAGGGTTAAGAGGGCAGATGATGGCGCAGAACATTCTGGTGGTTGATGACGATCCGCATATCCGCGAGGTGATCTGCTTCACCTTGCAGAAAGCCGGGATGGAAACCACCATTGCCCGCGATGGCGCTGAAGCGTTGGAAGCCTTTCGACGGCATATACCCGACCTCATCGTGCTGGATGTCGGTATGCCGGAGATGGATGGTCTCGAAGTCTGCCGCCAGATCCGTAAGACATCCGATGTGCCGATTTTGTTTCTCTCGGCCCGTGACGAAGAAATTGACCGGGTTCTCGGGCTCGAAATTGGCGGTGACGATTATGTTACAAAGCCGTTCAGCCCGCGCGAACTGGTGGCGCGCATCAATGTCATTCTCCGGCGTGCCGGGGGGGGAGCAACGGCGGAGCGCGATGATGGCAAAGAGGCCGTGACATTCGGCGCACTCGCCCTCGACCCGGAGCGCCATCAGGCGCGGTTCAACGGAACGGCGGTGGTGCTGACCGCCATTGAGTTTGCCATTGTCCGTGCCTTCGCGCGGCGACCCGGCGCGGTCTTCAACCGTGAGCAGTTGATGCAGGCTGCCTATGATAGCAACATTCATGTTTCCGATCGCACGATTGATAGCCATATCCGCAACCTGCGCGCCAAATTTCACAACGTCGGCGGTTCCGATGTGGTCGAGACGGTGCACGGCGTCGGTTTCCGGCTCGGTGCCTGTGAGGCGAAGCCGTGAGCCCTACCAAGCGACGGCACTGGCGACCTTCGCTGGGGCAGGTTGTTTTCATCGTTCTGGCAACGGTGCTGGCATTGCCGTTGGTCGGGCTGTTCTTCTTCCGCCTCTATGAAAACCAGCTCATCCGCGACACCGAGGGCGAATTGATTGCCCAGAGCGCGGCAATCGCTGCGATCTTCGCCCAGAATGTCGAGGCGCTGCCTTCCAAGGCGCGCGTGCTCGGCCCGACGGCAGCCCTACCACAGGCAGTTGAGGTTGAGGATTACCAGCCCATTGTGCCGTCCCTCGATCTTGCGGCTGGGCCGATTTTACCGAGCCGCCCCGAGGCACGGAGCGCCAAGGTTGCGCCGATGGGCGAATATTACGCCATCGGCACTGCCCTTCAGGAAATTTTGCGCAGAACGCAATCGGTGACATTGGCGGGTTTCAGGTTGCTTGACACGCGCGGCGTTGTCATTTCCGGCCGCGAAGAAATCGGCCAGTCGCTGGCGCATATCGAGGAAGTGTCTGCGGCCCTTCAAGGGTCGTTCCGCTCCATGCTCCGGGTACGTGCCGTTGATAGGCCGGTGCCGCCCCTCTATTCGCTAAGCCGTGGCACGGGCGTGCGCATCTTTACCGCCATGCCGGTGGTGGTGGATGGGCGGGTTGCTGGGGTGGTGTATGCATCCCGCACGCCGGATAATATTCTCAAGGCGATGTACGCAGAGCGCAAAAAATACATCTTTGCCGGACTGACGGTTCTCCTGGTGACGCTGGCCATCGGCCTGTTGTTCGCCCGCCTCATTTCGCGGCCAATCAGCGACCTGATGCGCCGGGCCGGTGAGATGGGCAGGCGTGCGCCAAACCTCTCGCCCATCCGCCATTACGGCACCCGCGAGATTGCGGCGCTTTCCGATGGTCTCAACGACATGGCGCAGCGGCTCAATGAACGCTCTGATTACATCGCCACCTTTGCGGCCCATGTGTCCCACGAGATCAAAACCCCGCTCACCTCCATCCAGGGGGCGTCGGAACTGATGCGTGACACCCCGGATATGAAGGATGAGGAGCGCCAGCGTTTCCTCGGCAACATCATTGCCGATACCGCCCGCCTCACCGCCATCGTACACCGCCTGCGTGAACTTGCCCGCGCCGATAATCCGCAGACGCTTGGCTCGACATCTTTGCACGCTGTTGCTGCCGCGTTGCGCACAGCGTTTCCGGGGCTACGGATTGAGATGCCGGGGGGGAGCGCCGCAACGCTGCCGCTGTCGCAGGAAAACGCGATGATCGTGCTGTCGCATCTTGCCGACAACGCCCAGCGCCATGGTGCGGATATGCTGACATTATCCGCGCGGGAAACGGGAAAATCGTTCTGTCTCACCGTAGCGGATAACGGCGGTGGGATATCCGAGGGCAATCGTGAGAAGGTTTTCGAAGCCTTCTTCACCACCCGGCGCGAAAGCGGCGGCACCGGCATGGGGCTCGGCATCGTGCAAGCGATGCTCTACGCCCATGGCGGCAAGATCGCGCTCGGTGAGGCGCAAACCGGCACTGCATTCGAGATTGTTTTGCCAGTGCAGGAGGGCTGAGCCCGCGTGTGCGGTTCAGCTAGGCCCTGTATCTCGCCTTATTTCTTGCCAGCCTCGCAGAACAGGCGCGCCAGCAGATAGAGGCGCGGCACGACACTGCTGAGGGCGGTGCGTTCGCTGACGGTGTGGTTGATGCCGCCTTTGACCGGGCCGAGACCGTCGACCACAGTGGCTCCCGTTGCCGCGGCCCAGTTGGCATCGGACGCGCCGCCGGTATGGCTGGTTTTCAAGGTTTTCCCAAGTTCTCCGTAGATAAGCTGCGCCTGGTCGATGAGCGCATCGGTGCGCGCATTGGCGGGGAAGGGCGGATTATCGCTGGTGATGGTAATGGTCACCTCGGTGTCCGGCACCAGGCGCTCTTGCCCGATGCGGGCGCTTTCCCGCTCAAGGCGTTCCAGTTGCGTGGGTTCAGTGATACGGATGTCGGCCTGGGCCATGGCGTGATCGGGGATAACGTTGGTGCGGTCTCCGGCACGGGCCACGGTGAAGTTGAGGCTCATGGGCGAGCCGTCTTCAAGCTGGCTGAGCTTTGAAATCTGGTGCATCAGCTCAATGAGGGCGTTGCAGCCTTGCTTCGGCGCATTGCCCGCATGCGAAGCCTTGCCGCGCACTTCCACATTCATCAGTGCCGAGCCCTTGCGGCTCAAGACAACACCGTCGCCTTCCTGCCCCGGCTCGCAGCACAGAACCACATCATGCTCTTTAGCAAGCTGCTGAATCAGAAAGCGGGAATCGGGCGATCCGGTTTCTTCGTCGGCATTGAACAGGCAGGTGACCGTGTCGAACGCGGTCACGTTCAGGTCCTTGAGAATTTTCAGGGTGTAAAGGCAGGCAGTGACGCTACCCTTGCAATCGGAAACGCCGGGGCCATAGACCCAATCGCCGTCGATGCGAAATGGCCGCTCCGCAGCCGTTCCTTCCGCAAAAACCGTATCCATATGCGCCATCGCCAGCACTTTGCCGCGACCGGTGCCCTTCAATGTTGCGACGATATGAAAGCCTTCGTTGCCGCCTTTGACCTGTTGGGTTTTATAGGGCACGCCGATCTTGTCGAGGAAGCCCAACACATGCTTGCCAACCGCCGTCAGCCCCGGGCCGTAGCCGGTGCCACTGTCGATATTGACCAGCGATTTCCAGGTTTCGATAAAGGCTGGGAGTTGCGCCTCGCACTGGGCGAAAAGGGGTTCGTTTCGTGTTGCGGACATGATGATGAATTCTCGCTGCAATGGCCAAGGTGGCGCTGCGGAGAATAGCCCGGTTGGCGATGGAGTTCACCTCGAATTTCGGCTCATTTTTTGAATGAACCGAAATGATTTTATCGGAGGGGAAAAGGACCTGCTCGGCGGCCCTGCCTCGTCAATGCGGTAATATCTTCGATAGAAACAACTGCGCCCGGTCGGAGCGGGGCTTGCCGAAGAAGTCGTCTTTGTTGGCGTCTTCGACGATCTCGCCCTGGTCCATGAAGATGACGCGGTCGGCCACTTTACGGGCGAAGCCCATTTCGTGGGTTACCACCATCATGGTCATGCCCTCATGGGCAAGCTGCACCATGACGTCGAGCACTTCGTTGATCATCTCCGGATCAAGGGCCGATGTGGGCTCGTCGAACAGCATGGCGATGGGGTCCATCGCCAGCGCCCGCGCAATGGCAACGCGCTGCTGCTGACCGCCGGAAAGCTGGCCGGGGAATTTTTCCGCCTGGCTTTTCAGGCCAACGCGGTCGAGCAGTATGGCGGCACGCTCTTCGGCAGCGGCGCGTTTGCGCCCCAAGACCTTCTCCTGCGCAAGGCACAGATTGTCGATGATTTTGAGATGCGGGAACAGTTCAAAGTGCTGAAACACCATGCCGACCCGGGACCGCAATTTGGGCAGATCAGTTTTCGCGTCATTGACCTTGATGCCGTCAATGATGATTTCGCCGCCCTGAATCGGCTCTAGCGCGTTCACGCATTTGATCAGCGTTGATTTGCCCGAACCCGATGGGCCACACACCACCACCACCTCGCCTTTGCTGACGCCGGTGGTGCAGCCTTTCAAGGCTTGAAAATGCGGGCCATACCATTTGTCGACATTGGTAATTGTTATCATGTGATGCCTCAGCGAACGATGGCAATGCGCGCTTGCAGCCGTTTGGCGGCATAAGACAACGCAAACGAAATCAGGAAATAGACGATGGCGGCGAAGGTATACATCTCCACAAGCCGTCCGTCACGTGCGGCGATGATTTTTGCTGCGCCCAAAAAGTCGGTCAGCGACAGAACATAAACGAGCGTGGTGTCCTGGAAGAGAACAATCATCTGCGTCAGCAGCACGGGGAGGACGTTGCGGAAGGCCTGGGGCAGCACGATGTGGCCCATCACCTGCCAGTAGGACAAGCCCAACGCATAACCCGCCTGCGGCTGTCCTTTCGGGATCGACTGAATGCCAGCACGCACGATCTCGGCGAAATAGGCTGCTTCGAACATGGTGAAGGTGATGAAGGCCGAGAGAAACTGGCCGATGGGAACAGGCCGAACCGTACCGAATATCCATTGGCCGACCAGCGGCATCAGGAAGTAAAACCAGAAAATCACCAGCACCAACGGCAGCGAACGCACGAAGTTGACATAGGTTGCCGCGATGATCGACAGGCTCCGCCACCGTCCAACCCGCATCAGGGTGAGTACCGTGCCAAGCGCCACGCCGCAAACAGTGGCAAGAGCAGTGAGCTTCAGGGTGAAAGACAGCCCGTTGAGGATCAGAAAGCCGAGAGAGCGGTTGATGACATCGAAGTCGAAGTTGGCGAACATGGGCTTCTCCTCAATGCGATGTCATGTAGCCGGGAATGGCGAACATGCGTTCAAGCACCCCAGCAAGGAAGACGACAATCAGATTGATGGCGAGATAGAGCACCGTGGCCGCGGTGAATGCCTCGAACTGCTGGAATGAGAACTCTGCCATGGATTGGGTTTGCCCCATCAACTCCATCACGGTGATGGTGAAAATCACTGAGGTATTCTTGAAGTTGTTCAGGAATTCCGAGGTCAAAGGCGGAAGCATCAAGCGATAGGCTGTCGGCAGCAAGATGTGGCAGTAGGTCTGCGTGGTGGTGAGACCCAACGATAATGCGGCCATGCTCTGCCCGCGTGGCAGGGATTGAATGCCAGCGCGCACCTGTTCAGCAATACGGGCGGAAGTGAACAGACCAAGGCAGACGATGGCGGTGTAGAATGCCGCGTTTGGTGCCTGCTTGATCCAGGTGGAAAGGATCTGCGGCAGGAATTCCGGCATGACGAAATACCACAGGAACATCTGCACCAGCAGCGGCACATTGCGCAGCACTTCGACATAACCCAGACCGAAGCCACTCCAGAAGCGCGATTGCGTGGTGCGCATGACGCCGATGAATGACCCCACCACGAGGGCGATGATCCAGGAGCCAATCGCCACGACCACCGACAAACCAAGCCCGGACATGAGCAACTGGAAGTAGGTATAGAGGCCCGTTGGTGATTCCTGCCAGAAGATGCTCCAATTCCAAGTATAATTCATTGTTTCTCCCGACGTGGCTGCCGGTTAAAGCGCCTGCGGGGAGCAGGCGCAGCTAAAGGCGTGAGAGCCTCGAAGCGGATATGAAGCGCATTGACGAGCAAACGCGCTTCATTTTGATTTTGTGGCTTCGTAACGCTTTTGCGCTACGTCGCGGGACGATTATTGGACCTTGTAGTCCTTCGCATCACCGCTATCGGTTGGGTGCGCGACAACCTGCTTGAATTCAGCGCTCATCGGGATGCCCAGCGTGATGCCCTTGGGCGGAATGGCCTTGGTGAACCACTGGTCGTAAAGTTTGGTGATGGTGCCGTCCTTGAACATTTTGCCCATGGCATCATCCACCACCTTCTTGAAGGCGGGGTCATCCTTGCGCACCATGCTGCCATAGGGTTCAACCGAAAGGGCATCGGCGGAGATGGTGTAGTCCTTCGGTGCCTTGGAATTGGCTGCAAGACCGGCGAGCAGGATGTCATCCATGACGAAAGCAGCGGCGCGATCGGTCTCGACCATCAGGAAGCCGTCGGCGTGATCCTTCACTGGAATGATGTTCATGCCGAGGTTCTTTTCAGCATTCAGTTCGGTGAGCTGCTTGAGGTTGGAAGTCCCCGATGTGGAGGCAACGGTCTTGCCCTTCAGGTCTTCCAGCGTCTTGAAGTTGTTGGCCTTCTTCGAGACAAAGCGATTTGCCGTCACGTAATGGGTATAGGTGAACGAAACCTGCTTCTGGCGCTCGAGATTGTTGGTGGTCGAGCCGCATTCGATATCAATGGTTCCATTGGCCATCAGCGGAATGCGATTGGCCGAGGTGACGGGCACGAGCTTGACGTCCAATTTGGCCAGCTTGAGTTCCTGCTTCACGGCATCGGCGATCTTGGCGCAGATATCGTGGCCGTAGCCGACCGTCTGCTGCTTGTCGTCATAATAGGAGAAGGGCACGGAGGAATCGCGGGTGCCGATGGAGATGGTTCCCGTATCCTTGATTTTCTTGAGTGTGCCGGTCAATTCCTGAGCAGAGGCAGGCATGACTGCAAGCAGGCTGACGCCGAGAGAGGCGAGGAGAGCGTGTTTAAGATGCATCGGGGACTCCATATCAGGTTGGCGGTCGGTATCAGAGCGAGTGCTCTCCCGCCGACCCTCTGGGAGAATTGGGCAGTGTTGAAGGTATGTCCATCGAACTATTGGCGATTTTAAACTTAAGTACAGGGCGTGTATCCGCCAATAGCCTATTGTTTATCCTAATTGATGAGGTGATTAAATTATTAGCAATAATGCTTGTTTTATTAGCGAGACGCATATTTTTTATGCGGATTTGCCATATCCCTGCAACCCGCTCATACGGGCTCGCGCCCTGCTGACGCGGCTTTTGATGGTGCCGGGTGAAACCCCGCAAATGGCGGCAGCTTCATCATAGGACAGGCCTTCGGCCCCAACCAGCAACAGGGCTTCACGTTGCTCGGGCGGCAAGGAGAGCAGGGCGTGCTGTAGGTCTTTCAATTCAAGATGGGGAACCTGTGCGGGCGGGGTTTCAATCTGATCAGCATAGGCGCCATCCGGGTCGGCAACCTCGCGGCGGCGTTTGCGAAATTCGGAGTGAAACTGATTGCGCAGGATGGTGAACAGCCACGCACCCATATTGGTGCCGGGCTCAAAACGGTCGCGGTTGCTTATGGCCCGAACCAGCGTTTCCTGCACGAGGTCATCAGCCTGTACCGGGTCCCCGCATAACGATGTGGCGAAAGCCCTGAGCTTTGGCACCAGGGCCAAAATCTCAGCGGAGAAGTCCGGAAGCTTGGCGGATTCGTCGGGCATGGGGGCATGTTAAGACGAAACACATCCTATCGCT
Organism: Microvirga sp.; assembly: GCA_031546825.1. GTDB lineage: Bacteria > Pseudomonadota > Alphaproteobacteria > Rhizobiales > Beijerinckiaceae > Hohaiivirga. The sequence continues at coordinate 49,663 of JAVBJU010000002.1, read as the reverse complement.
AGCTTTCCTTGGCGGTGAGAAAAGAGGCCAGTTCTCCAATGCGACCAGGGAGGGGCTGACGAATGACGTCGCCATAAAGCGCGCGTAAACCCGAGGCAACCGAAGTCACGGGGCTCCACTGGGCAGGCTGGGTATCGCGGTAATCTGACCATACGAGGGGGGGCGAAGCGCATTGCCCTTGTCCGCCACTGGTCCCGTCTGGAGGGGCGCTTCGGTACTGGCCAGCTCCTCCCTTTATTCTTTCATGTTTCAATGTGGTATCTCCTGTCCGGCCAAAACGTCCAGGTGCTGAGCCTGCGCTGGCGCTGCTCTGCAAAGGAGTTTTCGCTTGTTTCCTGATGCGGAAACGTCCTTTCGGCAGGGGGCCATTGGAGGACGCAACCGTTCCGCTTATGCAGGCAACCGCCAACCGGCCAGGTTGTTCCCGGGGACACATAATTTTTATGGACGAAAGAGTGAACGCCGAGGCGAATTAGGCATTCTGTGCAACGGCTCGCGCGTGCAGCGCGGGGAAGCTCCGACCGCGTGTACTGCCTGAAAACAAGGCGTTTCGGATCTCTGCCCTGCGCTCACTGCGACTTTGGCACGGTGGCTTCCAGCCGATCCGAAAAATTTCCCCTTGTGGCAGGGTCGACCAGCGAGATCGGTGCTGCCACGGCGGTTGCGGCGGCGTTTCCGAGGATGCTCGAGGCCCCGACGACAAAGGTGCCGATGTGATCTCCGAGCCCAATCTTTCCGGTGTCGAGCGGGCGACCAGACATCATATAGGTGCCGAGGAAGCGCACGACCTCGGGGGATTCTGCGAATTTGGTGTGGTTGAGCGAGTCGCCGGTCTGCAATTCCGTCAGGTCAAAAATATTCATATTTTTGTATCCCGCCAGTGATTGGCGGTAGCGTTCCTGTGACAGATCGATCTGGCCGAGGCGATCTGTTGAACCCCACACCAGGCGCGATGCTGCCAGAGCTTTGTCGTCGCGCGAGATGAACAGGTTGAAGGTCGGAGGATTGCTACCCATGCCGCCGATCAGCGTTTTTGCAACGTCGATGTCCACATCCGGCGAGGCTAGCACGACGTTCTTGATTTTTCTGGCGACATGTCCGTCGCGCACGGCCATCTGCTTGAGGGCTTCGAGGGCAACCATATTACCCATGGAATGCGCCATGACGGTAATGTCCGAAACCGACGGCTCCCGCGCCAGATCCCGCAGCACCGTCTCAAGCGCATCCCTGGAATAGGCGACGCTCTCGCGGTCGTAAGGATAACCCAGCAACTTGCCTCTTGATGGCCAGGTGAACAGAACCGGGGTCGTCATCGAGCCATTGTCGAGGGCGATCTGGGCGAGCCTCAGAACGGCTGCGTCGAAACGGGTGTTATAGCCGTGGATGAAAACCAGTACCCTTCCGCCACTTTTGAACTGCCGGATATTCTGGCGCACCGCGGCGGGAAACTGGGATGCAGACAGAAGCTCTGCCTTATGGGTGGCAAAATACTTGTTGGGATCGACTGGCAGAGAGGTCGGCCATTCGATTTCACCGCTGACATGGTTGGGCGGAACGGAAATAACCACATTGGCGAAGCCCAGGTCGCCGCGCGCACCGGTAAACATGATGCCGGAATCTTCAGAGGGGAGGCGGGTCGTGGCGACCACGATGGGAACGAGCTTGGCACCGTTCGCGGAAACCATTGTTGGCGTCATCAGACGTTCAGGCGGACCGCCGCAGCCTGACAAGGCCAGTGTGGAAACAATTGCGACAATTTTCCACGTGCTAAGCAGCACCGATTGAAGGGCATTGTGTCGGGCGAAGCGAAGCATTTGTTTGTCATCAGTTACCGAGTTCGGACATGGAAAATGCTTCGTATGGTATCAAAGGTCAAGGTGCATGCTGCCGGGAGGTATCGCTGCCGTCTGTTTTTTCATGTGTGTTTTAGCACCAGTCTCCGGTTGTTTCTGGCCTAAATCCTTTTTGTACCAGCCTGTGAGATGAGGCGGGCATGTAAGGAGATGACCATGCGCAAGACATTAGCGCTTTCAACTGCGGCATTTATAGCCACTCTGGGTCTTTCGACGATTGCACGCGCTGAATCCGGGCCTTGGTACACTTATTTCCAAGTTGATGCGTGCAAGAAGATGCCGACTCAGGCTGGCTGTATCGGCTTTGATAAGGCGGTCACTGCTGCTCCGTCTCCCGTTGCAGTGCCGCCCAGTTCCCATAAAAAGAAGAAATAGCAAGAAATCGGTCGACGTTTGCGGGTTCACCGGATCGCCGAAAAGCTATGAAATTCGGACTCCCGGCACACGGGAGTCCCGGGCTCCGGCACCGCTCCGGAAAACCAGCCGAGCCGTGGCTGTCGAAGCGGAACATTACATATAATTCATTTGCAATTTTTCGCAGCCGCTCGATAAGAGCCGGGCGGACTTCCATCCCGCTGGATTTTTTAAAAAAGCGGAGATTTTCTCCGCTTTTTCCGGTATCAGGCGTTCGAAGCCTGTTCCGGGTCGAGGCTGGTTGAAGCAACTGCACTACGGCAATCCGTTTGATTCGACGGTTGTGCCCCTCGCGTCGGATCGGAATAAAAAACCAGCGGAAAATTGAAATGCAGCGTCGCAACTTGGTCGTGTCGGTTCTCCTCGCTCTTGCTTTGGTCATAGGCGGAATTGCGTTGTGGAAAGGCCGGGGTGCTAAAGACGGCGCGCACGCCGCCGCGACCAGGAAGATTGCGGTTGCGACAGTTGAAGCCGTCGCGGTTGATTTTCCCGTGCGGCGACAAGCGATTGGTCTTGTGGAATCGCCCGCAACCGTCGTCATTCTCTCCCGCATCGACAGCCAGATGGCCGAGCAACATGTGCATGACGGCCAGTTGGTGAAGAGAGGTGATCTGCTTTTCGTGCTCGATGACCGTGAAATTGCGGCCGCCGTCGCCAAGGACACGGCAACCGTGCAGAAGGACGAAGCGCTATTGGCGCAAACCGTCTCTGATTTGCACCGCGCCCAGGAACTGCTGAGCAAGAACTCGGCATCGCAACAGCAGGTCGATGTGGCGACCACCAACCAGAAATCAGCTGAGGCGGTGCTGGCTGCCGATAAGGCAACCCTAGATGCAGATAAAGCCAAGCAGTCCTACACCCGCATCTATGCACCGATCGCAGGGCGCGTCGGCACCGTGCGCGTGACTCCGGGCAATCTCGTCAAAGCCAATGACGCAGCAGGTGGCGGGCTTGTTACCATTACGCAAGTGGAACCCTTGCGTGTCACCTTCGCCCTGCCGGAGCGTGATTTGCCGCTTTTGCGCGAAGCGACGGCACACGGCAAACAGCCGGATGTGGCGATTGAAGCGCCGAATAGTGGCACCCGTACCACCGGCAAATTGAACTTCGTGGACAGCGCCGTCGATGCCGCTTCCGGAACCATTGCCGCCAAAGCGTGGTTTGCCAATGAGCAGGGTGTGTTCTGGCCGGGGCAATATGTGCAATCCAGTGCCGTGCTCGGCACCATGCCCGGTGCGATCTCGATTCCCACAGTGGCGGTTCAGATGGGGCAGAAGGGTGCTTATGTCTTCGTGGTGGGTGCCAATGGTGTCATCGACATCCGCGATGTCACAGTGGTTGCAGCCGATGGCCAGAATTCCGCCATTACCGGGCTCAAGGCCGGTGAGCATGTCGTGGTCGAGGGTCAGAACCGACTGACCAAGGGCTCCGCTGTCAACGAGACGCAGAGGGATCGCGATCCGACTGCGCCGGTTAGCGAGGTGCAGAAGTGAATATTTCCGAATTCTGCATCCGCCGCCCTGTCGCCACCATCCTGATGTCAGCGGCTCTCATTATCGGTGGCTTGTTTGCGTATGCGCGGCTGCCGGTTGCCGCCTTGCCCCGCACTGAATTTCCCGTGGTGAACGTCTCGGCGCAGTTGCCCGGCGCTTCCCCCGAAACCATGGCAAACTCGGTGGCAACGCCACTTATCAAGCAGTTTGCCACCATCGCTGGCATCGACGCGATTTCGAGCACGAGTTCGCAAGGCTCCACCTCCATTGCTATCCAGTTCGTGCTGGAGCGCAACATAGATGCCGCCGCTGCCGACGTGCAGGCGGCTATCACCCGTACCAATCGCCAATTGCCGGTGGAGATGACCAACGCGCCGAGTTTCCGCAAGGTCAACCCGGCGGATGCGCCCATTCTGGCGCTGACTATCACCAGTGACCGGGTTCCACTTTCCGATCTTGATGCTTATGGCCAGCAGGTGGTGTCGCCTGCGCTTTCGACCATTGAAGGCGTGGCACAGGTGCAGGTCTGGGGCAGCCAGAAATATGCGGTGCGCGTTCAGATTGATCCCAATGCCTTGGCAACGCGCGGTATCGGCGTTGATGAAATCCAGCAGGCGGTGGCTGCAGCGAACGCTAACACCCCGGTGGGGACGCTCCAGAACGACAAGCAGCAGCTCATCATCGAGGCTAAGACCCAGTTGATGAATGCCGCGCAATTTACCAACATCATCGTCGCCACCCGCAACGGCAGGCCTGTGCGCCTTGGTGATGTGGCCAAGGTCATCGACTCCGTTGAAAACAATCAGACGGCCTCTTGGTATAACGGCCAGCGCTCGATTATGCTCGCCGTGCAGCGCCAGCCCGACGCCAATACGGTTGCGGTGGTGGACCGCATCAAGGAGATGCTGCCGCAGTTTGAGGCAACGCTTCCTCCCGGCGCAAACATCCAGATTGCCAATGACCGCTCAAAGTCGATCCGTGAAGCGGTGGACGATGTGCAGTTCACCCTGGTGCTGACCATTGTGCTGGTCATCATGGTGATCTTTCTCTTTTTGCGCCATGCAACCGCCACCATCATCCCGAGCTTTGCGGTGCCAATCTCGCTGATCGCCACGCTCGGCGTCATGTATCTGTTTAATTTCTCCATCGACAATATCTCGCTGCTGGCGCTGACGCTCTCGGTCGGCCTTGTGGTGGATGATGCCATCGTCATGTTGGAAAACATCATCCGGCACATGGAGGAGGAGGGGCGCGGCCCGCTGGAGGCGGCGCTGGTGGGCAGCCGCGAAATTGGCTTCACCATTGTGTCGATCACCGCGTCGCTGGTGGCGGTGTTCATTCCGGTTCTGTTGATGGGCGGCATTATCGGCCGTCTGTTTTTTGAATTTGCCGTGGTGGTGACATCCGCCATTGTCGCGTCCGCTTTCGTGTCGCTGACACTGACGCCGATGCTGTGTTCGCGCATCATCAGCAAAGCCGCAGCTTCCCATGTGGATGCAGGCGGCAAGGGCTTTTCGGCGGCGCTTGAGCGCGGCTTCAACAAGGTGCTGTCATGGTATGATGCTGGCTTGGTGCTTTGCCTGCGCTACCAGCGCGTGGTGATGGGGGTGTTCTTCCTGACCATCATCGGCACGGTGGCCATTCTGGTGGCCATTCCCAAAGGCTTTTTTCCGCGAGAGGATATTGGCCTCCTTTCGGTGACGACCCAGGCTCGGCAGGACATTTCTTTTGACGCTATGGTCGGTCTCCAGAAACAGGTCGAAGCGGTGTTCCGCTCCTCGCCCCATGTCAAGAATGTCTCGGTCATTGCCGGTTCGGGCGCGGGTTCTTCCAGCGTCAACAGTGCGCGCGCTTTCGTTGAACTGAAGCCGCTCGGTGAACGGCCGGAGCTGGGCAAGGTCTTGCAGGATCTGCGTGCCAAACTCGGCAATATCGCGGGTGCCGATGTTTATCTGACGCCGATCCAGAACCTCAATATCAGCGGGGGGCGCTCCTCCGCGGGCGCCTATCAATACGTGTTGCAGGGCCTCCATTATGGCGAGCTCTACCAATGGGCACCGCGTATGGTCGAGCGGATGCGCCAGGAGCAGCCAACGCAGCAAGGTCGCGGCTATTTTGTCGATGTGGTGTCTGACCAGCAGAATAATGCCTTGCAGGCAACCCTCGTCATTGACCGCGATAAGGCCAAGACACTTGGCATCTCGGCCGATCAGTTGCGTTCGACGCTCTATTCCGGCTTCGGTACACGCCAGATATCGACGATCTATTCAACGGGTGATTCCTATCAGGTCTTGCTTGAGTTTGACCCCGATATGGAGTGGTCAACCAACCGGCTCAATCTGATTTATGTGCGGTCTGCCTCCGGGGCACTGATACCGCTGAGCGCCTTCGCTCGGGTTGACCGTGACGTTGGCACCGTGACGGTGGCGCAACTGGGGCAATTACCTGCAGTGACGATTTCATTCAACCTGCCAGAAGGTGTATCGCTGGGCACTGCGGTCGCACGGCTTGATGAACTGAAACAGGAATTGGGGATGCCGTCGAGCATCACCTCGACCTTCTCCGGCACTGCAAAGACCTTTCAGAGTTCGTTGGCCAACCAGGGTGTTCTGATTTTTGCGGCAATCCTTGCCGTTTATATCGTGCTTGGCATTCTCTATGAGAGTTTCATCCATCCTCTGACCATTCTCAGTGGCTTGCCGTCGGCGGTGGTCGGGGCGCTCGGCTCCCTGTGGCTGTGCGGCATGGATCTGTCGATGATCGCCATCATTGGCCTTCTGATGCTGGTGGGTATCGTCAAGAAGAACGCGATCATGATGATCGACGTGTCGCTGACCCTGCAACGCGAAGGTGTTCCGCCACAGGAGGCCATTCATAAAGCCTGCCTGATGCGCTTCCGCCCGATTATGATGACAACGTTTGCCGCCCTGATGGGCACGCTGCCCATCGCCATCGGCGAGGGTGCGAGTTCCGAACTGCGCCAACCGCTCGGCATCGCCGTGGTCGGCGGGCTGGTGGTGTCGCAGATGCTGACGCTGTTCATCACGCCGGTGTTGTATCTCTATATGGAACGTCTGTCGCAGTTCCTGCTCAGCGTTCCGGCCCGGTTGGGGCGGAGAGCACCGTCACCAACCGAACACGCCTGAGGTTTGGAAATCAGGCGCGCTCGCGGGTTTACTCAACGCCAGCGGCGGGAGTTGGTCTGTTCGCAGGTGTAACCGATGAAGCATTGCGGGTTGTCGCGGGTTGGCACCCAGGCGGCTTCGGTGCGCATCATCGTGGGGCAGAAGCCGTCGTTATCGACATAGCGGTCATAGAGATGGGCGCCGGTTCGCAAGATGACGGCGCCTCTCGTCTTGACCACGTTCTTCACGCTTGCGCAGTCCATCATCGGCGTCAGCGGTTGCTCAGATGCCGCAGCGGGAACCGCGAAAACAACGCATATGCCGGCAAGGGCGAGGCCGAAGCGGCGGAATTTCTTTAAGCTATTCATGACATTACCTTCCGGTGTTAATCCGGCCAGTCGAGATCTTCGGTGCAGGTATAGCCGATGAAGCACTGGGGATTGTTCTTGGTCGGTACCCATGCCGGTTCAGTAGCTTGCGTTATCGGGCAAAAACTGCGGTTAGCCACATAGCGGTCGTAAATGTACTTGTCGGTATCGAGAACGATCGCGCCTTGGCGGGCCAAGAGCGCCTGTGCCTGCTCGCAAGTCATGGTGCGCGTCAAGGGCCGCGCCTGAGCCGGAGCGCTGGCAATTGCAAAAAGCGCGGTAAGGCAAAGGGCGTTGATGAGCTGTTTCATCGAGATTTCTCTTCCGTTGGGAAATTCCAATCATATTCCTTTGTTGCTGGATAGGGAACTGCTTCGATGGCAGATCGTGGCAGCAGTGTTGCACTTTTTGCCGGGGTTGCATGCCGGGGTCTTTTGCGCTTAAGCTCCGCCCATCTCCTTGGGGTGCCCATATCGGGCTGAGAGGCTTTGGCCAACCCATCGAACCTGAACCGGGTCATGCCGGCGGAGGAAAGAGAGATGGCAGATAGCCCTCGTGCATCAAGTTTGGAAGGCCCACTTGCTCGCAATATCGAGCGGGCGGACAGTGTAATCCGCGACGAACAACCCTGTGAGGCAGTGCATACCCAAGCCATTGCTGCGGTGTCTTTCGCTCCTTGGGCATCGCGTTGTCTTGCCTTTTGCGAGGCGGTGTTAGGGGCCATCATTGGTGTGGTGCTATGCATCATGCTGGCGGTGTGCATCGTCAATATCATCCTCAGCCAAGCGGCCGCACGCGCTCTGATCGGCAGTGACGAAGCACAGGTCTGGCTGTTCGTGCTGCTGGTGTTCTGCGGATTGCCGCTGGTATCCGGCTCAGCGCTTGCCATGCGGCTTGATATCGTGTCAGCGCGGCTCGGGCCGCGCGGCCAAGCGCTGTGCGCACTCATCGCCGAGGCGGCGGTTATGCAGGCGGCTTTGGTTTTTATATCCGGCGGCATTACCATTGTTGAGGCCATCGGTGGCACTTCGCCGGTGCTGGCGCTACCGGAACCCTTACGTTTCGCGCCAGTCGTTTTCGGTGGAACTGTCACGGTTATTCTAGGCCTTCTGCGCCATGGCGCGGAACGGCGGTTGATGGTCGGGCTGTTGGCGGTTGTTCTCGGTGGGGCCGGGTGGCTTGTCGCGCAATACCTTGTGCTTCCACCCGCCGCCGCGCCCGGCCTTGTCGCTGGTGGCATCGCCTTTCTACTGTTGTTCCTTGGTGCGCCCTTGCCGCATGCTCTTATCTGCGGGCTTTCCCTTGCCTTGCCGTTTGGTGCTCTCCTGCCCGAAGCCGCCATTGTGCAGAATACGGTTTCGGGCGTAGGGCGCATCACCCTCCTTGCCATCCCGTTCTTCCTGCTTGCCGGCGCGCTGATGACACTCGGCGGCTTGGCCGAGCGTCTGGTGGCCTTTGCTGCAAGCCTGGTCGGGCATCTGCGTGGTGGCCTTTCGCAGACAGTTCTGGTGACGAACACGCTGTTTGCGGGAATTTCCGGCTCATCGATTGCAGACGCCGCTTTGGGTGCCAAAATCTTCACTCCGGCGCTGATTGCGCGTGGCTATGCGCCGGAACGGGCGGCAGCTATCGTTGCGGCGACCTCGGTGCTCCCCAATATTATCCCTCCCTCCATCGCCTTTCTCATTCTTGCCGCCGCCACCAATCTGTCGGTTGGGGCATTGTTTTTCGGTGGCCTTGTGGCGGGCTTGATGCTGGCGGCTTTCCTTGCCGTGGCCTTGCATTTGATGGCAGTGCCGGGTGCCCAATCCGCCCCCGTGAGCACTATGGGCAGAATGCACGCCTTCTGGCGCGCTGTTCCAGCGCTCGGGCTCGCCCTCATCATTCTGGTTTGCATCCGCTTCGGTGTGACGACGACCACCGAAGCAGCCGGGCTTGCTGCGAGCTATGCGCTCGGCGTTGCGCTGTGGGTAAAGCGGGGGGACATGCGCGCGGTTGCGGCCACCTTCGCCCGCAGCGCAGGGGAGGCGGCTGCGGTTGGGCTGTTAATTGGTGCTGCCGCTCCATTCGTTTTTCTGCTGGCGGTCGATGATTTGCCCGGCATGATTGAAACGGCGTTTGCCCCGCTCAATGGGCCGTGGTCTTTCGTGCTGTTCGCCAATCTCCTGCTGCTGGTTGCCGGGTGTTTTCTCGATATCGGCGCGGCCATTCTGCTGCTTGCGCCGCTTCTGCTGCCCGTTGCCGCCCGTGCCGGGCTCGACCCCATCGACTTTGGCGTCATCCTGATCGTCAACCTGATGATCGGCGGGCTGACGCCGCCGGTGGGCATGTTGGTCTACGTGTCCAGCCGCCTGTCGGGTTTGCAAGCCAGTAAGGTGTTTCGCGCCGTCATGCCGCTGGTTGCGACATTGCTCGCGGGGCTTGCCGTCATTTCCGTTTTTGCCATCCTCCGGGCGCAATGATGAAAGGTTTTACAGTGCCATTTCCAAACCGTCGCACCTTCCTTGCCGGGGCTGCTGCTCTGGCCGCAACACGCCCAGCCTTCGCCGCTCCACGCACCCTGACAATTGCCTCGCTTTTCGGCGATGACAAGCCGGAAACTATGATCTGGCATCGCATCCGCGATCGTGTTGAGGCGAAACTGCCGGGGCAGTTCTCGTTTCGCATTGTCCGCAACGCCGCGCTTGGGGGTGAGAAGGAAGTGGCCGAAGGCATCCGGCTTGGCTCGGTGCAGGGCAGCCTGTGCACCGCCTCGGTGCTGTCTGCCTGGGTGCCGGAATTGCAGCTTCTGGACCTCCCGTTCCTCTTCCGCGACGCCGCCCATCTTGAGCGGGTGCTCGCGGGTGCAACCGGCACGCGCCTGCGTGCGGCGCTTGCCGCCCGGAACTTCATCGCGCCGGCCTTCATTAATTACGGTGCCCGAAATCTCCTCGGCAAGCGCGAACTCCTCACTCCGGGTGATATCAAGGGCTTGCGCATCCGCGTGATCCAAAGCCCGCTCCATACTGAGCTTTGGCTCAGCTACGGCGCAAACCCCGTCGCCATCGCCATCCCCGAAACCTACAACGCCCTGAAAATGGGTGTGGCGGACGCCATGGACCTGACGCTGTCCGCCTATGCGGGGTTCAAGCTCTACGAGGTGGTACCGTGCGTCATCGAAACCCGCCACATCTGGGCCTCCGGCGTAGTCTATTTCTCAAAAACCTTCTGGGACAGCCTTTCGCCCGAGCAGCAGGTGGTGTTTTCTGACGCCGCAAAGGAAGGCGCGCAAAGCTTCAATACCCTTATAAAGGCAGATGAAGCGGCCTCACTCGCCCAGGCGCAAAAAGCCGGGGCATGGCGGGTCTCGCCCAATGAGCTCCCGGCATGGCGGGCCGGAGCGCGTAAGGTCTGGGATGTATATGCTCCGACGGTGGGTGGCATGGCGCTGATTGAGGAGATTGAAGCTGGATAGAGTAAAGCGCGTTTTAAGTGGATCACCGGTTAAACGCAAAGCGTTACGGCATCACTGAATCTAGAGTGAAGTGCGTTTCATATTAAACGCGCTTCATTTTAGTTCTACTCTCCCTCTCGCAGCCGGTATCCGACCCCGGTTTCGGTGAGGATGTAAAATGGCTGGTCCGGGCTTGCTTCGATTTTCTGACGGAGTTGGCGAATGTAAATGCGCAGATATTGCACGTCTGCGTTGGCTTCCCAGATTTGCTTCATGATGAACTGATGGGTGAGCACTTTGCCTGCATGTTGCACCATCAGGCGCAGGATATCGTATTCCTTGGGTGACAGCCGGATTTCGGCTTCACCGAGCTTCACAATGCGCTTGACGAGGTCCACGCTCATATTTCCGGTGCGGAAGACGGGCATCTCACCCTGTCGATGCAGACGATGTTTCAGTGCGACACGGATGCGGGCGATGAGCTCATTCATGCCAAACGGTTTGGTGACATAATCATCCGCACCGCCATCAAGCGCTTTGACGATGCCGGTTTCATCGGCGCGACTTGAGAGAATGATAACGGGAGCCATCACGCCCTTGCCACGCCAGCGCGCCAGGAGGTCGAGGCCCGAGACATCCGGCAGGCCAAGATCGAGAATGATGAGGTCAGGCTTTTCGTTCGTCAGAGCGGCGTCAGCCGCCATACCGTTTCCGGCCTCCACAATTGTGTAATTCTGTGTGCCAAGGCCAACGCGCAACAGCTTGCGGATGGGCACCTCATCATCAACGACAAGGATTTTTGCCGCACTCAGGCTCATGGCGTTTCTGCCTCCCGTTCACTGCTGGAAATATCCTGCTTTATGTGTGTCTCCAATGGAGCGGCAGCAGGCAATGTGATGACGAATAACGCACCTTGTCGGTCAGTGCGGTTGGCCGCGAAGATGCCGCCTCCCATCGCTTCAATGAATCCCTTGGAGACAGCGAGACCGAGGCCGGTGCCCGCTTTGGTGTGATCCCCTTTATTCGCCCGGTAAAAGGTATCAAAAATCCGGGTAAGGTCCTCAGGCGGAATACCAGGGCCTTCGTCGGACACGCGCAGGAATACTTCACCGTCATCAGTCCACGAGGAAAGCAGTATCATTGAGCCGATATCGGCGTATTTGGTGGCGTTATCGATCAGATTGAAAAGTGCCTGTTCGAGCAGCACTGGGTCCACTCTCACCATCGGCATATGCGGCGCCACCTCCACGCTCATCCTGTGGTGGGCGGTGATTTTACTCATGCGGTTGAGGGTTGCGCCGATAATGTCGCCGACATCATGTATTCCGTAATTCGGTACAGTTGCTCCGGCTTCAAGTCGCGTCATGTCGAGCAGATTGGCAATAAAGCGGTTGAGACGGTCGGACTCCTCTATCACCGTGGCGAGAAGTTCATGCTGGTCAACTTCCGGCAGAGATGCCGCAAATTCCTTGAGTGTCCCCGCTGCTCCGATCACTGCGGCAAGTGGGGTTTTTAAATCATGGGAGATCGAGGTGAGCAGCGCAGAACGTAAACGGTCCGCCTCCGCCGCCACCGCCGCGTGTTCGACAGCGGCCACCAGCTGCACGCGCTCGATGGCCACCGCTGCCTGGTCGGCAAGGGCATCCAGCAGGCGTTGCTGCTCGGGTGTGAGCAAGGGGCCGGTGCCGTCGTTGTCGAGGCCTATGACACCAACCGTGGTTCGCCCTGTCCGTAACGGCAAATAGAGACGTTTCGCGCCGGTTAGCGTTTCAGCACCGCGCCCAGCGGGCAAACTGTGTTCGAAAGCCCAATGGGCGGCAGCGATATCGGCATCTGCGAGCGTGTCGTCTGGCGGATAACCAGCCCTGACGGCAATTGAACCTTGTTCCGGCAGAAGCACCACCACGCGCAGTTTGAGCATCAATGCGACCTGGTAAACGGTCACCCAGAGAACGTCATCAAGGGTGCCTGTGCCCGCAAGTTTTTTCGAAAACAGATATAGCTCCGCCGTCGAGCGGGCACGTTGGCGCGCTGCTGCGGCTTGGCGCTGAACCGCTGCGGTGAGGTTTGAGGCGGTCACCGCGATCAGCAGAAAGAAGAACAGGGCCACTGCGCTTTCCGGGTCTGCAATGCGGAGGGTGTGGAGCGGGGGCAGGAAGAAAAAGTTGTAGGTAAGAGTGGAAAGGATGCTGGCGAAAAGCGCTGGCATAAGCCCTGACATCACGGCGGAAGCAAGCACCGCCATGAGGAACACCAAACCGATATTGCGCACGTCGAGGGTCTGGTCGAGCAAAAGGCCAAGCAGGAGCGCCACGCCGACAAAAACAGTTGCGTAGAGGTAGGGTATTGGATTGAAGTTTTTCTGTTTGGCTGCGGTGAGGATATGGCCCGTGTCGTTCTTGTCTGCATCCCCGGAAACCACATGAATGCTGATATTCCCTGCGCGGCGGATGAGCTCCGGTGTGGTCGATCCGAATAAAGCGGCGCGCCAACCGCTGCGATGTGGCTTGCCGCTAATGACATGGGTGATGTTGTGTTCGGAAGCGTAGCGGATTATTTCTTCCGCCACGTTTTCACCGGGAATGATTTCGGTGGTGCCGCCGAGATGTGCCGCAAAACGCATGGTGGCGGCGAGCCGGTCTCGCTCTTTCTCGCTGAGTGTGGCGCTACGGGCCGTCTCGATATGAAGCGCGACCCACGGGGCGCGCAGGCGGTCGGCAAGTCGGCGGGTATAGCGGATGAGCGCCGGGCCATTTTCACGCGCATCAATGCACACGGCCACCCGATCACCAGCCGCCCATGGGCCGGAAATGGCATGGGATTGCATATGCGAGAGCAACTGATCGTCCACCCTCTGGGCGGTGCGTCTCAACGCCAATTCACGTAATGCGGTGAGGTTGCCGGGCGAGAAATAATTGCGCACGGCCTGCTCTGCCGTCAGCGGCATATAGACCTTGCCTTCATGCAAGCGCTTGATGAGGTCTTCCGGTGTGAGGTCGATCAGTTCCACATCGGATGCGTTGTCGATGACCGAATCCGGAACAGTCTCGCGCACCTTGATCCGGGTAATCTGCATGACGATGTCGTTAAGGCTCTCCACATGCTGGATGTTGAGAGTGGTGTAGACATCAATGCCGTGGTCAAGAATTTCCTCGACATCAAGATAGCGCTTAGGGTGGCGGCTTCCTACGGCATTGCTGTGGGCAAGTTCATCGACCAGAACGAGGCCGGGCCTACGAGCGATGATGGCGTCAATGTCCATCTCATCAAGTGCACGATCCTTATAGGCGATCTGCTGGCGCGGGACTATTTCAAAATCTGCAAGCAGAGCTTCCGTTTCCCGGCGACCATGGGTTTCAACAACGCCAATGATCACATCGACTCCGTCGGCGTGGCGGGCGCGGCCCGCCATTAACATCTCGTAGGTCTTGCCGACTCCAGGTGCCGCTCCCAGAAAAATTTTCAGCCGTCCACGCCGCTCTCCCATAGCTGTCGTTACCATTGCATGGCGGCTTTCAGCGCACGGTTTCTGTGGGGGAATTGGGATGCCGGTCATGGGTTTGGGGCTCGTTTCCACCCGTCAGGAATGCTGGGCCAGATCAAGGGCGATATTAAGCTCCAGCACATTGATTGTCCGTTCGCCGAGAATGCCGAACTGGCGCTCTTTAACATGGGCATCGACTATAGCGCGAACCGCTTCCTCGTCCATCCCACGGACCTTGGCTATTCGCGGCACCTGAAAATGAGCCGCCTCGGGTGAGATGTCGGGATCAAGGCCGCTGGCCGAGGTGGTGACGAGATCCTTGGGCACCGGGCTTTGTCCATTCTCTGCTTTGAGGACGATGATATCTTTTTCGATGCGTTTGATCAGGGCCGCGCTTGTCGGGCCAAGATTGGAGCCGCCGGACGCACTGGCATCATAACCGTCCCCGCCTGCGGCGGAGGGGCGGCCATGGAAGTAACGGGCCGAAGCAAAGGATTGTCCGATCAGCGTGGAGCCAATGATCTGGCTGTTTTTGACAGAGAGACTGCCGTTAGCCTGGTAAGGAAATAACCATTGCGCAAGTTGCGTCATGCCGAGCGGGTAAAGCAGGCCCGTAATTATCGTCAAGAATACCAGGGAGCAGAGTGCAGGTCTGAGCTGTTTGAGCATGGTTTTTTCCCTTACACAAGGCCAATGGCACTGATTGCCGTGTCGATGAGTTTGATGGCGATGAACGGCGCGATCACGCCGCCAAGACCATAGATCACGATATTGCGCATGAGGACTGCTCCCGCACCAGCAGCGCGGTAAGTGACGCCGCGCAAAGCCAGCGGAATCAGTGCGATAATGATGAGTGCATTGAAAATGATCGCTGAGAGGATGGCGCTCTCGGGTGATTTCAGGCCCATGATATTGAGCGCGGAAAGCTGAGGGTAAAAGGCAAGAAACATCGCCGGGATGATGGCGAAATATTTTGCAACGTCATTGGCAATGGAGAAGGTCGTCAGCGAACCGCGCGTCATGAGCAGTTGCTTGCCGATCTCTACGATCTCAATGAGCTTGGTGGGGTCGCTGTCAAGATCGACCATGTTCCCCGCTTCGCGCGCCGCCATCGTGCCGGTATTCATGGCAACTCCCACATCCGCCTGGGCGAGGGCAGGTGCGTCGTTTGTGCCGTCACCGCACATGGCCACGAGCTTGCCCTTGGCTTGCTCCTCGCGGATCAGGGCAAGTTTGTTTTCGGGTGTCGCTTGCGCCAGAAAGTCATCAACGCCCGCTTCCGCTGCAATTGCTGCCGCCGTCATTGGGTTATCTCCGGTGATCATCACAGTGCGGATACCCATGCGGCGCAATTCGACGAACCGTTCGCGGATGCCGCCCTTGACGATATCCTTCAGGTGGATGATGCCGAGAATTCTGCCATCCTGCACCACGGCAAGCGGCGTACCTCCGGCCTTGGCGACGATCTCAGAGATTTCGCGTAAGTTAAGGATGCTTTCTGCGGTGGCATGGCCCGAGGTTGGAGCGAGTTTCACATGGGCCAACACCGCATCTACCGCACCCTTGCGGATCGAGACGCCGTCCATATCGACGCCGCTCATGCGTGTTTGCGCCGTGAAGGGAATAAAGATGGCGTTGCGGGCGGTCATGTCGCGTTCCCTGAGCCCGTATTTTTGCTTGGCGAGAACGACGATGGAGCGGCCTTCGGGGGTTTCATCTGCGAGGGAGGCAAGCTGGGCGGCATCGGCCAGTTCCTCAACCTTCACACCTTTGACTGGCAGAAATTCGGTGGCCTGCCGGTTGCCAAGCGTGATGGTGCCAGTCTTGTCGAGCAATAGTGTATCGACATCGCCAGCCGCCTCGACTGCACGACCGGACATGGCGAGCACGTTGAAGCGCACCAGGCGGTCCATTCCTGCGATGCCAATGGCGGAAAGAAGTGCACCTATGGTTGTGGGGATGAGCGTTACGAACAAGGCCACCAGCACAATGACCGGCACTGCGCCGCCCGCATAGCTTGCAAAGCTCGGAATGGTGGTGACGGCAATGACGAAGATTAATGTCATGCCAGCGAGCAGGATATTCAGGGCTATTTCATTCGGCGTCTTCTGGCGTTCGGCCCCCTCCACCAGCGAGATCATGCGGTCGAGAAAGGTCGAGCCGGGGGCGGCGGTGATGCGCACGCGGATCCAGTCCGAGAGAACCTGCGTTCCCCCTGTCACGGCAGAGCGGTCGCCGCCGGATTCGCGGATGACGGG
This sequence comes from Microvirga sp., assembly GCA_031546825.1. GTDB lineage: Bacteria > Pseudomonadota > Alphaproteobacteria > Rhizobiales > Beijerinckiaceae > Hohaiivirga. The sequence continues at coordinate 33,235 of JAVBJU010000002.1, read as the reverse complement.
TGCGGATTCTCCGGTGATCGCCGCCTCGTTAACCGAGGCGATGCCCTCAATCACCTCACCGTCCGAGGGGATTATGTCTCCGGCCTCGACCAGTACGATATCGTTGACTGCGAGCGTTGTTCCGGGAACGAAGAGGTAGTTGGTACGATCCTTGCCCTCACCTTGCAGGAGCTTCGCCTGGGTCTCGGAGCGCGCGCGGCGCAGGGAATCCGCTTGTGCCTTGCCTCTGCCTTCGGCCACTGCTTCTGCAAAATTGGCGAACAGCACCGTGAACCACAGCCACAACACAATCTGGAATGAGAAGCCGAGATGGGCTGCACCCATCGCCATGTCTCGGATGAACAGCACTGTCGTCAGAACAGTGACGACCGCCACAACGAAGATGACCGGATTACGGGCGAGGGTGCGCGGGTTGAGCTTTTGGAATGCGCCGCCAAGTGCCGGGATCAGGATTTTGCCATCCAGCAGACTGATGGATTGCTTTTTACTCATCGAAACTTCCTCAGAATATCTGTCCGTTGAGCATCATGAGATGCTCGACCAGTGGGCCAACAGCGAGTGACGGGAAGAAGGTGAGGCCGCCGACAATGATGATGGCGCCAGTGAGAAGTGAGATGAAGAGCGGCCCATCGGTTGGGAAGGTGCCCGCCGAAGCGGGTACGATCTTCTTGGCAGCGAGCGAACCCGCCAGCGCCAGCACTGGTATGATTACCAGAAACCGCCCCGCCAACATGCCGATGGCAAGGGTGATGTTGTACCAGAGCGTATTGCCCGAAAGGCCCCCGAAAGCTGAGCCGTTATTGGCGGCTGCAGAGCTATAGGCATAAAGGATTTCCGAAAAGCCGTGTGGCCCGGTATTGCCAAGCGACGCTTTGGCGGCAGGCAGGACGGTCGCGATGGCTGTGAGTGTGAGCATGGCGAGGGGCAGGCAAAGTACGGCCAGTACAGCCATCTTGATCTCTTTTGCCTCGATCTTCTTGCCGAGATATTCCGGGGTTCGTCCGACCATCAGCCCCGAGACAAACATGGCGATGACCACGAACAGCATAATACCGTAAAAGCCAGCGCCGACGCCGCCGACAATAATTTCGCCGAGCTGCATATTGATGAGTTGCACCAATCCGCCGAGCGGCGTGAAGCTGTCATGCATGGCATTGACCGCGCCGCAGGAGGCCGCCGTGGTGACATTGGCGAACAGGGCCGAGAGGGCGATGCCGAAACGCGTTTCCTTGCCCTCCATGTTGCTGCCGTCAATACCGAGCGCATGGACGAGCGAATTGCCGTGCGCCTCGGCCCAATAGGAAGCCGCTACACCGCACAGAAATAGAAAGCCCATCACCGTGAATATCGCCCATCCTTGCCGCTCATTGCCTGCCATGCGGCCGAATACATTGGTGAGGGCAGCACCGATGGCAAAGATCGCCACCATGTGGATGAAATTGGTGAGTGCCGTCGGGTTTTCGAATGGATGTGCGGCATTGGCGTTGAAGAAACCGCCACCATTGGTGCCGAGATGCTTGATCATCATCTGTGAGGCGACAGGCCCCTGGGCAATAAGCTGCCTCGCGCCTTCGAGCGTCGTGGCCTCGGTTGCCGCATTGAGGTTTTGTGGCACGCCCTGCCAGACGAGCACCAGCGTTCCCACCATGCAAATCGGTAAAAGGACGTAGAAAGTGGCGCGAAACAGGTCGAGCCAGAAATTGCCAATGGTTTTCGCCGATGCACGTGTGAAAGCCCGGATCAACGCGAGTGAGATGGCGATACCGGTTGCGGCGGAACCGTAATTCTGCACCGTGAGCCCGGCCATCTGGCTGAAATGGGAGAGCGTGGTTTCGCCCGCATAATTTTGCCAGTCCGTATTGGTGATGAAGCTCACTGCTGTGTTGAACGAGAGATCCGCCGCAACCGCTCCATGACCGGTGGGATTGAACGGCAGATGACCCTGCAACCGCAGAATGGCATAGAGCAACAGAAACCCCAGGAAATTGAAGGACAACACAGCAAAGGCATAATGTGTCCAGTGCTGCTCGGTCTCGCGCCGAATGCCCGCGATGCGGCAAAAGCCGCGCTCCAGCGGATCAAGGGCAAAGTGCAGAAAGGTCGGTTCACCGGAAAAGACTCGCTTGAGGTAAAATCCAAGTGGTTTCACCAAAGCCGTAACGACAATGCAGAACAGGGCGATTTGCGCCCAACCATTCCAGGTCATGGCAATCCTCCTGCTAAAACCGCTCGGGGCGGATGAGTGCATAAGCGAGATAAACGGTGAGGAACAAAGAGACGCCACCGGCGAGAACATAGTCAAAGAGCATGATATTTCCTCTCAGATGCGATCGCACAGGGAAACGTAAAGCCTAAACGCCGCGAAGAATGCGATGCCGGACGCAATGAGCAGAATATCCATGGAACCTTCCCTAAATACCGCGTTAGAACACCACAGCGCGGGCCTTCGTCGGCAAGAATGGATCGGAATGCCGTTAAAATTCGAGAGGGGAGGGATGGGATAAAAATATAAATGTTATATATGCCCGGCGCGTGGCGGCGACGGTGTCGCCATGGGCTTCCCGTTTACATTTGCCGGGAATGCCCCTAGCAATTGACGCACAAGGGAGGCGCTGTCTCCTTGGGGGGAGAGATTTCATGAAATGTGAGAAATGCAGGCGTAGCCTCGTTGTGAGCATTCTGATCGTGCTCGGCCTCATCGCCGTGCAAGCGCTGCTACTCCACGTCATGGGTCGCGAGTTCATCTGCAAATGCGGCTATGTCAAGCTGTGGCATGGGGTGGTGGCGAGCAACGGCAACAGCCAGCATATTTCCGACTGGTATAGTTTCTCCCACGTCATTCACGGGTTCCTCTTCTATGGGGCGACGTGGCTGGTTTTCCGCAAGCGCAGCGTCGGCTTCCGTCTCATTGTCGCCACCCTGATCGAAGGGGGCTGGGAGTTACTTGAGAACAGCAGCATGGTGATCGAGCATTACCGCACAGCCACCATTTCGTTCGACTATTACGGCGACAGCATCCTCAACTCGGTGAGCGATACGCTCTTCATGGCGCTGGGCTTTGCGCTCGCCGCCCGTTTCCCGGCATGGCTGACGGTTGTGGTCACCATTATTTTCGAGCTGTTCGTCGGTTATATGATCCGCGATAACCTGACGCTCAATGTCCTGATGCTGGTGTGGCCGGTTGAGGCGATCAAAGCGTGGCAGGGAGCGATGTAGCCGCTACCCGCCCGCGAGCAGTCTTTTGATTTTCTGCACCCTGATGTCCTGGCTTTCCTGATAATTCGAGGCAAGTGCAAAGCGCCCCTTGGCATCCATCATATAAATCGTCACCTGATGGTCCATGGTATAACCGCCGTCTTTGCTGGGAACCTTGCGGTAGAAGGCTTTGAACTTTCGTGCCACTTCGGCCGTGGCATCGAGTGAGCCGGTCAGGCCGATGAAGCGCGGGTCGAAATTGGAAAGGTAGGTCTTGATCAGTTCCGGCGTGTCGCGCTCCGGGTCCACCGTGATGAAAACCACATTGAGCTTATCGGCATCCTTGCCAAGCTCCTTCAGGTCCTGTGTCAGGTCGAACAAGGTAGTCGGACAGATTTCCGGGCAGTAGGTGAAGCCGAAAAACAGCAGATAGGGCTTGCCATTTAGTTTTTCCGACGAGAACGACTTACCGTCGGCATCGGTCAGTGTGAACGCTCCGCCGATGGCGGTGGTGGCGCCAGCCCCATCCGGGTCGCGCCCCGCAAACCACACCATTCCCCACGAGATAACACCGACGGCGAGGCAAATGGTTGCCAGCACGGCTAGAAGTCGACGCGACATGAAACGATGCTCCTTCTTCCCGTTTCATAGCGCGTGGGCGTGGCCTTGTCATGCGGTCGTTGCCGCTCCAACCCCTGTACGTGGCGGATGTAACATGCTCTAAGAAGCCTCGGATTTACGCACTCTTTCGGGAAAGTCATGTCGTCGCCCGCCGCGAACACTACGCCAACGCCGCCCATCGTGCTCGAAAACGTCACCCTGCACCGGGCCGGACGGCTGTTGTTCAATGATTTTTCCGTCACGCTTAACGAACACCGCGTCGGCCTTGTCGGTCATAATGGCTCCGGCAAAAGCAGCCTGCTTCGGCTGATCCATGGACTTCTGAAGCCGGAAAGAGGAAGCGTGCGCACCCTTGGTCTCAATACAATTGCTGAGGCCCGCAATATTCCAGCCCGCGTCGGCTTCCTGTTCCAGAACCCCGAACATCAAATCCTGTTTCCCACGGTCGGCGAAGAAGTGGGCTTCGGCCTCATCAATCAGGGCTTGCCCGCCGCCGCGGTTGAAGCGCGCGTTGCCGCCGCCCTTGAGCAATATGGCTGCGCCGGCTGGGCACGCCGCGCTGTCGATGAACTCTCCGGCGGTCAGAAGCAACTGGTATGCCTGATGGCGGTGATGGTGCTTGAGCCCGCGCTGCTGTTGCTGGACGAGCCTTTCGCCAGCCTCGACTTCATCAACCGCCTCGCTTTCATCCGTCGCATGCGCAGCCTGAAGCCCCGGGCGGTCATGGCGAGCCATGACCTCGATCTCCTGCGCGATTGCGATCGCATCCTGTGGCTTGAACGCGGCAAAATCCGTGCCGATGGTCCGCCTTCTGAAATCCTCCCAGCCTATGAACGGGATGCGACAGCGTTGGCCGGGGCACTGCAATGATTGCCGGGTATCTGGCGCGCGAGACCTTTCTCCACAAACTCCCCGCCGGGCGCAAACTGCTGGCACTGGCCGCCATCGGCCTGATCTTTCCGTTCGTGCCGGGCTGGTGGCTGCCTGCGGTTGTCTTACTTGCTGCTCTCACCCTCTACGCGCTCTGCGGCACCGAAGCGCTGAACCGCCTTAAAGTGATGCGGACGCTTGTGCTGTTTCTGGCTTTCATCGGCGTCATCCAGGGCCTCGGCCAGGGTTGGGCCGAGGCGCTCAACGTGGTGCTGCGCATGTTGGCGATGGTGCTTTTGGCCGATCTCGTGACCTTCTCCACCACCATGCGGGAGATGATGGGTGCAATAGAGCCGCTGCTGAAGCCGTTCGCCCGTTTCGGCCTCAACCCCCAGCGTATCGCGCTTGCGGTGGCGCTGGTCATGCGCTTTATTCCCTATCTCCTCGCCAACTGGCGCGAGCGAGACGAAGCCCATCGCGCCCGAACCGGGCGAGGCGGCGGCTGGCGCATCATCGCCCCCTTCATCGTTGAGACATTGCGTCTCGCCGACAGGGTGGCGGAAACACTTGAGGCACGCGGCGCAGGCATGGGCCGCAACGGCAATTGAACAGCGGGATGATTTGATGAAGTGGACCTTTTCGACCAGTGATTTCGTGCGCATTGCCCTGTTTGCCGCCATCATTGCCGCGCTTGGGGTTATTCCACTCTGGGTCGCCCCGCCATTCCTCGGCGGCGTGCCCGTTTCCTTGCAGACCTTCGGCATCATGCTGGCCGGTGTAGTGCTCGGCCCGCGCCTCGGCTTTTGCGCCGTCATACTCTTGATCTTCGTCGTTCTCCTCGGTGCGCCGGTGCTTTCGGGAGGGCGCGGCGGCCCCGCTGTAATATTTGGCCCCACCGCCGGTTTCTTCCTCGGCTGGCTCCCCGCCGTGCTAGCCACCGGCTGGCTGTATAATGTCCTGCCCATCTCCAACGCCCTGGCCCGCGCCATAACCGCCGCCATCATCGGCGGCATCATCGTGCTTTACACCTTCGGCATTCCCGTGATGTCCTGGCGCACCGGCATGACCTTCGACCGCGCCTTCATCGTCAGCATGGTATTCATTCCGCTGGATGTTGCGAAGGCGGTGGCTGTGGGCTTTGTGGCGAGGATGCTGGAGGGCTGGGGGAAGCCGAATGAAGAGGAAGTGGGGAAATAATATATGGCCGAACTATACGGGACCGCTGCCTGCCTACGCATTTTTGGGGACGATCTCGACCCCGACGAGATCACGTCAATCCTCGGAGCTAAACCGACAAGAGGGGAGCGCAAAGGTGGTATATGGCTGACGCCGCGCGGTGATCAGATGATCGCGCGTACCGGGCGCTGGAGCATTGATGTCGCCAGGCGTGAGCCCGGTGATCTCGATGGCCAGATTGCCGAGATCCTTGCGCCGCTCAATCAGGACCTGCTTGCATGGCAAGATCTGACGACGCGGTTCAGGGCGGATTTCTTTTGCGGCTTATTCATGGAGGAGGGGAACGAGGGGCTGGAGCTTTCACCGAAAACGATGCTGGATATGGGGGCTCGAGGAATCAAGTTTGGTCTTGATATCTACGCACCGAAACGCCGGACGAAGTGACGTAGAGCGAAGCGCGCTTAATGTGAAACGCGCTTCGCTCTAGATTCTTTGATGCCGTAACGCTTTGCGTTTAACCGGTGATCCACTTAAACGCACAAAGCCTTGCGCAACAAGAAATCAAGAGCGGAATGTGTTTCCGTCTAAATACATTCCGCTCTCGTGGCGCCACCGAAAAGGCCGCCGCTACCAATTACAGCCTCGGATCGACAGGCTCGCTTTCCAGCGCCAACAGCGCGAAGACGCATTCATGAACCTGGCGCAGTGGTGCTTTTGCCACGAAACGCGCGAGCGCCTCGTGACCCAGGGCGAACTCTCTGAGTGCCATGGACCTCTTTCGACCGAGGCCGCGCTCGCGTAAGCGGGCCAGGTTTTCGGGAAGGTCGTATTCCGGCCCGTAAATAATGCGCAAATATTCTGGCCCGCGCACTTTTAAGGCGGGTTGCAGCAAGCCTTTCATGCCGTGCGGCGCAAATGTGAGCGGCTTCACCACCATGCCCTCGCCGCCGCTTCCGGTCATCTCCTCCCACCAGGTTATGGCGGCATTGCAAGAAGCCTCGTCATCCACATCCACGTCACGCCAGCGGGTCTCGGTTATCACCGTGTCGCCGGTCTCGACCAGCTTGCGGGCGATATCCATATGCCAGTGGTGGTCCTTGTCGAAATGCACAGCGCCTTCACTGGCAAGGAGATGGAACGGTGCGATGCGCAGATCGTCGATGCCACCCACTGGCCAAGTATAGGGCTGCCAGGCCTTGGCGTATTTGTCGGCGCGTTCAAGCCGGTTAGTCAGGTGCTGGCGCAAGGGTGCGATGTCGATACCGAAGGCCATTGCCCTGTCCGCCGCTTCCAGTGCCGCTGTCAGCCCGGCATGGGAGGCTGTTGCCACGGGCTGGTATTGCTGCTCGATCAGGCTTGATGCTTTGGCCGACCAGGGCATGATTTCTGCGTCGAGCACCAGCCAATCGGTCTTGAGCAAGTCCCATAGCTGTGCCTTTTCGACCGCATGACGGATGCGCCCGAGCAATGCGTCGCTCATCCCGCGTTCGGAAAAGAAGGCGCGTCCGGTGCGTGTGAAAATGGCACCGGCTTCGTCTGTCACTGTGCCGAAGCGGGCGCGGGCGATCTCGTCATCACGACAGAGAACAATCACTGCCCGTGAACCCATGTGTTTTTCTTCCAGGCCCAGACGCGATTGCTTGCGTTCTCGATAGAATTCAAAGGCCTCTTCAGGGCGTTCCAGCCAACCTTCTCGCTTGCTGGTTTCCACAGGTGACATTGTTGGCGGCAGATAGACAAGCCATTGCGGGGCAACGGCAAACCGGCTCATGACTTCAAGCGCTGCCGTGGCGTTTTCCTCGGCCACGACGATGCGCTTCAAGAAAGCGGTGTCGATCCAGCGCCGCCCGGAGACATCGGCGTAATCCAGCAGGGTATCGGCCTCGGCCTGGGCTGAGCGCACCGCTTTTTCCCAGCCAAGCGGGCGGAGGGGTTCACTGTAAACCGCTTTCGCAGAAACGCTGATCGTCTCGCGCTCCGGCCAACGCAGAGCTGTGAGCTTACCGCCAAATACGCAGCCGGTATCAATGCAGAGGGTGTTATTGACCCATTCCGGTTCCAGTACAGGCGTATGGCCGTAGATGATGGCTGTTTTGCCACGATAGTCTTTGGCCCAGTCATGACGCACCGGCAGGCCAAATTCGTCGCTTTCTCCGGTTGTTTCGCCATAGAGAGCGAAGGCGCGGACGGCCGGCGAGCCGCGCCCGATCATGGTTTCCTTGAGCCCGGCATGGGCCACGGCAAGTTTGCCGCCATCGAGCCAATAGTGGCTGCGCAATTCACCCATGAAGGCTTTGACCTTGGCCTGGAATTCCGGCGGTTCGCTCGCCATTTGGGCGATGGTGTCTTGAAGGCCGTGGCTGATTTGCACCTTGCGACCATTCATCCACCGGTCGAGCTTCTGGTCATGATTGCCCTGCACAACGTAGCCATGCCCCGCCTCGATCACCGCCATGACTATGCGCAAAACATCCGGCGTGGCTGGCCCTCGGTCACCGAGATCGCCGACGAAGACCAGTTTCCGTCCAGTCGGGGGCGTGACCGCGACCGACTTGCCGTTCCAGGTGACGCCGTAGCCGAGTGTTTGCAGGAGCTGTTCAAGCTCTGCAGCGCACCCATGAACATCGCCAATGATGTCGAACGGTCCTTGGTCCTGGCGTTGGTCGGTCCAGAGCGGGCGGCGTTCGATGGCGGCCGCTTCAATGGCATCAACCGATGACAATTTCCATGTCTGGCGAAAGCCCTCGTGATGCAGTTTACCCAATCCTCTGCGGATTTCCTGAATCATGCGCTGCGGCACGGCGGGGCCGAAATTGCGGTCGGGGCGCGTTTTATTGCGCTCGATGCAGACGTCAAGACCGGGGTCAATGACGATGGCAACCGGCAACGCATGCCAGCGCCGTGCCAGCTCGACCCATTGCTTGCGGTCGGCGGCGCGCACATTAGTGGCGTCGATCACCGCGAGCTTGCGATTTTTGAGGCGCTTCTCGGCGATTGCGCCCACCAGTTCAAACGCATCCGCTGAAACAGATTGATCTGTTTCGTCATCTGTTATCATTGCCCGGCATGTGTCGGAGGAGATGATCTCCGTCGGCTTGAACCAGCGCGAGGCGAAAGTGGATTTGCCGGATCCGGTGGCGCCGATCAGCACGATGAGCGCAAAATCCGGAATATCAATGGCGGTCGAGGTTGTTTCGGTCATCGCGTCAGCACCGCCACTTGTGAGATATGCCCGTGCTCCGGATGCTCTTCGCCGATGCCGGTGAAGGTTGCCCGATAGCCGTATTGGTCTTCAATGCCGGTAATCCACTGGCGAAATTCGGCGCGGCTCCATTCAAACCGGTGGTCGGAATGGCGGAAGGCTCCATCGGGAAGGTCGGGGAATAAAGTGTTATATTCGGCATTGGGCGTAGTGATGACGATTGTTTTTGGTCTGCCCGCGCCAAATACCACATCGCACAGAGCGGGTAGGCGGTCGATATCGAGATGCTCGATCACTTCCACAAGCGCGGCGGCGTCGAGGCCATGCCAGCGCTCGTCACGGTAGGTCAGCGCACCGTGCAGCAATGTCACCCGTTCGCGGACCGGATCGCCCGGCCTGTCGAAATGCAACCGCTCGGCGGCGCGTTCGAGACAGCGCACCGAGGCGTCAAGACCGATGATTTTCTCGAACTGGCGTTTGCGCACCAGCCGCTCCAGCAGCTTGCCTTCGCCGCATCCGAGATCAGCTACGCTTTTGGCCCCGCTCGCTGCAAGAAGTTCAGCAACCGTATCGAGACGCAGGTCGTGCAGGCTGGCAGGTTTTTCGAAGATATCTTCCTGCTCGCCCAGGATGCCTGCGGGCGCTTCTTCCGCCGCCGCTTCACCGGGGGCTAGCCGCTCAAGGGCGGTCCGCATGAGGTTGCGCCGGTTTTTAAGATAACGACCGGCGATCAATTCACGTTCGGGGTGCGTACCCAGCCATTGACCACCCTTGCTCAGCAGCTTCTCCACCTCATCATCGCCAACCCAGTAATGCTTGTCGCGGTCGAGCACGGGAATGAGCACATAAAGATGGCTCAGCGCATCCGCAAGGCGCATGGTGCCGGTCAAGCGCAGGCGAACATAGCGGGAAACCTCAGCCTCGGACACGGGCGCTGTCTCCACCGTCCAGCCCAGCGGTCCAAACAGGCGTTGCACCAACCCTTCGGAACCGCGCACCGGCACCGGTGTCATTACGATTTCCAGCGGAATGGCCGAGGCCGCAAGTTCTGGCCGCTCGCGTGAATTTCCGATCATCGCCGAGCGATAGATACGATTGAGCGCAACCGAGAGAAAAGAAGAGGCGGCATAGGGCCGATCATTGACATATTGATCGAGCAAACCGTCTGCCATGCCCTTGCCGCGTACAAGGCCAACCGGGTCGATGTCGAGCACAAGCGCTGCTTCACACCGCTCCTCGCTGGCCTCGGGGAAAAAAACGATACCCCGTCCAAACGACAGTTCGATTTCATGGACCCGGCCCGGATGCTTCATCAGCAGAAAGCCAAGATCGGTTGCAGGCTTATGTGTGGTTGCGAGAGACAGATACATGCGGTCGTCGATCCCCAACGGTAAAGCGCGCCGATTGCGTAAAACCGGTGCTTTTATTTCCGTGCCTGCTCTAACATGTTCGATATGAACTGGCGAGGCGGATTGGAAGAAGCGACTTCGCTGCGCCGTATTTACGGTGCGAAGAATAAGTTTCCCCGCGCGCGCCGCTTGCGCCCTTTTTTGAGAAGACTAAAGTGCTCGCCGGTTTCTAGCTTTTCTTTCGGAGTCGCCCATGTCGCGCATCGTTTTCGTCAATGGTTCCTATGTTCCTTTTGAGGACGCCAAGGTTTCGATCATGGATCGCGGCTTTCTGTTCGCCGATGGCATTTATGAAGTGTCGGCGGTGGTCAATGGCAAGCTGGTGGATAACGAGGCTCACATGGCCCGTCTCGATCGCTGCCTGAAGGAAATTGATATCGTCAATCCAATGAGCGCTCAGGAATGGGTGGCGATGGAGCAGGAGCTTGTGCGCCGCAACGATCTCAAGGAAGGCTGTGTCTATATGCAGGTGACGCGCGGCTCTGCCGAGCGCGATTTTGCCTATGACCGGTCGATGAAGCCCAATGTGATTGCTTTCACCCAGGTGAAAAGCATCGTCAATAACCCCAAGGCCGAAACCGGCGGGACGGCGATTTCTCTGCCCGATCTGCGCTGGAAGCGCCGCGATATCAAATCGGTTGGGTTGCTCGGGCAGGTTTTTGCCAAGCAGGCGGCCGCGGAAGCCGGTGCGGTTGAAGCGCTGATGGTGGAAGATGGCTTCATCACCGAAGGCGGCTCCTCCACCTTCTTCATCATCAAGGGCGACAAGATTATCACCCGCCCGCTGTCGCAGGCCATTTTGCCCGGCATCACCCGCCTCACGGTCATGCGTCTCGCCAAGGAAAAGAACCTTGTCATCGAAGAGCGTCTCATCCCGCTTGAGGAAGCCTTTGAGGCCGATGAGGCCTATATCACCAGCGCCACCACTTTCGTGATGCCGATCATTGCCATCGACGGCAAACAGATTGGTTCCGGCAAGCCCGGCCCGCTGACCAAGCGCCTGCGCGCGCTTTATCTCGAAATGGCTGGCGCGTAAGCCTTTTCACGTTTTGCCGGAGGCTGCCCGATGTGCGGACGCTTTGCCCTGACGCAGTCTCCGGAAACATTTCGCTCGTTCTTCAAATATCTCGAACAGCCGAACTTTCCGCCTCGCTACAACATTGCGCCAACCCAGCCGGTGGCTGTGGTGACAGCGGAAGCCCGGATGCGCCATTTCCGCCTGATGCGCTGGGGTTTTGTACCCGAATGGGTGAAAGACCCGGCGGATTTTCCGCTCCTGGTCAACGCCCGCGCCGAGAGCCTGAGATATAAGCCCTCCTTCAAAACCGCCATCCGCCATCGCCGCTGTATCTTCATGGCCGATGGCTTTTACGAGTGGCAGCGCGAGGGCACGGAAAAACAACCCTTCCTGTTTCGCATGCGCGATCGTGGCCCCATCCCCATAGCTGGCCTGTGGGAGACCTATGCCGACCCCGACGGTGGCGAAATCGACACTTGCGCCATCGTCACCACCGACGCCAACGGCCTGATGTCCGCAATTCACGACCGCATGCCGGTGATTTTGAGCGAGCAGGGCGTGGAGCGCTGGCTGGCAACTAACGTCTATTCGGTGAAGGAAGCCATGGCCGAAGCAAAGCCTTGCTCGGATGATTGGCTTGATATGATGCCAGTCTCAAAGCGCGTGAATAACGCCCGCATGGATGATGCCGGGGTGCAGGAAGAGGTGAATGTGGTGGGGCTGCCTGCGCCGAAGAAGAAGGCCGCACCGGCGCAGGGGAGCTTGTTTTAGAGAGACTGTAAATTGAAACTTGTCCCTGCGTTTTTTCCCCGCATCATGGGGGGGTACGTGACCTTCGCCAGCTATGACCTGACAGCTCTAAAAATCCGGGTCAACGCCAACGCCCGTGCGGCAGCTTTAGTTCGTTCGCGTTCATATTGAAACGAGACCTTCGAATTCCGAAAAGTCTTGCGAACCATATCTCGCGAGACATGAAGTTTTCGGCACGCCTTCCTGACTCGCTACCCTTGAACGTAAAAGGCATTACGTACCCATAAATCGTATCTACTTGCTTCGACTCCCCGCTCCATCCAATGCAAAAGCATCAATGACGCGATTTACGAAAGCGGGTCAATTTTGACCGCTGATGAACCCCACAATGGGGCACTGTTCCACACCGAAACACAGCACGAGATCGTTTAGGCCCTTCAATGGTGCAAGGGGGTATACGGATGGATTATTGACAGCGGATTAGATGTAAATATTATATATCAAATATATTTGATATTAAGCAATTGATATTATTGGGTCAATTCTTGTTGCGCCTACGGTTTTCATGAGTTCAGGGGCATTTGACGTGTATTCCCTAGATTTTTCCATCGTTATTGAACGCCTTCCGGAGCTTTTATGGGGGTGCCTGGCGACGCTGTCATTGGCTTTCACAGGAATGTCCATTGCCCTTGTCATCGGTATTGTCGGTGTGGTTGCCCGCCGTTCGGGAAACCCCTTCCTTAGGGTCCCCACCCGCGTCTTTGTTGAGATCATCAGGAATACTCCATTTCTCGTGCAGATTTTTTTCCTGTTCTTCGCATTGCCTGATCTCGGGTTGCGGTTGGACCCCACTGCGACGGCAGTGATTGCGCTAGCCATCAACGGAGGGGCTTATGCCATCGAGATTATCCGTGGAGGGGTCGAGTCGATTTCACGCGGCCAGACTGAGGCGGGTTATGCATTGGGCCTCAGGAATGCGCAGGTATTCCGCTTCGTCGTTTTGAAACCCGCCTTGCGTGCCATCTATCCAGCTTTAACCGGCCAATTCGTCATGTTGGCGCTGACCTCAAGCGTCTGTTCTTCAATTGCCGCTTATGAGTTGACATCGATTGCTCAACGTATCGAGACCGAGACATTCCGCAGCTTCGAGGTCTACTTTACAATCACGTGCCTTTATCTCGTGCTTTCCTGGTTGATCATGCTTCTGTTCAAGGCGATTGGGCTTTGGACCTTGCGCTATCCTGCACGGTAAGGGAGGAAACAATGGGTTCTGCAGAGTTCGCCTTCCTCATGAAGGGCATGGAATGGACCATACTCCTCACCGCGGTCAGTTTCGTCGGCGGTGGAGTGATCGGGCTTGTGGTTGCGCTCCTGAAGACTGCCCCTTCCAAAGGGCTGGGCCTTATCGTGACAGGATATGTTTCGGTATTTCAGGGAACGCCGCTCCTGATGCAACTGTTCGTCGTCTATTACGGCTTGGCGTTATTGCGTATTGACGTCAGCGCATGGGTGGCAGTGGCCATTGCATATACGGCGCATGCGAGCGCCTTTCTCGGCGATATCTGGCGTGGTGGTATCGAAGCCTTGCCGAAAGGTCAGACAGAAGCGGCTAAGGCGCTGGGAATCCATTATCTGGCTCGGATGCGACACATCATTCTGCCGCAAGCACTGAAGATATCGCTTCCTGCCACAATTGGTTTCCTGGTGCAGCTTTTGAAGGGAACTTCGCTTGCGGCAATCGTTGGTTTCGTCGAGCTCATGAGAGCTGGCCAGATCATTTCCAATCAGATTTTCGAACCCTTGCTCGTCTTTGGCATCGTCGGAGCGATCTATTTTTTGATGTGTTGGCCGATGTCTCTCTATGGCTCCTATCTGGAACGAAAGCTTGCAAGGGGAGGGGGGTAGCGTCCGCAGAGCTGACGGCCTGAAGCATCACAAACCAAATCGAGGAAATTTTTAATACACAAGGGAGGAGTAACCAATGTTCAAGAAAACGAAGTTGGCTGTGGCCCTGTTCATGAGCCTCATCGCGGGATTATTTGCGGTGTCGGTATCGGCGCAAACGCTGGAAGCAGTGAAGGCACGCGGAAGGGTTATTGTCGGGATTCAAGGTGATAATCCCCCCTACGGCTTTCTGAGTTCACAGGGCGGGAACGATGGCTATGACGCGGGGGTTGCCAAGCTTTTTGGCGAATTTCTCGGTCTCCCCGTTGAATTTTTTATAGTCACCAACCCCAATCGCATTGCTGCACTTCAAACGGGGAAAGTGGATATCCTGTTCTCAACACTCTCGATGACAGCCGAACGCGCCAAATCACTGCAATATTCGAAGCCGTATGCGGAACAACCCTTCACAGTGCTTGCCGCCAAAACGGCTGACATCAAGAGCATCGCTGCGTTGAAGGGTAAGGTTGTGGGCGTGCCGAAAGGGAGCTTGATGGATATTCAGTTGACCAAGCTCGCCAAGGAATCCGAAATCAGGCGATTTGATGACGACTCTGCAACGGTTCAAGCACTGCTTTCCGGCCAAGCCGATGCCGTTGGTGGGAGTATGTTTTATGCTGCGCGTCTTGACCAGCAGGCGCCCGGTAAGTTCGAGAACAAGTTCTCTACCGGTTCGCTCTACATCGGCGCTGGAACGCGTTCCGGCGACAAGCAATGGAACGCAACGGTCAATTCTTTCATCGCTCAGATCGTCGCCAACGGCAAACTCGATGCCCTCTATCAAAAGTGGTTTAACACGAAGCTTCCCGACCTCGCAAAAGGTGTAGAGGGTGTCTCCTTCACGGTCGCCAAACCCTAATGGTACGAACGCTGCAGCGGCACAATATCTGTTGCGACACGTGGCTCAAGGGCATCCAGAGTTGAGCTCCAAAACTCAAAATGGAAGAGAACATGGCTTACGATACATCCTCCAATTCTCCGTCAGCTTTTATTGAAATGAATGACGTCCACAAGTGGTATGGCGGGTTCCATGCTTTGAAGGATGTATCGCTCTCTGTTCGCAAAGGTGAGAAGATTGTCGTGTGCGGGCCATCGGGCTCTGGAAAATCCACACTCATTCGGTGCATCAACCACCTAGAGGTTTTCCAAAAGGGCAGTATCGCCGTCGATGGGACACTTCTGGAAGACAAGACCAAATCAATTGATGCGGTTCGCCGCGAGGTTGGCATGGTATTCCAGAGCTTCAATCTTTTCCCACATATGACCGTGCTTCAGAATTGTATCCTCGCGCCCATGAAGGTGCGTGGACTGAGCCGGCCAAATGCCGAAAAGACGGCGCGCGAATATCTCGCGCGGGTCCATGTCCAGGAGCAGGTCGACAAATACCCGTCGCAGCTTTCTGGTGGTCAACAACAGCGCGTTGCCATTGCGCGTGCGCTGTGCATGCAGCCCCAAGTCATGCTCTTCGATGAACCGACCAGTGCGCTGGATCCGGAGATGGTCAAGGAAGTCCTTGATACAATAATCGATCTGGCGGCCGATGGCATGACAATGATTTGTGTGACCCATGAAATGGGGTTCGCCCGGCAGGTCGCTGACCGTGTAATTTTCATGGCGGATGGTGTGATTTTGGAAGACGCGCCGCCACTGCAGTTTTTTACGGCTCCCCAACATTCCCGGGCCAAGACATTTCTTGGCGAAATCCTCGCCCACCATTGATGACGGAGCGCGTTATGCAGTTCGAGACCCATTCGGTGAACATTCTCGTGCCCGGCCCTCTCCATCAGAGAGCGCGGGAGCGGATTGACCATCGTTTTACCATGCGTTGCCTACCCGACCTCAATACACCGATTGACCACGAACTTGCGGGATCCATTCGCGGGATCGGAGCAATCATACCCGTTACCGCGGCGCACATGGACCTGTTTCCGAATCTCGAGATCATTGCGCATTTTGGTGTTGGCTATGATAGCGTTGACGTCCGCCATGCCGCTAAACGCGGTATCATGGTGACCAACACGCCCGGTGTCCTGACCGAAGATGTCGCGGATTTGGCGATTGCTCTGCTGCTCAACGCCGTGCGTGAATTACCCCGCGCCGAGACCTGGCTGCGCCGAGGAAAGTGGACCAGTGTCGGCCCTTATCCTTTGACAAAGCTCACGCTCAGGGGCCGCAAGGCTGGCATCTTTGGTATGGGGCGTGTTGGTTCGGCTGTTGCGAAACGACTTGAAGCCTTCGGCATGGGTATTGAGTATCATAATCGCAATCCAGCGGACGGAGTTTCGTTCAAGTATCATACGTCGTTACTGGATCTCGCGCGATCGGTCGATACGCTGATTTCTGTTGTGCCGAGTACACCGCAGACAGCAAAATCGATAAACGCCGAAATCCTGAATGCGCTTGGGCCAGAGGGTGTCTTTATCAATATAGGCCGAGGAGCCACCGTGGATCAGGAGGCGTTGATCGCCGCTCTGGAGGATCAGACGATCGCTGCTGCAGGGCTCGACGTCTTCGCCAACGAGCCTGATATCCCGCAAGAACTGCTCGATCTTCCCAATGCGACGTTGGTGCCGCATGTGGGCTCTGCAACCGAGGTTACGCGGGGCGCCATGGCAGACCTTTGCGTCGATAACCTCGTGTCTTGGTTTGGAAAGGCACGTCCCCTGACCCCAGTCTCCGAAACGGCGCACATCGTCCATCCCGCCAACACGGATCTCTCGCGCCCAATGATGGCCGATAGTGCTGAGCGGCATACCAAGAAGCTATAAATCAAATCAACCAACGGAGTTTTTCCAATGAACGGCTTTGAGGAAAAGCCCTTTTCCAACCCCCTGAGCAAGAGCGAGGGCCTGAGTGAGCGCGTCTATCGCGCGTTGCTGCAGATGCTGTCACAAGGAACCTTGAGGCGCGGGGGCGTGTTGCGGATCGATTTGCTTGCCAAGGCACTGGATGTCTCTTCGACGCCGGTTCGCGAAGCTCTGGCGCGTCTCGCCACGACCGGCCTCGTCCAGCACGAAAGCCGCAAGGGATACATGATCGCCCCCCCTTTGGACATCGATCAATTACGAGAGCTGATTGATGCGCGTCGTTTGATCGAGGTGGCGAGCATCGGTCGTGCATGTGAGAATGGTGGAAACCTGTTCATCTACGAGCTCAGTGCCGCTCTGCAAGTTCAGAGGAAAGCTGTTGCCGCGTTCAATGACGCAAGCTCGACCACCGACCGGCAGATATTGGCCTGGAACGTGATGGAAGCCGATCTGAATTTTCATCATACGATTTTCAAGAATACCGGAAACCGCTTCATTCCGCTGATGGCCAACGCACTATCGGCCCAACTCCATCGCATCAGACAGTCGGTGCAAGCTGGAATTTCAGATGATTTTGATGCGTTGCGGGAGCACGATGCCATCATGGCGGCCGTTGAAGCGGGAGACCGACAGGGCGCTGAGCGAGCCATGAATGATCATATCGAAAATATCAAGAAACGGTCGGAAGCGGACCTCGCCCACTGACATATTTCACGTGGTCCGCAAATTTCCGTCTTCCTTCAATTGGCACGGCGAGGAGACAATCCATGGTAAATGTATTTCCTAGCGAAAAGACGGCTATTATTACTGGTGCAGGATCGCCACGCGGTATCGGGCACGATCTTGCCAACAGGCTCAGCGCCAAGGGTTGGAGCCTCGGTTTAATTGATTGCAATATCGAGGTGATATCGCGGCTTGCAAGCGAGCTTTCGGAACGCGATGGAACGTTGGTGTTTGCCAAGCAGGCCGACATTTCAAATCAGGAAGACATTGCTGCTGCAAAAGCATTCTTCGACACCAAGCTTCCGCCGGTCGTCGCCCTTGTCAACATTGCTGGAATTAGCGACCCGACACCGTTTACTGAAACATCGTTGGAACGCTGGGAGCGGGTTTTGCGGATCAACGCAACCGGCACTTTCCTCGTCACCAGACAGTTTCTTCCGAGCATGATTGCGGGCGGTATCGGCCGGATCGTCTCTCTCTCTTCGACCGCAGCGCAAAGTGGCGGCGGCACTTACAGTGCTGCGGCCTATGCCGCGTCGAAGGCGGCCATAGAAGGGATGACCCGAGCACTCGCGCTGGAGATCGCGAAATCCGGTGTCACTGTCAATGCGATTGCTCCTGCCATCATCGACACCGACATCATGGGTGGCACGATCACCGACGAACGCATGGAGTTTTTCACGGCGCGTCTGCCTGTTGGCCGCATCGGGAAGGTTAGCGAAGTCTCAGCGCTGATCGAATTCCTGATCGGACCAGAGGCAGGCTATATCACCGGAACAACCTACAACATCAACGGCGGCGCGAGGATCGGATGATGCCAACAGACACCACGGAAATCGAGGTATTCACGAGATCACACGATCCCCAAGTGATCGCCAACATGCGTCGGGTTGAGGCAGGTGTCCAACTCTCTGCGATCGACCTTCCGCTCGAACTTCCGCACACGCCTGAGGACTGGCCCATGGGGGCTGCCATGCTGCAGTTTCCTTCGATGACCGCCAGCGGCCAAACGATGCGTGAAGCTGGCCCGCTGCGTTGGCATGGCGATCTCAGCATCATTGCCAACGAAGGCTTCAAATTCGTTGAAATTCCCAGCGCTTGGCTTCCGATTGGGGACATGGAGAGGTCGGAGCTGGAGGATTTGCGGTCCGTACTTTCACACCTTGATCTTTCAATTTGCGCCACCTCGGTTGTCCGGCGCAGCATCATTGAAAGGGGCAAGGAGGCAGAGAACCTCATGGCAACGCACCGTGCGATTGATGCGGCTGCGTCCATGGGCGCTCCCTTGATATGCTTGGGCCTGCACGAAGCGCTGCAGCCGGCACAAGCCGATGTGACTTGGTTCTGGACCATGCCGACGGCTTTCAACCCCAATGACCGCGAGATCTGGCAGCAGGCCGTCGCAGGTTATCAGGAGCTATGCGATCATGCCAAATCCGTGAACGTAGAGATTTCGCTCGAGCTTTATGAGGGAACTTATCTCGGAACCGCCGACAGTGCGGTGGCTTTCCTTCACGACATTGCCCGTGACAATATCGGACTCAACCCTGATCTCGGCAATCTCGTGCGCAGCCAGCAAGTAATCGAGCCCTGGGAATCAATGGCGGTCAAGACGTTCCCTTACGCTAATTACTGGCATGTTAAAAACTATGCGCGTTTTGAATGCCCCAAGACAGAAGTCTTTTTGACGTCGCCTGCGCCGATGATGAGTGGCTTGATTGATTACCGAAAAGCCATCGCATTCGCCGTCTCCCACGGATTCAAGGGCGCGTTCTTGTGCGAAAATTACGGCGGAGACGGGCTGTCTGTGTCGGCTGAGAATCGTCTTTATATTCAACATATTCTTCGCAGTATTAGCGGAAGTCGGGGACGAGCCGCATGACGATAATCGCCAATTGGGAAGACGCACGTGACCTAGCGCGGCGACGTCTTCCGAAGGTATTCTTCGATTTCATCGATGGTGCCGCTTTCAGCGGAGCGACGGCGGCAGCAAATATTGCGGATTTTGATTTCTGGTCGTTCGAGCAGAGAGTCTTGTCGGATATTGCTGATCGCGACCTCTCGACCTGTTACCTCGGAAAAAGCCGACCTCTTCCTTTCCTGCTCGGGCCGATCGGCTTTGCCGGGCTTTTTTCTCCCCAGGCCGAAATCATGGCCGCGCGGGCTGCCCATGCCGCCGGGATACCATTTTGCCTTTCAAATTTTGGGATCGTATCGCTGGAAGATCTGCGGCAGGCGACCACTGGACCGCTGTGGTTTCAGCTTTACGTCCTGAAAGACCGCTCGCTGTCTGAAAAACTTCTCGTAAGGGCGGAGAATGTTGGCGTAGAAGCACTCTGTATCACCGTCGACAGCCAGGTGAAGAGCGTCAGAGAACAAGACATCCGTAACGGCTTCCGCAGCGTGACCCATGTTACGCCGCGGCTCGCCATGTCATTGATGTGCCGGCCGTTGTGGGTGCTCGGAGCTTTGCGTTCCGGCCCGTTACGCATCAATAACCTAGCACCTTATCCGGAATACGGCACAAATGCGCTGGAGCAGGCTGCCAATCTGGGTAATCTTATCGATGCCACGATGACCTGGGACGACATCCGGCGTTTTCGCGACCGTTGGAAGGGAAAGCTTGTCCTCAAAGGCATCATGAGTGCTGATGACGCTTTGAAATGTGCCGAAATCGGGGTCGATGCGATTATTGTTTCCAATCATGGTGGGCGGCAACTAGATGGTGCTCGATCAACGATTTCCGTGCTGCCGGAGATCGTTGCGGCTGTTGGTGATAAGCTTGATATTCTGTTCGATGGTGGGGTGAGGCGCGGTGGTCAGGCCGTGAAGGCCATGGCGCTTGGCGCCAAGGGCGTTCTGCTTGGCAGGGCCTATGCCTACGCGTTGGCGGCCGATGGTGAGCGTGGCGTTGCGACGCTTATCGAGCTTTTGTCCACGGAAATGGACGTTGTTATTGGCCATATGGGCGTCAAGACATTCTCAGAACTTTTTGTACGCCGACACGAATTAGTGCGCCAGGTGGACCATGCCCGGCGATCATGATTTTGAGCGAGGCAAAACGTCATTTCAGCATGTGGCGTTCGGCTATAGATGCGGGCTTTTTAATGTGTATTGAGGAGATCCGATGATATTGGTTTGCGGTGAAGCAATAATCGATTTTCTCCGTATTCGCGATGGTGGAGAGACGCCCATGTCATTCGCCGCCTGCCTGGGCGGATCTCCGTTCAACGTGGCGTTTGGTGTTGCCCGCCTTGATGCGCCATCGGCATTCCTTTCCTGCCTATCGACCGATTTTTTCGGACAACAGCTTGAAGATTTCTTGCGGCAGGAGGGCGTGGATCTATCCTGGCTCGCCCATAGCGACCATCCAACGACATTGGCCTTTGTGCAGGTGGGAAGCGACGGCAGTCCTCAGTACAGTTTTGTCGGAGAAAGAGCGGCGGATCGTATGCTGTCCCCAGAGATGTTGCCACAGGTTTTGCCAAGTAACATTCAGGCCTTATCGTTCGGGTCATTCTCTCTTGCTGTTGAACCCTGTGGCTCTGCCTATGAGAGCTTGCTGCACCGGGAAGCGCAGCGACGGGTCGTCGCTTTTGATCCCAATATCCGGACACGCTTGGTTGCCAATATGGATGTCTATCGCCAACGGCTTGCGCGCGTGCTCAAATCGGTCAGCCTCGTCAAGGTGAGCACAGAAGATTTGCGGGCGCTTTACGGACCGGTAAATCCGGAGGAGATCGCGCGACAATGGCGGGCGCTTGGCCCGGCTCTGGTCATCGTGACCGATGGCCCAAACGGGGCCCATGTCTTGCTCGGCAACGAATGGATTTCATTTCCGGGCAAGGCTGTCGCAGTGGTCGATACTGTGGGTGCAGGAGATACATTCCAGGCTGCTCTTCTGGCCGGATTTCATCGGCGTGGATTGCTGACACATGACGCCTTGCGCAACTTAACTTCTGATAAAATCCGCCCGGTAATCGAAGAATGTCTAACGGCTGCCGCCATCACCTGCATGACGCAGGGCGCAAATCTACCGAGACTGGCGGACGTTCTCGCGGTGTGACGGACATCGCGAAATTTTCGCGGTTGGAGGTCCGCGGCCGCATTATGGGAGCAGGGAGACAGGGCCGCTCAATTAGAAAAGTCCGCTACCATGGAGGTATCGCCCAACATCATCTCCAAAATCCAATGTGTTTGGCTACCCCTTCATCCCAGGCGCGGCTTCCGCTTCTTCACGACTGTTTTCGTGAACAATGCCACCGTTTCCACATGGCCGCTGTGGGTGAACTGATCGACGGGGAAGACTTTTTCCAGAATGTAGCCGCCTTGCGCCAGAATGGCTGCGTCACGGGCAAAGGTGCCGGGGTCGCACGAGACGCTGACGATGGTTGGAATATTTGCGCCTGCGATCTGGCGCGCCTGGGCTTCCGCTCCGGCGCGGGGCGGGTCGAGAACGATGGCGTTGTAGGCTTCGAGTTCTGGCTTCAGTAATGGGCGGCGGAAAAGGTCGCGGGCTTCGGTGGTGATGCGTTTGAGACCGGGCGTGGCGCGGAAGGTGCGATCGAGCGCCATCAGCGAGGGCTTTTCCGATTCTACGGCGTGGACCTCGGCGCTTTCGGCCAGGCGCAGCGCGAAGGGGCCGCAGCCGGAAAACAGATCGGCAATGCGTTTGGCGTCGCCGCACAGGGTATGCACGAGCTCCGCCAAGACCGCTTCGCCCCGGGCTGTTGCCTGCAAGAATGCACCGGCAGGCGGGGTGACAGCGGCTTTACCCATGCGGATGAAGGGCTGGCGGCGCTCGGCCAGCACGTCGCCGTGTAGTGCGATGCGGGCCAGGTCGAGGGAATTGGCGAGATCAACCAGCTTCTGGCGCAGCTTTTCGCCGCCGGGGCCGTGGCCTCGGATGTCAACGTCAAGGCCATTTTCCGTGGCGGTGAACTGGATCGATAGCGGCTTGTTCGACGGGCGGAGAGCCTTACAGATTTCGCGGGCTATTTTCGGGGTGCCGTGCAGCGCCTCCACCGTAACGGGGCAATGCTCAATGGCGACCAGCGCGTGGCTCTTCGCTGCCATGAAGCCAGCCTCGACATTGCCATCAAGGGTGCGCACATGCAGGGTTATGCGGCGACGGCCTTCGCCGTGGGCATCTTCCAGCGGCGCAATCTCGGCCAAGAGGTTCGCCTGATGCAAGGTATGGACGACAATGTCGCGCTTCCATTCCCGGTAGAGATCTGGCGTCATGTGCTGGGTGATGCAGCCACCACAGGCGTCGTAATAGGGGCAGAACGGCGTGATGCGCTGGGTGGAGGCGGAAACCACCTCGAGGAGCCGCGCCCGTGCACCATCGCGTTCGGCAAGAACCGTTTCGCCGGGCAGCGCCCCGGCAATATAGACCGCTCCGCCGCTTGTATGCGCGATGCCGTCACCACGGCTCCCAAGTTTCTCGATGGTGAAACGGTCAGACATAACGTGCTCCCAGCAGGAATTCGTGGTTTCCGTCGCCGCCTGCGATGGGCGAGGGAATGAGGCCGCAGATTTCGCAACCGAGATTTTCAACAAAAGTGGTGAGGTCGGCACAAACCGCCTCATGGATAGTTATATCACGCACCACACCCTTTTTGACATGGGCACGGCCCGCCTCGAATTGCGGCTTTACCAGCACCGCAAGCAGCGCACCCTTCTTGAGAAAGGGCATGGCGGAAGGCAAGACGAGCTTCAGCGAAATGAAGCTGACATCGGAGACGAGAAGATCAATGGGCTCGCCGATGATATCAGGGGTGAGGGCGCGGGCGTCGGTGCCTTCGAGGTTGATGATGCGTGGATTTCTGGCGATCGTCGGGTGCAACTGGCCGTGGCCGACATCGACGGCATAGACCTTTTCGGCGCCCTCCTCAAGCAGCACCTGACAGAAGCCGCCGGTGGAAGCGCCAAGATCCATGCAAACGGCGGCACGTGCATCAATGGCAAAGGTGTCGAGCGCCGCCTTGAGCTTGAGGCCGCCGCGCGAAACGTAAGGGTGCGCCGCCGCAGCGGTTATGGCGGCTTGCGGCTCAACCATTTCCGACGCTTTCGTGAGCACGCGGCCATTGGCAGTCACCCCTCCGGCGGCGATGGCGGCCTGCGCTTTGGCTCGGCTGTCGAAAAAACCCCGCTCCACCAGAATGACGTCTGCTCTCTTGCGCACCTTATGAATCCCTGTTTCCTGTTATCGCCTAACCAGTTCTGTCGACACTGGCAAGCGTCAGAGTTGAATTGATCTAAAACAATATTTTTCCATAAGTTCGGGCTATTGTGGTGCTGGTTACCATAAGGAGAAACAACCATGCGCCACACTCTTTCTTTTGTTGCCGCCGCTGCTCTGCTTGCCTTGCCCCTCGCGACTACCGCGGCCTCCGCCCAGGAAAGGCTTGAAACGCAGATCATCGGTGAGAAGGGTGCGCCCATCGGCTCCCTGACGCTCAAAGGTGCTGCCAATGGTGTTGTCGCCCGCGTTGCCATCAAGGCAGGTGGTCTGACCCCCGGCTGGCATGGCTTGCATTTCCATGCGGTTGGCGATTGCTCCGATGTCGGGAAGTTCCTGAATTCCAAGGGCCACATCAACCACGACAGCAAGAAGCACGGCCTTCTCAACGCCGAAGGGCCGGATCAGGGCGATCTGCCCAATATCTACGTCAACGCTGATGGTTCGGCCAATGCCGAAGTATCGAGCACGCTGGTGAAATTCATGGGCGACAAGGGCCTGAAGAACCCGGCGGGTTCGGCGCTGGTGATCCATGCCGCTGAAGACGACCACAATGCCCAGCCCATCGGCAATGCCGGTGCCCGCGTCGCCTGCGCCGCGATCAAGTAAGGTATTTCGGTTAAATGGTTCGGGCCGGGGTGGCAGTGTCGCCCCGGCCTTTTCTTTATGCGCTCTGCATTTTCCGCGAGGCGGCTTCCTTGCCAAGCGCGGCAAAGACGTTGCGCACGATGCCTGTCGCATTCAGGCCTGCTTCGGCATACATACCGTCCATGCCGCCGTGGTCGATATAGGTATCGGGCAGCACCAGCGGGCGGACTTTGAGGCCCTTGTCGAGCGCACCGCGTTCGGCCAGCAATTGCAGCACATGGCTGCCAAAGCCGCCAACCGAGCCTTCTTCGATGGTAATCAGTACTTCATGGTTGCGGGCAAGGCGCAGCACGAGGTCTTCGTCGAGCGGCTTCATGAAGCGCGCATCGGCGACCGTCGTGGAAAGGCCTGCTGCTTCAAGCTCTTCCGCCGCCTTTAGGGCATCGGCCAGCCGCGTGCCGAGCGACAACAACGCCACCCGCGTTCCCTCACGCACGATGCGGCCCTTGCCGATGGCGAGCGGGATGCCCCGCTGGGGCATTTCCACGCCAACGCCGTCGCCGCGCGGATAGCGGAAGGCGATGGGGCCGTCGTCATGGGCGGCCGCGGTGGCGACCATATGGACAAGCTCCGCCTCGTCTGCTGCGGCCATGATTGCCATCTGCGGCAGGCAGCCGAGGAAGGCGAGATCAAACGCGCCCGCGTGCGTTGCTCCGTCGGCACCCACAAGACCGGCGCGGTCGATGGCGAAGCGCACGGGCAGCTTCTGCAAGGCCACGTCATGGGCAACCTGGTCGAAGGCGCGCTGCAGGAAGGTGGAATAGATGGCGCAGAACGGCTTAAACCCTTCCGTGGCAAGGCCTGCAGCGAAGGTAACGGCGTGCTGCTCGGCGATGCCGGTGTCGAAGGTGCGGGCCGGAAAGTGCTTGCCGAAGAGATCAAGCCCGGTGCCGGTGGGCATGGCGGCGGTGACGGCGACGATTTTGTCGTCCTTCTCCGCTTCCTTCACCAGGCTCTCGGCGAACACCTTGGTGTAGCTTGGCGCATTGCTCTTGGGCTTTACTTGCTCGCCCGAGACAATATTGAAGGTGCCAACGCCATGATACTTGTCGGCGGCGTTTTCCGCCGGTGCGTAGCCTTTGCCCTTCTGCGTGACCACATGGACGAGAACCGGGCCATTGCCTTTGTCACGCACGTTTTTCAGGATGGGCAGCAGATGGTCGAGGTTGTGGCCGTCAATCGGGCCAACGTAATAAAATCCAAGCTCTTCGAATAATGTGCCGCCGGAGAAGAACCCGCGGGCAAATTCTTCGGCCTTCTGGGCTTTGTCATAGAAAAAGTGCGGCAGCTTCTTGGCCAGTTGCTTGGCGGTTTCGCGGAATGAGCGGTAGGCGCTACCCGAGACGAGGCGGGCGAGGTAAGACGACATGGCACCCACGGGGCGGGCAATCGACATGTCGTTGTCGTTCAGAATAACGATGAGGCGTGAATTTAAAGCCCCGGCGTTATTCATTGCCTCGTAGGCCATCCCCGCCGACATGGCTCCGTCGCCGATCACGCAGATGACGTTGTTGCTCTCCCCCATCATGTCGCGCGCCGCGGCCATGCCGAGCCCGGCTGAAATTGATGTGGAGGAATGGGCAGCCCCGAACGGGTCGTATTCGCTCTCCGAACGCTTGGTGAAGCCGGAAAGCCCGTTTTTCTGGCGCAAAGTGCGGATGCGGTTGCGCCGCCCGGTCAGGATCTTGTGCGGATAGGCCTGATGGCCCACATCCCAGATCAGTCGGTCGCGCGGGGTATCGAAAACGTAATGCAGCGCCACCGTCAGCTCAATCACGCCAAGCCCGGCGCCGAGGTGCCCGCCGGTGATCGACACCGCGCTGATGGTCTCCTGCCGCAACTCTTCCGCGAACTGGCGCAACTGCCCCTCGGGCAATTGCCGCAGGGCGTCGGGCGTCGCAACGGTGTCGAGCAACGGCGTGGAAAGCTGGGGAATAACAGCGGTTTTTTCGTCAACCTTCATTCTGTCACCTGGCTCCGTATCGGAAGCGGTAAGAATTGTCAGGCGTCCACGTCGAGCGGCGTGGTGCCGGATGCCACGCCACCGCTCGCCGTGATCTTGTCGATGCGGGCCTGGGCGTTTTTCAGCAATGCTTCGCAGTGCTTCTTGAGGGCTTCGCCGCGTTCATAGATGGCGATGGAATCTTCCAGCGGCACGTCGCCCCGCTCCAGGCGGCGCACGATGCCTTCAAGCTCTTCAAGCGCTTTCTCGAAGGGCAGGGCAGAGACGGCGGTGATATCTTTGTTTTCCATGAACCTTAGCCTTCAACGGCGGGCGCGTCGCTCCCGCGAGTCGCTTTTTACGACCGCCGGGATGTTGCAGCAACCCGCCCTTAAATCAATGGCCGCTTTCAGCATTTTTCACGCAGGTTTGCCGAAAGCACCGCCCGTTTATGGGCCTGCGCCGCGCCCGAGGCAAGAGCGTGGAGCGGAAAAGGGGCTATCCATTGGTGAAATACAAGCAAAGAAAAAGGCGGACCGGAGCCCGCCTTGATTCGGTGGTATGAAACCTTGTTAACAGAGGGACCACACCGCGTTCCTTGCTAGAACACCCTTAAATTATCGCAAAGCTTGCGCTCTGGCAAGGGTCTGGCATAGTAAAATATTATATAGTGGGTGAATGCATAGGGGGACGCGATGGGCATCAGATTTTCCTTCGATATCGGCACAAATTCCATCGGCTGGGCGGTGTGGCGTGTTGGGCCTGACCCGCGCGGCATTTTTGGCCCCGATGCCCCCCTTGAGTTGCTGGGTAGCGGTGTGCGCATCTTTAAGGATGGGCGCAACCCCAAGGATGGCGCTTCGCTTGCTGAGATGCGGCGCGTGCCCCGTTCCGCCCGGCGGCGGCGAGACCGTTTCGTGCTGCGGCGTGAAGACCTGATTGGTGCGTTGGTTGAAACCGGCTTGATGCCGGAGGATCAAAACACCCGCAAGGCGCTGCAGGCGCTCGACCCCTATGAGTTGCGCGGCAAGGGGCTCAATGACAAGCTTGATCTTCATGCTTTTGGCCGGGCCATTTTCCATCTCAATCAGCGCCGGGGTTTTCAGTCCAACAGCAAGGTGGACAAGAAGGATAGCGACAAGGGCAAGATTGCCGATGCTTCAAAGCGCCTTGCTGAACAGCTTGAAGCGGAAAAATGCCGCACTTTTGGCGAGTTCCTGTGGCTGCGACACCGTGGGCGTTCCGGCGATCCGCGTAAGGTGCGAGACCCCGAGCGCCAGCCAGTACGCATCCGCCTCGACGGTGTCGGTGCCAAAGCGCTTTATGAGTTTTACCCGACCCGCGACATGCTGCGCCACGAGTTCGACCTTTTGTGGCAGGCCCAGGCGAAGCATCATCCGGCAGTGCTGACGGACGCTGCGCGTGAAAAGATTGAAACCATCCTGTTTCGCCAGCGGCCGTTGAAGAGGCCCAAGGTGGGTTATTGCACCTTCGTCGAGGGCGAAACCCGCCTGCCCAAAGCGCTGCCCTCGGTGCTTGAACGTGAGATGTATGAGCGCATCAACCATCTGCGCTTCATTGATGCCTCGGGCCGTGAGCGCGGATTGCGTCCTGAAGAGCGCGACGTGCTGGCGAGCTTTTTGCGGCAGGAGGACAAGCTCACCTTCACCAAGCTACGCAAGGCGTTGAAACTCGGCGGTGATATCCGCATCAATTACGAAGAAAGCGGCGAGAAAGACCTGCGCGGCATTGTTGTCAACAAGATCATGGCGAAGCCTGATCATTACGGCCCCGCTTGGGCCAAGCTGCCGCTTGCCGCTAAAGATGCTTTCATCACGAAAATCATCGAGGAAATGGATGATGACGCGCTCATGGGTTGGTTGACGGGTGAGCACAATCTCAGCCATGAACATGCCCATAACTGCATGACTGCACCGCTACCCGATGGCTATTCGCGGCTCGGCCCCACGGCCAATGGCGCCATTCTCGATGCGCTGCACAATGAAGTGAGTGAGAAAGGCGAAGCCATCACTTTTTCACAGGCGGTTGCCAGCGCCGGTTGGCATCATTCGGACGAGCGCGATGGGGAAATCTGGTCAAAACTGCCCTATTACGGCGTGGTTTTGCAGCGGCATATTCTGCCGGGGACCATGGCCCCTGAAGACAAAAAGGACGACGCTGCCTATTGGGGTCGCATCACCAACCCAACCGTACATATTGGCCTCAATCAGTTGCGGCGCATCGTCAATCGCATGATCGAGGTTTACGGGCATCCGGACCAAATCGTGGTGGAACTGGCCCGCGAACTCAAACAGAGCCAAAAGCAGAAGGACGAAGAGCAAAAGCGCAACCGCAGCAACCGTGACGCCAATGACCAGCGCCGCAAGAAGCTCGGCGAGTTGGGGGCCGAGCCCAATGGCGCAACCATGTCCAAGCTGAAGCTATTTGAAGAACAAATGGTTGGCGGCGTGGTGTTGTGCCCGTTTTCGGGCAAAGCCATCGGTATCGAAAAGCTCTATTCGCCAGAGATAGAAATAGAACACCTCTTGCCATGGTCGCGCAGTCTTGACGACAGCATGGGCAACAAGGTGCTGTGTTATCGGGAGTGGAATCGCCGCAAGCGCGGCAAGACGCCCTATGAAGCTTTTGGCGACTCGCCTGAATGGTCGGATATCCTCGCCCGCGCCAGTAGCTACCGGAAAGAGAGGTTCTGGCGTTTCTTGCCGGATGCCATGGATAAATTCCAGGAGCGGGGCGATTTTCTCCAGCGCCAACTCAATGAAACAAAATATCTGTCTCGCATTGCTAAGGGTTATCTTGGCCGAATTTGCGACCCGGATCAGATTTACGTCACGCCGGGGCGTCTCACGGCGCTGATGCGTGGTAAATGGGGGCTCAATGATATTCTGAGCGACCATAACCGCAAGAACCGTTTCGACCACCGCCATCATGCCGTTGACGCCATTGTCATCGGCACCATGACCCGCAGCCTCATCCAGCATGTGGCCCGCGAGGCCGGGAAACTGGAAGAGGGTGATAGCTATCAGAACGCCATCGGCAAGTTCATCTGGCCGTTCGATGGTTTCCGGCAGGCGATCCGGGATGTGGTCGAGAGCATCATCGTTTCGCACAAACCCGAACACGGAAAGAAGGGCGCGTTGCATGAGGACACCGCCTATGGGCTGGTGCGCGATGAGGGTGAGGCGAAGGAAATCGGCAATCTGGTACGCCGTAAGCCCATTGCCGACCTGACGCCAGGCGAGGTGGACCGTATCCGCGATCCGCATTTGCGCAAACAGGTGCAGGAGTTGGTTGGGCCGTTACGCGATGCAAAGGGCGCGGTGAAGGACACCACGGCGTTTTCAGCAATGCTGACCGAATTCGGTATGCAATGGGGCGACAAGGGCATGCGCCGGGTGCGGGTGGGTAAACTGGATACCAGCGTCGTCGGCATCCGACAACGTAAAGGAAATGGAGATGTCTATAAGACAGTCGCTCCAGGAGCCAATCATCACATGGACATTGTCCAGATGCGTGACGGTTCATGGCAGGGTTTCGCAGCCTCGGTTTATGAAGTCAATCAGGACGGATGGCGGCCCGATTGGGAGGCTAAAAAGCTGGGTGGCAAATTGGTAATGCGAGTTCATAAAGGTGACCTGATTGAACTGATGGATGACGATGGGGTTTGGCGCGTTAAGCAGGTGATTCAAATCCGCCCAAGCACAAATCGTATGTATTTAGCCCCCTCCCAAGAGGGAGGAGAACTGCAAAAGCGTCACGATGATGAAAATGATTCCTTCCGCTGGGACATGGCGACGATCTCCAAGCTCAAAGATAGGAATGCGATTCTGCGGAGATTGAATGAGCTTGGAATATAAGTTTAGGGGAGGCCGCCATGCTCGGACGCATCATCGAGATCGAAGGCGAGGGCCGCAGGCTCTCGCTCGACCGCGGCTTCCTCTCCATTTCCGGTCCCGATGGTCTGCTCGGGCAAGTGCCTCTCGATGATATCGAGGCCGTTATCATCTCCCACCCCGCCGCCAGCCTGACCACACAGGTTCTGGCGGCTTTGGCCGAGCGCGGCGCGCCGGTGGTAATCTCCGACAGCGATTTCCGCCCTTGCTCCTGCCTGCTGCCGCTTGCGGGCCATCATGCCCAGGGCAAACGTATCGACGCCCAGGCCGAGGCGTCATTGCCGACAAAAAAGAGGTTATGGGCCGAACTGGTGCGCGCCAAAATTATGGCCCAGGCGGCAGCGGTGGAGCGGGCGGGTGTCAACCCGCATCCCATCCGGGTGCTGGCTGCCGGTGTTCGCTCGGGAGACCCGGACAACATGGAAGCGCAAGCCGCACAGCGCTACTTCCCCGCTTTGTTCGGCAAAGGCTTTTACCGTTACCGCGATGGCGGCGGGGCCAATGGGCTTCTCAATTACGGCTACACGGTTTTGCGAGCAGCGACGGCGCGCGCCATCGTATCCGCCGGGCTGCACCCCTCGCTTTCCATCAATCACCAGTCACGCGGCGAGGCGTTACGACTGGCCGATGATATGATGGAGCCGTTCCGCCCTGCGGTTGATCTCATTACGCTGCAGCTTATTGGCGAGGGCGTCACCCAGATTGATACCGCCGCCAAGCGCCGTCTCGTGGCTGTGCTCCATGCCGATTACGAAACCGAAGAAGGGCAAACGCCACTTTCCAATGTGCTGGCGCGGGCCTGCATCTCGCTTGCCCAGGTTTTCACCGGAGATCGGGCGAAACTGTTGTTGCCGTTGACGCCCATTCCCATCGCCGTTCCAAAAGCTCTAGCCGTGGCGGAGGAATAGCACGACGTTTGCAATAGCGCCTTTTCGCGGGGCTGAAAAATGACCGGGTTTCTCTCATTGTCGGGATACAGGATCGTGTGGGTAATGGCCTTGTTTGATTTACCGGTGCTGACTAAACCCGAGCGCACGCGCGCCACGAAGTTTCGACAATTTCTGCTGGATGAAGGTTTTTCAATGATGCAGTTTTCCTGCTATTTGCGCTTCACCGCAGGCAAGGAACAGGCGGAAGCAATTTCCAAGCGCGTTGGCCGCGCGGTACCCTCGGCAGGCAAGGTCGATATCGTCTGGTTCACCGACAAACAATATGAAAACATCCAGAGCTTTCGCGGCCGTGCCGATGCCCAGCGCCAATCGAAGCCCGACCAGCTGACATTATTCTGAGCGAATCAAAAATGGGCAGACCCGTTACGAAATCGGCGTTTCTCTTATCATTTTGGGTGAGAATTTCATGAAAAAACCCTCTGATAACATGGGGTTATCAGAGGGGTGTTCTAGCAAGGAACGCGGTGCGGTCCAACCGCAACTTACCCAGTTTGTGACACCGTTGACCAGCGTTCTAGCAAGGAACGCGGTGCGGTCCAACCGCAACCCTTGGTGCCAATCGGATGCGTCTTCTCGAAGTTCTAGCAAGGAACGCGGTGCGGTCCAACCGCAACATTAAAAACCACTGGCAACCGTCAACTTAGTTCTAGCAAGGAACGCGGTGCGGTCCAACCGCAACCGCGACATGCCGCTGCTCATCGACAGCGTGGTTCTAGCAAGGAACGCGGTGCGGTCCAACCGCAACAATGCCGAGATGGTCGACACGGCGAAGACGGTTCTAGCAAGGAACGCGGTGCGGTCCAACCGCAACCGACCCGATGATGTTGGCTTCAGCGTAGCTGTTCTAGCAAGGAACGCGGTGCGGTCCAACCGCAACCTCGTACAATGGCTCAAAGGGCTGGCGGGAGTTCTAGCAAGGAACGCGGTGCGGTCCAACCGCAACGCAATGGCCCGGTCACACGTGGCCTGAATTGTTCTAGCAAGGAACGCGGTGCGGTCCAACCGCAACATGCTGAGATGGGAAGAAAACGGAGAAGGTGTTCTAGCAAGGAACGCGGTGCGGTCCAACCGCAACCTCCTGGTATCGCCAACGCCAAGGGCATCTGTTCTAGCAAGGAACGCGGTGCGGTCCAACCGCAACGACGGCGGGGACTACGCCGATTATCTCCATGTTCTAGCAAGGAACGCGGTGCGGTCCAACCGCAACACTTTTGATTTTCTCGACATCCGGGAAAAGGTTCTAGCAAGGAACGCGGTGCGGTCCAACCGCAACGAAAAAGGGGGCGTCAAGGTCACGGTGATCGTTCTAGCAAGGAACGCGGTGCGGTCCAACCGCAACTCGGCAGCGCTCGGGCTTGGCAACAGCGCGGTTCTAGCAAGGAACGCGGTGCGGTCCAACCGCAACAGGTACCGATGCCTGGTGGCAAATCTACGCGTTCTAGCAAGGAACGCGGTGCGGTCCAACCGCAACACAGCGGGGTTGTTCACCCACTCCGACCGGTTCTAGCAAGGAACGCGGTGCGGTCCAACCGCAACTAGATTGGCGACATCGTGCGCACAAACCTCGTTCTAGCAAGGAACGCGGTGCGGTCCAACCGCAACTGGCGAGTGGCCGGGGAGAAAATATCCCTTGTTCTAGCAAGGAACGCGGTGCGGTCCAACCGCAACTTTCTCGTCGAGTTCCGCATGTACGCTGTCGTTCTAGCAAGGAACGCGGTGCGGTCCAACCGCAACTGATCGTTTATCTGGACAGGATCAAAACATGTTCTAGCAAGGAACGCGGTGCGGTCCAACCGCAACTGCGACGGGTAAGGAGGAATAC
>JAVBJU010000004.1:0-100819 GCA_031546825.1 Microvirga sp. | reverse complement strand
CCTTCGCTATACTCGGTCAGGATAGGCGTCTGGCAAAGGATTTCGAACGCTCAATACTCAGCGCTGAAGCATGGATGACCATCGCAAGTATCAGAGCAACAATACGAAAAATCGCAACCTATGGATTATGAGTCAGGCTCTGAGAGCCGAAAGCATCACGCAGGAAGGCACCTGCACTGGTTGCACCTTTGCCCCCTCGCCTGCCAAAGGGCAAAAAAAAGCCCCTGGGAAATCATTCCAAGGGGCTTAAAGAAATTCTGGTGGGCGATGACAGGCTCGAACTGCCGACCCTCTCGGTGTAAACGAGATGCTCTACCAACTGAGCTAATCGCCCTCAAAACCATCCGGCTTACCGGATCGCGCTATCATTTAAAAAAAGAAGACCGATAACGCAAGGCGTATCGGCCTTCTTTTCGTACGTTCTCCGGAAATTACTTTCCGTTGACGGCGTCCTTAAGGCCCGCGCCAGCGCGGAACTTCGGAGTCTTTGAAGCCGGAACCTTGACCTTTTCACCGGTCCGCGGGTTGCGGGCTTCGCCAGCGGCGCGCTTGGTCACAACGAATGTGCCAAAACCAACCAACTTCACTTCATCGCCCTTCTTCAGAGCGGCAGTGATGGTCGCGAGAGCGGCATCAATGACTTCGCCAGTCTGACCCTTGGGGAGGCCGGCTTTTTCCGCAACGGCGCTAATGAGCTCGCCTTTATTCATCCTATAGTCCTCCGTTAAGACGACGGCGGTAAGAATCCATAATTTGCCATCGTTTCGGACAAATGGTGTGGCCCAAAGAAATGCCATGCGCAAGCCCTGAAATGCAGCAAAAAGGCCATTTCCACGTTATTTCCAGCAAAAAAAACCCCGGATCTCAAAAATCCGGGGCTTTTTATTATTTTTGAGGAATTAATGCGCCAATGAGACGCTTGTGTCGTCTTCGGCCGGGGCCTGCGGAGCCCCTGTCGAATCGGTGGAATCATCCCATTCTATGGGCTCTGGTAACCGCACCAAGGCGTGTTGCAGAACCTGATCCATCGTCGTTACCGGAACGATTTCAAGACCGTTCTTGAGGCTCTCTGGCATCTCCACCAGATCCTTAACGTTATCCTCTGGAATGATGACGCGCTTGATGCCGCCGCGTAAAGCCGCAAGGAGTTTTTCCTTCAATCCGCCAATCGGCAGAACGCGACCACGCAGAGTGACTTCACCGGTCATGGCCACATCCCGGCGCACCGGAATGCCTGTCATGATCGACGCGATCACCGTCGCCATGCCGATTCCGGCCGATGGGCCGTCCTTCGGCGTCGCGCCTTCTGGCACGTGGACGTGGATATCGCGCTTCTCGAACACCGGCGGCTTGATGCCGAAATCGATGGCCCGCGACCGCACATAGGTGGCTGCCGCAGAAATCGATTCTTTCATCACATCGCGCAAGTTACCGGTCACCGTCAGGCGACCCTTACCGGGAAGCGAAATACCCTCGATGGTCAGAAGCTCTCCGCCGACTTCCGTCCAGGCAAGTCCCGTAACGACGCCGACCATGTCCTTGCTTTCCACTTCACCGAAGCGATAGCGCGGTGGGCCGAGATAATCGGCGAGGTTTGTCGCATTGATCGTGACGTTCTTCACCTTGGAGATGAGGATCTCCTTGACCGCCTTGCGCATCAGATTCGACAGTTCACGCTCAAGGTTACGCACCCCGGCCTCGCGGGTATAGCGACGCACCAACTCGATGAGACCATCATCGGTGATGCTCCATTCCTTGTGCGCGAGACCATGCTTCTTCTCGCTGCTGGAAATTAGGTGCGCCCGGGCGATCTCGACCTTTTCATCTTCGGTGTAACCGGCGATGCGGATCACCTCCATGCGGTCCAGAAGGGCCGGAGGAATATTGAGCGTGTTGGCCGTGGTCACGAACATCACATTCGACAGGTCATAATCGACCTCAAGATAGTGGTCATTGAATGTGTTGTTCTGTTCCGGATCCAGCACTTCAAGAAGCGCGGATGACGGATCGCCACGGAAATCCATGCCGAGCTTGTCGATTTCGTCGAGCAAAATCAGCGGATTATTGGTCTTGGCCTTGCGCATCGACTGAATGATCTTGCCAGGCATGGAACCGATATATGTCCGGCGATGTCCCCGAATCTCTGCTTCATCGCGCACGCCGCCAAGGGACATGCGGACAAATTCACGCCCGGTTGCCCTGGCGATGGATTTGCCAAGCGAGGTTTTGCCGACGCCGGGAGGGCCGACGAGGCAAAGAATCGGACCTGTGAGCTTGTTGGCGCGCTGTTGCACGGCAAGATATTCGACGATGCGTTCTTTGACTTTGTCGAGGCCGTAGTGATCAGCATCAAGCACACCCTCGGCAGCGGCGAGATCCTTCCTCACCTTGGAGCGCTTGCCCCACGGAATGGACAGCAGCCAATCAAGGTAATTACGCACCACCGTTGCTTCTGCCGACATCGGCGACATCTGCCGCAGCTTTTTCAGCTCGGCATGGGCTTTCTCGCGCGCTTCCTTGGAGAGCTTGGTCTTGATGATCTTCTCTTCAAGCTCGCCGAGTTCATCCCGGCCGTCCTCGTCGCCCAGGTCCTTCTGGATCGCCTTCATCTGCTCGTTGAGATAGTACTCGCGCTGCGTCTTCTCCATCTGGCGTTTGACGCGCGTGCGAATGCGCTTCTCGACCTGGAGCACCGAAATCTCGCTCTCCATGAGGCCAAGCATCTTTTCGAGACGCTCAACCACGGTCGGCGTTTCGAGCACACTTTGTTTGTCGCTGATTTTCACCGCGAGATGCGAGGCAATGGTATCCGCAAGCTTGGATGGGTCGGTGAGTTGCGCAATCGCAGTCACCACCTCAGGCGAAACCTTCTTGTTCAGTTTGACGTAGTTTTCAAACTCCGCCACCACCGAACGGGCCAACGCTTCGGCCTCGATGTTGTCGCCAAGATCATCAGCAAGCACTTCCGCTTCGGCGGAATAAAAATCATTGATCTGGGTGTAGGAATCCGCACGTGCACGCCCTGCCCCTTCGACCAGAACCTTCACGGTTCCGTCCGGGAGCTTCAGAAGCTGCAACACGGTTGCCAGCGTACCGACCTTGTAAATCGCATCAACATCCGGATCATCATCTCCGGCGTTGATCTGGGTAGCCAGCAAAATATGCTGTTCGGTTTTGACCACTTCCTCAAGCGCGCGGATAGACTTTTCCCGTCCGACGAACAGCGGCACGATCATGTGCGGAAACACAACGATATCGCGCAGCGGCAACACGGCGTAAGTCCCCTTTTCGCCCGGAACAACCGGCTTGCGAGACTTGCTTTGTGTCATGGAGGTTTTCCTTTCCCTTCTGTCCGTCACCCCCTCCTAAAGCAGGCTGACAGACACCTTACCGTTACGCTCCGGTCTCGTAATGAAACAAGTTCATGAGAACTGCGCCCGGTACGCAAAATTGCATCTCTTCCATGAGCATACCATGTTTACGCATCTGCATAAGTGGCGTGCCCTTCCCGACATTTCAAGCCGGGACCCCTTCAACACGAAGTGACCCTCAAAAAACATGCCGAACCACGATGGTCCGGCATGCTAAAATCCTTATTAAATAACCACTTAGCTCTTTTCGGCAACGTGCTGTCACGCACTCGCCGAGGAGGAAGTTTCCGGCCGGTCCGCGTGAATCAGCAAAGGCTTGGCGCGGCCCTCCACAACTTCTGGCCCGATCACGACCTGCTCCACCGAATCGAGGCCCGGCAGGTCATACATCGTTTCGAGCAGGATGGCTTCCATGATGGAACGCAACCCACGCGCGCCTGTGCGACGCTCAATGGCCTTGCGGGCAATCATACCGAGCGCCTCATCCTGGAAGGTCAACGAGACGTTTTCCATCTCGAACAGGCGCTGGTACTGCTTGACGAGCGCGTTCTTAGGCTCCTGCAAAATCTTGACCAAGGCGTCTTCGTCCAGGTCTTCGAGTGTCGCAATCACCGGCAAACGACCGACAAATTCAGGGATGAGCCCGAATTTCAGCAAATCTTCCGGCTCGACATGGCGGAAAACTTCGCCAGTGCGGCGATCATCGGGAGCCTGGACAGTGGCACCGAAGCCAATCGAAGTGCCCTTGCCACGATGGGAAATGATACGCTCAAGCCCAGAAAAGGCACCGCCGCAAATGAACAGGATGTTGGTGGTATCCACCTGCAGGAATTCCTGCTGGGGATGCTTGCGACCACCCTGCGGCGGCACGGAAGCAACCGTGCCTTCCATGATCTTCAGCAGCGCCTGCTGCACGCCCTCGCCCGATACATCGCGGGTGATCGACGGATTATCGGACTTGCGGGAGATCTTGTCGATTTCATCGATATAAACGATGCCGCGCTGGGCGCGCTCAACGTTATAATCGGAAGCCTGCAACAGCTTGAGAATGATATTCTCGACATCCTCACCCACATAGCCCGCTTCGGTCAGCGTGGTGGCGTCAGCCATGGTGAACGGCACATCAAGGATGCGTGCCAGCGTCTGCGCCAGCAACGTCTTGCCAGAGCCGGTCGGGCCGATCAGCAGGATATTGGATTTGGCCAGCTCGACATCGTTGTGTTTCGAGGCGTGGGCAAGGCGCTTGTAATGGTTGTGAACAGCAACCGAAAGCACCTTCTTGGCGGTATCCTGGCCGATGACATAATCATCGAGGACGCCACGAATCTCCTTCGGAGTCGGCACGCCGTCCTGGGACTTAACCAGAGCGGACTTCGATTCCTCACGGATGATATCCATGCACAATTCAACGCATTCGTCGCAGATGAACACGGTCGGTCCGGCGATGAGCTTCCGCACCTCATGCTGGCTCTTGCCGCAGAAGGAGCAATACAGCGTGCTCTTCGTTTCAGTGCCGCCAGCCTTGGTCATGATCTTTCTCCAATAAGCCTTCTATGCGCCGGTGGTCTGCAGCATAGTCCGGCAAACGCTGCATATTGTTCTTGTTTTATTCACAGCCAGTGTTGACAGCCTATTAACGGCCATCAAAAAAACGGCGGGGTTATACCACGATAGGAGACCATCGTGCTTTAAATTAAAACCGCTGGGTGCGGGAGATGCCCCACCGGTTCGATAACGCCGCTTGATGGCCGTTCTGTGACAGCTTAACAGCCGTCACAGCGTCGACATCGAAAACACTGCCCGTTCTCACCAAATGACTTTCAATGTCACTCAGCGGCTTCGGGACGCTTGTCCACCACCTTGTCGATGAGGCCGAATTCTTTGGCGGCATCGGCCGTCATGAAATTGTCGCGCTCCAATGCGTCTTCAATTTCGTTGAACAGACGCCCCGTGTGCTTCACATAAATCTCGTTGAGGCGGCGTTTCAGCGCCTCGATCTCGCGGGCATGGATCAGGATGTCCGTTGCCTGCCCCTGGAAGCCGCCAGACGGCTGATGCACCATGATGCGGGAATTGGGCAAAGACATGCGCATCCCCGGCTCACCGGCGCATAACAGCAAGGACCCCATCGAGGCGGCCTGACCGACGCAGAGCGTCGCCACCGGGCAGCGAATGAACTGCATGGTGTCATAGATCGACAGGCCGGAGGTCACGACCCCCCCAGGAGAATTGATGTAGAAGGAGATTTCCTTCTTCGGGTTTTCGGCTTCAAGAAACAGAAGCTGAGCCACGATGAGCGAAGCCGAAAAATCTTCCACCGGCCCGGTCAGAAAAATGATCCGTTCGCGCAGCAGACGTGAATAGATATCGAAGCTGCGATCCCCACGGGAGGATTGTTCGATGACCATCGGTACATATGAATTATAGGTGGCGATCGGGTCTCTCATAAACCTAGGCTCCTGCAACGAATCGGCCGGGCATTATACCCGGCCGATTGGAGATGTAAGCATTCTGTCTCGAAACGACAACCTCCTCCCTACGGAATGGGAAGAGGATGCCTGTATCGAAATTATTCCTTGGCCTTCTTGGCCGCCGGCTTCTTGGCAGGAGCCTTTTCAGCGGCAGGCTTTTCGGCCTTGTCGTCAGACTTCTCGGCTTTCTTCGCCTTGGCTTTCGCCTTTGGCTTATCGCCATCTTCGTCGTCTTCGGCGAAGAGTTCTTCGCGAGAAACCTTCTCGTCCTTGATTTCAGCCTGAGCCAAAAGAATATCGATCACCTTCTCTTCGAAGATCGGCGCACGAATTTCGGCGAGAGCCTGCTGGTTCTTGGAATAGTACTCCCAGACAGCGCGCTCCTGACCAGGGAACTGGCGTGCACGCTCCATCAGGGCCTGCGACACTTCCTCATCGGCGATCTGGATGTTGGCGTCTTCGCCCATCTTGGCCAACACGAGACCAAGGCGCACGCGACGTTCGGAGATGCGACGATATTCGGCGCGGGCTTCTTCTTCGGTCGTGCCTTCGTCCTTGAAGGTATTACCAGAAGCCTTTAGATCGGCCTCAACCTGAGCCCAAACGCCAGCAAATTCCTGTTCAACCAAGCTCGGAGGCAGATCGAAGGAGTATTTGCTGTCGAGAACGTCGAGGAGTTCTTTCTTGACCTTGCGGCGAGCCTGGGCGTCCAGTTCGCGCTGCATGGTTTCGCGAACGGCATCCTTGAGCTTGTCGAGGGATTCCATGCCGAAGTTCTTGGCGAACTCTTCGTCGATCTTGGCATCGGCACCGGCCTGAACTTCCGTGACCTTCACGGCGAATTCGGCATTCTTGCCGGCAAGGTGTGCTGCCTGATAATCGGCGGGGAAGGAAACCTTCACAACCTTCTCATCATCGGCTTTCACGCCGACCAGTTGGTCTTCGAAGCCGGGAATGAAGGTGTTGGAACCGAGTTCAAGCGGAGCGCCTTCGGCCTTACCGCCTTCGAATTCGACGCCATCAATCGTTCCA
Source organism: Microvirga sp. (assembly GCA_031546825.1). Lineage (GTDB taxonomy): Bacteria > Pseudomonadota > Alphaproteobacteria > Rhizobiales > Beijerinckiaceae > Hohaiivirga. The sequence goes on along the minus strand of JAVBJU010000004.1, from coordinate 93,945 downwards.
ACGAAGTCGATGATCACGCGGTCGCCATCGGCGGCCTTGCCCTTCTTGGTCTCGAAAGCACGATTGTGCTTGGCCATATTGGCAAGCGCCTCATCGACTTCCTTGTCGGCAACGGCGGCAACCTTGCGGTTGAGCTTGGTGCCCTTGAGATCGACAATATCGAAGACCGGCAGAACTTCCAGGGCGACCGTGTAGGACAGGTCAGCCTTGGCGCCCATCACCTTTTCGATTTCGTCCTTGTCTTCCGGAAACGAGATACGCGGCTCCAGCGCCAGTTTCAGGCTGTTGTCGCCGATGATCTTCTGATTGGCTTCATTGACCATGTTCTGGACGACATCGGCCATAACCGAGCGCCCATAGAGGCGACGCAAATGACCAGCCGGCACTTTGCCGGGGCGGAAGCCGTTGATGCGCACGCGGCTCTTCAGGGTTTCCAGCTCTTGCGACAAACGGCCTTCAAGTTCCGCCACCGGCAGGACGACCTTGTATTCGCGCTTCAAACCCTGGGACAGTGTTTCCGTCACCTGCATTTTAATAATCCGCTTTCATTCGCTCGAATTAGAGAAACCCGAAGGTTTCCGCATAACACCCTCAACCCTGATCATGGCATCCAATTGGTGCCAGCCGGGAAAGCGCACGCAGAAACATCCGGGGTGGCATAACAGCCTTGGTGCGGGCGGAGGGACTCGAACCCCCACGACTTGCGTCACTGGAACCTAAATCCAGCGCGTCTACCAGTTCCGCCACGCCCGCCCTTCCAGACGATCTTTTCCCTTCCGGGAACGCGGTCTATAGCATGAGAAATGCGCCATGCACTAAAAAAGTTATCCCCAAACCTGCCTATTCAGGCAAAAATAGCTATATCGTTGGTGCCTTGAGGGGAAACCATGCACACCAAGCTATTGATAACACGGAGAGAAGCAGGTTTGATGTTAACGGGTTTAGTGGCATCTGCAGCCCGGCCCGCGCGAGCAGAGAAACAACCGGCGAAGCCCCACAAGCTCAGGGCCAGCCCCAGAAACGTGTCCCTGCGGGGCAAGGATCTGCCACCCACGGAAATCTGGAACCTTGATGATGGGGGCGATTTCTTTACTGCACAAGTCGGCGAAGAATGCGTCATTGAAGTACAGAACGGCATCAACTTACCGCTTTCACTCCATTTTCATGGTGCGCGGGCCATGCCCAATGCCATGGACGGCGTTGGCGGCCTGACCCAGGAGTCTATCCCCTTCGGCGGAACCTTCACCTACCGTTTCACACCGCAAGAGACAGGAACATGGCTGATCCGCCCTTGTGTGATAGGTCACACTTCGGAACTGGCCGGTAGGGGCCTTACCCGTCTCCTCATGGTGGAAGATCCGCGTCAGCCCCTTACCAACGGGGGCTTTCAGCTCATTATCGATGACTGGCTTTTAGCAGATAGCCAGTTGGCACCATTCGCCAAAAACACAAAGGGCCGTCTCGGCAACCTTCTCACCATCAACAATCACCCTGTTCCGCTTGATGTTGAAGCGAATGCTACCGGTGGCGGCTTTCAGAGCGGCGATAACCAATTCGGCGGTCGGCATCTCGTGCGGATCGCCAATGCTTGCAATGCCCGCTCTTTTCGCGTGCGCTTCGACCGGATGAAGGCGTTTGTTGTCGCCATCGACGGGCAGCCAACCGAGGCTTTTGAGCCGCTGCGCGCATCACTGCCTTTCAGCCCCGGCAACCGCTATGACATCCTCATCGAATTGCCGGAGGACGGGCCGGATGCCGCCATTACCGCGCTGCTCGGCTCTGAAATTCAATTGGCGACCTTCAAGGCGCGGCCCCGTAACGCAATGCTTACGACGGAAATCCCACAGCCCGAACCCAACCCGCTCCTGCCACAAGCCATCCGCCTTCAGGACGCTTTGCGGGTTGATGTTCCGATCCATGCTTTTTTCGGCAAGCGCAAAGAAAGCAGGCCAGATCCCGCCGCGCCCGACATGTGGGCCTTGGGTATCACCGCGACCTCGGGCTCACCACAGGAGGACAAGCCCCTGTTCTCCGTCAAATCGGGCCGCCCGGTGGTACTGACTGTGAATAACAACACCAGAATTCCCCAACCCATCCACATTCACGGCCACAGTTTCCGCGTGCTGCATTCCTTTGACGACGGCTGGGACCCCTACTGGAAGGACACGCAGCTCGTTCCGGCGGAGGCCACGATGCGCATTGCCTTCATTGCAGGCTCGCCCGGGAAATGGCTGATCGCCTCAACCATCTGCGAGCATTTTGATAGCGGCCTATGGGGCTGGTTCGAGGTTAGCTAGCACCATAGGCAGCATCTCTGGTAGATCCTCAGCAATCAGTCCCGGCCCGAATTCCCGCGCCGCCTCGGCGTGAAGCCAGACACCGGCACATGCCGCTTCGAATACGGGCATCCCTTGCGCGATCAATCCGCCAATGATGCCAGCAAGCACATCGCCAGATCCCGCTGTCGCCAGCAGCGGCGTTCCGTTGTCGTTGATGACAACCCGGCCATCGGGGGCGGCAATGATGGTGTCAGGCCCTTTCAATAGCACAACACAACCCAACAGAGCCGCCGCCGCACGCACACGTTCAGGTTTAGAATTAAGTTTAAGAACGTCATTCTTTCCGCTGAAAAGACGCGCAAATTCCCCGTCATGTGGTGTCAACACGGCGCGGGACAACCGGGTCAATATGGCGAGATCATCAACCATGCCGGCGAAGCTCGTGATGGCGTCAGCATCAATCACCACACTGCGCTGCGCGGCCAGCGCGGTTGCGGTGAGAGCCCGTGTTTGAGCGCCGACGCCAAGTGCTGGGCCAAGCACCACGGTGTTAATACGCCGATCAGCCAGCAGGCTTTCCAAACCGCGCGCGCCGTCCATCCCCTGCAACATGATGGCGTTGAGATGGGCCGCGTGAACACTCAGAGCTTCCGGTGGTGCAGCAATGGTGACGAGCCCGGCACCGACCCGCAAAGCCCCCCGTGCCGCAAGTCGCGCCGCGCCGCCCCGTATCGCTCCGCCGGAAAGCACCAAAGCGTGGCCGCGCGTGTATTTATGGCTGGTGGCAAGGAGACGTGGGAAAACCGCGCCCCATACTTCAGGCCCATTGGCAAAGACGCCACCATGCACCGCCTTCAGCGTTTCTTCGGTGATGCCGATATCAACCACTTCGACGGCCCCACACAAAGCCGCGCCAGGAAGCAGAAGATGGGCGGGCTTGCGGGCGGCAAATGTCACGGTGCGCGTGGCCTGCACGGCCACACCTGCCACCTGTCCGCTATCGCCGAATACCCCACTTGGCACATCGACAGAAATCACCGGCTTATCGGAAGCATTGATTCGCTTAACCATTTGCGCCGCAACGCCATCGAGCGCTCGCACCAACCCTGCCCCAAACAGGGCATCGATGATGATATCCACTTCTCCCGCGTTCACTTCGCTTGCGGGCACCATGCCGCCCGACCAGGTTGCGGCGGCGATGGCTGCGTCGCCCTTCAATGCCGTCAGCTCTCCCACCAAAGCAAGTCGCACGGAATACCCACCCTCTTGCAGAAGTCGTGCCGCAACGAATCCATCGCCGCCATTGTTGCCGGGACCACACACCACCAGAACCCTGGCTGGCGGTGCTTTGAGGCGCTTGACCGCTTCCGCCACCCCTGCTCCCGCCCGTTCCATTAACAGGATGCCGGGGCAGCCATCCGCTATAGTTCTTTGGTCGGCCTCGCCCATCTCATCAACAGTGAGCAGCATATGCGAAAACGGTGTTTTCATAGGGATATTCCAGCATTTTCGAGAGACAACCGGCGTGGCGCTTGATATCACGGCTTAGCAGTTGCACAGTATTTAAGCATGTCATGCTCAAATACTTGGCAAGAGGTCCGCTTTAGGCCATTCCGTCGCCTTCGGGTGAATGGTAACACATTCTCCGCGCCTTTCGCGCCGGTTCGTCATGAGACGTATGAAACAGGACGAGATACCCATGAAAAAAATCGAAGCCGTCATTAAACCCTTCAAACTCGATGAGGTGAAGGAAGCTCTTCAAGAAGCAGGCGTGCAGGGCATCACAGTCATTGAAGCAAAGGGCTTCGGACGCCAGAAAGGTCATACCGAACTTTATCGCGGCGCCGAATACGTGGTCGATTTTCTACCCAAGGTCAAAATCGAACTGGTGTTGCCCGACGATATGGTCGAGCGCGCCATCGAAGCCATCCGCAAGGCAGCTCAAACCGGACGCATCGGCGACGGCAAGATTTTTGTGCTTCCCGTTGAGGATGTGATCCGCATCCGCACCGGCGAGACCGGTGCCGACGCCATCTAATACCGCATGTCACTCTAGTTTCCGTTATCTCGCTCATACATCGCGGTTCAGCTACCGCAGGAGGATTTTTGCAATGAAAAACGCCAAGGAAGTCCTTGCCGCCATTAAAGACAACGACATTAAATACGTCGATTTCCGCTTCACCGACCCGCGCGGCAAGTGGCAGCATGTCACCTTCGACGTCTCGATGGTCGATGAGGAAATCTTCGCCGAAGGCACCATGTTCGACGGCTCTTCCATCGCAGGCTGGAAGGCAATCAACGAATCCGACATGCTGTTGATGCCCGATCCGACCACCGCCACGATGGACCCGTTCTTTGCGGCCTCGACCCTTTCCATCGTCTGTGATGTGCTCGAACCGACCACCGGTGAGCCCTACTCGCGCGACCCGCGCGGCATCGCCAAGAAGGCCGAAGCCTTCCTGAAGTCGACCGGCATTGGCGACACCATGTTCATTGGTCCCGAGGCCGAGTTTTTCGTGTTCGATGACGTGCGCTTCCAGGCAGACCCCTACAACACCGGCTTCAGGCTCGACGCCGACGAACTGCCGACCAATGGCGATGCCGAATATGAAGGCGGCAACATGGGTCACCGCATCCCGACCAAGGGTGGCTATTTCCCGGTGCCGCCGCTGGATTCGGCCCAGGACATGCGTTCCGAAATGCTTTCTTCAATGGCGTCCATGGGCGTCGTTGTTGAAAAGCACCACCACGAAGTCGCTTCCGCCCAGCACGAGCTTGGCATGAAGTTTGGCACCCTGGTCACCATCGCCGACCACATGCAGATTTATAAGTACTGCATCCACAATGTCGCCAATTCCTACGGCAAGACGGCTACCTTCATGCCGAAGCCGGTTTATGGCGACAATGGCTCGGGTATGCACGTCCACCAGTCGATCTGGAAGGCGGGCAAGCCGGTATTCGCGGGCAATAAATATGCCGACCTGTCGCAGGAAGCCCTGTGGTATATCGGCGGCATCATCAAGCACGCCAAGGCCATCAATGCCTTCACCAATCCGTCAACCAACTCCTACAAGCGTCTGGTCCCTGGCTTCGAAGCGCCCGTGCTGCTCGCCTACTCGGCCCGCAACCGTTCGGCTTCCTGCCGTATTCCGTGGACGACATCGCCGAAGGCCAAGCGTGTTGAAATCCGCTTCCCCGATCCGACAGCCAACCCGTATCTGTGCTTCGCGGCTCTGACGATGGCGGGCCTCGACGGCATTCTCAACAAGATCGACCCGGGTGCTGCGATGGATAAAGATCTTTACGATCTGCCGCCGCGCGAACTGAAGAAGATTCCGACCGTTTGCGCCTCGCTGCGTGAAGCACTCGCCACCCTCGACAAGAACCGCGGCTTCCTCAAGGCTGGCGGCGTGTTCACCGACGACTTCATCGACAGCTTCATTGCGCTGAAGATGGAAGAAGTCATCCGCTTCGAGCACACCCCGCATCCGGTCGAGTTTGCCATGTACTATTCCTGCTGATCGCAGGCACAGCTTCAACCAAAGAGGCCGGAACCTGCGAGGGTTCCGGCCTTTTCTTTTGGGCGGTGAAAAGGCTATAGAGAAGAAACAAGGCTGTTTCGGCCACTCAGAGAGTTCCCTTGAAGAAGTTCAAAAGTCCGGCCCCTGCGGCCACTGCATTACCCACGCGCGAACAAGTCATGGCGTTCATTCAGGAGAATGGCAGCGCCAAGCTCGGCAAGCGTGAGATTGCCCGCGCCTTCGGCATCCACGGCGGTGATCGCATCTGGTTGAAGCAGATGCTCAAGGACCTTGAAACCGAAGGTGTTGTGAACCGCAAAAACAAGGGACTGCGCACAAAAGGCCAGCTTGCTCCCACCATTATCGCAGAAGTCACCGGCCGGGATCGTGACGGCGAATTGCTGGCACGCCCGGTTGAATGGGACGAAGCCGATGGCAAGGCCCCCAAAATCATCGTCTTGATCCCGCGTAAAATGCGGCCCGGCCTGCGTATTCCCGGCATCGGCGATCAGGCGGTACTGCGCGTTGATCTCGCCAAAGGCGAAAGCGAGACCTATCTCGGGCGCATCGTTAAAACCATTATGCGCAACAAGGCTTTGGCGCTTGGTATTGTGCGCATTCTGCCTGACGGATCCATGCGGCTCGTTCCCGTGGACAAGAAAGGCCGCAGTGGCGAAATCCCGCTCGCAGCGGAAGGTGCCGAGAACCTCGAAGATGGCGATCTCGTCAGCGCCGCGCTTGCGCAGGCAGGACGTTTTGGTACGCCGCGCGCCCGCGTCAAGGAAAAGCACGGTTCCATCAAGACCGAGCGCACCATCAGCCTGATTGCGCTCCACGCCCACGATATTCCCCATATCTTCCCGCCGGAAGTACTGGCTGAGGCCGAAGCCGTTGAACCTGCGACACTCACCGGGCGCGAAGATTGGCGCGAACTGCCCCTCGTCACCATTGATCCCCCAGACGCCAAAGACCACGACGATGCCGTTTATGCGATAGAAGACACCAACCCTGAAAATCCCGGCGGGTTCGTTGTCACGGTCGCCATCGCCGATGTTTCGGCTTATGTGACGCCGAGCTCAGCGTTGGACCGCGAAGCACTCAATCGCGGCAACTCGGTCTACTTCCCCAACCGCGTCGTGCCGATGCTGCCAGAGCGCATCTCCAACGATCTGTGCTCATTGCGCCCGAAAGAGGCCCGCCCGGCACTCGCCATGCGCATGGTACTCGCAGCCGACGGGCGGAAGCTGTCACACAGCTTCCATCGCATCATGATGCGCTCAGCGGCAAAACTCTCGTATGAGCAGGCGCAGAAAGCCATTGATGGAGACCCCGATGATACAACCGGCCCGCTGCTCGAACCCATTCTGAAGCCACTTTGGGCCGCTTATCAGGCAGCAGGCAAAGCCCGCGATCAACGTGGGCCGCTCCATCTCGATTTGCCGGAACGCAAAATTGTTCTCAAAGCGGATGGCAGCATCGACCGGGTGTTCGTGCCACAGCGCCTCGATGCGCACCGGTTGATTGAGGAATTCATGATTCTCGCCAATGTCGCGGCGGCAGAAACGCTCGAAAAAGCGGGCAGTGATCTCATTTATCGCGCCCACGATGAGCCATCGCCTGAAAAGATACGCACCCTTGCCGAAATTCTCGCCTCGGTCGGCATGAAACTCCCGAAGCAAGGGGCTCTGAAACCCGCCACCTTCAACGGCATTCTCGATGCTATCGAAGGCTCGGAGCACCAGCTCTTCATCAATGAGATGGTGTTGCGCAGCCAGGCGCAGGCCGAATACACAATAGAGAATTATGGGCATTTCGGCCTCAACCTGCGCCGCTACGCCCACTTCACATCCCCCATCCGCCGCTATGCCGATCTCATCGTGCATCGCGCCCTGATCCGTGCCCTGAAACTTGGCAAGGATGGTTTGCCCGCCGCCACCAGCCGCGAACAACTGGCAGAGGTTGCCGCCAGCATCTCCGTCGCCGAGCGCCGCGCCATGGCCGCGGAGCGCGAGACCACCGACCGATTGATTGCCCATTTTCTGGCGGACCGGGTTGGCGCAACCTTTTCCGGGCAGATTGCCGGCGTGGTTGGCGCGGGGCTGTTCGTGAAGCTGGATGAGACCGGAGCCGACGGCTTCGTTCCGGTGGCAACCATCGGCGCGGATTATTACCGCTTCGATGACAAGCGCCATGTGCTTGTCGGCGAGCGCACAGGTGAAAGCTATCGCCTGGGCGATAAGGTCGAGGTGAAGCTCGTGGAAGCCGCCCCCGTCGCTGGCGCATTGCGCTTTGAATTGCTCTCCGATGGCCGCTCCTCCCCGCGCAGGCTCGACCGCAACCGTGCGCCGGGAAAAAAGAACACCGCACCCATCAAGAAAGACAAGAAAAAGAAACCTACCAGAAAGACCCGGAGAGCAAAATGACCCCAGAGGTTTATCAGCAGGAAGTCCGGACGGTTCTTGATCATATGACCCAGGAATCCGGCAAGGCGACGGAGGGTATGGTTCGCCCGCTTGATTCCGCTTCGCTGATTATCCTCGACCGCTCGACCCGCTCGCCCAAAGTGCTCATGGGGCGCCGCCACCCGAACCAGCGCTTCATGCCGGACGTATTCGTATTTCCCGGCGGGGTTATTGAAGCTGCCGACCGCAAAATGAACGTGGTCGGTGCGCTCTCCGCCCGAGCCGAAGATGCCCTCAACAAGATGCTCCCCCGCCCCTCCCTATCACGGGGGCGCACACTCGCGCTGGCCGCCATCCGCGAGACCTACGAGGAAACCGGCTTGATCATCGGCACCGGTGACTACGGCGCACCCGACGCCCCGCAGGAGCCCACCTGGCAGAAATTTGCCGAGGCGGGCATTTACCCCGATATCGAGCAACTTTCCGTTGTCGCCCGCGCCATTACGCCTCCCGGAAAACCAAAGCGTTTCGACACCCGTTTCTTCGTGGTTGACCACAGAGCCATAGCCGCCCGTCACGAGGGCTTCGTTGGCCCCGACAAGGAACTCACCGAACTCACCTGGGTGCCGCTGAAAGAAACGCACAAATTCAAAATGGCCCAGATCACCAGCATGATCGTCACCGAGCTGCGCATAAGGCTGGCAGCGGGAATGTCGGAAATACTGCCGGTGCCGTTTTACACGGTGCGGCGCGGGCGGGCGGTGCGGGAGTTGCTGTAATCTCTAGCGCACAAACAGTTCCAATGATCGGGAAAAGCGGATGTCTAACCAGAAAGCGGCGTCACAATTACTTAAAAATCCACGTTGCACATACGGTATCCTACTCTCAGCGCTGTTGTTTTTGACAGCTGCCCTTACCGTCCCTACCATTTCAAGCGATGCTTCAGCGCCAGCTCAAACTGAATATTGCCAGCAGAAATATGGGACGGAACTGCGTAGTTTCAACCTTTCCGATTATCGCGACGCGCTTAAATTCGACCCACGCTGCCCGACATGGAAGCCTCTGGCGATAGGGGTTACCGCCTTCGGTTCGACGAGTGATCTTGAACAAATGCTCATGGCCGGGCTGCCTCCCAATACAATTGCTTCTTCGTCATGGGAACGGCAAATGACCCTGCTCGATGCGGCAATCCGTGGCAATAAAATCGGCAATGTTAAGTTGCTGCTCGCCGCCGGTGCGTCGGTTGAAACGGGTATTCCTATTTTATCGGTTTTTGTTACCCCTGCGCGGGCGGAATCCAACCAAACCCATGCTCAGCGACTTGAATTGCTAAACACGTTGCTCGCAGCGGGCGCGGATCCCAACCTTCCCTGCCAGCGGGGTGGTCGCGACCGGGTAGCGCTCCATGTTGCAACTGTCCAAGCCGATATTGCCTCGGTTGGAGTGCTGCTCGCAGCGGGGGCTAATCCGGATCGCGTCTGGTGCCCGGACGTTCCTGATTACAATTCAATTATGCTTCCGTTGTTTTTTAAACCGTATTTGAACAATTTCGACAGCCTGAGCGATCTTCAACGGGATTTTTTGATGAAGCGCGGCACCGGTTTGAGCACGTATACCGATTGGTGGTCATCTCCTGCATCTCCTTTGGAAATAGCAATTGCTGGCGACTGGATCGCTTCCAAAAAATCGACTCTCGAAGAGCTTCAAATGTGGGATTTTGATGAGTCTGGAAGGCGCGCGCAGTTTCGACGGATCGCAGTCCTTCTGGTAAATCGCGGTGCTCGTGCGATCGGCCTCAGTAGTGATCTAGAACTGCTGATGCGCGATGATCCCAAGCTCGTCTCAATTGGCATAGCGGCAGCCCGAAAAGCTGGATATGAGATCGAACTTATAGCAAGTCTGCAGGATAACATCGAAAAAACCTTGAAATCCCACCTCAGAACCAAAGCTTATCTTGCCATGCTGAAGACCTGCACGAACAAAGTCCTTGAGGCGAAAGACGATCACTTCCGTCTTTGCGCCTCAGAAGAGTAGCAGAGCTCCTCAATCCACCTCCTCGCCAATGAACCCACCACTTTGGCGCGCCCATAATTTGGCGTAGAGGCCGTGTTTGCCCAGCAACTGGCTGTGGCTGCCTTCTTCGATGATCCGCCCTTCTTCCAGCACGATTAGTCGGTCCATGGCGGCAATGGTCGAGAGGCGGTGGGCGATGGCGATCACGGTTTTGCCTTCCATCAACCTATAGAGGCTCTCCTGAATGGCGGCTTCGACCTCCGAATCGAGGGCACTGGTTGCTTCATCAAGTAATAGAATCGGCGCGTCCTTGAGCATCACACGAGCAATCGCCACCCGCTGGCGCTGACCGCCCGATAGTTTCACACCGCGTTCGCCCACATGGGCGTCATATCCCGCGCGCCCGGCGGGGTCGCGCAGGTCGGCAATGAAGGCTTCGGCCTCGGCCTGTCGCGCGGCAGCGACCACTTCGTGCTCGGCAGCATCGGGACGCCCGTAAAGGATATTGTCGCGCACCGAGCGGTGCAGCAGCGAGGTATCCTGCGTCACCATGCCGATCTGCGACCGCAGCGAATCCTGCGTAACCGTTGCAATATCCTGGCCATCAATCAGAACGCGACCCTCTTCCACATCATAGAAGCGCAGCAACAGATTGATCAGGGTTGATTTTCCCGCGCCAGAACGGCCCACAAGGCCGATTTTCTCGCCGGGCCGGATCTTCAGGTTGAGATCATTGATAACCGGAACGCCTTCCCGCTTGCCATAAGAGAAGCTGACATTATCAAACGTCACCTCACCCCGTGTGACGACCAGTGGTTGAGCATCAACGCGGTCGATGATTGCCGGGCTGCGTGTCAGGGTGTTGATGCCATCCTGAACGGTGCCAACGTTTTCAAACAGGGCGGTCATTTCCCACATCACCCAATGTGACATGCCCCACAGGCGCAGCGCCAGGGCAGTTGTGGCCGCCAGCGCGCCAACGCCCACTTGCCCACGACTCCACAACCACAGGGCAATGCCCGCCGCGCTGAGCACCAGAAATTTATTCAGAACATCAATCACCAGTTCAAACAGACTGACCAGACGCATTTGCGCATTCACGTGGGTCATGAAGTCCCGCATGGAAAAGCGGGCAAACTCCGCCTCGCGCCCGGCGTGGGAAAACAGCTTGACCGTGGTGATGTTGGTGTAAGCATCGGTGATGCGCCCGGTCATCAGCGAACGCGCATCGGCCTGGGCGCGGGAAACCTTGCTGAGACGCGGCACAAACCAATACAAAGCCGCGCCAAACAGCCCCAGCCAGATGAGGAATGGTGGCAGCAGCAGCTTATCGAAACCCGCTATAATCAAGGCGACTGCGAGAAAATAGACAAGAACATAAGAGAGAATATCGGTGAGGATGAAACAGGTATCACGCACCGCAAGCGCTGTTTGCATCACTTTGGCAGAAACGCGCCCGGCGAACTCATCCTGAAAAAACACCATGCTCTGGTTGAGGATCAGCCGATGAAACACCCAGCGAAGGCGCATGGGGAAGTTTCCGGCGAGCGCCTGGTATTTCATGAACGCCCACAGGCACGTGACGACGACGCTGACCACAATGGCCGCAATCAGCAGCAAGAGCTTGTCTCCCTCCTGCTGCCACAGATTGGCGGGCTGGATGGTGGCGAGCCAGTCAACGATCCGCCCCATGATAGCAAACAGCGCCGCCTCGAATGCGCCCAAGAGCGCGCTGCAAATGATCACGCCCAGAAGGAGGCCGCGCATCCCCGCCGTGCATTGCCAGACAAAGGCAAGAAATTTCGACGGCGGAACAACCGATTCTCCAGCCGGGTAAGGATTGACCAGCTTCTCAAAAAAACCAAACACAGGGAACCTCCGGAAGCACGGTATCTCCCCAGTGGCGATGCGCATTCAATTGCAGCAAGCACCGCTTCAGATAAACAACCGGCTCCATATTCAAACAAAAACAGAATACCAGAATTTTGGCATATCCCCTTGCGCCCATGCCGTTTTAACCGGCATGGCAGCCGGAAGGCAGGAAAACCAGAGGAATGCGCCGCACTGGAAGTCCATTTTGTCTATCAGAAACCCTTGACGCATACTCCAGAATTATGCATGGAAGAGGACAACAATTTCTGGTCGGGTTTTCCCGGCGCGTTTTTGACTGGCCGGGCCTCGCCCGGCTTTGATATTTCGCCAAATCCGGTGATTTGCGGATATCGATAATGAGGATCCGACCATGGCCAAAGCCGTAACCATTAAAGTGAAGCTCTCTTCGACCGCCGACACCGGCTACTTCTATGTGACGAAGAAGAACTCGCGCACACAGACCGAGAAGCTCTCGCTCAAGAAGTATGACCCCGTCGTGCGCAAGCACGTCGAGTTCAAGGAAACCAAGATCAAGTAAGATCTTGTTCCTGTTAAGTTTCAAAAAGCCTCGCTTCGTGCGGGGTTTTTTATTACCCCATGGCTACGCTGGGCGGAAAGTGATTGCTCCTCCTGCGAGGAGGAGCGACAAGGGACGCTTGGTGTTATCCCTTGCCTTCTCAGTTCGCCCATGCAAACGCGTTCTACTCCGCTCTTGGGTTGTTGCGCAGCAATAGCCGTGCCCAAAAACGATTCATAGCTGAGACGGGTACCAGAGGCTCGTCCGACACTAGGCGCGCGCCACCGCTGGCGCGAGCGAGCACCAGGCGGCGGTTGTGAAACTCTTCCAGTTCGGTGCGATGGCCAACGCTGATCAACGAGGCTTTGGGGAGCTTCTCCTGCATGCGCAACAGCAGGCGCTCCTGGGTGATCGGGTCGAGCGCGGAAGTGGCTTCGTCCATCACGATAATGGAAGGTTTTTGCACGAAGAGCTGCGCGAAAGCGAGGCGCTGCTGCTCTCCCCCCGACAGGGTCTTTTCCCAAGGGATGGTCTCGTCGGCAATCTTTTCCGAGAGGTGCCCCAGTTCGGCATCCACCAGCGCCTCTTTGACTTCTTCATCGGTGAGATCATCCACCGAATTCGGGTAGGCCACTGCGCGTTTCAATGTACCGACCGGAACATAGGGCCGTTGCGGCATGAAGAACAGTCGAGCATCCCGGTGGATGATGATCTCGCCATCTCCCCACGGCCACAGACCGGCGATGGCACGCACCAGGGTGCTCTTGCCCGCACCGCTCTCGCCGGTCACCAATATTTGCTCACCCGGCGCAACCACAAACTCGGTCTCGGAAACCACCTCGGTGCCGTCATCAAGGGCCACGGAAACCTGGTTCAGTTTCAGCACCTCGTTGTCACCAAGCGTCTCATCGGAGCGTCGTTCGATACGACCAAAGCCGTTCTTTTCAGCCCGTTCCAGATGATCCAGCGCGACCATAAGGGCCGCGACACGATTGGCGGCGGCGGTCCAGTCGGCCAGCTTTGGGTAGTTCTCCACCAGCCAGTTCAATGATTGCTGCACGGTGACAAACGCCGTTGTCGCCTGCATAACTTCGCCAAGTGACAACGTGCCGGAGAGATATTTCGGCGCGCACAGGATGAGCGGCACCACCGGGGCAATGACGAAATTACTGTAGGACACCACAGTCGTGCGCATGAATTGCAGGCAGGCGTCGCGCCACCGCAGGATGACCACGCCGAGCGCTTCGCTCAGTGAACTGCGCTCCTCCGGCTCCCCCCCAAGAAGCGCAATGCTTTCGCCATTCTCCCGCACCCGCGTCGCGGCATAACGAAATTCCGCTTCCGCCTGGTTGCGGCTCTCGGCCACGGGGACGAAGCGGCGTGCGATAAACAGCATGATGATGGTGGTGCATATGGCATAAGAGACGGCAGCCAGCACGAGATAGCCGGGAATTGTTATAGTGCGCCCAAAAATTTCAAATGTGATGCGCCCACCCACATTCCACAAAACGCCAATGAAGGTTGCAGCCGTCAGCAACGCGGTGGTGACGCCGTACACGAAATCAACCGGCGATTCGGTAGCGACGCGCGTGTCCTCGGTGATCCGCGCTTCCGGGTTGCTATGGTCACCGCTCACGAGATTGAGCTGGTAATAACGGCCTTGCCTGAACCAGCGATCAAGGAGATTGTCGGTTAGCCACGCCCGCCAGGCGCGCTGCGTCGTCATGCGGCCCCAGACCGAAGCGACATTGAACGCAACGGCCGCAAGCGCCAGAGGCACAAAGAGCAGCGCGAGTTCCGCAACCTGCGAGATGAGCTTCTTCTCCAGCGCGTCGAACATGTTCTTGTTCCAGACGTTGAGCCGGTATTGGATAAAAATCTGTCCGAGAATAAACGTCAGCAAAGCGAGTGTCAGAAACCACGCCTCGCGCCGCGATTGTTTGGTCCAGAATTGCGCAGCTGATCGCCAGAATCGGGCGAAAAGCCGTCTGCGCCGTAACGTCGCGTTCGGACCGTCCATGATTTTTCCTCAAATGTGAATGCCGCCCGTCGCAGCGGGAACCTTTGTTATTTTATCTATGTCAGGCTCGGCTTTTGTTAAGGTAGGGCACACAAGCCCTTAGCAGTGGCAGGGGCCTGCTCAATGCACGTGCTGCAGGAACTCTTTCAGCCGCGCGCTCTGCGGTTTGTCGATAAGCTCTCGCGGATTGCCATCTTCGATGATCTTGCCGCCTTCCATGAAGATCAGGCGCGTACCGACCTTGCGAGCGAACGCCATTTCATGGGTCACGACCACCATGGTCATGCCCTCTTCGGCCAAATCCTGCATCACTTTGAGCACTTCATGGCGAAGCTCCGGGTCGAGGGCGGAAGTGGGCTCGTCAAACAGCATCAGGGTGGGCTTCACGGCGAGCGCACGGGCGATGGCAACGCGCTGTTGCTGACCGCCGGACAACTCTCCTGGATAATGGTCGGCACGATCGGCAAGACCCACCTTCTCCAAAAGACGGCGTCCCGCCTCTTCGGCCTCTTTCTTGGCAGTACCGCGGGCTTGAATTGGGCCGAACATCACATTCTGTAACGCGGTCAGATGCGGGAACAGGTTGAACTGCTGGAAGACCATCCCAGCCTCCAGGCGTATCTGCCGCGCCGCACGCTTGCCTCCGAGCACAGAAATACCATCAACCAGAAGATCTCCCTCCGAGACCGCCTCAAGCACGTTGATGCAGCGCAGCAAGGTCGATTTGCCAGAGCCCGATGGCCCGACCAGCACCACGACCTCGCCCTTCTCGACGGTGAGGTCGAGATTTTCGAACACCACCAGCGAATTGAACCGTTTGGTGGTTTTACGGAATTCAATCATACTCACAGCATGCGCATCCTTTGTTCAATTTGGCGCAGCACCAGCGCCATCACTCCGACAATCACGAGATAAACCACCGCAACCGTGCCCCACACCTCAGTGGGCATGAAGTTGGTGGCCACCTCTTCCATGCCGCGCCGCATCAACTCACCAAGGCCGACAATGGAAACAAGCGAAGTGTCCTTCAGCGAAATGATGCTCTGGTTGCCGAGGGCCGGAATCATGCGTCTCACCGCAACCGGGCCGAGCACGAAGGCCAGCACGCGCCAACGCGGCAACCCAAGCGCCAGCCCCGCCTCAGCTAGCCCCTTGGACACCGACAGAAAAGCGCCACGCACGATTTCGGCTATATAGGCGCCTGAATTAAAAGCAACCGCGAGGATCGAAGCATCCATCGCTGAAATACGAATGTTGAGAATGCCGGGCAGCGCGAAATAGATGAACATCAGTTGCAGCAACATCGGCGTTCCGCGAAACAGGCCGATATAGATGATCACCACCGCGCGGCTTGGCGCGTTACCATAGGCGCGCACTAATCCGCAGATGGTGCCGATGACAATGCCGCCAACGATACCGAAGAAAGCGATGATAATCGTCAGTTGCGCCCCTTCCAGGAGGGCGGGCAACATGCCGTAAACGACGTTCCAGTCCAGAAAATTCAGGTAACTCATAACGCGATGGCTCTGCCGGTCTGCACAATGCGCCTTGTGAGTTTTCATCACGCAGCGGAAGAGAGAACGACCGAGATCCCCTCAAGAAATGCGGCGGCCCTCACGTTGCAAGGGCCGTCGTTATGGCAAAGCTTATTTTGTGGGTTCGGTGCCGAACCATTTCTTGTAGATTGCGGCATAACGGCCATCGGCCTTGATCTTTTTCAGAGCCTCATTGACCTTCGGCACGATGTCGGAGCCTTTGGGGAAAGCGATGCCATAAGGGGCGGCTTCCACCTGCTGGCCAACGGCCTTAACTTTCCCCTTACCCTGCGTCATAGCGTAATAGAGCACATTTGGCGTGTCGTGCATGGCGGCATCAACGCGCCCGCTTTGCAGTTCAAGGTAAGCAAGTCCAATATTCGGGAACAGAATAATCTCGACATCTTTGACGTTGGCCTTGAGCCAATCAACGGCTGCCGTTCCGGTCTTCATGGCCACCTTCTTGCCAGCGAGATCTTGCGGCCCCTTGATGGTGGTGTTCCCCTCGGGAACCATGACAATGAAGCCAGCGTCATAATAGCCATCGGAGAAATCGACCGCCTTCTTGCGCTCCTCCTTGATGGTCATACCGGCAATGGCACCATCAAGGTTTTTCGAAATCAGACCGGGAATAATACCGTTGAAATCCATGGGCTGCAGCTTGTAGGTGATACCGACTTCCTTAGCGACGGCATCCAGAATATCAATGTCGAATCCGACATATTTTGTGCCTTCCTTGAACTCAAACGGCACGAAATCCGCATCGGTCGCTATCACAAGATCCTTGGCGAGGGCTGGTTGGGCGAATGCAGTCAGAGCGGCAAAAACGCCAGCCGCCAGGGTCTTGAACAAATGCTTCATCGAAGGAACCTCCCGGTTTCATATCGCACCAATCTAGGACTGTGCGCGGCGAGGTCCGATTCAGCAAAACGTCTAAGTTGTATGACTTTTCAGGGAGATACGTCTTATTCTTTAGACGCGAAATCAAAATGAAAAAGCCGGCTGGAAGTGTCGGATGAGGAGGCATCGACAATTCCAACCGGCCTGAAAGCCCTTGACCCCCAGGAGATGCGGCGGACCTGGCAGCCGGGGCATTTTCGCCTTACCCTGCAGGGCAGACGAAAAATCTGTAGCGGTCTTCATAACCGCAAGCCAAACATATTAGGATCAACAGCGCCCTGTGACAAGCCCCAGCTCAATCAGCGCCTAGGCAACCTTGCCATCCAGATAGGTTTTAACCGTTTCAAGAAACTTGGCGATGGAGATGGGTTTGGAAAGATAGGCCTCGCAGCCCCCTTCCCTGATTCGCTCCTCATCGCCCTTCATCGCAAAGGCGGTGACGGCAATCACAGGGATTGCCTTCAGTTCATCGTCTTGCTTTAGCCAGCGGGTCACTTCGAGGCCGGAAACCTCGGGAAGCTGGATATCCATGAGAATGAGATCGGGCTTATGGGCGCGGGCAAGGTCCATGGCTTCGAGCCCGTGCGCCGTTTGCAGGGTATTGTAACCATGAGCCTGCAAGAGATCATTGAAGAGCTTCATGTTGAGCTCATTATCTTCAACGATCAGAACGGTTTTTTTCATCGAGCGTCTCCACAACGGGATTTTGGCGTGACATACCGGCTGCCCGGTTCACCGCATTCCTGTTTTTTCACCTTCTGCTATTGTAGGGTAAATCCCGTTTACCAACAGTGAACACAGAAAACGTGTCTAAACAATCTTTATCAGAAAGCCCGAGCATGGTCGAACCGGATGAAATCGCCCTGAAAATACTGGGGGCAATCGCCAGCGATGGTGACCGCCTCGCCTGCTTCATTGACCTGACCGGCCTGCACGCGGACCGCATCCGCCAAGCCGCGCAGCACAAGGACTTTTGGGTTGCGCTGTATGACCATATCGCTTCCGATGAACGGCTGCTGATTGAGATCGCCAGCGAGATTGGCGAAAAGCCCGAGGCAATCATGGCAGCCCGCCACCGATTGTCGCCGGTGGAGTTTGATATGTGAGCGCCGCGCCTGCCCTCTCCCCATTTTTCTGCCGGGATTGCCTGGGCGCCTGTGCAAGCGACAGGGAGATTCGCTGCGCCCATTGCGGCTCACCCCGGCTCGTAAAGGCCAAGGGGCTGGAGGAGCTGTCGATTGCCCATATCGATTGCGACGCGTTTTATGCCGCCATCGAGAAGCGCGACAATCCAGAGTTGATGGATAAGCCGGTGATCATTGGCGGCGGTCGGCGCGGTGTGGTTTCAACCGCCTGTTACCTCGCCCGCATCCGCGGGGTGCGCTCGGCCATGCCCATGTTTCAGGCCCTGCAACTATGCCCGGAAGCGGTGGTGGTGAAACCGGATATTGAAAACTACCGTCGCATTGGCCGCGATCTACGGCTGATGATGCTGCAACTGACACCACTGGTTGAGCCGCTTTCCATCGACGAGGCATTCCTCGATCTGACCGGCACCGAGCGCCTGCACCATGGCAGCCCTGCCCTGACGCTGGCGCGTTTTGCCAAACGGGTGGAGGAAGAATTAAATCTCAGCGTCTCCGTCGGCCTCTCCTACAACAAGTTTCTAGCCAAGATTGCTTCAGACCTAGAAAAGCCACGCGGATTTTCCGTCATTTCGCGTGAGCTAGCCGCAGATTTTCTCGCCGATAAACCGGTTGGCATCATTTACGGCGTCGGCCCGGCCGCACAGGCACGGCTTGCCAAGATCGGCGTCACGCTCATTCGCCATTTGCGAGATACCCCGCTGGACAGATTGATCGGAGCCGTCGGCAATGAGGCGATGCGCCTCCAGAAGCTGGCGCGCGGAGAAGATAACAGACAGGTTATTGCCGACCGCGAGACCAAGAGCATCTCCACTGAAACCACCTTTGACCTGGACATCAGCGCTTTTGATGAACTCGAAGCCGCATTGTGGCGCCTTTCCGACAAGCTGTCGCTCCGCCTCAAGGCATCTGGCTTTGCTACAACCAGCGTGACGTTAAAACTCAAGGATAACAAGTTTCAGAGCATCACCCGCGCCCGTTCGGGAATGTCGCCCACGCGGCTTGCCACGCGCATCTTCGCGGCGGCGCGGCAACTGTTGCTAAAGGAATGCGAAACGCAGCGCGCCTATCGGTTGATCGGCGTCGGCGCAACGGGGCTGTGCGGTGCCGAAGGTGCCGACCAGGGAGATCTTGCGGACAATTCGGTCGCCAAAATCGCCCATATGGAAGAAGCCATAGATTCACTGCGCCAGAAATTCGGCTCCGATGCCGTGAAAAAAGGCATCACCATGCGCGACGGCTAGATTTCAGCTATTTCGCGCACGCCGTTGCGGACGGCAGGAAAGTCAGGGTTTTCAACTTAACCTGGACAGAAAAGTCCTGGAAATTGAGGCGCATTGCGCGGGTAAGGCCGTTTTCATAAAGCTCCGCAGACATCGAATAATCAGGCAGCGCCTCGCCACTATTACCGTCACCGCCGCGCTTGAAATAGCTGATCTTGACCGGCCAGCGTGCCATTTTGCGCAATTCCGGTGCCAATGCTGCCTCTTCGAACCCCTTGGTATTGCTGGGGTCTAACGGGCGGCCGATAATGGTGAATGTGTCATAAACAGTCTCGCCACCTGCCGAACCATCATAGGTCCTGGCGCTAAAGGTCGACTGCCCATTGCGGGCTGCTGCGATGATTTTTTCACTCAATGTTGTCGGAAGGAGTACCTCGCCTTTCCAGGAGGTACGCTTCGCCTGCGGACGTATGAGCCGAATCTGCAATTCTTGGTCATCACCAATAATAACTTCACCATCGGTGGATTCGATGGCGGCGTCGTCCATTTTGCTTTCAATCTTGAAGCGCATGGTCTTGCCGTCACCGCTTTCGTAGGAATCAGAGGTGGAATCGAGCAGATGTTGGCCATCCTCGGTCTGCAGGCTGATCACCTGACGCACCTTCACCGTGTAGCCTTCGCAGACGCTGCCGGTTGCCTCGTAGACCATGCGACCGGTCGCCGCTTCGACACCTTTATTACTCACGCTGTTATCAAGCGTAATGTCATAGACGCCGCGATAGGTGGAAAGCGGCACTTTCGCTTTATTGTCGAGAGAAAAGGCGGGTGTGGCCACCAGGCAAACAAAAAGAGCCGTCACCGGCACAACACCATGCATCCGCATTTCCCAACTCCATCACAACACGCCTGTTACCCTAAGCATTAACTGAGAGGCAGGCAATTCGCGGTTTGCATTCCGATACCGCTTCGGCCAAAATATGGCAGAGAGTCAAATTAGTCGGGAGCCATTCGGTTCCCGCGCATTACTGGTTTCGCATTCACCGAACCACAGGCGAGAGAGAACCCATGTCCCAGATTGAAAAGCGTCTTGCAGAACTTGGCATTACCCTTCCCACACCGGCAGCACCGGTGGCAAATTATGTGCCCTTCGTGCGCTCTGGTCATCAGGTTATCATTTCTGGCCAGCTCTGCCTGAACGCGGGAAAACTGTCGCATACCGGCAAGCTCGGCGTCGAAGTATCCAAGGAAGAAGGCAAAGAAGCCGCGCGCCATTGCGCCATCAATCTCCTGGCGCAATTGCGCGCCGCTGTGGGAGATCTCGATCAGGTCTCCGCATGTCTGCGCCTCGGCGGGTTCATCAACGCCGCCCCAACCTTCGCAGAACTTGCCTACGTGATGAATGGTGCCTCAGATATCATGGTTGATGTCTTTGGTGACAAGGGCCGTCACGCACGCTCCACCGTTGGCGTCGCCGAGTTGCCGCTTGATGCCGCTGTTGAAGTTGAAGCACTGTTTGAGGTTCGCTAAGCGAGCGACCGTTTTTTCGGGACTATTACGATGACCACGTTCCATATTTTCGAAGCAGCTCCTCAGGCGGAGAGTGCTTATTTACGCCAGCAATTACTTGCTTTCGGAGAGGCCATCGCATGGCTTGAGGAACGTGGCGTCGTGGTGGTGCGAAGTGATGTTTCCGAAAACCCTGCACTCCTCACGGGGAATCCAGCGATTCAAAACCTGATGGAGCACTCTGGCAACGCTGCCCTGCCGGTTATTCTCATGGACGAGGTCATCAAACTCGCCGGGCGCTACCCAAGCCGTGCAGAAATGGCCGGATGGGCCAAGTTGCAGCATCCGCTTTTCACGTTTGAAGATAAAGGCGGCTCGTGCAGCGGCCCGCAATGCGGGCGATGAGCAGGAAAGACCACCCATCGCCATAAGGAAGTGCCCTACCCGGGTCAGAAATGCCCGCGAATGGCCTTGAGGCCGTTGATGATGGTTTCGGGCGTCGTGCCCATCAGCATCAGAACGCCCAAGGCAGCGTAATAAAGCCCGATCAAAATCAAGGGCACGAAGATCCAGCCGAGCAGTTCTTCGAACCATACGCGGCGGCGACGACGCACATAGCGCCTGTCACGCGCCGTGACCTTGCTGTATTCGTAGTTGGCGGCAGCCTTGCGCGAAGCACGACGGCTGAAAAAGCCTTTTTTCTGTTGGGCTTCCTGTAATTCAGCGACAGTCGGCGCGCCCTTTTCCTGGCGCTTGCGGCGAAACAGTGAAAATTGCCTTTTTGACGGCTCGGCGATGGGGGCCAGTGGTTTGTCCTCTGCAGCCAATGCCACCTGGGGCATAACCGGTGGCGGGAGGGGCGCGAAGGCCTGAGGTTCAACCATAGGCGGCATCGGAGGTTGAGCAAACGATGCGGCGTCCGAAACAACGGGCGCAACCTGAGCCGGTGCCTGGGAGACAATTTCAGCAAGCCGCGCTAACGGATTATCAACGTGTTCGTCCACCGATACGGGGGGAGCTGCATGCTGAACGGAAGAGAACGACGGCATTGACAGCGTCAGCGTCGAAGGAGCTGGCGCAACCGGTTCATGCAACCCGGCCACGGCAGCAGCGAGCGCCCGCTCAGGAGAGAAGGCCGCCGCTTGCCGTTCCGAAACCGGCACTTCGTCTGTCCGTGCTGCAACCACGGCGTCATCTTGCGTTTGCGGGCCAGAGGCAGAACTGCCGGGTCCGTCTTTGGGTATATTCATGCCCGCACCAAAGGTACCTTGGGAACGGTCCTGGTACCGCCTCCCTTGCCATCTGGGCGATCACCGCCGGAGCCTTTACCGGAACCGTCCTCGCCCACTCCCTTGGACTTAGCGGCACGCGAGGGTTTCGTATAGTCCCGACCTTTGTTTTTCCCGATTTTCTTATCCCCGGCGTCGGCATTTTCAGCACGCTGAGGACGAGGTTTGCGTTCCTCGGGATATTCAAAGCGCAGTTTATTGCGGCCATCCGCATCCTGACCGACGACCACACGCACGATGCCGCCTGTCTTCAACCGCCCAAACAAAAGCTCTTCCGCCAGCGGCATCTTGATTTCCGACTGGATCAGGCGGCCCATCGGGCGAGCGCCCATGGTCTCGTCATAACCGTGTTCGACCAGCCAATGCCGGGCTTCCTCCGACAGTTCGATCATGGCGTTACGGTCAGCCATCTGCATTTCAAGCTGCGCAATGAACTTGTCCACCACTTGGGCAACAACTTCCTTGGGCAGATGGGAAAATGAAATCGTCGAATCCAGCCGATTGCGGAATTCCGGCGAGAACAGCCGAGTGATCGCTTCGCTATCATCCCCTTCCCGCTTCTGGCGGGTAAAGCCGAAGGCTGGCTTGGCGAGATCCGCCGCACCGGCATTGGTCGTCATGATGAGGATGACATTGCGAAAATCAATCGACTTGCCGTTATGATCGGTCAGGCGACCGTTATCCATGATCTGCAACAGGATGTTGAATAAATCCGGGTGCGCCTTTTCGATTTCATCAAGCAGCAGCACGCAATGGGGGTGCTGATCGACACCATCCGTCAGCAGACCACCTTGATCAAATCCGACATAGCCGGGGGGCGCACCGATGAGACGGCTCACCGTGTGACGTTCCATGTATTCGGACATATCGAAGCGCAGGAGTTCGACACCAAGCGTTCTGGCAAGTTGTTTGGCGACCTCAGTTTTGCCCACACCTGTCGGCCCGGCAAAGAGATAGGAGCCAATTGGCTTGTCCGGGTCACGCAGCCCCGCCCGCGCCAGCTTGATGGCGGAAGACAGTTCGTTAATCGCCCTGTCCTGGCCATAAACCATTCGCTTGAGGCTTTCCTGCAGATTGAACAGCACGACGCTGTCATCCTTGGAGACCGACTTCGGCGGGATACGCGCAATGGTTGCGACCGTCGCTTCAATTTCCTTCACGCCGATCGTCTTGCGACGTCGCCCTTCAGGTTGAAGCATCTGGAATGCGCCGCTTTCATCCAGCACGTCGATGGCTTTATCGGGCAATTTGCGGTCTGAGATGTAACGCGCCGACAACTCCACCGCCGCCTTAACCGCTTCATTGGTGAACCGGAGCTTGTGAAACTCCTCGAAATACGGCTTCAAACCCTTCAGAATTTCAACGGCGTCCTCAACAGACGGTTCGTTCACGTCGATTTTTTGGAAGCGGCGCACGAGGGCGCGGTCCTTCTCGAAATACTGGCGGTATTCCTTGTAGGTGGTTGAGCCAATGCAGCGCAGCGTCCCTTGGGCAAGCGCAGGCTTCAGCAGATTTGAGGCATCCATGGAACCGCCCGAGGTGGCGCCGGCACCGATGACAGTATGGATTTCATCAATGAACAGAATGGCGTTCGGATGCGCCTCGATCTCGGAAACAACCTGTTTCAGCCGTTCCTCGAAATCGCCGCGATAACGCGTGCCCGCCAGCAGAACGCCCATGTCGAGCGCGTAAACGGTTGCACCCGCCAGGACTTCCGGCACGTCAGCCATTACGATTTTACGGGCCAGACCCTCGGCAATCGCGGTTTTACCCACGCCGGGATCACCGACGAGAAGCGGATTGTTTTTATGGCGGCGGCACAAGACCTGGATCGTGCGCTGCACTTCCGGATGGCGACCGATGAGCGGGTCGATCTTTCCGTCACGCGCCTTCTGGTTAAGGTTGACGCAATAGGCGGTCAACGCATCTTTCTTCTTCGCGGCTGCGCTATCACCCTCTTCACCGCTTGGGCCGGGTGGGCGCGTGGTGCTCTCCTCATCCGCGCCGCGCGGAGAACGGTCCTCGGACAAACCAGGGCGTTTCGCAATGCCATGGCTGATATAATTGACCGCATCATAGCGCGTCATATCCTGCTCTTGCAGGAAATAGGCGGCGTGGCTCTCGCGCTCGGCAAAAAGGGCCACAAGCACATTGGCACCTGTCACCTCTTCGCGCCCCGACGACTGCACGTGGATTACGGCGCGCTGAATGACGCGCTGAAAACCAGCCGTTGGCTTGGCCTCGTGGGGCGTATCGGTAATCAGCGAGGTGAGTTCAGTGTCGATGTAGCTGGTCAGGCTGCGACGCAAGATATCAAGATCGACATTGCACGCACGCATGACGGCTGCGGCATCGGAATCTTCAACCAATGACAGCAGAAGGTGCTCCAGCGTGGCATATTCGTGCTGCCGCTGTCCGGCCAGAGCCAGAGCCCTATGGAGTGCTTTTTCAAGGCTGCGAGAAAAGCTCGGCATGGAACCTTATCCTGTTCGACTCGGCAAAGCCCGATTTGGGCACTCCCAGAGAGACGTTGGTGTTACAGACTTTATTTAGGGCGTTAACATGGCACCGCTAGGCCGAGGCAACTAAGTCTTTTCCATTACGCATTGCAGTGGGTGTTCGTTTTTGCGGGAGAAGTCCATCACCTGTGTCACCTTGGTTTCGGCGACCTCATAGGTATAAATTCCACATTCGCCGACACCGGTATAGTGAACCGTCCACATGATGCGTTCCGCGTCTTCTGGGCTCTTGTTGAAAAAACGTTGCAATATGTGCTGGACGAAGTCCATGGGCGTGTAATCATCATTAAGAAGTAGCACACGATAGAGACTTGGTCGCGACAGCTTGGTGCGCGAGCGCGCAATGACCGCGGTGCCATGCCGGGAGCCATCATCACCATCGTCCTGGTTGCTGCCCGTGGTCCCAGATGGCAACGTCGCACCCTTTGTCAATTTTACCCGTCCTGTCATAACGCCCCTGCAACTCCGTCTTCCACCAAATTCACGCGCGGCACCGCTTGGCTTTTCCGCTTGGCTTCCGTCATGAAATGAAATCATCGCATTTGATAGAGGCAACTTTTCTTCCACCTGTGGAACCGCCAACTGAAAAAACTGCGATCCATCCAAAATATGCCTTCTGACATGCGGAAACAAGAACGTTAACCAAGCCCATTAACGGACCCGTAACCTCATCTTACTAGTCTGCCACCGTGTGTTTTTGCGGTCACAACCTTTTGTTGCCGCATTGGATGTTGTGGATAGCTTCAGAAGGCCGGGAAAAATGTTGCGTACCCATACACTTGGCAAGCGTTTGGTTGTCACTGGACTAGTCGGCTGCATCATGGCGCTCTGCATTGCGATCACACCGGCCGATGCCCGTCGACGGCACGCCAAGCGGACAGCAAGCTACAATCCTCCCTATTCCGACATGATTGTTGATGTGAAAACCGGAAAAGTTCTCCACGCGACCAGCCCGGATGCTCTGCGCCATCCTGCGTCGATCACCAAAGTCATGACGCTGTATCTCCTGTTTGAACGTCTCGAACGCGGTGCCATGACCCTCAATACCGAATTGAAGGTGTCCGGAAACGCGGCGTCACAGCCGCCGTCCAAGCTCGGCGTTCGCGCCGGACAGACGATTGATGTCGAAGACGCTATCAAGGCGGTGGTCACCCGCTCTGCCAATGACGTGGCCGTGGTGATTGCCGAAAACATTGGCGGCTCGGAATCAGCCTTTGCCAATATGATGACCAAGAAAGCGCGCTCCCTCGGCATGTCTCGCACGGTCTATCGCAATGCATCCGGCCTTCCCAACCCCGGACAGGTAACGACTGCGCGCGATTTGACCGTCTTGGCTCGCGCAATTCAGGATCGTTTCCCGAAATACTACGGCTATTTCCAAACCCACAGCTTTGAATACGGCAACCAGGTAATCGGCAATCACAACCGTCTGCTGGGCCGTGTTGAAGGCGTTGACGGTATCAAGACCGGCTACACGCGCGCATCGGGCTTTAACCTGATGACCAATGCCAAAACCAGTGATCGCCACGTGGTCGGCGTCGTGCTTGGCGGGCGCACCGCAGCCGTTCGCGACAACGCCATGGTCTCCCTGATTGAAGATGGCCTCGAGCGGGCCTATGCGGGCACACGCCAGACCCCTGTCTTTGCGGAAAAAGCCACTTCGCGTCGTACCACCGTCGCCAAGGCCAATATCAATTCCATCCAGGATGACGAGGTCGACACCACCGCCTCCACAACGCCCGCACCGCTGCCGCCTTCAGCCGCAAGTGTGCCGGTGCGTAAAGCGCAGGCAGACAAGCCAATCCGCCCGGTGGTAACTTCGGCCGCTAATGCCGCTTCAACGGCAACGCCAGCCGTGAACACCACTCCGAATCTGCGGTGGAAAGCAGGCGCACCGTCGGTTATTCCGGCCAATGCCCAGGCTTACGCCGCACCAGCGCGTGATACGCCATCCGATCTGACCAAGATGCTGACCAAGGACGAAGGCAAGAAAGCACTGGCCACGCCTGCTAAAGTGACTGCATCCGCTTGGGTTATTCAGCTCGGCGCACCGGATTCAGAAGCGAAGGCGAGAGCTTTGCTGGCCAATGCCAAGGATAAATCCGGCAGAACCCTCGCCAAAATGGCTCCGCTCACGGAAAAGATCAGCAGCGCAGGCACAACCCTCTATCGCGCCCGCTTCTCCGGTTTCACGGAGCAGAGCGATGCCCTGACCGCCTGCACAGCGCTCAAGCGTAATGGTTTCACCTGCTTTGCCGCGCGCGGGTAACGGTGCCATCACCTGAAAAACTTCGGACGAAGCGCACTGACAACAAAGTGTTTTTCGTCTGAAAAGCCGGTTCATAACAACGGCATTTGGGTTTCACGAGGCGGCTTCAGCCTGGGCGCTTTAACAGAGCATCTTTTGCTTCGTTAACACGCGCCGCGAGATACGCGGTGCCGCCGAGGTCGGGGTGAAGCTTCTTCATCAGGGTGCGGTAGGCCCCTTTTATCTCCTCAGTGCCCGCCCCCGCCTTCAACCCAAGAATCTCATAGGCCTCTTGTTCGGTTATGGTGCCTGGGCGACGAGCATTGGCAGAGCGTGGGTTGGTGCCGCGACCTTGTTCCGGCCCCCCAGAAAACCGGCGATAAAGATACGCCTGCAACAACTCCACCGCAGCGGCATCGGCAATCTGCGCGGCATCATTGAGCACCGCACCAATTTCCTCTTGGGTCATTCGGCTTAATCGACGGCCCGTGAAAGGGCCCCTCCTCACAGTCCCGTCCATCTGCCCGGTCAGATTATCCAGCTCAAGGGAGACGGAGGACGCAGTGAAACGTGACATGCGTGCGGAGCCGCGGCCGCTGAAAAACGCCCATATATCCCAACCAAGCAGGGATGACCCGACGCCGAAGCCGAGAACGGCGGGCAAAAGCTGGCCCTTCGCGAGCAACACAACGCCAGCTCCGACAAAAAGCCCACCAACAATCGACTTACCGATTTTAGCAAAACGCAGGGTTTCGTATTTCTTGTAATTTCTGGAAAGCCACCACAGCACGAACCCGGCAGCGGCGGCGAAAATCAGATTTCCCATGGTACATCATTCGGCACGAGGTTAACGCAAGCCGTTCACCTGTGCGTTATAAAACGCCGTAACGCAATGATTTCGTTGTCATGGAATCGTCGGATCGCAGCCTGCGCATATCCATCGAGCAGCCATGGGAAGCGGGAAACGCACGTTTCCCGGCTCCCGATTTCAGTGGTAAGTTGCCATTAACGCGGAAGCATCAATGGCTTGAGCGCCTTCAATATCGGGGTCACTTTTGCTCTGGCAGTAGCCGATGTCACCGAGCTTATCGCTGAGCTCCATGAAAATCTGCTCACTCAGCTCAAGCTCGGCTTCAAGCTCGTCGAGCCCCTCTTCGTCTTCTTCCAACTCAGCGTAGCGTTCGTACGCCGCCGACATCACCGCATAGGCGACAGCCACGGGCAGCGTCCGGAATAAAGTCGAAAACTCTTCGTCGAGATCGCCGGTTTCGACATCTCGCATCTGCACCAGATATCCATCCCGCAGGGACAGAACCTCGTAGCGGCAACACCACCCTTCAGAAGCGACGAACATGGTACGCCTCCTCGTTAATATTCATTAAGGCAATGTCACAGGAATCCCTATGTTCCCTATCCACATATCAGCTTTTTGTCTCGATTGTATTTTTTTATAAAAGCCCGAGACTGGAAAGTTCCCGCCGCAGTGATTCTGGCATTTCCTCGGCACCCTGAGCCCCATCGGCCAGATCGCGCGGGGTATCCTCTGCCTTCAGGTAACGCCAGCCTTGGAATGGACGGTAGGGCCGCGGCTCCACCAGAACCAGATCCGGTTCAAGCTGCAGCCGACAACGGCCAATGCCTGAAGAATCAACAAAAGGCGTGACCGCCAGGAGCTTCTGGCGACAGCACATCTGCCCCTTAACGACCCAATAGAGCGACCCACCATCCAGCAATTCATCAACGCGTTTCGGCACCATGCGAGTTGTGTGGCTGTGCTCGAACGCGCGGCCAAGGCGATGACACAACGCCTCATTCTCCGCGATCCAGTCGCGGAGATCCTGAATGTTTTCAACGCCTACGCACAGTTTGATCAGATGGAGTGCCATTGTCCTACCATCGTTTGCCCCGCGCTGGCAGCGCGGGGGCTTGTTAGCCGAGGCGGGTTATTGCTTCGGCCATCTTGGCTTTGCGGGAATTGGCCTCGTCACGGCGTTCGCGTTGTTCTTCAACCACTTCTTCCGGTGCGCGGGCCAGAAAGTCATTGTTGGAGAGCTTGGCGTCAATTTTACCAACTTCAGCATCCAGCTTTGCTATCTCTTTGGCAAGCCTGGCTTTTTCGGCTGCAATATCGACAACACCCTCCAGCGGCAGTGCCGAGACTTCGCCACGAACGATCAGTTGGACGGAGCTTTTCGGTGCAACTTCGGCGACGCTGATGTCTGAAAGACGCGCCAGGCGACGGATCATGTCACCCCAGTTTGCAACATGGCGCTTAATTTCATCCGTAGGGTTCACTAGCACCAACGGCACCTGCGCACCTGCCGGCACATTGGTCTCGGACCGAGCCGAGCGAATCTCCGACACCAGATCAACCACCCAGCCGATTTCCGCTTCGGCTGCGGGGTTGCGCAGGGTATCAAGTTGCGGCCAGGGGGCGAGCGTCAGCACGCTTTCACGCGCAGGCCCCTCTTCGCCCTTGATTGCCCACAGCTCCTCGGTGAGGAACGGCATGAACGGGTGTAGCAGCTTGCAGGTCTCGTCGAGCACGTAGGCAACGCTGGCGCGGGTTTCAGCCTTGGCAGCGGCGTCGTCGCCCATGAACATCGGCTTTGCCAGTTCGAGATACCAGTCGCAGAACACATTCCACACGAACCGATAAGCGGCGCCTGCGGCATCGTTGAACCGATAGACCTCAATCGCCTGGGTGATCTCGGCGCAGGCCTTGGCGCATTCGCTCAGCGCCCATTTGTTGAGTGTCTGCTTGACAGCAGTCGGGTCGAAACCGGCAACGCGCTTGCATTCATTCATTTCGGCGAAGCGGGCGGCGTTCCACAGCTTGGTCGCAAAATTACGATAGCCTTCGACGCGCGACACCGCGAGCTTGATATCACGCCCCTGCGCCGCCATCGCCGTCAGCGTGAAGCGCAAGGCGTCAGCGCCGTACTGGTCGATGACAACCAGCGGGTCGATGACATTGCCCTTCGTCTTCGACATCTTGGCACCCTTCTCGTCACGGACGAGCGCATGCATATAGATATCGTGGAACGGCACCTCATCCATGAAATGCAGCCCCATCATCATCATCCGGGCAATCCAGAAGAAGATGATATCGAAACCGGTGACAACCACGGAGGTCGGGTAATAGCGCGCAAGTTCCGGCGTCTTATCCGGCCAGCCCATCGTTGAGAACGGCCACAGACCCGATGAGAACCAGGTATCGAGCACATCTTCGTCGCGGCGCAGTTCCACATCCTTGCCGTGCTTCAACTTGGCAGCCGCCAGAGCTTCCTCTTCACTGAGCTCAACGAAGATATTGCCATCGGCGTCGTACCAGGCAGGGATCTGGTGCCCCCACCACAACTGGCGAGAAATGCACCAAGGTTCGATGTTCTCGAGCCACTGGAAGAAGGTTTTTTCCCAGTTTTCCGGCACGAAGCGGGTCTTTCCGGCGCGGACAGCGTCAAGTGCGCGGTCGGCGAGCGGCTTCACATTGAGATACCATTGATCGGTGAGATAGGGCTCAATCACGACACCGGAACGGTCGCCGTGCGGTACAGCATGGGTGTGCGGCTCAATCGCCACCATGATCTCGCGCTCTTCAAGCATGGTAACGATGCGCTTGCGCGCTTCGAAGCGGTCCATGTCGTGAAGAGCCATAATTGCATCGACATCGGGCCCGTTAAGGTCCGCAAGGAATGCTTCATTGCCAACAAGCACCAGCCGCGCTTCAAGATCGAAAATATTGATCAGAGGCAGATTATGGCGTTTGCCAACACCGTAATCGTTGAAATCATGGGCCGGTGTAATCTTGACCGCCCCAGTGCCCTTTTCCGGGTCGGAATAGGTATCGGAGACAACCGGAATACGACGTCCGATCAGAGGTAGAATGGCGTATTTTCCAACGATATCGGCATAACGTTCATCATCGGGATGCACGGCAATGGCGGTATCGCCCAACATGGTTTCAGGGCGCGTGGTCGCAACTGTGACGCTACGGCCTGACATACCCTCAATTTCATAACGGATATGCCAGAGGTGGCTCTTGACTTCAATTTGTTGGACTTCGACATCGGAAATGGCTGTCTGGAACTTCGGATCCCAGTTGACCAATCGTTTGTCACGGTAAATCAACCCCTGCTTGTGCAGATCGACAAAAACTTTGAGAACCGCTCGTGACAACCCCTCGTCCATGGTGAAGCGTTCGCGCGACCAATCGCAAGAGGCACCAAGTCGCTTGAGCTGGTTGACGATAACCCCACCCGATTCTGCCTTCCATTCCCACACCCGACGGACAAATTCCTCACGTCCAAGATCGCGGCGGTGAATCTGCTTTTCTGCCAGTTGCTTCTCCACCACCATCTGCGTCGCAATGCCCGCGTGGTCGGTGCCTGGCTGCCACAACACATCCTTTCCGCGCATGCGCTCAAAGCGGCACAGCACATCCTGCAACGTGTTGTTGAGCGCGTGGCCCATATGCAGCGAACCCGTCACATTAGGCGGCGGAATCACGATGGAATAAGGCGCGGCGTCCTTACGATCCTCACGACCGGCCTTGAAGGCCTCGGCCTCCTCCCAACGGGTGGCGATACGCGCTTCAACGGCGGCGGGATCAAAGGTTTTATCCATAATCGAGACCAAAGCAGGTTGGCACCGCAAACGGCGCTGGCAAAACTGAAGACTGAGAGAAAACGGAATAAGCCATCACCCCGCCCGGAAGCAAGCCAATATGGCACTTTCGCTATGCGGGACGCCTAAAAAAGCAGAGCAGTGGCGATTTTCAGCCGCGACGACCGGAAAGACGGGAGATTTCTTCGCGGACCAGATTTTCCACGAGCGTGGGCAAATTGTCATCGAGCCATTGCTGGAGCATGGGCCGCAGAAGCCGTTCCGTGATCTCTTCAGGATGAACTTCCTGCGTGGCCGCAGTATGGGAAAGACCTAAAAATGATTGGCGCACGGCTTGCTCAACGTCCAACGACACAAGAGCCGGTGGCTCCTCTTGGGAAACGAAGACTGGCGCATCTCCGGCAGTATCAGTCTCAGGCCAGTTTGCCTGGTAAACCTCATCCTGCGGGAAGATCGGGGCCTGGTCTTGGAGGCTCGCCGTCTCTGCCCTTATTTCAGTCAAAGCAACGCGCAGAGCGCGAATGTCCTCATCAATGGAGCTGGTTTCCATCTCGGAACCGGCTTGTTCCTGGGAGTTTAATTCCTCTTGGGAGTTTACTTCCTCATGGAAGCTTGCTTCCACCTGGGAGGCTGTTTCCACCCGTGGGGGCCTGATCTCATCCGCAGGCGCGGAAACGACCGGTGGTAGCGGGGCATGATCTTCAGCCCTGAGCCGGCGGATCGAGTCGAGGATGCTCTCCATCGTCTGATCGCCATCGTTTAGGCCTGCTGCGCTCATCGTTCAAACACCATCGCTGCCGCACCGAGTAGCGGCCACTTTCTAAACTAGGCTGTTTTTCCATCGAGGCAAGGCTCCAAACACGAACACGGAATTCATCCGAGTTTCGAATACGGAATCACTTGCCATCAGGGGTCATGGTGCCGCCCCAGGAATCCTTGACCTGGTTGAAATGCGTCTCCGGATTGTAATGCGCAACATCCAGCGCCAGATACCGGGCGGTCAGACGCCCCATGGCCTGCACGACCGCATAGGACGCAACAATTCTGTCGCGCTGCGCCGTCACCAGAAGAACGCGCGAATTCAACAGGGTCTGCTGGGCATTCAATACGTCGAGTGTGGTGCGCTGGCCAACGCGGGCTTCCTCGCGAACACCGGAAAGCGCCACTTCATTGGCTGCGACCTGCGCCAGAAAGGCTTTGATCTGCGCCTTGGCGGCCTCAAGCTGGCCCCATGCCGAAACCACGGCGGCGCGAACCTGATCGCGAATCGAATCGGCCTGCAAGCGCGTCTGCCCAACGGTTTCCTTGGCCTGACGGGTCAGGGCCGAAGTCGAACCGCCGGTATAGATGGGAACTTTCAGTTGCGCGACGATGGAAGCCGTCAAACGGTTATCACCGGGCGCACTATAGCCGCGCGTATCCTGAACGATACCCGAGACACCGAGCTGAGGCAGGAAATCGGCCTCCACGACCTTGACCTGAATTTCCGACGCATCAACGGCGTGCATCGCGGCAATAATCGCCGGATGCTCTTCCATGGCAACCTTAAGCGCCGCGACCTGATTGCGCGGCACCAGCTTATCCAGCGGCCTGCCGGGCGCGAGTTGACGCGGCTCCGTGCCAATGACCTGACGATAGAGCGCCAAGCTGCTGGCGAGATTCGCTTCCGAAGCACTGACCAGCGAATGGGCACCGGCGAGGCTCGCCTCGGCCTGTGCCACGTCGGTACGTGTCACTTCACCGACATTGAACCGGTCACGAGTCTGGCGCAACTGCTCCAGAAGAACTTCGACGTTGTTACGATTGAGATTGAGAACAGCGGTATCGCGCAGCACGTTCATGTAGGCTTGGGCCGCACTGAACAGGGTCGATTGTTCGATGTTGCGCAGTGCTTCGCGCGAACTCAGCACCTGCGATTCGGCCTGTCTCACGGAATTGCGGGTCTTGAACCCGTCGAATATGGTCTGATCGATTTCCATTCCGGCACTGCGCCCGGAAAGGAATGTATCCCGGCCAATGGCGGAGCCGGGAAGTTTGTAATCCAGGTAGGAGCGACCAGCGCTCGCGGCAGCGCTGACGCTGGGCCGGTAGCCAGCCTTGGCACGCGCCACATTCTCATCGGTTGCGCGCAAACCAGCGCGCTGTGCATTAAGTGCCGGATAAGACTGATAGGCTTTGACGAGGGCACCATCCATGGTTTCTGACAACGCAACGCCGCCTGACGATAGAAGTGTCACCGCCGTCAAAGCTCCAGCAAGCATAAACTGCCGCTTGTTCTTGAAGAGAGTCGTCACGCTTACCTACCTGTCAAATCACGCTATCTGTTGCTGCTCAGTCTCTTTAATTCCGTCCCGGAACAACAGACAGCCGTCGTAAAGTTGGAATGTAGCCAACATCACGACAACTACAACCGCTGGAACCAAACATCGCTCAAAAAAAACAAGGGTGCAGCAAAAAAGAAACACTTGTCCCGTCTTAAAAGACGAAAGAAGCATCCTTTATAAACCCTTTGAGCACAGGAGCCGTTGCGTCAATGATCTCACGGTTTCCAAATGCATCGCCCGTTCGCGTATGGAGAATCGCACGCGATGTCTTGTTCTCCATCCGGATAGCAATCAACCGGCCACCATCTTTCAGTTGGCTCAACAGCTTGCTGGGCACCGCTTCTATGGCACCGTTTATGAGGATGGCATCGAAGGGGGCGTGCTGGGGAGCACCTTCGCTGAGATTGCCAGTGACAAATGAAATCTTGCCGTTCCCGGCATTCCGCTCACGCGCAACCGCAGCAACGGCTTCATCGTCTTCCAAGGCGACCACCTGCGCACCGATTTCGGCCATCAGCGCTGACGCGTAACCATATCCACAGGCGACATCGAGCACCTTCTCACCAGGAAGAAGGTTAAGTGCCTGAATCATCCGAGCGAGAATCATCGGCTGCATCATATGGCGGCCATTGTTTTCTGCCGTCAGAGCAACGTGCTGATCAATATAGGCATGGGCTTCACGTCCCGAGGCAATGAACCGTTCGCGCGGAACCATCTCAATCGCCTGAAGCAAGAGCGGATCCTTCACGTCACAGGGCCGGAGCTGACTGTCGATCATATTACGACGGGCCTGAGCGAAATCGATCATCGGTCTGCCTTTCGGGAACCCCGCCCTGTTTCCGGGAAGAAAGCGGGGGCATCTGAAATTTAAGAATGGAGGCCTCGGAGGGAATCGAACCCCCGTTCAAGGATTTGCAGTCCTCTGCGTAGCCACTCCGCCACGAGGCCTTCTTAAGCGTTGCGAAACGCGACCACTGCTCCATAGCAAGTGACCGCTCGGAGAGCAACTAGCAGATTTCGGACTTTTTTCATCAAAGGGGACTTGCATATCGTATCTGGCACCGATATACGCTCCAAACGCTTTCCGCGATAGCTCAGTTGGTAGAGCAAGCGACTGTTAATCGCTCGGTCGTAGGTTCGAGTCCTACTCGCGGAGCCAAACCATTCCGCACGAAAGCGCATTTAAAACCTCCCGGTTCGTCCGGGAGGTTTTTTATTATGGCCTTCTCATTGTTAATCGCCTGATCGCGCAGCAGAAAAAACGATGCGTCCTGCGCCCTACCTTCCGATTTCTGATATCCCTTCGTTGATGCGAAAGGCAAAATACCTCTTTTGAATCATAGACAAGCCTTCATGTCAGGGTACAGTGTCGAGGCGTTTCGCCCATCGGCGCCGCATTTTTCAAGGATGTGAGACCATGACGGATCGAGCTGCACGCCGCGAAGGGATTCGGCAAAAAGCTGGTCCATGTCCCGATGGTCACGAGACAAATGAACCCATGGAACTTGCTTCTCCGCCCTGCTACCTTCATGAGATCGACCCCATCTGGTCGGGCATTCCCGTTGAAGGCGGCGAACCTTCGTACCCATCCAAGAAGCCTGAAAATGAGTGCGCGAGCACTCCCGAGAAGCGCGAGCACACACAAATGACCGAACTCCTGTTCCGCAGTGATTCCTATCTCCATGAGGCAGATGCCGTTGTGTTGGTGGCTGACCAGCAAACGGGTGTGGAACTCGACGCCACTATTTTTTATCCCCAGGGCGGCGGCCAACCCGGCGATGTCGGGGTCATCGTAGGGCCGAATGGTGTGGAGCACACTGTGCAGAACACCATCTACTCCCCGGACCGCAGCCGTATCCTCCACCTTCTTTCCGAATTGCCAACGCTGTCTCCTGGGGACAAAGTTCGGCTGAAGCTCGACTGGACGAGGCGCTATGCGCGCATGAAAATCCATACTGCACTGCATCTTCTGAGCGTAGCATTGCCTTACCCTGTCACCGGTGGGGCCATAGGAGACGGCTCTGGCCGTCTGGATTTCGATATTCCGGAGGCCGATTTCGACAAGGAAGAAATCGCGGCGCGCGTTAACGCCTTGATCGAACGTGATGCCGAGGTAACCGAACGGACCATTACAGCGGCTGAGCTTGACGCCAATCCCGGCCTCGTCAAGACGATGTCAGTGCAGCCACCGCGCGATGGCGGGGTTATTCGTCTCGTCGAAATCGCCGGTCTTGACCTCCAGCCCTGCGGTGGAACCCATGTTCGCCGAACAGGAGAGATCGGCCCGATTGTGGTTACCGCCATAGAGAAAAAAGGGAAATTGAACAGGCGTGTCCGAATCGCGCTGTTGTAATTTTCTTATTTTTCAATGCCTTCCGCGCTTAGCCGGATTTCCCGCGAACGCGCCTTGTTCTAAAATATTCACATATGGGAAACGCCAAGAAAGGCACATACATGACTCTTCCCTTCGTTTCGCCGGATTGGCTGCACAAACGCCTGCATGACAAGAATACGATCGTCGTAGACGGCTCATGGTATCTGCCGGACATGAAGCGCGATGCCGAAGCTGAATATCTGGCCGGACACATCCCCGGCGCGGTTCGCGTCGATATCGAAGCGATCAAAGATACCGATTCATCCCTGCCCCATATGCTGCCGACACCGCAGGCTTTTTCCGAATATGTTGGCAAGCTGGGAATTGGTGAGACATTCACCATTGTGGTTTATGATGGCCTCGGCGTTTTCTCCGCGCCCCGTGTGCGCTGGATGTTCAGAACTTTTGGCGCAATTTCCGTATTCATTCTGGCCGGCGGCCTCCCCGCGTGGAAAGAAGCGGGATACCCGTTGGAGGAAGGCCCGCAAAAGCCTCGCACGCTCCGCACTTTTGCCACACACTTCCATGGGAACAGTGTGGCCGATGTCGCCGTGGTGCAGGAAGCCCTCGCCACCGGGGCTGCTCAGGTGGTCGATGCCCGTGGCGCGCCGCGTTTTCTTGGTGAAGCACAGGAGCCACGACCCGGCCTGCGCTCCGGCCATATTCCAGGATCAAAGAACCTTCCTGCCGCCTCTCTGACCGTGGATGGCAAGATGGAAGAACTGAAACCGGCAGACGAATTGCGGGCCGTGATCAATCAGGCGGCCATCAACATGGATATGCCGGTGATCACCACCTGTGGCTCCGGTGTCACCGCCGCCATCGTCTCGCTCGCTTTCGAGACCTTGAATCATGAGCCGCGTGCGCTTTACGACGGCTCGTGGGCCGAATGGGGCTCGCGGCAGGATTTGCCGATCAAGACCGGGAAGCCCTAAGTACCGGGCTCTCAACCCTCATGCGAGCCCCGCCAAAACCCATGGGGCTCGCCCATCACCCGATCCGTTTTTCATAGTGCCATTGCTCAGAGGTTTTCATGTCTCAAAATTCCCCCGCCGATAAGGCGCATTTCGGCATGGAAACGCGGCTGGTTCAGGCCGGACGCAATCCCCATGAGCACCATGGTTTCGTCAACACGCCGATCTATCGCGGCTCAACCGTTCTCTACAAGACGATGGATGACCTTCTGCATGGGCGTGCGCGCTACACCTATGGCACCCACGGTACGCCGACCACTGACGCGCTAACCGACGCATGGAGTGAAATTTCCGGCGCTGCAGGCACGATTTTGGTGCCATCGGGTCTTGCGGCGGTCGCGGTGGCGCTCATGTCGAGTCTTAAAGCGGGCGACCATTTGCTGATGACGGATTCGGTCTATCGCCCGACCCGCAATTACTGCGACGGTTTTCTCAAGCGCTTCGGCGTTGAAACTACCTATTACGATCCGTTGGTTGGCAAGGACATCGAGCAATTATTCAAGCCGAACACGACGGCGGTATTCACCGAAGCACCTGGATCCCAGAGCTTTGAAATACAGGATATCCCAGCGATTTCTGAAGTTGCCCATCGCTATGGCGCGACAGTTCTGATGGACAATACATGGGCGACACCCGTTCTGTTTCCGCCCCATGAACGCGGTGCCGATATCGCCATTGAAGCCGGAACCAAATATCTCTCCGGCGCATCCGACCTTCTGCTGGGGCTGGTTTCGGCCAATGAGCGCTCCTGGAAACGGCTCTATGAGACCTGGGATGCGATGGCACTCTGCGCCGGTCCGGAGGATGTTTTTCTGGCGCTGCGAGGCCTGCGCACCATGGGCCTGCGCTTGCGGGAACAAGGCGCGCGCGCCTTGGAGCTGGCGCGCTGGCTGGAAAAGCGCCCGGAGGTCGCGCGCGTCCTGCATCCGGCCATCGAAAGCGACCCCGGTCACGCCCTGTGGAAGCGCGATTTCAAAGGATCCTCCGGCCTGTTTTCCATTGAACTGAACCCCGTTTCGCTAGATGCGGTCGCGCGGATGCTCGACAATCTTGAATTGTTTGGCATGGGCTTTTCATGGGGTGGCTTTGAAAGCCTGATCATTCCGTTTGACTGCACGCAGTACCGCACGGCGACGCGCTGGCAGACCAACGGTCCGACCCTGCGCATCCAGGTGGGGTTGGAAGACCTTGATGATCTGAAAAACGACCTCGACGCAGGCCTCAAGCGGCTGACTGAGACACGTTGATTCTTGATTATTCCACGTCTGTTGTGGTGTCGGGTCTCACCGCCCTGCGCCGCCGGTCGCGGTAAACGAACATCAGATTGCGAATATAGATGAAGGTGCCGAATGATTGGCCGATGATGAGCACCGGCTCCTTCATATACAGCGCATAAGCCAGCACAATCAGGCCGCCAACAATCGACAGGAACCAGAAGGACAGCGGAATCACACTGTGTCCCGCGCGCTCAGATGCCAGCCATTGCACCACGAAGCGCGCCGTGAACATGCCTTGCCCGATCAGGCCGATGACCAGCGCCCAGCTCATTTTCTCGACGAAAACCATATACAGGTAGCCGCCCACATTGTGTACGAGGCTCGGAAGCATTACACGCCCCCTTCCATCTTGCGCGCCTGCGGCACGCGTTTGCGGCGGCGGATGAGCCACCAGACACCGGCCAGGTCCAGAACACTGACCCAGAGCCTATCAAAAAAACCGTAATTGGAGACGCCAGCACGGCGGCTGCGGTCTGTCACATCGACATAACCGACATCGAAACCTTCACGCCGCATCAGAGCAGGCATGAAACGATGCAGGGCATCAAAATAAGGCAAGGCGAGATAAGCATCGCGCCGGAACATCTTCAGGCCGCAGCCGGTATCGCGAGTGCCATCGCGCAGAATCATGCTGCGGATGCGATTGGCGTTGCGCGACTGCCAGCTTTTGAAAGCACCATCCTTGCGACCGACGCGCTGCCCGGCGACGAGCCCCATTGCGGAGCCGCCCGCCTCAAGTACCGCCATCATGGCGGGAATATAAGCAGGATCGTTCTGGCCATCGCCGTCGAGCGTCACCACAACTGGCGCAGTCGCCGCACGCACACCCGTGCGCACTGCCGCGCTCTGGCCGCAGCTTTCTGCGTGATGCATACGCACCAGCCATGGCGCGGTTTTTTGCATCTCGCCCAGAAGGGCTTGCGAACCATCGGTCGAGCCATCATCGACATAGATGATCTCAAAGGGTGCAAGCGACGACACCGCTTGCACGATCTCTTCGATCAGTGAGCGGATATTGCCTTCTTCATTCTTGACGGGAACGACGACGCTGATGCGCGGTGCGTTTTCCAAAACCGTGGTGACTGCTGCCATTCTCTGCCATTGCCCCAAAACGATATCTGCTTATTCGCTCTGGCGGGTTTCGTAAACGAATATATCGAGGCGCTTGCCACCATTAATGTTGAAACCGGAAATCAACGGCAGACGAAACAGCTTCACGCCGCTTTTCTCGGCCAGTTCCCGGAAAGACGGATCGTAGCGGCTTTCAACAAAAACCACTCGGCAGCCGCCGCCTTTGGCGAAAGCGACCCCGTTTGCGGCATCACTGAGCAACTGAAGACGCGTGCCGCCAAGGAAAATCAGGCTCGGCTCCCGATAGCCCAGACTTCCAAGCTCCGGAGCCTTGCAACGCGCGCTGCGCGTGGCTTCGATCAGGCGCGGCGAAAGTTTGAGGGAGGGGATATCGCGTTGTGTCAGCCCGAACACCCCAATGGCGACAAAGATTGCCGAGACAAGCGACAGCAGGATGCAGCGCACCGAAAGGTTGCGCGCAAAAGCATTGCGGGCGGCAATCGCCAGTCCCGACGCCAGCAGAAGCACGGCAAAGCCCGCCCATGGCAGGGTGCGGTCGAGAACCCATGCAACACCTGCAAGCCCGAAGGTCAGAATCAGCGGAATGAGCGGCATCACCCATGAGGCGATCCGCGCCAGCGGCCGGTGCGGCCCCATGAATTTTTCGCCGATGGACATCACGATGACAATGGCGATGGCCGGATAAAGCGGCATGACATAATGGGGCAGCTTGGTGGGGAAAATCTCAAAGCATATCCATGTAGGCAGGATCCAGGCGATGCAGAACGCGATTTCTCGGCGGCTGCGGTTGATCCAGGCGAACGGCACGGCGATGGCTGCGAGAATTGCGCCCGGCCAGAACATGGCGAAGAACGAGATCAGATAAAAGCCGGGTGGCGCGCCATGCGCCTCCTGCCCGCCCCTGACTTTGGCCAGCATATCCTGCCCGACAGAGGCCTCGAAAAACTCGCCGTGGCTACGGATGGCGATGGCAATGAACCAGGGCAGAACGATCAGAAAAGTAGCGAGAAAGCCCCATTTCAACTTGAGGTTGGTCAGCCAGTAGCCGGAACGCTCTTTGATGGAGAGGCAAAGCCCGGCAAGCCCGGCGAACATGATGACCATCGGCCCCTTGACCAGAATACCGATCGCCATGCCGAGCCAGAATATGAGAAGCGTGCGCAACGGCAGCCGCGCGCCACCTTGCCCAAGATAGGCCCGCGCCAACCCGCCCATCACCGCCATCGCGCAACTGAGCAGCACCGCATCGGTTTTGGCGAGCTTCGATTCGAACATCAGTATGACGCAAACCGCCATCATTGCGGCAGAAAGAAACGCCCCGCGCCGGTCGAGGAAGGCCAGAGCCGCCCAATAGGTCAGCAACACACCGCCAATGGCCCCCAGCAGCGACGGCAGGCGATAGAGTGCAATTGTCGTGCGCGCTTCCGGCACGCCGAGCACTTCACCCGCGGAAACGGCAGAAGCCTGGAGCCAATAGATGCCAACCGGCTTTTTATGCCTTGCTTCATCCTGAAAGCGGATATCAACGAAATCACGGGTCTCGAGCATCTGCTTGGAGGCTTGCGCAAAGCGCGGCTCGTCACGATCAATCGGTTGCAGAGACACAAAACCAGGCAAAAGGCAGGCCAGGCTCAGCACAATAAGCGCCGCACACGCCGCCGCGTGTCCGCGCCCGACGAAAGCCATGAAGCGTTCAACCCATGAGTCGCCGTCAGGGTCTGCAATATGCGGATATGAAGTAAGGCCTGTCATTGCTTTGCTCGAATGAACTTTCTGTTCGCGGCACTGTCATGCGTGCCCCTGATGTATCGCGACAATCGTTTATCAGAAACCCGAACGCAAGGCATGTGGTGTTTTACGGGCGGTCGTCCCTCATTTTTTGTTTCAGGGCGGTCATTTTGTGGCTTTCGCCAGTTTGGAGATTGGAAATGCCATGCTAAGCAATGGGAACACAATCGCACGGAGTTTCCATCTTGAAAGCATTGGCCACCTTTTCCACTTTTGTGGGCAAAACTTTTGCCTTGTGGACCATCCTGTTCGCCGCCCTCGGCTTCATGCTGCCGGATACGTTTAAGCTGGTTGCGCCTTATATTATTTGGCTGCTCGGCATCATCATGTTCGGCATGGGGTTGACGCTTTCGGTGAACGACTTCAAGGAGCTGGCGCGCCACCCCGTGCAGGTGCTGATCGGCGTCATTGCCCAGTTCGTCATCATGCCGGGCCTCGCCGTGATCCTGACCATGGTCATCCCGATGTCCCCCGAAGTGGCGGCGGGCGTGATTTTGGTGGGCTGTTGCCCCGGCGGTACGTCGAGCAATGTCATGACCTACCTCTCCAAAGGCGATGTCGCGCTCAGCGTGGCCTGCACCTCGGTGACCACCCTGCTCGCCCCCATCGTGACGCCGTTCCTGGTGTGGGTGTTCGCCAGCCAGCATCTGCCAGTTGATGCGATGGCGATGTTCCTCAGTATTGTTCAGGTTGTGCTTCTGCCGCTGGCGCTCGGTGTGCTGTGCCAGAAGTTTGCGCCGAGCGTGGTGCGGGCTGCAGTGCCAGCGCTGCCGCTGATCAGCGTGATCGGCATCGTGCTGATCGTCGCTTCGGTGGTCGGGATCAACAAGGCCAACATCATCAAATCCGGACTGTTGATCTTCGTTGTGGTGGTTCTGCACAACGGGCTCGGCTACGCGCTCGGCTTTTTCTCGGCACGATTCTGCGGCATGTCGCTGGCAAAATGCAAGGCCATCGCCATCGAAGTGGGTATGCAGAATAGCGGGCTTGGCGCGTCGCTTGCCTTGCAGTTCTTCTCCCCCGCAGCTGCGGTGCCGAGCGCGATCTTCAGCGTGTGGCACAACATTTCCGGGGCACTGCTCGCCAATTTCTTCTCGCGCCATGTCGACGAAGAAGAAATCAAAGATCCCGCCGGTGCCAATGTGTAACTGGCTTTAAACCGTGGTGGGCCGCTTCATCGTGAAGCGGCCTTCTTCGCGCGCCTCGAAATAGTCGTGATAGCCCGAGCGCTGAATGAGCCGCATCGCGGCGGTGTCAACCAGGCCATCTTGGATAAAGCGTTCATCAATATACACGCCGACGACCTGACCGATGACCAGAAAATGATCGGTCGCCACGCCGTCCACCGTCTTGAGCGGCACCGTCTGTACCCATTTGCACTCAAGCGCGGCAGGTGATGCGGCAACGCGTGGCGGGCGGACGAGGCGTGAAGGCGCAGCCGCAAGCCCGGCCTTCTCCATCTCATTCACGCCATGGGCGAACGGTGCCGAGGTGACATTCATCGCCTCGCGCAACTCAAAGCTCACCAGATTGCAGACGAACTCCCCGGTTTCCTCAACAAACGCCACCGCGTGTTTCCAGCCACTCGACGAAAAAACCACCATCGGCGGCGCGTCACACACCGCGTTGAAATAGGAATACGGCGACAGGTTGATATTACCCGCCTTGTCCATCGCCGTGATCCAGCCGATGGGGCGTGGCGCAACCAGCGCCTTGAACGGGTTGTGCGGCAGGCCGTGATCGCCAAGGTCGGTTTGATAGAACATGTTACTCACCGTAATGGGAAATGATGTCCGCCATCACCGGACGCGTCCGGTCCGTGCGTTCATCGAGGGGAATGGATGGCGTGCCGATATGGATGAAACCAGCGAGAACCTCATCGGGGGCGAGCCCCAGTTCGTCCATCATCCGGCGGTCAAAAGCATACCATTCGGTGATCCATGTCGCTGAAAACCCGGTGGCCTCGCAGGCGATCAACAAGTTCATCGCGACGGCCCCGGCGGAAAGCTGCTGCTCCCATATGGGAATTTTCGGGTGCGGTCTCGCCCGGGACACCAGCGCCACCACAACCGGCGCACGTAAAAATCGCTGCCGTTCCACCTCACGAGCTTCGGCATCTGTCGCCCGCTGATCGGCGATGGCCAGCGCTTCCACCGCCTGCCCGAGCGTGCGACGGGCGTCATTGGCGACAACAATGAAGCGCCAGGGCGCAAGTTTTCCGTGGTCGGGCACCCGCGCCGCCAAGGTCAGCAATTGCGCCAGCGTTTCACGATCAGGCCCGGGCTCGATCAATTGATTGGCGCGCAGGGACCTGCGCTTGCGAAGAAGGTCGAGGGTCGGGTTCATGGAAATGCCTATTCAATGGCCGGATGCGATTGCTTTTATCGTAAACACCGCAAAACGGGAATAGCGCCCTTTCACTGCGCAGCAGCAAGCGCCGTTTCCTTTAGACTAGGAGAGCCCATTTCAATCTGCTAAGGATTCGGCGCATTTTCTGGCTTAGCTGCATCAAAATGCCCGATTTGCGGCGGAGCTTACCGCAAGGTTCATTTTTCAAATCACGACGCTTCATCTGAAGCATGGGGACGGTATGGTAGGCGTTAAGGTCACTTGGGAAAAGTGTTTGCAGGCCATGGCGCTGCTTCTGCTGCTAGCAGCCGG
The DNA here is from genome assembly GCA_031546825.1 of Microvirga sp. GTDB lineage: Bacteria > Pseudomonadota > Alphaproteobacteria > Rhizobiales > Beijerinckiaceae > Hohaiivirga. The sequence continues at coordinate 49,840 of JAVBJU010000004.1, read as the reverse complement.
ACCGGCGGTGGCGCAGGAAGCCAGCCCGGCTGATCCTGTGATGCCGCGTTCAGATATGTTCTCCCCGGTTGAAGGCCAACGTAAGGCTTTCTCGATTATCGCCGCAGCGACACTCGGCGATAGCGGCGAACGCATTACATCGGGGCTTGTCTGGCGCATTTTCGAGAATGTGGGAGATAATGTTTCACCGGCACTGGTGACCAAATCGGCAGATGCCGCACCCCAATTCCGCCTGGCACCAGGGAATTACGTCATACAGGCCGCCTATGGCTATGCCAGCACCTCAAAACGCATTGTGGTGAAAGATCGCGCCCTCACTGAAACGTTGGAAATCAATGCTGGAGCGCTCAAGCTCGCCGGCACTGTGGGAGGCGTTCTCATCCCCTCGTCGCAGATTTCCTTTTCCGTCTACGTTGCCATCGGTGCTGACAGTGAAGGCAAGCTCGTTCTATCCAATGGCAAGCCCGGCGAAATCATTCGTTTGCCTGCGGGGACCTACCACATCGTCTCCACCTTCGGTGACGCTAACGCCATCCAGCGCGCCGACCTGCGGGTGGAAACCGGCCAGCTCACCGAAGCCACGCTCAATCACCGCGCGGCGGTCGTCACCCTGAAACTTGTGGCGACGCCGGGCTCAGAAGCCTTTGCAGACACCGCTTTCAGCGTTCTCACCCCCGGCGGCGACGTGGTGCGCGAAGCCATCGGCGCCTTCCCCCAGGTCGCGCTGGCCGAAGGCGCGTATATTCTGGTCGCGCGCCATGACAACAAGGTCTACAGCAGCGAATTCAAGGTCGAGGCTGGGCTCAATCGCGATATCGAGGTCGTAGAAAGCAGAGATCGCAGCGAGAATGCGGCACCGTAAAGCATGGCGCGCCGGTTAACCGCATAAAGCCTTGCTGCACTACCCTCAAACATTCTTAACCATCTTCCTGAATGGTTCTTTAACCGACTTAGTGCATTGATCTTAATGCCTTGTTCCACGTCGTGAATTGAACCCATGCAGATTTCGCTTCCGTCTCTTTCGCACCATCGGCATCTATCGCGGATGAAAAACATCCTTGCGCTCATCCTGACCGTTGGCGTCGGCTTGGCCGCTGCAGCGTGTTCAGATGGTTCACGCAAAGGTGATGCACGCCCCCATGCTGGCGTGGCAAAAGCGCATCGCCTGCCGATCCATGGCATCGACGTGTCCAAATGGCAGGGTCAGATTGACTGGAGATCCGTCAAAGCCCACGGCACGAAATTCGCTTACATCAAATCAACCGAAGGCGGCGATCATCTTGATGACCGTTTCATGGACAACTGGCGCGGTGCCGCTGCCGCCGGTGTTCCGCGCGGGGCCTATCACTTTGTATTCTGGTGCCGCTCAGCGGAAGATCAGGCCGAATGGTTCCGCCGCAATGTCCCCGCAGACCCCGACGCCCTACCCCCGGTGCTTGATGTGGAATGGAATGGTGAATCCCGCAACTGCCCCAAAAAAATCCCGCGTGAGCAGGCATTGCAGATGATCCACACCCTGCTGGAAGCGATGGAAGAACATACCGGCAAGCGCCCGATCATTTACACAGACATCACATTCCATGCCGAAATCCTGGAGCAGGAGTTCAAGGACTACCCCTTCTGGATTCGCAGCACCGCCGCCGAACCCCATGAGCGCTATAGAAACCGTCGCTGGACCTTCTGGCAGTTCACCACAACCGGCCGTGTGGCGGGTATCAACGGAAATGTCGATCGCAACGCTTTCTATGGCAGCGAAGGCGAATGGATGAGCTTCATGGCCACCCATTGCGAACCGCGCGACATCGAAAAGCTGCAACGTCGCGGCCTATGCCTGAAGTAAGGGCGGCGTGTCGGGCTTTCTGAACAGTTCCGCGGACGCTCTGGCTTGAAATGCTGAGGCATCCATTCAAAACTGCTGATGCTTCATACGTCTTTAGAATAGAGCGTTTTTGCAGTTTTACAGAATCGTAGAACGCTATAATTTTCTCTATTTTTTCGCGTTTTTTGACGTTACCCTGGCATCCGCCTAAACGAAAAATGCTCTAGCGAGATCAGATATTTTAACGCCCAAGCTTGCCACGTTTATTGCTTATGTTTACTCTTCGCAGAGAGATTATTTTCTTTGACTTGGGGGGAAATATGGCAGGGGATGTGGTTTCAGAATCCGGTAGCACGGCTACCGGTAAGGCACTAGCGCTCTCGTTTTCGGGTAGTGGGTCCGAGTATATTAAGAAGCTGATCAAGGGATATCTGTTATTGATCCCGACACTCGGCTTTTATCGTTTTTGGCTGACCACCAATTTACGGCGTCATCTTTGGGCGAATACGCAGATTGAGGGCGAACCCCTTGAATACACAGGCACTGGCAAGGAACTTTTGGTTGGTTTCCTGATTGCTGTCGCCGCCCTCCTACCGGTGATTTTGGCATTCTATATCCTCCCGCTGGCATTGGGAGCTCTGGCCTTCATCCCGATTGCCCTTCTTACCGTGGGCCTACTTTTGCTGACCCATTATGCGGTTTTTGGAGCAAGGCGTTACATCGCCACCAGAACTCTCTTTCGCGGTATTCGCTTCTGGGTAGAACCTGCAGGTTGGGGATATGCCTTTCGGGCCCTTGGCTGGGATTTTCTGACCATCATCACCATAGGCATCTGCCTGCCTTGGCGCATTGCTGCCCTCGAACGCTACAAAATGCATTTCACGCAATATGGCAATCTCAAAGGCACGTTCGTCGCAACCGGCGGGCAGTTATTTCGCAAGCTTGGCGTTTTATATGCACTGGTAGCGGTAGTCGTTATTTTAGCAGTGATTTCCGCCCTTTCCCGCTCAATCAGCGGTGGTGCACTCCACGGGTTAATCGTCGTACTCTATTTTGCATTGTTGCTATTCACGCCGTATATTGTGGCAGTCATCACGCGCTGGCATCTGTCGGGCATCAAATTTGGCAATGTCTCCCTGCGGAGTGATCTCGGCGCAGGTACCATGTACGGTCTCTGGCTGAAATGCTTCGGTTCGCTTTTCCTTTTCGGATTGGTTACGATGTTATTCATGGCGCTCGCCATCTTAATCGTATCTCCAACTTTGGGTCTGTTCGGCATATTGAACGCTCCCAACGCACAGTCGTCTACCGCCGGGACCTTCGGTGCCTTTGTAGTCCTGATGGTATTCTACCTCTTTTTCCTTGGCGGTATGGCCGTTATCGCGCGGTACTTCTTCCATCGCGGCTTCTGGATTGCCATTACGAAAACTCTGTCGGTGGACAATCCGGAGCAGTTGGCTACCGCCACGGCGACCGGCCAAGCGGCAGATAAGCTGGGGGCTGGCCTGGCCGATGCACTCGGGGCAACAGTAAGCTTCTAGCGTAAGTAATAAAAAACGGAAGTGAAGGCTTCGGGCAAGAAACACCCTCATTTCCAGTACAATTTCAAACCAGCATGCGACTTGCGGGTTTCAGGCGCATTTTGACGGGTAGCAATACCCATCCAGCCGGTGGCAAAAATCTATGCCCCGGCCCTATTTTTTGCGGGGGGAGCGCCTCAATTAATGGAGAAAGTGTTTTTCATGGATGGGCACAATGCCCAGCGACATGAAGTTACCCTACAAATTGAAGGCCCCTCCCTGTTGATCCAACAGGGCGAGACGCAACTTGCAGCTTGGCCGCTGGACAGCATCAGAAGGATGGATGCGCCGGAAGGTATTTTGCGGCTGGGCTTGGATGGGCAGCATATTTACCCCGCGCGCATCGAAACCAGAGATGCAGCGGTTGCAGCGATGATCCGTAGCACCTGCCCGAAACTGGAAGCTCTGCAAAATTCGTCGGTCACGACAATGAAGATTGTTGCCTGGTCCATTGCGGCGGTGCTCTCCACTGGTCTTCTCATATTCACCGTCATTCCGCTTATCGCCGCAAAACTGACTAATCGTATTCCAGTTCACTTTGAAAAAAGGCTTGGACAAGCGGTGGAAGGGCAGATCAGGTTTCTGTTTTCCTCACCGAAAACTTGCACATCTGAAGCCGGACAAAGAGCGCTACTCCGGCTGTCTGAAAAGCTCACCGCAGGACACAACTTCGCAGTACAACCACGTATCGCCGTATTGGATAGCACTGCCGCCAATGCTTTCGCCCTCCCCGGCGGGCAGGTCTATGTCTTAAACGGTTTGTTGAAGAAAGCGGAAAGTACAGATGAACTGGCTGGCGTCATTGCCCATGAATATGGACATGTCCATAATCGTGATAGCTTGCGTGTGTTCATGCAAAATAGCGGCATATCTATCCTTGCCGGGCTATTCTTCGGCGACATCACGGGTGGATCCAGCGCCTCCCTTCTAACCCAGACCCTCATAAATAACTCCTATTCTCGGGACGTTGAGCGGCAGGCAGATGCTTTTTCAGCGGAAACCATGTTGCCACTCAAGCGCGACCCTGCGGCTATGGCGCACCTGCTAACACGGATCGGCAAGAGCGATTCTGGCCTCGATTTTTTAGAAACCCTTAGTTTACTTAGTTCTCATCCGGCAACCGAAGAGCGCCTTGCCAACTTGTCCGGCAAAGCCGAAGTCTCGAAAGAGAGCGTTGAACTTCTCTCTGCAGCTGAGTGGCAAGCGCTCAAGGATATCTGCAACAGGGAGTGAGAGTGATATGGACCTCAGTGGCCTGATCGCCTATGCCATTGAGCATGTTCTATCATCTCTCCAAGGTTGTCTGGTTTTTTGCCACTCCATCGAACCTGATACCCTTTCTGGTTCTGGTCGGCCTGGCTCTCTTGGCGTTTACGCGCTTCCGGCGCTTTGCCCTGACGCTGGCAACGGGTGCCACCTTGCTTCTCTTTGCCTGTGGCCTCGGCCCTGTGGCAAATTGGGCCATGCTGCCGCTTGAACAACGCTTTCCGGTCCATCTGCCCACCGATAGGCGCATAGATGGCATTATCGTACTGGGTGGCTCAGTTCAGGCGGAAGAATCCTTTGCCCATGACCAGTTAAACGTCAACGAGGCCGGAGAGCGTGTCATCGCCATGGCGGATCTCGCCCGGCGTTACCCGGCCGCCCGCATTCTATTCTCCGGCGGTGGCGGCAATCTGGTTTATGCAGGCCCAGCGGAAGCAGACGCTGTGCGCCGCTATGCAACAACAATGGGCATGGCCCCCGAACGCATCGAGTTTGAAAACCAATCTCGCACCACCCGCGAGAATGCACTCTTTACCCGCGCGATAATTTCGCCGAAGCCCGGTGAGCGGTGGCTGCTCGTGACTTCCGCGTGGCATATGCCGCGTGCCGTGGCCAGTTTTCGCGCCGTTGGTTTTGATGTTGTGGCCTACCCCGTTGATTTTCGCACACGAGGCCCCCGCGACGCCCGCCGCCTCTTCGCCTTCAACTCCTCCGGCCTGCACCGGCTCGATATAGCCGCTAAAGAATGGTTCGGCCTGATCGGTTACAGACTGGCCAACTACACACCCGAACTGCTGCCACAGCCGTAAAGGCTGGCCGCATATCATTTCCTTTTTCTGACATTCAGAACCCGCCCACGCGGCCGCCTCCGCACGACCAAAGCCCTGCGACAAAGAGGCTGTTACTATTTTTCTCATTTATTATCAGCATCTTAAATTTCAGGAACTCCATGATTATCAGCAATAGCCTCGTGACAGAAAAAACCAAACTTGACACATATAGACATTATGTTACTTTTTACGACATTGATATTTCGTCAAAATGACACAAACGATCAAGGATGAATCATGTCGATAATTGGTTTCATTGGCCTGGGGCAAATGGGGACGCCGATGGCTGCGAACCTGATCCGTAAAGGTCACCAGCTCACCGTTTTCGACATTAACGCCAAGGCGGCGGACCCGCTGCTCGCGCTGGGGGCGAAGCTCGCCAAAACGCCGGGCGAAGCGGCTTCGGGCGCAGACTTCCTCATCACCATGCTGCCCAATGGCGATATCGTCGAAGCCGCCCTGTTCGGCGAAGGCGGCGCGGTGGAGAAGCTTTCTGCCAATGCGCTGTGCATCGATATGTCCACCATCCATCCGCTGCATTCCGACAAAATCTGCAAGCACATGAATGAGCGCGGCCTCTCCTTCATGGATGCTCCGGTTGGCCGCACATCAGATCAGGCGCTCACCGGTCAGTTGCTCATTCTCGCCGGAGGTACACCCGCCCAGGTCGAGCGCTCCAAGCCCATCCTGATGTGTATGGGTTCGGACTTCGTCGATGCGGGCGGTCCAGGCATGGGCATTCGCATCAAGATCATCAACAACACAATGAGCATTGCGCTCAATGCCCTCTCCGCGGAAGTCGCTGTTTTGTGCGAAGCGCTGGGTCTTTCACTGGATATCGCCATCGGCGTGATGTCGGGCACCGCCGCAGGCAAGGGCCATTTCACCACAGGCTGGCCCAACAAGGTGCTCAAAGGCGACCTGACTCCCGCCTTCATGGTTGATCTCGCCCATAAAGACCTCGGGATTGCGCTTGATGTGGCGAACCAGGTCAAGGCGCCCTCGCCGCTCGTGGCGGCATCGCGCGAGATTTACAACCAGGCACGCGCCGACGGTCGCGGTCGCCAGGATTGGTCGGCCATTCTTTCGCACCTGCGTAAGGCCGCCGGACGCCCAGATAATCTTTGATAACACACGAGGAAAAACCCATGACAGCCTCAACCTCCTATACCGCCGCCAGCATTGCCCGCCCTTCCGGCGGCTATGCCATGCTTGCTGTCGACCAGCGCGAAGCACTACGCACCATGTTTGCGGTTGCCGGCGCGCCGACACCGGTCAGCGACAAGGTGCTAACCGAGTTCAAGGTGGCAGCGGCGGAAATTCTATCGCCCCACGCCTCCGCTATCTTGCTTGACCGCCAGTTCTGCCTTGATGAAGCCGTCAAACGGAAAGCCATTGCGCCCTCATGCAGCCTGATGGCGGCAGCCGATCTTTTTCTGCCAGGCAATGGAATTCCGGTCGACGCGGTCGAAATTGATAAGGGTGTCGTGCCTGCGGAAGTGCGCGCGATGGGTGGAAAAGCCCTGAAACTTCTGGTGCTGTGGCGCCAGGACGAAGACCCGCAACAACGCCTGCAGATGGTCAGGGAATTTGTCGCCCGCTGCCGCTCAGCCGGTCTCGTGAGCCTCATTGAGCCGGTTGTCCGCCCGCCCCGTCGTGGCGATGTCTTCAACCGCGAAGAGGCCATCGTGAAAGCCGCCGAGGAACTCGGTCGCACAGACGCTGATCTCTATAAGGCAGAAATGCCGCTGGCCGGTAAAGGTTCAGCCAAAGAACTGACGGAAGCCTGCAAACGCCTGAGCGACAAGATGGCAATGCCTTGGGTGATCCTTTCTTCCGGCGTACCAGGCGATTTGTTCTTCGGTGCTGTGCGTGCGGCGATGGCGGGCGGTGCATCGGGCTTTCTGGCCGGGCGCGCCGTCTGGGCATCGGTCGTCGGTGCCACCGACATGCGGGCGGCGCTCCAGGACATCGCGGCACCTCGCATGCGTCGTCTGTCGGAAATCGTCGATGAGACGATGGCTAAACGCTGAGATTTTACGGAATTTGCTGCGTTTAGCCGATCTCCGGCTAAGCGCCAGAGCCCAACGGTAGCAAAGTGTCTGGTTTTGCGCGATGTCTCCGACTGAACGCATTTCGCTCCACCGCCGTTTGACGACTTCGACCTTGAGGAGTGCAAAATGGAAACGGTTACGCGCGTTTTATTTCCCGAAATCGGAAAAGCCACATTCGAACGCGTTCAGGTGGAGCGCCAACCGCTCGGCCCTGACGATGTCCGGATCGCTCCCGCCTATCTCGGCATTTGCGGCTCGGACCTGCATGTTCTCGCCGGTGGCCACCCTTTCGCCAAACCGCCGGTTGTCCCCGGCCATGAGATCTGCGCCATCATTACCGAAATCGGTTCCAATGTGACCTGCGTCGCCGTGGATGACCATGTGGTGGTGGACCCAATCATGGCCTGCATGAAATGCCGCGCCTGTTTGTCTGGCCGCTTCAATCTGTGTGAGCCGCCTCAGGTAGCCGGTTTCCGCGCCCCCGGCTTCGGGCGTTCAAGCCATGTGGTCCCAGCCCGCAATTGTTACGTGGCTCCGAAATCCATCCCCTTGAAAACGCTTGCCTTCGCAGAACCGGCAACGTGTGCGCATCACTGCATCAGCCGGATGCCTCAACATACCCTCGAAGACATTCTGGTGATCGGTGCAGGCACCATTGGGCTATCCATCGTCCAGGCCCTGCGCATCATGGGTGCGGGCAAAGTAACCGTGATCGAGCCCGATGCACGCAAGCGCGACCTCGCAATGAAATACGGCGCAAAGCGCGTTTTTGCTGCCGGTGGCCTTCCCGATGGTGACCGCTTCACCGGGGTGATTGACGTGGTGGCGGCGCAGGCGACGATTACCGAATCCTTCGCCCGTGTCTATTCCGGCGGCACGGTGATGTGCATGGGCGTGCCCTCCGGCCCGCGTGAAGTGCCTTTGCCGCGGATGCAGCGTTTCGAATGTGACCTGTTGTCTTCGGGCATGTATGTGCCCGCCGATTTCAAGGCCATCATCCCGTGGCTTTCGGATGGACGTTTCGACACCACCGACCTCGTCACCGATATTTTCCCGGTCGAGGAAGCGTCCCGCGCCTATGAGCGGGCGAAAGAACCGGATTCAATCAAGGTTCTCATTCAGTTCAACTAACACGACAACATGCTGCCGGGCCGTTTTTTGCGGCCCGGAAAGCCTCTTTTCATCTCGGCATAGGGTAATTTCAGTTTTTGATTGCAGCGCTCCGATGCGCATTCCCGATGTCGGACAGGTTGAAACTCAGCTCTCTCCCCGCGCGCAAGTCACGTGGGTGACATGGAGAAACACATGGAACTGGCGCTAGACACTCCCCGCTACACCATCCGACAGCCGCAGGACGTGATTGACATCGTCAATAAAAACCCTCCCCTGCGCTCCAATCTCGGCATTGTCCTCATCGCGTTGGGCGGCATTCTCATCGATGCCTATCAGGCCGCCATGGTCGGCTTTGGCAATCAATACATTGCTGCACAATTCGGTATCTCCGCCGGTCTTGCCGCCACGGTAAATGCGTCGGTGCTGGTCACAGCATTGATCGGTGGCTTGATGTCGAGCCCGATCATCAACCGTTTTGGCCAGAAAAACGGCTTCCTCATCGGCATGGGGTTATGCACCATCGGCGCAGCCGGTGTCGCCTTCGCCACTAGCGTGTGGTGGGTGCTGGTGTGCCGCATCATTCTCGGCTTTGGTCTCGGGATCGACTTTCCGCTGGCAACCAACGCGGTTGCTGAACTGCGCGGTGCGTCCTCCAAAAAATCTGGCACCTCGGTCAATCTGTGGCAGATGGGCTGGTATATCTCGACTACCATTGTTTACGTAGTGCTGCTGAGCTTGCACTCATCCGGTGTCATGGATGCGCAGCTCTGGCGGGTTGGTATTCTGATTGGCGCAGGTTTTGCTGTGCTGGTCATGGTGCTGCGCTATTTCTACATCGGTGAATCAGCCATGTGGGCAGCGCGTGTCGGCAACTATCCGGAGGCAGTCCGCATTCTCAAATCGCGTTATGGTGTTTCGGTTGAGATCGGTAAGATTGCCGATGCGGGGACTCCGTCCAAGGAAGGGGCTGTGAAGGGCGCTTACGGCGTTTTGTTCAACGACCGTTATCGCCGCCGCACCATTCTCGGTTGCGTGGTCGCAACCATGCAGGCCTGGCAATATAATGCTGTCGGTGTCTACCTGCCCTTGACGCTCTCAGGCATCATCGGCGGCGGGCTCACCGGAGCACTGTCTGGCTCGGCGGTCGTCAACGCATTGTGCGGGATCACCGGCGGCGCCATTGGCTCGATGATTGTCAGCAAATACGGTGCGCGCAAGCAGTCGATGGTCGGCTTTGCAGCGGTTGCGATTGCCCTGGTGGCGCTCGGCTTCGTCGCCAAGACCAATCCATGGCTGTCGCTCATGCTGCTCGGCCTTATCATCTTCTCCCACTCGGCAGGTCCCGGTGGGCTCGGCATGACCATCGCCACACTCTCCTACCCGCCAAGCATTCGCCCAGCAGGTATCGGATTTGCCCGCGCCATCATGCGCTGCGGAGCCATTGCCGGGCTGATCTTCTGGCCGATGCTGTGGATAAATTTCAACACCAACGCTTTTTATTGCCTCGCCATCGTCCCCTTCATCGGTGTGCTCACTTGCCTGATCATCAAATGGGAGCCGATGGGCGTCAATGTTGATGCTGAAGACGCGGACGTTCTCAAGGCAATCAAGGAATAAGCCCTTTCAGCGATACCACGACACTCCGCGCCAGCGCGGAGTGCATCCCCCCAACAGAAAGGCCGCCGGAACCTCCCGGCGCGGGCCGTATCAAGGGAAGGCTGAACAATGTCGACCATCGGAATTGCACTACCCCCCACCGTGAGCGACACCAAGGCCATTCGCAAGGTCGTTGCCGCCTCCTTCGCGGGCGCGCTGCTCGAATGGTATGACTTTTTCATTTTCGGAACGGCCTCGGGGCTGGTTTTCGCCCCTTTGTTCTTTCCCCAGGCCGACCCGCTCGTGGGCATCATCGCGTCATTTGCCACCTTCGGCGTTGGCTTTCTGGCCCGCCCGCTCGGCGGCATCGTCTTCGGCCATTTCGGCGATAAGGTCGGCCGCAAGACGACCCTGATTTGGACATTAATGATTGTCGGCGCATCGACATTTCTTGTGGGCTGCCTGCCGACTTATGGCTCCATCGGCGTGATGGCGCCCATTCTTCTCGCCCTTCTGCGTCTGATCCAGGGTTTCGGACTTGGTGGAGAATACGGCGGTGCGGCACTGATGACCATCGAATCCGCCCCCGAAAATCGGCGTGGCTTTTTCGGCTCACTGCCGCAAACCGCAGCCTCGGCCGGCATTATGCTGGCGACCGGTGTTTTCTCGTTCTGCACATGGGCTCTGCCCACCGAGCAATTCATGAGCTGGGGCTGGCGCATCCCGTTCTGGCTCTCGGCTGTCATGCTGATTGTCGGCATGTTCATCCGCCTCCACACTGAGGAGACCGAAGATTTCCGCAAAGCGCGGGAGATGCGCGCGCAGGCAGCCAAGCAGGCAACGAAGCCTGAAGCGCTGCCGCTGATGGAATTGCTGCGCAAGCACCCGCGAAACCTCATTCTGGCACTCGGCGCTCGCCTTGCGGAAACGGTTTCGTCCAACACCGTCAATACCTTTGGCATCGTCTATATTTCGACCCAACTCGCCATGAACCGTCAGGTGCCACTCACCGGCATGATGATCGCCTCCATGATCGGTATTTTCGCCTGCCCGGCCATCGGCTGGCTGTCCGACCGTGTCGGGTTGCGCCGGATTTACCTGTTTGGTGCGGGCTTCTGCCTGCTATTCGCATTCCCGTTCTTCATGCTGGTCGAGACCAAGAACGTCGGAGTCATCTGGGTATCGATGATCCTCTGTTACAATCTCGGGCCGACGATGATGTTCGCGGTTCAGCCAACCATGTTCACCGGCATGTTCGGCACCCGCGTGCGCTACACGGGTTTATCCTTCGCCTACCAGTTCTCTGCCATCCTCGGCGGGCTAACACCGCTGATCGCGTCGAGCCTGCTCGCTTTGGGGCACGGAAAGCCGTGGTGGGTTGCGGGCTATCTCGCGGGGATTTCCCTCATCTCCTTCATCTGCGTCCTGCTGATCAGCCCCATCTCCGTGGGTGACGGCACCAACGCGCAATAAGGATCATCACGATCATGTCGACACTCGACCAAAACCCCTACTTTGCCGTCCGCCAGGCCTTTGATGCCCCTTGGCCGGGGCCGCGCGGGCCGCGCCTGACCCTGCGCAATGGCGACATCGCGCTGGAGATTTTTCCCGAGGATGGCGCGCGCATCGCCTCTCTCTCTGCCTTCGACTATGAGTTGTTGCGACAGTGGAATCCGGCCCGGCGCGCTTTCCAATATGGCTGCTTCCCCATGGTGCCGTGGGTTGGGCGGCTGAATGATGGCAAGCTTGGGTTCAACGGCGCAAGCCACCAACTGCCAGTCAACAAACCGCCCCACGCCCTGCACGGCATGGCGTGCTTTGCGCCGTGGCGTCTTGTGGAAGCGGACGGACAGCGCGCGCTGATGGAACTGGCACTCGACGCACCCTGGCCGTGGCGCGGCACCGCGCGCCAGCTCATCGAAGTTGCGGAGAATGCCGTGACCATCAGCCTGACCGTCTCGACCGACGACGCGCCATTTCCAGCGGCTGCCGGATGGCACCCCTGGTTTTCCAAATGGACGGGCTCGCGCGCCGATGTCGCGGCGGTGCCCAATGGCAACGCAGCCGAGATGCTTGATGTGCGCTTCAACGCCCACTGGCAGGAGGAGATCGGGGCAAACGAAGTACCGACCGGCAAACGCCAGCCTCCGCGCCCCGGCCCGTGGGACGACTGCTTCGGCTTCGACGGTGCCATGGAGGCAACGCTTGTATGGCCCGGAAAGGTGCAACTCGATATGTCATCACCCGCCTCCTCCATGGTGGTGTTTGACAAGCAGGCGGATGCCACCTGCGTCGAGCCGCTGACCGGACCGCCGAACGGTGTCAACACCTGCCCGCACATCGTCACAAGCGACAATCCATTGACAATCAGCACCCGTTGGGCGCTGTCACGCATCTGAAAGAGGAAACATCATGGTCAGGATCGCCTGCGTCGGGATTGCCGTTCAGGATCGGCTCTACCGCCTCAACCAGTTGCCGAAGGGCGGCGGCAAGCATGTGGCACTCGGCTACCAGGAAGTTGGTGGCGGCCCAGCGGCGACGGCTGCGGTGGCGGCCGCGCGCCTCGGGGCTGAGGTCGATTATATCGGCCGCGTCGGCGATGACGCCACCGGCGCAACCATTCTGGCGGATCTGAAGCGCGAAGGGGTGAATGTTGATCACGCCCGCATCTGCAAGAATGCGCGCTCCTCACATTCCGCAGTATTCGTCGATAGCAATGGCGAACGCATGATAGTGAACAATCCGAGCCCCGACCTTCCGGTTGATGCCGACTGGCTCGAAAGCGTGGATTTTGGTCGTTATGATCTGGTGCTCGCCGATGTGCGCTGGCACCAGGGCAGCGCAGAGGCGCTCGCCGCCGCACGGCGCAAGAATGTGCCGACCATGCTCGACGCCGACATGACGCCGCAGGACATCAGCGAACTGGTTCAACGCGCAAGCCACGCGGTTTTCTCCGCCCCCGGCCTGCAAAAGATGACGTGCGAGCCCGATTTCGATAAAGCGTTGCGCGCGGCTGCGAAAGTCACGGACGGTCATGTTTACGTGACGCGGGGCGAGCAAGGCTGCAACTGGCTGGAAAGCGACGCCTTGCGCCATCTGCCGGGCTTCTCGGTCAAGGTCGTGGATACCACCGGCGCGGGCGATGTGTTCCACGGTGCGCTTGCCGTGGCGCTTGCCGAGAGGCAACCGCTCGCGCAGGCAATCCGTTTCGCCAATGCGGTGGCGGCTCTAAAATGCTCGAAACCCGGCGGACGCGCCGGTATTCCCAACCGCGACGAGACGCTGGCATTTCTTGCCCACGCGCCGTAAATGGCTGGCGCTTGAAAGAAGGTGGAAATCATAGGAGAATCAGCGCCGCAGGTGATTCTGCGGCGTTGTTACGAAAGCTATAGAGTGAAAGCATGAATGTGACCGACGTCACCGGATATCCGCGCCACGACCATCTGGTCGCCCTCATCGGAGAGCGCGGCTATATGGGGATAGAAGATCTGGCGCAGATTCTCAGCGTATCGACCCAGACCGTGCGGCGCGACATTCGGAAACTCGCGGATAAGGGCCTCGTTTCCCGTCACCATGGCGGCGCAGGCCCGGTTTCCTCGGTTGCGAACATTGCCTTCGAGCAACGTGAAATCTCGCTTCTCGATGAGAAAACTGCCATAGCCAACGCCATCGCGGACTTTCTCCCCGATGGCTGCACAGTATTCATAACCATTGGCACCACGGTCGAGCACGTGGCACGGGCGCTCGGCGTGCGCAAAAACTTACGCGTCATCACCGATAGCATCCGGGTGGCGACTATTCTTTATAAGCACAGCCAGATTGAAACCATGGTGCCCGGCGGCTCCGTCCGCCCCCATAACGGCGGCATCGTCGGACCGAGCGTTGTGCCGTTCATTCAGGGGTTTCGCGCCGATTACGTGATTACCAGCATGGGGGCCATTGATCCCGACGGCACCATTCTCGAGTTCAACGTCGATGAGGCTGAAGTCGCCAAAACGATGATCGCCCATTCCCGCCATCTGCTGCTGGCGGCGGATCACACCAAATTTCATTCCTCGGCAGCCGTCGAAATCGGCAATGTGGCACAGGCCATGACGCTATTCACCGACGAGCGCCCGGCCCCCGCCATGCAGGCCCACATGAAGAAAAATCAGGTCGAATTGCGGCTTTGCAAATAGGCGCGACTTTTTTCAGTTCAGCAACCCGTTGAGGACCAGCATCGTTATGATGCCGCCGACGGCCGGGATGAAGGTGCGGCGCACGATGGCGAAGGGGGAGCATTCACCGGCCTTGCTGACGGCAATGATAACGCCCGCCACCGGAGAGATGGCTCGCCCCATGCCCGCCATGAGCTGCATCGGCAGGATCATGGTCACGGCGCTGACGCCGAACTTCGTGGCGATGCCCGGCGCGAGGCCCGAGAAGGCGAAGAAGGCCGCAACGCCCGACCCTGTGATCGCCGCGGTCACGCCAACAAGCAGCGTCATGACCACCGTCATCGCGTGAATGCCAAACCCGGCATTCTGCACCGACTGGATAATGGTATTGACCGCCCCCGTTGCCTGAAATCCTTGGGCAAACACATCGGCGCAGACCAGGAGCGATACGACGCTCGTGAACATGGTGCCCATGCCACGGAAGAAAACCTGCAGATCCTTGAACACCAGCTTCAGGTCTCGCCGCACACATAATTCACATAGAAAGCCGACCAGAGTGCCGAGCACCATCGCAGTGACCACATCCATGTTGACCGCACTGACCACGAGCGGGCTGAAAACCAGCACGAGAACAATCGGGAACAGCGGCAGCAAGACATAAAACCACGGCGCAGCGCCGACTTGAGCCCCCGCAACGGCCTCACTCGTCTCTTTGACGATATGGCCATCCCGGGCGTCATAGTATTTAGCTGTCAGGAAAATCAGCACTGACACCACGGTCACAACCCCGATGGCGACCGGAAGCTGGTATTGGGCAAAATAAACCGCAGCTGACATGCCGGCGTGCTTTGCCGCAAGATTGGCAGTGCCAACCGCTGGGCCGAGATCCATGAAAGCTGTCATGCCGATCACCGCAGCAGCAGCCGTTTTACTGACACCAAGCCGCACCAGAATGGGAAACAGAGTCACCAGCAGGAGCATGGCAAGCCCGGCTGCGCTCGAGATGGCCACGTGCAGGAATTGGCCGAACACATAACCAAGCGCCAGCACCACATAAGGTGCCTTGACCAGCCGCAGCGGCTTCACACACAGGTTGACCATGGCGTTCGACGCCTTGATATGGTCCATGTAATCGGCAAAACCGCCCGCCGCCATAATGATGAGACCGATACCGGCCACCTGGGTTGTCAGCGAATCCTTGACGAAGGCAAAAATGTCAAAGCCCTTCCAGCCAACGGTCTTGGCCTTCTGGTACAGCACCGATTGTTCCGGGAACACGATGGCTGTGGCTGCAAGGAGGATAAGCCCCGCCAGCAGCAGCACCGTCTGGGGCTGGTAATTCTTGATGATCAGATAGGCAGCAACGGCGGTAACGATAAGACCGATCAATAAACCTAACATGGTCCCCTCCTGCGGTGCGGGAGCGATGTGATTTGATGCAAAAGGAAGGCTTTGCTGCTTCCTCACGCTCTAATTCACAGAAAGAAAATCGCGAATGAGCCCGTCGTAATACGCGGGGGCCTGGAAATACGGCGCATGGGCGAGCCCCGGCATCTCGATGTGCTCGATGGCAGGCGTGAGCGCCAACAGGTCGGCGGTGAGACGCGGCTGCACGACTTTATCCGCGCCACCGGTCAGGATAAGCACCGGCATGGACAGCTTAGGCAGAAGCGGACGGTTGTCAGCGAATTGCAACATGCGCGTTGCGCGCCGCAACCCTTCCGCCCGCGTTTCCGACGCCACCAGCGCCGCATGATTGAGCACAAAGCCCGGAATACCCTCGAAGGGCAGCAGGTCTTTTGCCCTGCGCCGCCCGTATTCTTCCGCTCCGATCTCTTGCAGCTCACGCATCCGGTTTTCAAATTTTTCCGACATGGGAGCAGATTCAGGCTCGGCATAGCCGGGATGGGTGCATGACAGCACCAGACGACGCACCTTGTCTGGATGTAGCGCGGCGAAGCGTGACGCCACCGTGCCACCCATGGAATGGCCCACCAGATTGACCGGCCCATCACTCAACTCGTCGAGAAATGCGCCCAAGGCCACCACATAGGCATCAATGGAAACCGTAGTCAGATCACTACCGCCATAACCGGGAGCATCCCATGCCGCGACACAGTATTGATCGGAGAAGTCTTCAAGCTGGAACGCCCAGGCTTTTGAACTGCCGAGCAACCCATGGAGGAAAACCAGTGGCTCTCCCTTCCCGCGTTCCCGATAGGAGAGCTTGCCATGGGCCAGCGCCAGTGTTTTCAACGGTGGGAGGTCTGGGATTTTTTGGGCGTTGTTCAGCGTCATGATGATCCTGCCGAAGACTGGCGGCTATCGGGCGGGATAGCACGCCGATAGTTTTGTTACACGAATGCCTAATTTATGAAACAAAACTATCTTCACCACGCCAATCTGTCAATGTTACTTTCAGGCGCACACGCCGGGATAACGTGAAACGATTAGCGACAAAGCGCCCCATCGCCGTATAAGACAAGATGACAACCGCCATAGATATCGAGCCATGACAGACGACGAACCACTCCTCGCCCGGATCGCAAAAATTGGAAAGCTGACGGAAAGCGAGAGCATTCTCTCTGCTTATTTCGAGAAGACCTATCCCCAGATTGCGTTCGATAATCTGGAGAAGATCAGCCTGGTATGTGCGGTCAGCAAAGCAACGGTTACGCGCTTCGTCCGCCGCCTCGGCTACGGGGATTTTCGCAGTTTCAGTCGCGCCCTCAAGGACGAGCTTGCGCAAAACTTCGATTCCCCGCTGGATCGCCAGGCGCGCGCAGGCACCGACCTGAGCACCGATAGCCCGGCGGACATGCTGCGCCGCCATCTGACGCTCGGGCAGCACAACCTGCAAAAAACACTCACCCAGATTGATGATTTTGCGTTTGCCACCGTGATGGAACTGGTGTCGAACAGCAAACGTCCGCTGTTCCTGATGTCGGCGGCGACGGGCCGGATGGTGCTTGGTTATTTCTATCTTCTGGCAAAATACCAGCGCCCGGATGTGCATCTGTTGGGCGGAACTGACCGGCTGGCGCATGATATCATCGACGTCACGGCCTCCTCGGTGCTTCTGGCAACCAGCTTCGACCGCTACCCCACCAGTGTCATGGCCGCCATGCACCATTTCCATGATATCGGCGCGGAAACCATTCTCATCACCAATCGCCGCAGCAACCCGCTGTTGCGCTACGCAAAGCACACCCTGTTCGTTCACACCGATGCGGAGACGATCTTCAAGAGCCGTGCTTCCATGCTCGTCATGCTCGAAGCCATTGTCTCGGGCATGGGGGCGGGACGCACAGCGGAAGAAAACAGCCGCTTCAAGGATATGGAAAAGCTGTTCCGGGAGTTCAGCGTTTTCCTCACCCGCGATCAGGAGTGAGGATCACAATTCTCCGAGATAGGCCTTGCGCACGGCGTCATTGCTGAGGAGGTTCGCGCCAGTGTCGGCCAGCACGATGGAGCCGGTTTCCAGCACATAGGCGCGGTCGGCCACCTGTAACGCCTTATGGGCGTTCTGCTCCACCAGAAACACCGTCACCCCCTGCTCACGGATGGCGCGGATGATGTCGAATATCTGGTTGATGATCATTGGCGCAAGCCCGAGCGTCGGCTCATCGAGCAGCAGCAGGCGCGGCTTTGACATCAGCGCACGGCCAATGGCGAGCATCTGCTGCTCACCGCCCGACATGGTGCCGCCACGCTGGGCGATGCGCTCGTGCAGGCGCGGAAACAGACCGAACACATAATCCATCCGCTCATCAATCTCGGCTTTGGACGCGAAAAACGCGCCCATGCGCAAGTTCTCGTAAACGGTCAGTTCGGAGAAAATGCGGCGCCCTTCCGGCGAAACGGCAATGCCTTGCTGAATGCGCAGATGGGTCGGGATATGGGTGATATCGCGCCCTTCGAACAACACCTTGCCGGATGACGCCTGTGGAGCGCCGCAGATTGTCATCAGCAATGTTGTTTTACCTGCGCCATTGCCGCCGATCAGCGTAACGATCTCGCCTTCATTGACCGTGATGGAAACCCCATGCAGCGCTTCGACCGCACCATAGCGGGTGTGAACCTGTTCGAGCTGAAGCATCAGTCTTCTCCCAGGTAGGCTTTGATGACCCGCTCATCCTTCTGGATGCGCTCGGGTGTGTCGGTGGCAATCGGCCGTCCATATTCCATAACGAGAATCCGTTCGGAAACATCCATGACAAGCCGCATATCGTGCTCAATCAGGAGAACCGCAATCTGGTTTTCCTGACGCAGGCGCTCAATCAGGTGGCGCAGTTCAACCTTTTCCTGCGGATTGAGACCGGCTGCAGGCTCATCAAGCAGCAGCAGGCGCGGCTCAGTGATCATACAGCGGGCAATCTCGAGACGCCGCTGATGGCCATAGGCCAGCGTCCCCGCTTCGCGATTGGCAAACTCGGCGAGCCCCACCTGTTCCAGCCAGAACATGGCGCGATCAAGCGCCTCACGCTCACGGCGGCGGTAGCCTGGCAGCGTCAGAAGGCCCGAGAAGAAATTACCGTCAACCTGTTGATGCTGGGCCACCAGAAGGTTTTCCAACGCCGTCATGGTCTTGAACAGGCGAATGTTCTGGAAGGTGCGCACGATGCCCCGGCGCGCCACCTTGTGGCTTGGCAGGCCGGTAATGGCCTGCCCCGAAAAGGTGATATGCCCGGATGTGGGTTTGTAAAATCCGGAAATGCAGTTGAACACGGTGGTTTTACCGGCACCGTTCGGGCCGATGATAGCGAAGATTTCCTGCGCCCCGACCATGAACGAGATACCGTCGACAGCCACAAGGCCGCCGAACTCCATGCGCAGATCAATTACGTTGAGAACGTCTTTCGGGCTCATGATTTAACCTTCACATGGCGACGCCCGACCGGCAGCAGCCCTTGCGGCCGCCAGATCATCATGACGACGAGGATCGCCCCGAAATAAAGCATGCGATATTCAGCAAAGCCGGAGCCCATCATGACGAGCACCGCAATCAGAATGCCGCCAACAATCACCCCGACCAGCGAGCCCATGCCACCGACCACCACAGCTACCAGAATAAGCACAGATTCGAGAAAGCCAAACGACTCGGGGCTGATATTACCCTGCTTGGCAGCAAACAATGCCCCAGCGGCACCTGCGAAAGCCGCACCGAGAGTGAAGGCAATGAGCTTCAGGGCCGTGGGGTTGAGGCCCAACGAGCGACAGGCAATCTCGTCCTCACGCATCGCTTCCAGCGCCCGGCCAAGCGGCATCCGAGACAGGCGGATGGCGATGAACACGGCGACAATCGCGAAGACGATGCCGATCATGTAAAGATAATACTGCATATGGATGGTGTCGAAGCGCCAGCCCATCAGTTCATGGAACGTCTGAACGCCAGGCTCTGAGGAGCGGCGCGCCATTTCGTAACCGAATACGGACGGTTTACCGATGCCGTTGATACCACCCGGGCCACCGAAGAAATCAGAATTGATGGCCTGAATGCGGATGATCTCTCCGAAGCCAAGGGTGACGATGGCAAGATAATCACCGCGTAATCTCAGAACGGGCAAACCAAGAATGAAACCGGCAAATGCCGTAATCAGCACGGCAAGCGGCAGGCATTGCCAGAAGCTCAGCGAGAACTGCAAGGCACCGAACGACGCCTGATTCATCTGGACGTTGAGCACCGCATAGGTATAGGCGCCGATGGCATAAAACCCCGCATAACCAAGCGCGAGAAGTCCGCCGAAGCCGACGATGATATTGAGGCCGAGCGCCAGCACCACGTAGATCATCGCCTGCTGACCAACGGAGATATCGGCACGCGAGCCTAACAACATGACGGCCAAAGCGCCAACGAGAAGCAAAACCATGACAAGCTGCTGATGGCGCGGTGTCAGTTCCGGCAAGGAAAACCTTCCGCTACCCAAGTTGGCCATGCGGCCCATGACATGGGGGCGAACCAGTTGAAAAAAGAAGACGATGGTCGCGCCGATCAGAATGATATGCCAGTCATAGCTCAGTTTCAGGGCGATCTCAGGCGGCTTGGGCGGCACGAGACGCCAGCCGAAAATCGGCATCAGCATCAACGCCGCCAAAAGGGCCGAGATCGCTGCATTTTTGGCGTTCGCCGCCATTGGGGAAGGCGAGGAGGAATTCTGGAGCGATGCCATCAAACTTTCTCCATGCTTTTCTTGCCGAGCAGCCCGTTGGGCATCACCAGCAGCACGACGATGAGCAGACCGAACGACACCACATCCTTGTTATCCGGGCTCCAATAGCCCTGATAAAACGTCTCGGCCAAGCCCAGCACGAAACCGCCCAGCATCGCCCCCGGAATGGAGCCAATACCGCCGAGCACTGCTGCGGTGAAGGCCTTCATGCCAACAATGAAGCCGATGAAGGGATTGATCTTGCCGGTGGATTGCCCAATGAGAACACCGCCAACCGACGCCAAGACAGCGCCCAGCACGAAGGTGAAGGAAATCACCTTGTTGGTGTCGATGCCGAGCAAATTGGCCATGGCCATGTCCTGCGAGCAGGCACGGCACGCTTGGCCAAGGCGCGAATGGCGAATGAACAGCGTCAGCCCAACCATAAGCACCAGCGTAACGACGATAATGAGCATGCGGGCATAGGAAAAAGTTACGGTGAATGAGCTGCCCAGATTGAACGACCAGTCACCGCTCATGAGATTGGGCACCGCGAGGTCATAGGCACCCTGCCCCAGCCCCACATAGTTTTGCAGGAACACGGACACGCCGAGCGCCGAAATCAGGGGCACGAGGCGCGGAGCGCCACGCAGGGGCTTGTAGGCGATCTGTTCAACCGCATAGCCATAAATGCCTGTGGCCGCAGCCGAAAAGATGAGCGCTCCGGCAAGCACTACAGGAACCGGCACGCCACTGGCCGCACCAAATGCTGTGATAACCACCAGCCCGATATAGGCACCGATCATATAAACTTCACCGTGGGCGAAATTGATCATGCCAACGATGCCGTAAACCATCGTGTAGCCGATGGCGATCAGCGCGTAGATGGCACCGATGCTCAAGCCATTGATGAGCTGTTGCAGGAATTGGGAAAGAAAATCTGTCATCGTATCCTGTCTCGCATGGCGTACGGCGCGGCCCATGAAGCACCAGGAAAGTCTCGCGTCGGAACGCGTCAATTACCACCCTGGAACATATTATTCTTGAGGGACGATCGCCCCGCCCGTTCGCAAACGAAGCATAATTTTGCGACCGCCCTCTTTAAAACACTCGATCAAGAACACAATGCCGTTGTGTTATAAAACTTTAAAACACCAGCAGCGCGTCCCTCATATGAACAAGCCCGGAAAGCGATAACACGCGCTTTTCCGGGCCTGCATCCATCATGCTATCAGCGGATGCCGATTACGGTGCCGGAGCGCGCGAACCGTCCTTCTTGCTTTCGTAAACAACGAACTTGAAGTTGGTCAGATCACCCTTTTTGTCGAAGCCGACCTTGCCAATTGGCGTATCGAAGGTGTTGGCGTGGAGGTATTCCCCGACCTTAGCCGGATCATCGGTCTTGGCACCCTTAATCGCCTCGGCAATCACCACCATCGCGGTATAGGCAGGCATCTGAAAAGTGCCGGAGGGGTCACGACCCTTGTCCTTGAAGGCTTGCACGATTTTGGCATTGTTGGCGTCGGCAGAGAAATCAGCCGGAAGCGTCATCAGCGTGCCTTCGACAGCCGGACCGGCGATGGAAGCAAGCGCCGTATTGGCGATGCCTTCCGGCCCCATGAAGGTGACCTTGAGCCCCTGCTCACGTGCCTGGCGCAGCAACAGGCCGAGTTCGGGGTGATAACCGCCGTAATAGACGAAATCGACATTGGCGGATTTCAGCTTGGTGATGACGGCGGAATAATCACTCTCACCGGCATTGATGCCTTCAAAAATCACCACCGGAATTTTGGCCTTCTCAAGCCCGTTCTTGACCGAAGTGGCAACGCCCTGGCCGTAAGATTGTTTGTCATGCAGCACGGCGACGTTTTTCCACTTGCCCTTGGCGATGATGTAATCGGCGGCAATCGGGCCCTGCTGATCATCACGACCGATGGTCCGGAAAATGGTGGTGCGTGGTTTGGCTTCGGTCAACACCGGCGCGGTCGCCGAGGCCGTCACCATCACGATGCCTTCCGCATCGTAAATATCGGCGGCAGGCTGCGTCGCGCCTGAGCAGACATGGCCAACCACGAACTTCACGCCATCGGAGACAATCCGGTCAGCGACGGTGCGTGCCTGCTTCGGCTCACAAGCATCATCATAGAGCACGGCTTCGAGCTTCTTGCCGTTGATGCCGCCTGCGGCGTTGATCATTTCGATCGCGGTATTGAGACCTTCCTGAACCATGTCGCCATATTGCTTGACGGCACCGGTCATCGGACCGGCAAAAGCAATCTTGATGGTGTCTGCGGCGATGGCGGGCGCGGTCAGCCCGATTGCAGCGGCCGCGGCCAGCGTCCAGGTCAGGCGTTTCAGTGTCATAACTTTCATGATTTTCCCCTAGAAGCTAAAAAGTAGTCGCAGACCGTTAGAAAATATCGTCCAGGCGGTCAAATTTGAAAAGAAAGTACATCCCTTCGGGGCGTTCCTGTCAAGCTGCATCCATCTGAGTCAATAGGCGAGTACCGGTGAACGCCCGTCACTTCTTTTCATGTGTGCTTAACGCCACAAGCGCCTCAGAGGCGAATTGCCGACGCCACATCACAAGCATGACAGCGGCGGTTGCAACAATCAGTGCATAAGCACCAATGAGCCAGCTCAGATAAGCCAGCGCGAAGAAAAACGCGCGTTGCCCACGATTGAAATGCCGCCCGGCAACCGCATTCATCCGCGCAGCGCGCTCGGCGGCCTCATGGGCTTCTTTAAGCTCCGCTTCGGTGGCTTGGGCCGGTTTGATGACCGGAATCGCACCAAGCAAAATCGCACCATAGTTAAAGATGCGATAGGACCACGAGAACTTGAAAAACGTATAGACGAATATGACGACGAGACCCAAGACCTTGATCTCCCAGGCGATGCGGGTCACAGGTTCACCGAGCGGAAGATTAGCCATGATGCCGAGCACTTCGTCAGTGGAACGCAAAAGGGCCATCGCTCCGCCGATGGCGAAAAGCGAGGTTGATGCAAAAAAGGCCGCGCCATTCTGCAATGACGCCATAATGGTGGTGTCCACCACGCGGTTTTCGCGCACCACTACCTGTCGCATCCAGCTAACACGAAAGCGGTCCATCTGACGATTGAGACCGCCCGTGCCGGACGCACGCTCAAGGGTGAGGTTATAGCCAAACCATGCGCCGCCAAAAATCAGCAGCGCAACATAGTCAATCCATGTGAGACCGAATGCAGTCATGGTCAGTTCCCGATCCTATTTCTGGAGCGGCTCTTATGCCATTCGGCAGTTTTGCGAAAGCGCCTATCGCACATTATGCGGTCGTCAGTTCGCAAATTCCAGGATCACCGCATCAACGGCGAGGCTATCACCTTCCTTGGCGTGGACTTTGGCAATGACGCCATCACGCTCCGCCCGCAGCAGGTTTTCCATCTTCATGGCTTCGACCACGCAGAGCGGATCGCCTGCTTTAACTTCCTGCCCTTCGGCTACGACGATGCTCCTGACCAGGCCGGGCATCGGGCACAGCACTTCCTTGGTGCTGGTGCTGTCAACGCGGTCTGGCATGAAGCGCATCAAGGCTGCCACCTGGGCACGGTAGATCACCACATCGACGCTGGAACCGCCATGCTGTACACGCGTGCCATTGAGGATGGAGCGCACCTGGGCATAAACCAGCTTGCCATCGGCCATCCCCGACCATACCGGGCTGCCGGGCTTCCAATCGGAGACCAGCCTGATCGGCACGCCGTCAATGGTGACGATCAGGTTATGCTGCTTTTCCTCGATCTTGATGTCATATTCCGTCTCGCCGACGAAGGCGACACGCTTGCTCGCCATCTGCAGGGCTCCCGCCGGGCGGACGAGCTTAGACATCTCATATTTGCGAATGCGCATCACGTAATCGACAGCAGTGGCAATGGCCACGCACAATCGGGCCTTTTCGCCTTCCGGCAGCTTGTGTTTGTAGCCCTCTGGAAATTCCTCGGCGATCAATGTGGTCGCCAACGCGCCCGATTTCCAGCGCGGGTGCTGCATGAGCGCAGAGAGGAAGCCAATATTGTGGCGCACCCCTTCAATGGCAAAAGCATCGAGCGCCCGGGCCTGCGCCTCAATGGCGGCGGCGCGGGTGGATGCGTGGGTGATCAGCTTGGCGATCATCGGATCGTAATAAATCGACACCTCACCGCCCTCTTCCACGCCGGAATCGGTGCGGGTGGTGACACCGGCATCATTGAAGTCGTTCACCGGCTCACGGTAAGTCACAAGCCGTCCGGTGGACGGCAGGAAGTTGCGGGTCGGATCTTCGGCATAAACGCGAGACTCGACCGCCCAGCCCTTGAACGTGATATCGCGCTGGGCGTGACGCAGCTTCTCGCCATAGGCGACGCGGATCATCTCTTCGACAAGATCAATACCGGTAATCATCTCGGTCACCGGGTGCTCCACTTGCAACCGGGTATTCATTTCGAGGAAAAAGAACGAGCGATCCTGCCCCGCCACGAACTCCACCGTTCCGGCGGAATCGTAATTGACCGCTTTCGCCAGTGCGACCGCTTGTGACGCCATTTTCTCGCGCGTCGCCGCATCAAGCAGCATGCTCGGGGCTTCCTCAATCACCTTCTGGTTGCGGCGTTGGATGGAGCATTCACGCTCACCGAGATGGATGACATTGCCGTGCTTGTCGCCAAGCACCTGAATTTCGATATGGCGCGGATCGGTGATGTATTTTTCAACAAAAATACGATCATCGGCAAAGGATGACGCCGCTTCCGAACGGGCTCTCTGGAAGTTCTCCGCCATCTCTTCGGCATTGTGGACGATACGGATGCCCTTACCGCCGCCGCCCGCCGACGCCTTGATCATCACCGGGTAGCCGATGTCTTCGGAAATCCTTATCGCGTGCTCTGGGCTTTCAATCACTCCCACAAAGCCCGGCACGGTGGAGACGCCCGCCGCTGCCGCCAGCTTTTTCGAGGCAATCTTATCGCCCATTGCACCGATGGCTTCGGGGTTTGGCCCAATGAAAACGATGTCCGCAGCCTGGAGCAGTTGCGCAAACTCCCGACGCTCCGATAGAAAGCCGTAACCGGGATGCACCGCTTCGGCACCAGTCTCACGACAGGCCTGAATGATCCGCTGCATGTTGAGATAGGATTCTGCCGAGGGAGGCGGGCCGATGCGCACATATTCATCGGCCATTTCCACATGCATGGCGTCGCGATCGGCATCCGAACAAACGGCCACCGTCTTGATGCCCATCTTCCGACATGTCTTGATGATCCGACACGCAATTTCACCGCGATTGGCGATCAGGATTTTCTTGAACATCGCCCCGTCCCATTTGTTTCGTGGCTGGTGCCGGCTCGACACGATCACGCCACTGGCCTGTGATTACGCTCCCTTGCGACGCGTTTGTTGTAGCAAGGGAGCAGCGCTGCGAATAGCGCGGAAACGCTTGAAAAGATTACTCTTTAGTCGATCACATGGCGTAGCAGACATCGTCGGCACAACGGGGTTTGACAACAGCATCCGCACGCAGACGAATCGTCCGCTCCGCGTCGCAATGGAGCAGATCAATCGGTTGATGAAATCCGGCACGGGTCAACACTATTCCGTGCTGTACCCGCTTTCCTCACAACGGCATCGTATTGTGTTTGCGCCAGGGCTTTTCGACCTCTTTGGAGCGCAGCATGGCCAGCGCGCGGGCGATACGATAGCGCGTGGCGTGCGGCCTGATGACGTCGTCGATATAACCGCGCTCGGCCGCAACGAACGGTGACATGAAGCGTTCTTCGTATTCCTTGGTGCGCTCGGCAATCTTGTCGGGCTTGTCGAGATCGGCACGGAAGATGATTTCCACCGCCCCTTTCGCGCCCATCACCGCAATCTGCGCCGAGGGCCACGCATAGTTAATATCACCGCCGATATGCTTTGATGCCATCACGTCATAGGCACCGCCGAAACCTTTACGTACAATCACTGTCACCAGCGGCACCGTGGCTTCGGAATAGGCGAACAGCAACTTCGCCCCGTGCTTGATCAGCCCACCATATTCCTGCGCCGTGCCCGGCAGGAAGCCCGGCACATCGACCAATGTCACAATCGGAATGCTGAAGGCATCGCAAAAGCGCACGAAACGGGCTGCTTTACGCGATGCGTCAGAATCAAGCACACCCGCCAGAACCATCGGCTGATTGGCGACGATGCCCACCGTGCGGCCTTCGAGACGCGCGAAGCCGGTGACGATGTTCTTGGCGAAACTCTCTTGAATTTCGAAAAAGTCACCCTCGTCCACCACCTTGTGGATGAGCTCTTTCACGTCATAGGGCGTGTTGGGATTTTCCGGGATGAGCGTGTCGAGCGACATGTCGAACCGGTTGGGGTCATCGAATGACGGCCATTCCGGCGTGCCATCGGTGTTGTTCGACGGCAGGAAATCCATGAAACGGCGCATTTGCAGCAGCATTTCGACATCGTTGTCGTAAGCCCCATCAGCCACCGATGATTTGGTGGTGTGCACCTTAGCCCCGCCAAGCTCTTCAGCGGTCACTGTCTCATTGGTGACGGTCTTGACCACTTCGGGGCCGGTCACGAACATATAGGAGCGGTCACGCACCATGAAGATGAAGTCAGTCATGGCGGGCGAATACACATCGCCGCCGGCACACGGACCCATGATCAGCGAAATCTGCGGGATGACTCCGGACGCCGCCACGTTGCGGCGGAACACTTCGCCATAACCGCCGAGCGCAGCAACGCCTTCCTGAATACGCGCACCACCGGCGTCGAACAGGCCGATGATAGGCGCGCGCATCCGCAGCGCCATATCCTGAATTTTGACGATCTTCTGCGCGTGGGTCTCGGATAGCGAGCCGCCGAACACGGTGAAGTCCTTGGCGAAAATGTAAACGGTTCGGCCGTTGATCGTTCCCCAGCCGGTGACGACGCCGTCGCCGGGAATGCGGGTTTCTTCCATGCCGAAGTCGATGGAGCGGTGCTCCACGAACATATCAAATTCTTCAAAAGTGCCGGGATCAAGCAAAGCCTCGATGCGTTCGCGCGCCGTCAGCTTGCCTCGGGAATGCTGGGCATCGATCCTCTTCTGACCGCCGCCAAGACGCGCCGACTCGCGGCGCATTTCTGCTTTTTCGAGGATGGTTTTCATGGAATATGTCCCCGCAATTTGTCCGTATTAGCCATTGCCTAGCATGTCAATTGCAGCGGGGGTATTCGGCAATAGTGGCACGTGACGAGGGGTACACCGTGCGGAAAACATTCGCGGAAAAACAGTAAGTGTTTACAGGGAAAGAAATATTTCTGAAGCGGCCATGAAATCGCGTCGCCGCGCCACACGACGCTGTGTGGCTTCTTCGTCAATGCCCCAGATGCTTTCCTGGAAAAGCTCGTCCACATGGGCAGCCGCCCACGCCGCCTCAGCGCCAATGAGGCCGTGGACATAAGCCAAGGGAATGAGCACTGAGCCCGACAATGTCGTCATCACATGCAAAGCTGCCAAGGCGAAGGGCGAGAGGGTCTTCTCGATAATGGTCCGCACGGCGGCAACGGCGGCGGGCGGTTGCTCCCGATGCATGACCCCAGCGGTACACACGAAAGGCGCATCGAGCACCACCCTCGCCCAATCCAAAATCGGATCCCAGTCGCGCTGTTGCTCCGCAACAAGGCGCTCCGGCCCCTCGGCACGGTAAAAAATCATATCGGTTCCCGCGTAACGCACGAGATCGTCGAGCACCTCACCCCGTTTCGTCGTCACGCCATCAATGGCGGAATTGGCGATGCGGGTGAAAGGCATCATATTCGGATCAATATGCTCCTTCTGTCCGTTCCATTCAGCCACCACATGGGCGGCAAATGTTGGGGTTGGCAGAACGAGGATATGACGCGCGGGGGTGCGTGCGGCCCTTCCGTCGAGCTGGAGAGCAAAGCCCCCCTCCGCTTCTACGGCTGCGGCAGTCTTATAAAAACGCTTCGGCAGCGGCTTTTGCGCGGCGCGGCGCACAATCTCGTCGAGATTGCGCTCCTCGCCCGGCAAATCATCAAAAGGAAAGCGGCTCATGCGTTAAGGTTTCCATGACCAATAAAGCCATCAAGCACTGTACCGAGTTCGGCATAGCTATCGACAATCCTTTCGGCGCCGCTTTCCTGCAAAGCGCTATTCGGATGATAGCCCCACGCCACGCCAACGGAGCGAACGCCTGCGCGCACCGCCATTTCCATGTCATAGGTGGTGTCACCAGTCATGACGAGGTTTTCGGGCGTAACGCCGGTCTCTGAAAGCGCGCGCTGGATCATTTCCGGGTCGGGCTTGGAGGCTGCGTCGTCCGCCGTCTGTATGGTGGCGAATAGTGAATGCCAACCATAGTGGTCAAGCATGTGGTTCACGCCACGGCGGGCCTTGCCAGTGGCAATTCCGAGCATGACATCATCCCGGCGCGCCATCGCCTCGATCAGCTCTTGCGCTCCATCAAAAAGCGGTGCCGCGATGGGGGCGCTTGTGCGGAACTCGGTAAATGACGCTTTGTAGGACTCCACCAGTTCATCAATCGGGCCGTCTGCGCCGACCAGAACCGCCATCGCATTGGGCAGTGACAAACCGACAATGGACAGGGTCTGTTCCCGCGACGGCGGTACCAAACCGACTTTGGCGAAAGCGCGCTCGGTGGAGGCGACAATGACATTCTGGCTGTCGACGATGGTGCCATCAACATCAAAGAGAAAGAGCTTCATGCTAACCCATTCACTTACGAGCAGGTGCGGCACCCGGCGTGGGAGCTGGCACGGGCGTGACCGGAACGACGCCCGGTTGTGTCGGCACAGGCACAGCGACAGGCGCGACCTGTACCCGAGGCGGCGCAAAACCCAGCTCGCAACGGCGAATGAACGCGCGGCGTTCCGTGCCCTTCAGTCCGCGGCGCAAGGCGCGCATTTTGCAATGCTTGTAGGAGCTGTCGTATTTACGGTTTGGCGGAACAGGCTTACCCGTCGCTTTGGGCGGCTTCGGAGAGACGGCATTGGATAACGGCACCGGCATTGTCTCCGGCGCTGTTGTGGCTGGCTGAGCTGTGGGCGCATTAGCCGCGGGCGGCGTCTGCGCCTGCGCACTCAAGACCGCAATAGCAAGACACCCGGCGACGATGCCACCGAGAAAGGTTGGGAATGCCGCGTTTTTTTTCATCAACAGAACCTCTTCGTCTATCGACGACCATTGGGATGAGCCAAACGCCATCCATGAACCGTGACCATAACCGCAAAAGATATCGCCGAAAAAGTGACATAGCACCCATTGCGCACGCCACACCGGCGAAACACAGCCCTTCTTTCGGCGAAACCCCGTGGATAACGCGCTATTCCTCCGGCGCATCCACGATGGGGTCGTAATGGCTCACATCAAGGCCGAGCAGATTGAAGGTCTGCTGCATGTGCGGCGGCAGCGGCGCGGTCACATCAATGGCCTTGCCGGTGCGCGGGTGCGGAATAACAATGCGGCGGGCAAGCAAATGCAGCTTATTCTGGATACCGCCCGGCAATTCCCAGTTTTCAATATTGAAATATTTGGGATCGCCAATGATCGGATGGCCGATATGGGCGGCATGGGCACGCAACTGGTGTGTGCGCCCGGTGACCGGCTTCAGGGAAACCCAGGCAAGCCGCTGGCCAGCATTGTCGATGACAGCGTAATAGGTCAGCGCGTGGCTTGCACCATCGTCGCCATGCTTGGCAACGCGCATCCGTGAATCACCGGTTTCTTCAACTTCCTCGCGGGCGAGATAGGTCGATATCCGTCCTTGCGAAACCCGCGGCACTCCGGCGATGATCGCCCAGTAGATTTTACGCGCCGAACGCGAACGGAACGTCTTCGCCATCGCCTGCGCCGCATAGCGGGTCTTGGCAATCACGAGACAACCGGCGGTGTCCTTGTCGAGACGGTGCACAAGGCGCGGCTTCTCTCCATCCTTGTCACGCAGAGCTTCAAGCAGGCCGTCAACATGGCGCGTGGTGCCAGAGCCGCCCTGCACCGCAAGCCCCATGGGCTTGTTGATGACCAGCACGTCCTTGTCGTCATACAAGGTGATGGACTTTATGAACTCGATATCACTCTGGTCGCGCGAAGCTGAACGTGCAACCGGTTGCTGCACTTCAAACTTCAGCGGCGGGATGCGTACCTGCTGGCCTTCGGCCAGATGCGCATTAGACTTGAACCGCTTGCCATCCACACGCAATTCGCCCTTGCGGACAATGCGTTGAATATGGGTAAAGGCAATCTGCGGGAACCGCGCCGTCAGAAACCGGTCGAGCCGCATATCGGCTTCATCGGCGGTAACTGTCAGCATCTGCACGCCGGAAACAAGCGTCTCCTGCGCCATGGCCTTTTTCTCGGCCTTGGTGTGGCCGGTGAGATCGGTTGGGCCTTTGACCGCAATGGGTTTACGCGGCGCCGCCGGAGCACGTGCCTTCACGGGCTTCGCAACGGCGTCACGGCGGTCTTTACGCGGGGCGGAATCATCGCGTTCGCCACGCCGCACGGGGCGCTCGGAAGAACGCACAACATCCCCTGACCGCTTACCGCGCGCCGGGCCATTTCCTGAACGAGTATTTTTCATGCCGCATCCCTAGCACTGGAAAGCCGTTCGGGCAATGTGAAGGATACTTAGGAAGTCGAAAACTCCGGAAACCAATTCGTTTTGCGTTGTAAACACTCAGGGTTCACTCTGTCTCACCCCATCGACCGCACCAAGCCTAGAACCGCCGCCAGCGCGGAAAGCGACAGCACCACCGAACCTAGCACGTAAAGTATTGCAGCGATCCATGCCTCCTGCTCCCACAACAGAACGGCTTCCAGCGAAAAGGCTGAGAATGTGGTGAAGCCGACAAGCAAGCCGGTGGTCAGAAGCAGCCGGACAGATTGGTGCCAATAAGCGTCAATCCGAAAGGCAAGCAGGCCGATGACGAGGCCCATCAGGGCCGAGCCAACAACATTGATGGCCAGAGTGCCCCAGGGAAATGACGCGCCGAACAGGCGCACGCTCATCAGGCCCACGCCATAGCGCAACAGCCCGCCGACACCCGCGCCGAAGAACACCAGAAGCAAATTCACTTGAGTCCCCTGCGCTCGGCTCTCAGCTTTTCCCACCAGTCGAGACGCTTGCCGATGTCGCGCTCGAAACCACGCTCCACGGGGTCATATAGCTTCTGGCGGCCAAGGGCTTCGGGCCAGTAATCCTGGCCGGAAAAGGCGTCGGGCTCATCGTGGTCGTAGCGATAACCGCCGCCATAGCCGCTTTCTTTCATCAGCTTGGTGGGCGCGTTGAGAATGGTCATCGGCGGCATCAGGGAGCCGTGCGTCTTGGCAAGGTGGTTCGCGAGCTTCATCGCCATATAGACGGCGTTGGATTTCGGCGCAGTGGCGAGGTAAATCGCAGCCTGTGCCAGCGCGAGTTCTCCCTCGGGCGAGCCGAGAAAATCGAAGGCCTCTTTCGCGGCATTGGCCACAACCAATGCCTGCGGGTCGGCAAGCCCGATATCCTCCACCGCCATGCGCACCAGGCGGCGCGCGATGAACAGACGGTCTTCACCGGCGTCGAGCATTCGGGCGAGATAATAAAGCGCCGCATCGGGGTCGGAGCCGCGAATGGTTTTATGCAGGGCGGAAATGAGGTTGTAGTGCCCCTCCTGACCCTTGTCGTAGATCGGCGCGCGGCGCTGGACGATGTCTTGCAAACGACGGGCGTCGAACACTTCGTCAGGTTTGGCAGAGCGCCAGATTTCCTCTGCCAGCGTCAGCGCGGCACGGCCATCGCCATCGGCCATGCGCACCAGACTTTCACGCGCCTCTTCATCAAGGGGCAACGCTTTGCCGGTGACTTCTTCTGCACGCAGCAGCAGTTTGCGGATCGCGTCCTCATCAAGAGATTTAAAAATCAGCACACGGGCGCGCGACAACAGCGCGGCATTGAGCTCAAATGAGGGGTTTTCGGTGGTTGCACCGACGAGCGTAATGGTGCCGTCTTCCATCACTGGCAGAAAGGCATCGAGCTGTGCACGGTTGAAACGATGGATCTCGTCAACGAAGAGCAGCGTGCTGCGCCCCCCCGCCCGCCGAATGCGCGCCGCCTCAAATACCTTTTTGAGATCGGCCACACCGGAAAAAATCGCCGATATCTGCTCAAAAGCAAGATCAGTGCCGTTGGCAAGAAGCCGCGCCACCGTGGTTTTGCCGGTGCCGGGCGGGCCCCAGAACACGAGTGAACCGAGTGAACCGCCGTCAATCAGCCGTGTGAGAATGCCATCGGCCCCGACAAGATGGTCCTGCCCCACAACCTCTTCGAGCGAGGACGGGCGCAGCTTATCGGCCAACGGGCGCGGCGCGTTGCTGGCAGGGCCGGGTTTTTCAAACAGATCGCTCATTGCCAATCAGGATAGTGCATTTTCCGCTTTCAACGAATGGAAAAATGCGGCTTCCCCGCCTTTCTGGGTAACAGCGCATCATCGCAGCACGGTAACGAATTCATGCCCGCCGCGATTGACAACTATCTGCCATGCCCGCGCTTCCTGTGCGGTCACCTGCTCAACATCCTTCGAGGCCTTCATTGGCGTGCGGTTAATGGCAACAATAATATCACCACGCTGGAAACCAACCCGTGCGGCCGGGCTGCCATCCGCCACCGCCATCAACACCACGCCTTCGGCTGCGGTATCCATCTCCAGCTCTTCGGCCAAAGCGGGTGACAATGTGGCAATGGTTGCGCCGGTGAAGGGCGTGCGGCCCTTGATGGTGATGGCGTTACGTGGCGGGTTTTCCGGCGGCGGAGCCAACCTGACGCTCTTCTCGACATTTTCCTTACCCCGAAGAAGCGTCAACTTGGTATCGCCGCTGACGCCACGTAGCGCGAAACGGTAACCAAAACTCTCCATGTCGTCGATGGACGCGCCATCGACGGCAATGATCACATCGCCGCGCTTGATACCCGCCTTATCGGCCGGACCATCTGACGACACACCGACGACGAGCGCGCCGGTGGGACGGTCAAGACCAATGGCTTCGGCCACCTCAGCGGAAACCGCCTGCAGTTTGGCTCCAAGCCAAGGGCGCGCCACGGCTTTGCCACCCGCTTTGGCTGCCTGCACCACCGCCTTGACCATGGTGGAGGGAATGGCGAAGCCGATGCCAATGGAGCCGCCCGAGCGCGAATAGATCGCCGTATTGATGCCGACCAGTTCGCCTCTCATATTGATGAGCCCGCCGCCGGAATTACCGGGGTTGATGGCCGCGTCCGTCTGAATGAAAAACTGATAATCGGATACGCCGACCTGGGTACGGGCGAGCGCCGATACAATGCCCTGCGTCACCGTCTGGCCAACCCCGAACGGATTGCCGATGGCGAGCACGATATCGCCGACCTCAAGTTTCTCCGAATCACCAAAGCCGATGGCGTGGAGATTTTTGGCATCCTTGAGCTTCAGCACGGCGAGATCAGCGCGCAGATCGCGCAGCAGGATTTCAGCCTCAAACTCGCGCCGATCGGCAAGCGCCACCTTGACCGTGGTCATATTCTCGATGACGTGGTTATTGGTCACCACCAAGCCGCCGTCATCGACGATTACACCGGAGCCGAGCGAGCGCTGGACGCGATCATGTGGAGCGGCGGGACCGCGATCTCCAAAGAAACGACGGAAGAAATCATCCATCGGCATCGTGCGGGTCTGTTCGACGCGCTGGCCATAAACATTGACCACCGACGGCGAGACCTGTTTCACCACCGGCGAGAACGAAAGCTGGATTTGTGCTTTGCTCTCGGGCGCAACGCGCTCCTGCGCAGCGGCGGGCGCAAACGCCAACAGGCCGCCGAAAGCAGCAAGGGCAAGCAGGTGCAGCGGACGCGAAACGGAAAAGGGCGGCATAAACAAGCTCCGAATTATCTTTCAACACTGAGATAATTGTTCTGCGGCCAAAGAGAAAGTGCCTCCGAACACGAAATTCGGAGGCACTCCCATGGGAAAGCAGATGAAGAGGACGGCTTAACCGCTGCCCCCGTTACCTTTATTCAGGGATATGGCAGACGCAGCAAAGCTTGTTACCATCAGGGTCACGCAGATAAGCCGCATAGCAATTCGGATGATAATGCGGGCGCAAGCCCGGCGCACCCTCATCGGTGCCACCCTGCGCCATCGCGGCGGCATAAAAGGTATCAACAATCTTGCGACTGGTTGCGTTGAAGGCAATCGTCACACCATTGCCGAATGTGGCAGCTTCCTTATTGTACGGCGAGCCGACCCAGAACATGGACTCCCCTTCCTTGGTGCCGTAACCGGCCCAACCGTCTTCCGGCAAGTCGTAAAGCGGCTTGACGCCAAGGGGAGCAAAGACGGCGTCATAAAATGCCTTGCTTTTCTTGAGATCATTGGTTCCGACGGTAGCATGGCTATACATATTGGCCTCCTTGGCACTTTCATTGTGTTCGCTATTTGTTCTAATAAACTCCAGCGTCAGAGACAATAAAAAAGGCGATCCGAAGACCGCCTTTTTATTTTCCGTGTTGAGAAGCCACTTATGCGGCGTTCTCGACCACTTCCTCGTTCTGCGACGGGCCGGAATCCTTGCCCTTGGCGTCCACGTCACGGTCAACGAATTCGATGACTGCGAGCGGAGCGTTATCGCCGTAACGGAAGCCGGCCTTCATGATGCGGCAGTAACCACCATTACGCTCCTTGTAGCGCGGGCCGAGCACTGCGAACAGCTTGCGCACCATGGCGACATCACGGATTTCCGAGATGGCCTGGCGGCGAGCATGCAGGTCGCCACGCTTGCCGAGCGTAATGAGCTTCTCGACGACCGGACGCAGGTCCTTGGCCTTGGGAAGTGTGGTGGTGATCTGCTCATGCTTGATGAGCGCGGCACACATGTTGGCAAACATCGCCTTGCGATGTTCAGTGGTGCGATTGAAGCGGCGGCCTCTAAAACCGTGACGCATGGTTCTGTTCCTCTTTTATTCAGGCGGCCATGCGGCCGATCAGTAATGCTCTTCGAAGCGTTTCGCGAGATCTTCGATGTTTTCAGGCGGCCAACCCGGCACGTCCATGCCGAGATGCAGCCCCATCGATGCGAGCACTTCCTTGATTTCGTTCAGCGACTTGCGACCGAAGTTCGGCGTGCGAAGCATTTCCGCTTCCGACTTCTGAATGAGATCGCCAATATACACGATATTGTCGTTCTTCAGGCAGTTGGCCGAGCGGACCGAAAGCTCCAACTCGTCCACCTTCTTCAGCAGCGCCGGGTTGAACGGAAGCTGCGGCGCCGTGACGGCGGCCTCTTCCTTGCGCGGCTCTTCGAAGTTGACGAATACCGAAAGCTGGTCCTGCAGAATGCGCGCGGCATAAGCCAGCGCATCTTCAGGACTGATCGAGCCATTGGTCTCAATGGTCATGGTCAGCTTGTCGTAATCGAGATTCTGGCCCTCACGGGTGCTCTCGACACGGTAAGAAACCTTCTTGACCGGGCTGTAGAGGCTGTCCACCGGGATCAAGCTGATCGGGGCATCCTCGTCACGGTTGCGCTCGGCAGGAACGTAGCCCTTGCCGGTATTAACCGTGAACTCCATACGGATCTCAGCGCCCTCGTCGAGGGTGCACAAGATCAGATCCGGGTTCAGGATCTGGATGTCGCCAACCGTATTGATATCGCCAGCAGTCACAACGCCCGGACCGGTCTTGCGCAGAGTCATGCGCTTCGGTCCGTCGCCGGGCATCTTGATGGCGATGGTCTTAATGTTGAGGATGATGTCGGTGACATCTTCACGGACGCCCGGACTGGACGAAAACTCATGCAACACGCCGTCGATCTGCACCGACGTCACCGCAGCGCCTTGTAGCGACGACAGCAAAATGCGGCGCAAGGCGTTGCCAAGCGTCGTGCCGTAACCGCGTTCAAGCGGCCCAGCAACAACGTTCGCTACGCAAGCAGGATCGTCGCTCGGGGCGACTTCGAGCTTGTTTGGCTTAATCAGCTCTTGCCAATTCTTCTGAATCACAACCACACCTCTCAGGGTACCGGTTGAAAAGGCCCGCATTCGGACCTTTTGGGAACATGGAGCGGAGAGGCCTTCCCCTCCGCAGAACGAACGTTATTAGACGCGGCGACGCTTGCGCGGGCGGCAACCATTGTGCGGGATCGGCGTAACGTCACGAATCGAGGTGACGGTGAAGCCCGCAGCCTGGAGCGCGCGGAGAGCCGACTCACGACCCGAACCCGGACCACAAACTTCGACTTCCAAAGTGCGCATGCCATGCTCAGCTGCCTTGCGGGCAGCATCCTCAGCAGCCATCTGGGCAGCATAGGGAGTGGACTTGCGCGAACCCTTGAACCCCATCGTGCCAGCAGAGGACCACGAAATCGTGTTACCCTGAGCGTCGGTGATGGTGATCATGGTGTTGTTGAACGATGCGTTCACGTGGGCCACGCCGGAGACGATATTCTTACGTTCGCGGCGGCGGACGCGGGTCGCTTCTTTTGCCATAGTATTAATGTCCTTCAAACGCGCCCGTCATGCCAGACGCTAGGGAAAAAGCCGCCCGCAAACGGGCGGCATCGAAATTACTTCTTCTTGCCGGCGATCGCCACGGCCTTACCCTTGCGGGTACGGGCGTTGGTGTGGGTACGCTGACCACGAACCGGAAGCTGACGACGATGACGAAGACCGCGGTAGCAGCCAAGGTCCATCAGACGCTTGATGTTCATGGAAACTTCACGACGCAGATCACCTTCCACGACGAAGTCACGGTCGATGGTTTCGCGAATCTGAAGCACTTCCTGGTCGGTCAGTTGATTGACGCGACGTTCCGCCGGAATATTGACCTTCTCGACAATTTCCTGGGCCTTCTTGGCGCCAATGCCGTGAATGTACTGCAACGCGATAACCACGCGCTTGCCAG
Source organism: Microvirga sp. (assembly GCA_031546825.1). Lineage (GTDB taxonomy): Bacteria > Pseudomonadota > Alphaproteobacteria > Rhizobiales > Beijerinckiaceae > Hohaiivirga. The sequence goes on along the minus strand of JAVBJU010000004.1, from coordinate 12,337 downwards.
TCGGAATGTTTACACCTGCGATACGAGCCATTGCTCATCTCCATATGAATTCGGCGGATAATCCGACCGAAAGGTTGATGTCGCGCGTCCGGTGGAGCCCGGCCCCTGCACGTCTTTTTGCCAAAACACCGTCACATGGCTCCTCTCGAAGCCATCTGAAAGCGAATGGTCTTGGGTTGAAGAGCGCTCATTTAGCGTAAACGCCGCGCTTCGTCAAGCCCTACCCCTTGATACTCAAGGAGCAGACGATCAATGACCGAGAATGGTCCTGACCGATTTTGTGACCTCGTCGATGGCCTGCATCCCATCCACCGACTGAAGTGCGCCCTTGCCTGCATAGTGGGCAGAGAGCGGCGCGGTCTGTTTGTGATAGGCCACGAGGCGCGTCTTGAACACCTCCGGCGTGTCATCCTTGCGCACCGGTTCACCGCGAGCAGCGGCTTCTTCGGCGCGCTTGACGATGCGATCAACCAGCTTGGCTTCATCCACCGTGAATTCGATGACGGCATCGAGGCGCAAATTACGTTCGGCCAATAGAGCCTCAAGCCCCTCGGCTTGCGCCACAGTACGCGGGAACCCGTCGAGAATGAAGCCGTTCTTGGCATCGGTCTCGGCGATACGATCCGCAATGATGCCAAGCACCACTGCATCCGGCACCAGATCGCCACGATCCATGATTTCTTTGGCTTTCACTCCGATCGGCGTCTGAGCCGCCACGGCAGCGCGAAGCATGTCGCCGGTGGAAAGATGGGCAATGTTCAGAAGCGACGCAATGCGTCCCGCCTGTGTTCCCTTACCCGCGCCCGGAGCGCCCAAAAAGATAACGCGCATGAAATTCTGCCTCATGATGTGATGCGCAGCGCCGCTTCTCGCGCCGCGCATCTGATCTTCTCTACTTGCGTTTGGTTGTGGAGGAACCGCGCAATTTGGCTTTTTTAACAAGCCCTTCATACTGATGGGCCAGCAGGTGCCCATGCACCTGGGCAACTGTATCCATGGTCACCGACACCACGATCAGCAGCGATGTGCCACCGAGCGTAAACGGCAGACCGAAATACGACACCACGCCTTCAGGAATAAGGCAGATGATGACGAGATAAGCGGCACCGATCACGGTGATGCGGGTCAGGATCTTGTCGATATATTCCGCGGTGCGTTCACCAGGGCGAATGCCCGGGATCGACCCGTTCTGCTTCTTCAGATTATCTGCGGTTTCCTTGGGATTGAAAACAATCGCCGTATAGAAAAACGCGAAGAAAACAATCAACAGCGCCGAAGCGAGCATGAACACCGGTTTGCCATGGCCAAGATAATAGCTCATGCTGGCCAGGAAGCCTGTGCCGTCGGCACTGCCAAACTGAGCGAAGGTTGTCGGCAGGAGCAGAAGCGAAGATGCGAAGATCGGCGGAATGACGCCAGCCGTATTCAGCTTGAGCGGCAGAAACGAGGTTTGCCCCTCATAAATCTTGTTCCCGACCTGACGGCGCGGATAGAGAATCTGCAACCGGCGCTGGGCGCGTTCCATGAACACGATGAAGGCAATCACGGCCACTGCCATGATGATGAAGCCGATCACAACAACCGGTGAAATCACCTGCTTCTGGCCAAGATCCAACAGGCGAGCCAAGCCCGAAGGCAGGCCGGACACGATGCCGGTGAAAATGATCAGAGAAGAACCGTTGCCGATGCCGCGTGCAGTGATCTGCTCGCCAAGCCACACCACGAACATGGTGCCGCCGGTCAACGTGATAACCGCGGACGTCATGAAGAAGAAGCCGCTATCAAGCGACAGCCCCTGGCGCACCAGGCCGCCAGCGATGGCCCAGGATTGAGCTATAGCCAGCACCACAGTCAGGTAGCGCGTGTACTGGTTGATGACCTTGCGCCCGGATTCGCCCTCTTTCTTGAGGGTTTCGAGCGACGGCACAACCGACGTCAGAAGCTGAATGATAATCGATGCCGAAATATAGGGCATGATGTTCAAGGCGAAGATCGCCATGCGCTCGATGGCACCGCCCGAAAACATATTGAACAGCCCGAGAACACCTTGTGAGTTGTTCTGGAACATGCGTCCAAGTGCTGCTGGGTCGATCCCCGGCAGCGGAATATACGTTCCAAGCCGGTACACCAACAGAGCTCCGAGCGTAAACCAGATACGCTTTTTGAGCTCTTCGGCTTTGCCAATGGCCCCGAAATTAAAATTTGCTGCAATCTGTTCGGCTGCTGAAGCCATCGTCACTATCCCAATCTGTTTTGAGAACTGCGAACAGGCTGTGCCGTTTTACCGGCCCCTGCTCCGCGCACAAACGGCGGCCCTGTATCAATGATACCGGCCGCCGCCTGGATTATCCCTAAAATGGGCGAAAATTAAGCCTGTGCTTCGGCACCGATGAGGGTGACCTTACCACCAGCCTTCTCGATCGCAGCGACGGCAGACTTGGAAGCGCCGTTCACTTCGAAGGACAGCTTGGCCTTCAGTTCGCCGACGCCGAGAATCCTGACGCCATCGAGAGCCTTGGAGCAAACGCCCGCAGCAACCAGAGCTGCATTGGTGATGGCAGCGCCCTTGTCGAGCTTGCCAGCATCAATGGCCTCCTGAATGCGGCCGACATTGACCTCGTTCAGATGGACAGCATTTGGCTTGTTAAAGCCGCGCTTCGGCAGACGCCGATGCAAAGGCATCTGACCGCCTTCGAAGCCCTTGATTGCAACGCCCGAGCGCGAGGTTTGACCCTTCACGCCGCGGCCGCCGGTCTTGCCTTTGCCGGAGCCGATACCGCGTCCGACACGCATGCGCGCCTTGGTGGCGCCTTCGTTGTCACGAATTTCGTTCAGTTTCATGGCGCTCTCCTCACTGCCCGTCGACAACGCGCACGAGGTGCGCGACCTTGGCGATCATGCCACGAACCGAAGGGGTATCGAGCAACGTCGAGGTGCGGCGCATTTTGTTGAGGCCGAGCCCGATCAGCGTCTGACGCTGCGAGGCTTCACGGCGGATCGGCGACCCGATCTGCTCAACGGTGATGGTCTGGGTGTTGGCAGGTTTCTTAGCCATTGTCTAAGCTCCTCTGCTCTCACGCGTCCGAACCGGCAGCATCGCTGTCGGTCGAACCGGGGCGACGGGCCTGCAAGGCGGAAACCTTGAGGTTACGACGGGCAGCGATCGAACGCGGGCTGTCTTCGTTCTTCAACGCATCAAACGTGGCGCGAACCAGGTTGTACGGGTTGGAAGAGCCGATGGACTTGGCAACAACGTCCTGCATGCCGACCGTTTCGAAAACGGCGCGCATCGGGCCACCGGCGATGATGCCAGTACCCTGGGGAGCCGCACGCAGCACGACCTTGCCAGCGCCCCAACGACCACGAACGTCGTGGTGAAGGGTACGACCCTCACGCAATGCAACGCGGATCATCGAACGCTTGGCAGCGTCGGTGGCCTTACGGATGGCTTCCGGCACTTCACGCGCCTTGCCATGACCGAAGCCAACGCGGCCCTTTTGATCGCCAACCACGACGAGAGCGGCGAAACCGAAACGACGGCCACCCTTCACGACTTTGGCGACGCGGTTGATGTGAACCAACCGATCTACGAACTCGCTGTCACGCTCTTCGCGTTCGGCGCGGTCCTTGCTAGGTCCTCTTGCCATTAATATATCCTTGACTTACGCGGGACATCCCGCTCGCTTTGGAAGGCTTCTCACGAAACCACTTCGGGTGCGCGCGGCAAGCCGCTCGCACCCGGAATTTTCTACAGGACAGGTTCCCCTGCCCCTTCGTACGTCAGAACGACAATCCGCCTTCGCGGGCGCCGTCGGCCAGAGCCTTGACGCGACCGTGGAACAGGTATCCGGAACGGTCAAAGACTACTTCCTTGACGCCTGCCTTTACGGCACGCTCTGCAACCAACTTACCGATTTCGGCAGCGGCGGCGACGGTGGCACCCTTCAGATTACCGCGCACGTCCTTCTCCAACGTGCAGGCGGCAGCAAGTGTGACACCCTTAACGTCGTCGATAACCTGAGCATAAATCTGCTTCGAAGAACGGAATACCGACAGACGCGGACGTCCGTTGGCAGCCTTCTTGATGGCCCGACGCACACGCGCTTTGCGGCGCTCGGCAACTTCTCTTTTATCAGCCATGGCGCGGGTCCTTACTTCTTCTTGCCTTCCTTACGGAAGATGAATTCGTCGGAGTACTTCACACCCTTGCCCTTGTAGGGCTCGGGCTTGCGGTATTCGCGGATTTCCGCGGCAACCTGTCCGACCTGTTGCTTGCTGATGCCGCTGACGATGATTTCCGTCGGCTTCGGCGTCACGATGGTGATTCCGGCAGGAATCTCGTAGTCAACGTCATGGCTATAGCCAAGCGACAGTTTGAGAACCTTGCCAGCGACGGCGGCTTTGTAGCCGACGCCGTTGATTTCCAGCTTTCTTTCGAAGCCGTTGGTGACGCCCTGCACCAGGTTCTGGACCATCGAGCGGACCATTCCCCATTTGGCGCGAGCGGCCTTGCTGTCGTCACGCGGATCAACCTTGATCTCTCCGTTCGCGAAAGCAACTTTTACTTCCTCAGGAACCGCAAAGGACAATTCGCCCTTCGAGCCCTTGATCTTGATCTGCTGTCCGTCAACTGTGGCCGTCGCACCGGCTGGCACCAGGACGGGTTTCTTACCTACTCGAGACATATCTCGAACTCCCGTGGTTGTTCCGTTGCGTGGCTTAGAAGACCTTGCAGAGCACTTCGCCGCCGACGTTGCGTTCCCTGGCATCATGATCAGCCATTACGCCCTGCGGCGTGGAAACGATGGTCACACCGAGGCCGTCGGCAACGCGCGGCAAGGTGTCAACATTGGCATAGACGCGACGACCAGGCTTGGACACACGCTGGATGGAGCGAATGACCGGCTGTCCGTCATAGTACTTCAGCTCGATATCGAATTCTGTCCGGCCGTTGCCGAAGTCAACCGCGGAATAGTCGCGGATGTAACCTTCGGTCTTCAGCACGTCGAGAACGCGTGCACGAAGCTTGGAACCGGGGGTGGAAACACGTCCGCGACGACGCATTTGCGCGTTACGGATGCGGGTGAGCATATCGCCCAATGGATCACTGATAGACATACGACGCTCCCCTTACCAGCTCGACTTCACGAGACCCGGAACCAGACCGCTGGAACCAAGTTCACGCAGGGCAATACGAGACATGCCCAGTTTCCGGTAATAGGCGCGTGGCCGACCGGTCACTTCGCAACGGTTGCGAACACGTGACGGGCTGGAATTGCGCGGCAAGGCGGCAAGCTTGAGACGCGCCTCAAAGCGCTCCTCCATCGACTTGCCTTCGTCGTTGGCAATCGCCAACAGACGCTCGCGACGACCGGCGAATTTCTTCACCAAACGCCTGCGGTTATTATTCTTTTCGGTAGAACTCTTTTTTGCCATTATATTTCTCCGGTGTCCGCGTTTGAGAAGCCAGTTCTCACTGCCGGAACGGGACGTTGAAGAGCTTCAGGAGTGCGCGGGCTTCGGCATCGGTCTTCGCCGTCGTGCAGACGACGATGTCCATGCCCCAAACCTGCTCGACCTTGTCGTAATTGATCTCGGGGAACACAATGTGCTCCTTCATGCCGAGGGCATAATTACCACTACCATCAAACGACTTCGGATTGAGTCCGCGAAAGTCACGAACACGCGGCAGCGCGATGGTGACCAGACGATCGATAAACTCGAACATCTTCGCCTTACGCAATGTCACCTTACAACCGATCGGCATGCCTTCACGCACCTTAAAGGTGGAGATGGCCATGCGGGCCTTGGTGATCACCGGCTTCTGGCCGGCGATGAGCGCCATATCGGCAGCGGCAACGGTCGCCTTCTTGGAATCAGCGGTGGATTCACCAACGCCCATGTTCAGAACGATCTTTTCGATCTTCGGAACTTCCATCGGGTTCTTGTAGCCGAATTCTTTTACCAGCGCAGGACGCACCACTTCTTCGTAGTGCTTCTTGAGCCGGGGCGTATAGCCATTGAGAGCCATCTCAGCCATCGATCAGATCTCCCGAACGCTTGGCGAAACGCACCTTGCGTCCATCTTCCAGAAACTTGAAACCAACGCGGGTCGCCTTACCGTCCTTCGGATCGGCAACCGCCAGGTTGGAAAGGTGGATCGGAGCCTCTTTCGAGATGATCCCGCCCTCTTGAGTCTGGCTCTGCTTCTGATGCTTGCGGACCATGTTAATGCCACGCACCAGCGCGACTTCGTCCTTCGGCATCACTTGAATGACCTCGCCGGAACGACCTTTGTCGCGACCGGCCAGAACGACGATCTTGTCGCCCTTCTTGATCTTGGCGGCCATCACAACACCTCCGGCGCAAGCGAAATAATCTTCATGTGATTCTTGGCACGCAGCTCACGCGGAACCGGGCCAAAAATACGCGTGCCAACCGGCTCTTTCTGATTATTGATCAGAACAGCGGCGTTCTTGTCAAAGCGAATGACAGAACCATCGGCGCGACGGATATCCTTGGCCGTACGAACGACGATCGCCTTCATGACGTCGCCCTTCTTCACGCGGCCGCGCGGAATAGCTTCTTTAACGGAGACGACGATAATATCGCCGACGGAAGCGTACTTACGCTTCGAACCGCCTAGAACCTTGATGCACATAACGCGACGCGCGCCCGAATTATCGGCGACGTCAAGATTCGTCTGCATCTGGATCATGGCTAGATCCTTTCCTTGTTTCAGACAGGTTTCCGGTCCTTGCCGGACTACGCCTGACGGGGATCTGTTGTCCCCAGCCCAAAATTAGCGAAAGGCGGCCATGAAACGGCCGCCCCGCGCGCAATCTCCCTAACCTAGATCTCCGAGGAAATCAAGCCTTAGGAGCATCAACCAAAATCCAAGTCTTAAGCTTGGAAATAGGCTTGGTTTCCTCAATGGAAACCGTATCACCAACCTTGGCGACGTTATTTTCGTCGTGGGCGTGATAGTTCTTTGTACGACGCACTGTCTTCTTGAAGAGCGGGTGCGTAAAACGGCGTTCGACCTTCACAACAGCAGTTTTATCCTGCTTGTCGCTAACGACCACGCCCTGGAGTATGCGCTTCGGCATCGTCGATCCTCTTTAGGCTTTAGCCGCGGCGGCTTTCTGCCGCTGCAACGTCTTCACACGGGCAACGTCCTTGCGGACGAGATGCACACGGGCGGTGTTCTCGAGCTGGCCGGTCGCACGCTGAAAGCGCAGATTAAACTGCTCTTTCTTCAGCTTGAGCAACTCATTGCTCAGCTGGTCGACACTCATCACCTTGAGATCGGAACGCCTCTGTTTGTCTTTCATGACGCCTTCCTCACTCGGCAATGCGTTGGATAAAACGGGTGCGGATCGGCAACTTAGCGGCGCCGAGGCGCAAAGCTTCGCGGGCGATGTCTTCCGACACACCATCAATCTCGAACATGATTCGACCTGGCTTCACGCGTGCAGCCCAGAACTCCGGAGAGCCCTTGCCGCTACCCATACGTACTTCGGTCGGCTTGGAGCTGACCGGTACGTCCGGGAATATGCGAATCCACACTCGACCAGCACGCTTCATGGCACGGGTGATCGCGCGGCGAGCCGCCTCGATCTGACGGGCATTAACCCGCTCCGGTTCCATAGCCTTTAGGCCGAACTGGCCGAAATTAAGGTCCGAGCCGCCCTTGGCCACACCATGGATGCGGCCCTTGAACTGCTTACGGAATTTCGTCTTCTTTGGTTGCAGCATGGCGAACCTTCCTCAAACCTTTCTCAAGCCTGCGCCGGCTGTTCGCGGCGGCCACCGCTTGAGCGGCCTTCCTCGTTCATGCGCTTGTCCTGGGCCATCGGATCATGCTCAAGGATTTCACCCTTGAAGATCCAGACCTTGATGCCGCAGGTGCCGTAAGTGGTGAACGCAGTCGCCGTGCCGTAATCGACATCGGCGCGCAGGGTGTGCAACGGCACACGACCTTCGCGGTACCACTCAAGGCGGGCGATTTCGGCACCACCAAGGCGGCCCGAACAATTGATACGAATGCCTTCTGCACCGAGACGGATCGCCGACTGGACGGCCCGTTTCATGGCGCGACGGAATGCAACGCGGCGCTCCAGCTGCTGAGCAATCGAATCCGCCACCAGCGTTGCGTCAATTTCCGGCTTGCGGATTTCAACGATGTTGATGGTGATCTCGGCGTCCGTCAGTTTTGCAACCGACTTACGCAGCTTCTCGATATCCGCACCCTTTTTACCGATAACCACGCCGGGACGAGCCGACTGAATGGTGATGCGGCACTTTCTGTGCGGACGTTCGATGACGATCTTCGAAACAGCCGCTTGCTTCAGCTGCTTCATGAGGATTTCGCGGATGGCGATATCTTCATGGATCAACTTCGCATATTCGCCCTTGTTGGCGAACCAGCGGGAATCCCACGTCCGGTTAATACCGAGGCGAAGACCGATCGGGTTTACTTTCTGACCCATCTGGTACTCCTTAAGCCTGCTTTTCGGCAGCGACTTCACGAACCACGATGGTGAGGTTCGCGAAGGGCTTCATGATGCGGGCACCACGACCGCGGGCACGGGCATGGAAACGCTTCAAAACAAGCGCCTTGCCGACGAAAGCCTGCGACACCACCAAATCGTCGACGTCGAGATCGTGGTTGTTCTCGGCATTGGCGATGGCGCTCTGCAGGCACTTACGAACTTCGTGAGAGATACGCTTGCGAGAGAACTCGAGATCGGCAAGTGCGGTCGAGACTTTCTTGCCACGGATCAACTGCGCGACGAGGTTCAACTTCTGTGGGCTGATACGGACCATGCGCAGTACTGCGCGAGCCTCCGTATCCGCCAGGGCGCGAGGGGTAGCTGCCTTAGCCATGCTTACTTCCTCTTCGCTTTCTTGTCCGCCGCGTGACCGTGGAAGGTGCGGGTCGGCGAAAACTCACCGAACTTGTGACCAACCATTTCCTCGTTCACGGAAACGGGAATGTGCTTCTGCCCATTGTACACACCGAAGGTGAGACCAACGAACTGCGGGAGAATCGTGGAGCGACGGCTCCAGATCTTGATGACCTCGTGGCGGCCCGAAGAACGGGAGACCTCGGCCTTCTTGAGGAGGTAACCGTCTACGAACGGACCCTTCCAAAGCGAACGTGCCATGACGTACCCTCTTAGCCCTTCTTCTTCCGAGCGTGGCGGCTGGAGATAATAAACTTATCAGTCCGCTTGTTCGAACGAGTTTTCTTGCCCTTGGTCGGAATACCCCATGGGGTAACCGGGTTACGACCGCCTGAGGTCCGGCCTTCACCACCACCGTGGGGGTGATCGATCGGGTTCATCGAGACGCCGCGGTTATGCGGACGGCGACCCAACCAGCGGCTACGACCGGCTTTACCGATCGAGGTGTTCATGTGATCCGGGTTCGAAACCGCACCCACCGTGGCCATGCACAGGCCATGGATCAAACGCTGTTCACCCGAGTTCAGACGAACCGAAACGTAACCTTGGTCACGACCGACGATCTGAGCGTAAGCACCCGCCGAACGCGCAAGAGCACCACCACGACCGATCTTCAGCTCCACATTGTGGATGATCGTGCCGACCGGCATATTGCCGATTGGCATGGCGTTGCCAGGCTTGATATCGACCTGGTTGCCCGACATCACCTTGTCGCCAACAGCGAGACGCTGCGGAGCCAGGATGTATGCCAACTCGCCATCTTCGTAGCGGATCAGAGCAATGAACGCCGTGCGGTTCGGATCGTATTCAATCCGGTAGACGGTGGCGACCATGCCATCCTTGCCACGACGCTTGAAGTCGAGGGTACGCAGAACGCGCTTATGTCCACCGCCACGGAAACGAACCGTGATGCGGCCATTGTTATTGCGGCCACCGGAAGACGACTTGCCCTCGGTAAGCTGCTTGACCGGCTTGCCCTTATAGAGCTCGCTGCGGTCTACGATCACCAGCTGGCGCAGGCCCGGCGTGATCGGTTTGAAAGTCTTCAAAGCCATTTAATCACTCTCCTGCCTGATCACAGCCCGGTCGTGACGTCGATCGTTTGGCCCTCTTCGAGGGTAACAATCGCTTTTTTCACGTCCGATCGCTGTCCGCGGGTACCGCGGAAAATCTTGACCTTGCCCTTGGTCACGAGCGTGTTCACGCTCTTGACCTTGACGTCGAAAAGCTTCTCAACCGCTTCTTTGATCTGCGGCTTAGTTGCTGTGGACGCCACCTTGAACACAACCTTGTTCTGCTCTGAAAGCAGGGTCGCCTTCTCGGTGATAACCGGGCTCTTGATAATATCGTAAAGGCGCGGATCCAGGCTCATTTGAAGCGCGCCTCCAGCGCATCTACCGCTTCCTTGGAAAGCACGAGCTTTTCACGGCGCAGTATGTCGTAAACGTTGATACCCTGAACCGGCAGCACGTCCACATTGGGAATGCTACGGGCGGCGAGATCGAAGTTCAGCTCAACTTCAGCGCCGGTAACGATCAGCGCGTTGTTGAAACCGAGCTTGGTAAAGCGCTCGATGAGCGCCTTTGTCTTCGGCTCGGCGAGCTTGATCTCATCGATGATGATCAACGATGAGTCCTTGAGCTTGGCCGAAAGAGCGTGCTTCAGAGCGAGAGCGCGAACCTTCTTGGGAAGATCATGCGCATGGCTACGAACGACCGGGCCGAAAGCGCGCCCACCACCGCGGAACTGCGGAGCGGAGGCTGCACCGTGACGAGCGTTACCCGTACCCTTCTGCTTATAAAGCTTCTTGGTCGTGCGGGAGACGTCCGAACGGTTCTTTACGGCGTGCGTCCCAGCGCGGCGCTTGGCAAGCTGCCAACGCACACAACGCTGAAGCAGATCGGTGCGCGGCTCGAGACCGAAAATGGTCTCGTTGAGCGTAACTGATCCGGCATTCTTGCCATCGAGCGTGGTGATATCCAATTTCATCACGCATTCTCCTCGACTTGCGCAGGCGCTTCAACCGGAGCCGCGGACTCGCCGTGTGCACGGAACTTGCCGGGCATCGGAGCTTCCTTTGGCAACGAACGCTTGACAGCGTCGCGCACAAAAATCCACCCGCCAGCAACGCCGGGTACAGCGCCTTCGACCAGGATGAGGCCACGCTCAACGTCTGTCGACACGACACGCAGGTTCTGCGTGGTAACGCGATCGACACCCATATGACCAGGCATCTTCTTGTTCTTGAAGGTCTTGCCGGGATCCTGACGACCGCCTGTCGAACCAATCGAACGGTGTGAAACAGACACACCGTGCGTTGCACGCAGACCGCCGAAATTCCAGCGCTTCATACCACCGGCAAAACCCTTACCCATCGAGGTGCCCGTCACGTCGACGAACTGTCCCACAACGAAATGGTCTGCAGTGATCTCAGCACCGACCGGAATAATCGCATCGTCTGAGACGCGGAATTCGGCAAGCTTCTGCTTGGGCTCGACTTGGGCAATCGCGAAGCGACCACGTTCAGCCTTGCTGACATTCTTCACCTTGGCACGACCGACGCCAACTTGCAGCGCGGTGTAACCATTCTTTTCCATAGTTCTATGGGCAACCACCTGACAGTGATCGACCTTCAGAACTGTTACCGGAATATGCTCGCCCGCTTCTGTAAAGACGCGGGTCATTCCGACTTTTTGCGCGATGACGCCTGAGCGCATGTGCGTATCCTCTCGGCGTGTCCGACCGACGCCCTAAGCCTTGCGGCTCAGAGCTTGATTTCCACATCCACACCAGCGGCGAGATCGAGCTTCATCAGCGCGTCCACCGTCTGCGGTGTGGGATCGACGATATCGAGAACACGCTTATGCGTGCGCATCTCGAACTGCTCCCGCGACTTCTTGTCGATGTGCGGAGAGCGAAGCACCGTAAAGCGTTCAATACGCGTCGGTAGCGGGATAGGACCCCGTACCTGCGCACCGGTCCGCTTTGCAGTCGAAACGATTTCTCGTGTCGACGCATCAAGGATGCGGTGATCGAACGCCTTGAGGCGAATCCGGATGTTATGACCGTTCATTGGTTACCACCTGGCAAAGAAGTTGCAACCGACCGTTTAAAACCGGTCGCAGCCTCTCGATTAAATTTATTACTCGACGATAGCGGCGACGACGCCGGCACCGACGGTGCGACCGCCTTCACGGATGGCGAAGCGGAGCTTCTCTTCCATCGCAATCGGAACGATCAGCGCAACGTCCATGGTCACGTTATCGCCAGGCATCACCATCTCAACGCCTTCAGGAAGCGTCACGATGCCCGTCACGTCAGTCGTACGGAAGTAAAACTGCGGACGATAGTTCGTGAAGAACGGCGTA
>JAVBJU010000034.1:0-7907 GCA_031546825.1 Microvirga sp. | reverse complement strand
GGCGATGTTGTCGAGATCAAAGAATCATCCAGGCAGCTTGAGATCGTTCTGGTCGCGACCCAGCTCGCCGAACGTGATGTTCCGGATTATATCGACACGGATCACAACAAGATGACCGCGAAGCTGACCCGCGTTCCGGGCCTGACCGAGGTTCCTTACCCGGTTCAGATGGAACCGAACCTGGTCATCGAGTTCTACTCGCGCTAATCGCTGCTGCCCTTCGGGGCGCGCGTTCAAAATTTACACCCTCTGCGGCAACGCAGGGGGTGTTTTTGTATGGGGCGAGGTGGGAGAGCCTTTGGTGCAGGCCGGTTTACTGCCCCTCATCCCATGGTAACGGCATTCCCGGTTTCCAAGCGTTGGCAAACGCCTCAGCTTTCATTCGCTGGTCCGGTGTCAGCAGGGATGCCAGTTCTGCCTTCAGGTCAGGGGCCTTGCTGTCGCCGTGCCGGGCGGCGAGATTGGCCAGGATGTAGCTTGTCACCAGGTTTTGGGCGACAGCGCGACCGGTTTGGTAGCGCCTTGACAGTAAGATAAGTGCGTCGGAATCGCCCTGGGTTGCAGCCTTGCGAAACCACGCCATTGCTGCCGTCTGATCTTGTCCGGTCCCTTCGCCTCTGGAATATTTTATGCCCAGATTGTACTGGGCCCCGGCATGGCCTTGGGTTGCCGCTTTTTGATACCAGTATACAGCTTTGGTTTGGTCCTGTTCGACGCCTTCGCCCTGGCTATAGCTTACACCCAGATTGAATTGCGCCTTGGCATGGCCCTGATCCGCTGCCTTCTGGTTCCAAGATGCGGCTATCGCATGGTCTTTCACAACGCCTCGACATTTATCGTATCTGATGCCAAGGTTGTATTGTGCAGAGGCATGGCCCTGATCCGCGGCTCTTTGATACCAATATGTAGCTTTGACTTGGTCCTGTTCGACGCCTTCGCCCGTGCTGTAGCTCACGCCGAGGCTGAATTGTGCCTTGGCATCGCCCTGATCTGCCGCCTTTTGATACCAGAATACTGCCTTGGTATGGTTTTGCTCAACACCTTCGCCTGTGTCATAGCTGATGCCGAGGTAGACTTGCGCTTTGACATGGCCTTGATCTGCCGCCTTTTGATACCAATAGGCTGCTTTGGTATGGTCCTGCGCGGCGCCTTTACCTGAATCATAAATAAGCCCAAGGCGATACTGCGCCTCTGCTTTTCCCGCTTCCGCTTCCGCAAGAATTGTTTGCAGGGAGGGGCGGGCGTTGTCTTGTGCCTGTCCTGCACCTAGGTTTCCCACCATGACCGCCATCACAAGCGCGATGATAAATCCAAGCCTTGATATAACTGCCATTTCCCTCACCCATTTGACAACGGCGCGACACACATCTCGCCAGAATAAACGTAACAATAATATTTTTCAAACGACACTGCATATGGAAAGCCCGCCGTTTCATGGAAACGGCGGGCTTTTATTCGGTGATTTTTGAGGGCAGGCGCGGTTAGTGCTTACCGCCGCCGTGGCCCATGCCACCCATCATGCCGCCGTGGTGTTCCATCATGCCGCCCATGCGGCCCTTGCCGCGCATTCCGCGCATCATGTTGCCAGGGGGATGCATGAGGGCGGGCAGGAGCTTCTTCTGGCCGTCGTCAAGCGATGCCCAGAAGGGCTTCATGGCGTCCAGCAGGCTCTTGCTGTTCTGGGCGGCCATCTGTGCCATTTGGCTACGGTGGTCGAGGCGTGTGATGAAATCGGGCTGGTCCTTGGCGTCTTTGCGGGACTCGTGCATCTTATCCATGAAGTCGGAACGCGCCTTCATATTGGCCTTGATGGCACTTTCCACCGGCTGCCACAGCTTCTGCTGGTCAGCGGTCAGCTTGAGCCCGGCGGGGATACCAGCGATGCGGGCTTCCATCACGCGCTGCATGTCGGCGCGGCGGCTCTGCCAGTCAGCGCTGTTGCCCTTATGCTCCATTTTCTCCTGCTGCGCGGCGGCAGCCTTGCCGTGGGCTTCGTGGCTTTGCGCGAAGGCGGCGGTGCCGGACATCGCCATGAGAGCGGCGGCAACGGTGAGAGTAGCGATGCGTTTCATCTGTAACTCCTGTAAAAACCTGTGTTTCCATGCGGTAAAAATCTACCTCGGAAACATGGGGTGATTATGGCTAGTCAAGCTGAACCAGGCGTGAAAGAAACATGAAATTTTTGTCATGTTCGAGGGGGCCGTGTGTGCCTCAGAGCGTATGGAGCTTCTTCAGAAGACCAGCAAAGCGCAGGGTGCCTTCCGGCCAGGGGCCGTGTCCGCTGTCGGTGTTGATGTGGCCGACGTTGCCCGCGTCCGCAAGTTCCGCACCCCAATGGCGGGCAAGCTGCTCAGCGCGTTCAAACGAGCAATAGGGGTCGTTTCGGCTCGCCACCAGCACCGAAGGGAACGGTAGGGGGCGGTCGAGATCATCACCGAAGGCGCGGTCGATGGCGTCGGGAATGGCGTCATTGTGAATGTCGGCGGGGGCCACCAGAAACGCGCCGCGCACCAACCCCTTGGGCAATAAATCCGCCGCATGGACAGTCGCCAGTACGCCGAGGCTATGGGCGACCAGAATGGCAGGCCGCTCCGCCTGGGAAACCTGATGAATGATGCGGGTAACCCAGTCTTTCCGCGTGGGGTTATGCCAGTCGTCCTGCACAACACGGCGTGCGGTCGAGAGCTTGCGCTCCCATCGTGTTTGCCAGTGGTCTTCGCCGGAATTGGTGTAGCCGGGGATGATGAAAATGTCGGTGTCTGATGTGCGCATGACGCAAGAGATAATATCTGAAAGCCGCCGCGTCGAGGGGGACGGTTGACTAATTCCCCCGTGATTGATGCTCAGAAACGAAAAACGGGCTGTGAAATCCCTCACAGCCCGCCAAAATCATTTATTCTTTAAGGTCGGATCACGCCCCGAACACGCGCTTGAAGATCGTATCCACGTGCTTGAAGTGATAGCCGAGGTCGAAGCACACTTCGATTTCTGCGGGCGTTAGCGCCTTGGTAACATCGGCGTCGGCCTTGAGCAGGGTCAGAAAATCGCCCTCGCCACGCCACACCGGCATGGCGTTGCGCTGCACCAGTCGATAGGAATCCTCACGCGACACGCCCTTCTGGGTCAGCGCCAGCATCACGCGCTGCGAATGCACCAGACCGCCGAGACGGTCGAGGTTTTTCTGCATGTTTTCCGGGTAGATCAACAGCTTGTCGATCACGCCGGTGAGGCGAGCCAGCGCGAAATCGAGGGTGATGGTGGCATCCGGCCCGATCATGCGCTCCACCGAGGAGTGGGAAATATCGCGCTCATGCCACAGCGCCACATTTTCCATGGCTGGCATGGCGAAGCCGCGCACGAGGCGGGCGAGGCCGGTGAGGTTTTCGGTGAGGACCGGATTACGCTTATGCGGCATGGCCGATGAGCCCTTTTGGCCCGCCGAGAAATACTCTTCCGCCTCCAGCACTTCGGTGCGCTGCAAGTGGCGGATTTCGGTGGCGATGCGCTCAACCGATGAGGCAATGACGCCAAGTGTCACGAAGAACATGGCATGGCGGTCGCGGGGGATGACTTGCGTCGAAACCGGCTCAACCGCCAGCCCCATCTTATCGGCCACATATTCTTCGACATGCGGGTCGATATTGGCGAAGGTGCCGACCGCACCGGAAATGGCGCAAGTGGCGATTTCCTTGCGGGCGGCGACGAGGCGCTCGCGGCAGCGCGAGAACTCGGCATAGGCTTCCGCCATCTTGAGACCGAACGTCACCGGCTCGGCGTGGATACCGTGGGAGCGCCCGATGGACGGGGTCATCTTGTGCTCAAAGGCGCGGCGCTTGAGGGCTGCGAGCAGGGCGTCGATGTCGTTCAGAAGAATATCGGCGGCGCGGGCGAGCTGCACATTGAAGCACGTGTCGAGCACATCTGAGGAGGTCATGCCCTGGTGAACGAAGCGCGCTTCGGGGCCGACGATTTCTGAAAGGTGGGTCAAGAAGGCGATAACATCGTGCTTTACTTCGCGCTCGATTTCATCAATGCGATCCACGTCGAAGGTCGCCTTCGCGCCCTTGTCCCACACCTTTTCCGCCGCATCCTTGGGCACAACGCCAAGATCGGCCAGCGCCGTGGTGGCATGGGCCTCAATCTCAAACCAGATGCGGAACTTGGTCTCCGGCGACCAGATGGACACCATCTCGGGGCGGCTATAGCGGGGGATCATGGCGCGTTTTCTCTCCTGGTGCGGATATTTAAAATGAAGGTTTGGTGTTCAGGCGTTGCGTGCGGCTTCGGCCGCGGCGCGGATGGCGGTGATGTTGGCGGCATAGGCTTGCGGACCGCCTTTGAATGCCGCAGTTCCGGCCACCAGCACATTGGCACCGGCTTTGACAACCAGCGGTGCGGTTTCCGGCGTGATGCCGCCGTCCACCTCGATATCAATCGGGCGTGCGCCCACAAGCTCCTTCACCTGACGGATGGTGTCGCAGACAGAAGGAATGAAGGCCTGCCCGCCGAAGCCGGGATTGACCGTCATGCACAGCACAAGATCAACCATGTCGATTACTGGCGCGATGGCGACCGCAGGCGTGCCGGGGTTGAGCACAACGCCCGCTTTTTTGCCAAGCGCCTTGATGGTTTGCAGCGAGCGATGCAGATGCGGCCCGGCTTCCACATGCACTGCGATGACATCGGAGCCCGCCTTGGCAAAAGCCTCAAGGTAGGGGTCTGCCGGTGAAATCATCAGATGGGTATCGAACGGCTTTTTCGAAAACTTGCGGATGGCATTCACGATCAGCGGGCCGATGGTGATGTTGGGCACGAAATGCCCGTCCATCACATCAATATGCATCCAATCGGCTCCGGCTGCGTCAATTGCGCTGATTTCCTCGCCAAGACGGGCGAAATCGGCGGAGAGAATCGAAGGGGAGATCAGGAGGGGGCGCGTCATGGAAAATCCGGTCTCATGGGGGAGGGCTGCCGTTCAGGCTCCCTTATAGGCAAGGCCAAACGGAATGAAAACCTGAATTCGCGCAATTGCGGTGGTTGCCCTATCCGAAGCCTTGGATTTTTCGCGAAGTGTTTTATCGCGATAATCTGTGAGACACTCTGACACGTTTCCCATCGCCACTATGCGATGGAAACGGACCTGCAAACGGTTACAGTCCCCCAGCCGCCTTGTCGCTTTCGCACGAGACTGGATGAGATAATATGTTGCTCGATAAAATCCATTATTTCTGTAGCGTCGTCGAATTGGGGTCGATCAGCAATGCTTCGAAAGAGCATGGCATTTCCATTTCCGCCGGCAGCCGCTGGATCGCTGAATTGGAGAGTTCCCTCGGCGTCACTTTGCTGCACCGTACAACGCATAAAGTGTCACCCTCCACCGATGGGATAAATTTGTACAAGCGCTTTTCGGCGAGCCTGAAGGAAGTATCCAAGAATATTTCTGACATAAAAAATGCAGCAAGCGACAATGTCGGGGAGATCAGAATTGCGTCAACGCCTCTCTTTGCCAATTATACATTGCCAAAGATTATTTCGTCTTATCTCAAGCTGCATCCGAAAATAAAATTCAAGCTGATAAACGACCCGTTTCCAGTGGATTTATCCGATGATTTTGATTTTTCCATTCGTGCGCTGGCAACGCATATCGGCAAACTGGATGTGTCTTCCGAAGACACGCGCATCCGCCTGTTCAGTGAACCGTTGAAGGTGACTGCATCGCGCAGCTATCTCGACCGCCATGGTGCGCCGTCCACCCCAGACGATCTCATCCACCATTATTGCCTCTATGCTCTGAGTCTGGTCGGCGGTGAACGCTGGGAATTCAAACACGCGGGAAAGCATCGCTTTTTCAAGCTGGGCGATGCCGTGCAATGCGATAATTCCGAGATATTGCGCCGCCTGACGCTTGATGGTGCCGGGATTTCATATTTGCCGCAAAGTCTGGTTCAGGACGACATTCGGCAAGGGCGTCTGCAAGAGCTGCTCCACGACTATGTTGGCAGCACCTTTGACATTGTGCTCTATTACCGCAACCGTGAATTCATGCCCGCCCGGCTGGCGGATTTCAAAAATTTCGTTGTTCAGTCCTGCAAGGGCATCAAGAGCGTTTCCGAGGCGCGAGACGCTTTTTAAGATAACCGGCAGGGGTAAAGCACCTGCCGGTTTCAAATTTTACGGCTTGAGCTGAAGAAGCTGTTCCAGGCTGACTTCCGCGCTGTAATCAACATTGGTTAGCCCAAAGCCGTTGAGAGCGTGGAACTCTTCAAGATAACCGGAAAAATCACCGACTTCCTTGAAATTGTCCGGGGTAATCTGCGCCCGCAAGGCCTCCACTTCGTCTTGAACATCGGCGCGCAATTCCCAATCGTCGATGCGGATCAGCCGGTCCGCGTCCGTCACCACCGCGCCCAGTGCGGGGTAGAGACGGGAAAACATCAGGCGGTGGGCCTGTTCGATACAGGTCTCATGCATGTTTTTGCTCTTCATGACCCTGTATAGCAGGGTGATATAGAGCGGGAAAATCGGGATGAAGGCACTGGCCTTCGTCACCAGTGCTTTACACACCGAGACGTAGGCCTCGCCGTCCAGCGCGCGCAACTGCGTGTCGAGCACATCGGCGGTGTGGTGCAGATGCTCCTTGGCCGCGCCCAACGATCCATCCTTATAGAGCGGATAGGTCGATTGCGGGCCAATATAGGAATAGGCGACGGTCTTAAAACCTTTGGCCAAGACGCCCGCAGCCTGCAACTGGTCGATCCATAATTGCCAGTCTTCTCCACCCATTACCTTGATGGTTTCCCGTTGCTGCTCTGCGGTAACCGGCTGCAATGTCTGCTCGCCCAACACCTGAGCCTCAAGGTCAAATGAGCTTCCCGTCAGAGGCTTGCCGCTGACGCCCAGTGTGGAGCGGTAGGTGGTGCCATCGGGGGCCGTGCGCACACCGGATGCCAGGGAATAGACGAGGAGATCAATCTTGCCGCCGAACGCGGTGCGGATATGGTCGATCACCTCTTGGCGCATGGCGTCGGAAAAGGCATCGCCCACGAAGTTCTTGGCCAGTAGGCCTTCCGCTTCCGCCGCTTCTCTGAAGTAAATGTTGTTGTACCAGCCAGCTGTTCCCAGACCCTTGTCGTTCGGGCCTTTTTCAAACGACACGCCGATGGTGTCGGCGCGTCCGCCAAAGGCAAGTGCAATGCGCGAGGCAATGCCGTAACCGGATGAAGCACCGATCACCAATGCCTTTTTCGCGCCGTGGATTGTCGGCGCGTTTTTTACATGGTCGATTTGCTTCTGCAAAGCGGCCTTGAGGCCGAGGGGGTGGCAATTTTTAGCAACATTGCCTTTGATAACCGGTTCAATAATCATCTGAATCTCTGTCGTTTAACCGTTTGTGCCGGGGACCTGCATCAACGCTGTCCCTTCGATAACCACGTCGCCATGCTGATTGGTGCAGGTGGTGCGCAGCTTCACCCGCGATTTTTCGCGGTTGATGTCGATCACTTCTACCGTTGCCGTGATGGCATCATTGAGGAAAACCGGATGGGTGAACCTGAGTTCCTGCCCCATATAAATGGTGCCCATTCCCGGTAGTTTGGTGCCGAGCACCGTGGAAATCAGGCCGCTCACCAAAATGCCGTGGGCGACACGCTGTTTGAAAATGCTCTTTTCCGCAGCAACCGCATCAATATGGATGGGGTTCACGTCACCGCTAGCGGAAGCAAAATTGAGCACATCGGCTTCGGTGATGGTTTTGCAAAAAGAGGCCGTTTGACCAATCGTCAGTTGTTCGATGGTGTAGGACATATTTTCAACTCCGTCAGCCGCTTGCTCAAAAACCGATGGTTCCATGGCAAGTCTTGTCATCGTGACGAAACGAGATGACTGAAGGATAGAGAAAACTTTTGAAA
>JAVBJU010000009.1:0-81686 GCA_031546825.1 Microvirga sp. | reverse complement strand
GTGCTGGCGCTCGCCATCAATATCGGCGCCAGCCTGATCTGATCTGTCGGATGCAGGGGCGGCCGTCCGCCCCAGCCCTGCCAAACAGCGCGGCTTTTACCGGCTGTAGAACTCGACCACCAGGTTCGGTTCCATCTGCACCGGATACGGAACCTCGGAGAGGCTCGGCACGCGGTTGTATTTGGCGGTCTGCTTGTGGTGATCGACTTCGATGTAGTCGGGCACATCGCGCTCGGCGAGCTGGTTGGCAACCAGCACGATTTCGAGCTGCTTCGAGGCTTCCTTGACCTCGATCATGTCACCCGGCTTCACCTGGAAGCTCGGAATGTTGACGCGGCGACCATTGACCTTGATGTGGCCGTGGTTGATGAACTGGCGCGCGGCGAACGGGGTCGACACGAACTTGGCGCGGTAGACAACCGCGTCGAGACGACGCTCGAGCAAGCCGATGAGGTTCTCGCCGGAATCGCCCTTCATGCGGGTGGCTTCGCCGTAGGTACGACGGAACTGCTTCTCGGTGATGTTGGCGTAGTAGCCCTTCAGCTTCTGCTTGGCGCGGAGCTGCGTTCCGAAATCGGAAAGCTTGCCCTTGCGGCGCTGGCCATGCTGACCGGGACCGTATTCACGTTTATTGACGGGGCTCTTCGGGCGGCCCCAAATGTTCTGGCCCAAGCGGCGATCAATCTTGTGTTTCGCCTGGATGCGTTTTGACATCGCGATTCCTCTTACGTTTCAAAAGGGTTGCTTTTGAGGAACGCGCCCTCCTGCTCCCCGAAGGGGCGACAGCCACCGGCGCAAACCGGGTGGCACGGGTGCGTAAAAAAGCTCACGCGGCCATCAACTGACCGCGCGATAAGGGTTTCCATAAAGAGGAACAGCAGCCTTGTCAACGCTATCCGGCGTTTTCCGGGGCAAGGGACATCGCTTCAAACTGCACCTTGGGTAAACCGCGGGCGGCGAGTGCCGCCATGAGTGCCGCTTCAAGAACCATGCCGCCAGTAAAAACCGCGATGGCTTCCGCGTCGACCAAGGGTTCCGTCCCCGGCCCGCCGATGAGTTGCACCACGCGGCGGGCAATGGCGGGCGCGGGATCAATCCATTGCACCGGCCACGGAGCCAAGGCCCGGAAACGCGCGGCAAGCAGCGGATAATGGGTGCAGGCGAGCACCACCACATCGGTTTTACGCCCATCGCGGTCAATGAAACACGGCGAAAGTTCCGCAGTAATCGCCTCATCCGCCACCGGTGCTCCGCGCAATTCGGCTTCTGCCAGACTGGCAAGCTGGGTTGAGCCGATGAGTTCCACATCGCACCCGGCGGCATAGCTGGCGATCAGATCACGGGTATAATCGCGCGCAACCGTGCCGGGGGTGGCCAGAACGCTGATGCGGCGGCTTTTGGTCAGCATGGCGGCGGGTTTGATGGCAGGCACCGTGCCAACGAACGGCACGGCAAAGCGCCGCCGCAAATGCGGCAATACCAGCGTGGAAGCGGTGTTGCAGGCAATGACCACGAGATCGGGCGCGTGCAGGGCGATGAGGCGCTCCATAACCGCCACGACGCGGTTCACCAGCGCCGTTTCGCTGAGCCGCCCATAGGGGAAGCCCGCGTCATCCGCCGCATAAACAAAACGCGCATCAGGTCGCTGCTTGACGATTTCAGCATGGACCGTCAGGCCGCCGAGGCCAGAATCGAACACCAGAATGGTGGGCGCCCGTTTTGGCACCACAACCGGCGCAACCATTGCGCCCGCCATCAGATCGTATTGCATCATTGAAACCGTGAAAAAACAGAGTGCCGCCCTGCCCGCATGCGGACAACAGGCAGATTAACCCACACTCAGTTAAGGGAACGTGGCTTTTTCAGCGGCGACGCCGACCCGGCTTGGTCTTGACGGGCGCGGGCTCCGGCTCGGCAACGACGGGTTCCGGCACCACATCTTTTGGCGTTTCCGCACTGATGCGGCGCACCGGCCAGCCATCGCTCCAGCTGCCCATATCGGCAAGCGCCGGGTTGCCCTTGAGGGCAAGCGCATCACGGCCCGCCGCAGCGGTTTCGATGGCGAGATCCAGGGTTTTCCAGAAGCCGCGATAATCAACGGAATCGGTGAGGTTACCGCTCAGCATGGCGCTCAGTGTGTGTTGCGAGCCGGTGAGTGCAGCATCACCCAACGCCTTGTGCGCGGCGCTATTGCGAGCGGGGTTGCGTTTGCCTGCGGGCTTCGAAGCATCCTGGGGCATGGCAGACGGCGGCAACGGAATTTTATCGGTGGCGTATTCGGCCTTGCTCGAGCCCGGTGAAACCAGGCTGGCCGACAATGTCGGGTAACCGTGGCGGTCGGAGGCGACGCGCATGAACAGCTTGTTGGAATTGGGGATTGCCGAGGCCTCGGTGAAGATCAGCCGACCCGTGCGGTCCGCCGGGGCGTGCTCCTGATCGCCATTCATCACCAGCAGCATGGTCGACGGCTTCAACTTGGAAAGGTCGGCGAGCTTGATGCCACGGTCTTCGGCATCCTTGGCAATGCCACCCGGCATCAGGCACAGGATCAATTTCGGTTGCGGCAGGTCCGTCCCGCCTTCCGCCGCCACATCAAGCGCGATGATGGAGCCCGCAAGATAGCCGACATAGCTCACTTGGGCGATATCGGGACGCGCCTCGCGGTCATTGGCCAGCGCGGCCAGCGCCTCACGCACCATGCGGGCCGCGATGGCCGGTGCATCGACAGGCCGGGTGCGGTTCACTTCCTGAAAACGCGGGAAGATCACCACATTGCCCTTACGAACCAGATGTTCGATCCAGCCGCCGAAATGCTGCGGATCATTGCCACCCCATGAGTGGAAAAACACCACCACTGGTCGCGCTTGCTTCGGCGTGCTCTTGCCATGGAAAATATAAACCGGCTGTTCAGCGGTGCCGATCACACGCTTCACCACTTCGGCTTCCATATAATCCTTGCCCCCCGGCCCCTGCTCCGGTTGTCCGGGCGGCACCGCAGCCTGGGCGGTGCCCAGAGCGAGCATCGCAAGCACGGCGGCAAAGATTGAAAGACGGCGCATGATTTCCCCGTTTGGCAGCGTTACTAACACTTTATATAACTCTCAAATACGAGAGGCACTTTTTAAATGCCATCTCTATTTTTGACGCAGTCACGTTTTTCGTGCGCGCCCCTCCGCCAGGGCACGCAAAGCACCACGAAGGGTGCGCACATCCTGCTCGCGCATCTCCATACGACCGAAGATATCGCGCATATTGCGGCTCATGGTCGGCTTCTTGTCTGCCGGGTAAAACCCGGCCGCATCGAGCTGTTCTTCGACATATTCGAAAAAGGAGAGCATCATTTCCTTGGACGCTGGCGGCGTCAGCAGTTCACCCGCGAACGGCAACACCGCACCACTGGAAACCTGGTGGCATTCATAGGCCACCAGCAAAACCGATTGCGCCAGATTGAGCGAGGAGAAAGTGCGGTCCACCGGAAAAGTGATGATGGCATCGGCCAGAGCGACTTCGTCGTTCTCAAGCCCGGTGCGTTCTCGCCCAAACATGATGCCGACCCGCTGGCCCTGCCCGCCCCGTTCAAAGATGTTTTGCGCCGCCTGATCCGGTGCCATCACCCGCTTCATCTGGCCCCGCTCCCGGGCGGTAGTGGCGAAGACGAAGTTGAGATCGGCAATGGCCTCATCGACGGTGTCAAACAATGTAGCGCGCTCAAGCACATGCACGGCACCTGACGCCGCCGAGCGCGCGCCCTTCTTCGGCCACCCGCCGCGCGGCGCGACAAGCCGCATCTCCGACAGCCCGAAATTGGCCATTGCGCGGGCGCACATGCCGATGTTTTCGGCCATCTGGGGGCCGACCAGAATAATGACGGGTTTGGGGGCCTCGGTTTGGGGCACGGTTGCGGGTTCGCTTATGACTTGCATGGGTTTGCCTCTTATCCCATTCCGGCACGTCAGGCACGAACTTTTGTGAGGCGTGAACTAATAGTTGCGCTTTCGCACATGGCCAATGGATTGCTGCCCGGAAAAACCGTTACGTTTCGGGAGATATTGGCTTTTCTCCGCCTAAAGCACAAGCCGCGCCGCCTTTCTCGCAGCAGATAGTCGCGCTATTAGCCGAGACACGAACACACATGGCCGAACCCGGTTTTTGGCCCAAATTTAAAGAGGTGTCCAATGGCAAAAATCAAGGTCGCCAATCCTGTCGTTGATCTCGATGGTGACGAAATGACTCGCATCATCTGGCAAGCGATCAAAGACAAGCTGATCCACCCCTATCTTGATCTCAACCTCGAATACTACGATCTCGGCGTTGAGCACCGCGATGCCACCAGCGATCAGGTGACGATTGATGCGGCCAACGCCATCAAGAAGCATGGCGTCGGCATCAAATGCGCCACCATCACGCCGGATGAAGGGCGTGTGAAAGAGTTCAATCTCAAGGATATGTGGAAGTCGCCCAATGGCACCATCCGCAACATCCTCGGCGGCGTGATCTTCCGTGAACCGATCATCTGCAAGAACGTGCCGCGTCTGGTACCCGGCTGGACCCAGCCGATCATCATCGGTCGCCATGCCTTTGGCGATCAGTATCGCGCCACTGACTTCAAGGTCCCCGGCAAAGGCCGCATGACCATCAAGTTCGAAGGCGATGACGGCACGGTGATCGAGAAGGAAGTGTTTAAGTTCCCCGGCGCAGGTGTCGCCATGGCGATGTACAACCTCGACGAGTCGATCCGCGAATTTGCACGCGCCTCAATGAATTATGGCCTGTCGCGCAAGTTCCCGGTTTATCTCTCGACCAAGAACACCATTCTCAAAGCCTATGACGGCCGCTTCAAGGATCTGTTCCAGGAAGTGTTCGACGCGGAATTCGCGGCAAAGTTCAAGGCAGCGGGCATCACCTATGAGCACCGCCTGATCGACGACATGGTGGCCTCGGCCCTCAAGTGGTCGGGCGGCTATGTCTGGGCCTGCAAGAACTATGATGGAGACGTACAGTCTGACACGGTTGCTCAAGGGTTCGGCTCACTCGGCCTGATGACCTCGGTGCTGATGACACCGGACGGCAATACGGTGGAAGCCGAAGCCGCCCACGGCACGGTGACCCGCCACTACCGCGAGCACCAGCAGGGCAAGGAAACCTCCACCAATTCCATCGCCTCGATTTTTGCCTGGACGCGGGGCCTTGCCCATCGTGCCAAGCTTGATGGCAATGACGCCCTGAGCCGTTTCGCCCTCACGCTGGAAAAGGTGTGTGTTGATACGGTGGAAGCGGGCCACATGACCAAGGACCTCGCCCTTCTCGTCGGCGCTGACCAGAAGTGGCTTTCGACCATGGGCTTCCTCGACAAGATCGACGAAAACCTCAAAAAGGCCATGTCCGCATAATTTACAATGCACTTCACAAAAAACCTTACAAAGCCCGGCTTTCACGCCGGGCTTTTGCTTTTTAAAACGTGAAACTAAACCTTCATAGGGTTGTCAGGCCAATATATTCCCCTAGTTACTCTCTCGTCGGGCCAATGTGACGGGCTCGTAAAGCATCGCTCCGTTTTCACGTAAAACCCGCGATGCGCCACCGAACGGGACCCTCAGCATCATGCATGCATATGATCGGTTGCGTTGCTTTGGCATCATGCAAGATCCACCCACCGTCGCATCCCCGCGATTTTCAATTTTTCCCTTTTGATTAACGACCATGGAGACTTCACGATGAGCTTTCATTTTATGAAATTCGCTTCCCTCGCCACTGCCGGTTTAATCGCCGCGACCTTTGCCTCGCCCGCAGCGGAAGCCCGCACGACGCGTGAACGCGCCGCCTGTTCGGTGACGATTGAGACGGTCAACGTGGCGGTCATTGGTGGCGGTGGCGGCGGCAGCGGCGTGCTGCACTGCAAGGGCAAGGCTTATCCCTTCTCCATCGGCGGCGCGGGTCTTGGTTCGCTGGGCATTTCGAAGATGAATGCAACGGGTTCGGTTTATCGCCTTGCCAAGATGAGTGATTTCGAAGGCGTCTACGGCCAGGTCCGCGCGGGTGCGACCGCTGGGAACAAGGGCAGTGACGTGATGACCCTGCAAAACGACCACGGCGTTGTGATGCGGCTGACAGCCCACTCAAAGGGCCTCGCAGTCACCGCGGGCGGAGACGCTCTGGTGGTGAAATTCAAGTGATATGACAATCGGCCCGGCGTCATGCCGGGCCATCCAGCTCGTCATCTGGTAGTGATTTGAGCAATGCGGATTTCTCACTCGCGGCACTACGGATGCTCCTGGCCATGTGCGGCAAGGTATGCATGAGGTGCTCCAGGTCTTCGGTCTTGAGCATCATCAGCTTGCAACGGGTCAATGCACGCACGGTGCTGGACCACCGGGTCTTGGCGAGAATGCCGATCTCCCCGAAAAAATCGCCATCGGAAAGCTCGCCCGAATGGCTGCCAATTGTGGCACTGACACGCCCGGAAACGATGAAATACATATATTCAACGGGCGCATTACGCCGCGCGATCTCCTCCCCCACCTCAAAAGAGCGCGAACGCATCCGGCCCATGATGGCGGAGAGTTCCGAGGCGTCGAGATCGGCAAACAGCGGCACGCTCGAGATCATGCCCCAGCTCACCACAAACTCACGGCGGTGCACCTCAAGGGAAAACGCCGAGGCGATGATACCGGCGGGCAGCGCCAGCATCACCAGGCCACCGACAGCAGTAAAAGCTGAGATCAACTTGCCAATCGCCGTGATCGGCGTGGCGTCTCCGTAACCTACCGTGGTCAATGTGATCACCGACCAATACATGGCTTTCGGGATCGTGCCGAACTTTTCAGGCTGGATCATGCCCTCTGCGCTGTACATGGCTGACGCCGTCATCAGCACAAGACCAAACAGGATAACGGCGCAGCCCGTCAGGGCATGGCGCTCCTGCCGCACGGCATCGGCAAGACTCGCGAGGCCCGCCGAATAGCGCACCAACTTGAGAAAACGCAGCAGGCGCAGAACGACGAAGGAATGCAGTGAAATGCCCTCGAAGACAGCGAGGTAAAACGGCATCACCGCGAGAAAATCGAGAATGGCCGCGCGGCTGAACATCCATTGCCGTCGCGCCTGCCACGGCGGTAACCGTCGCCACGGCGGATGTTCGGGTGCAACCCACAGGCGCAAGGCATATTCCACGGTGAAAAGGATGCCGACACCGATATCAAACCAGCGCAAAAGCCATCCGAAACGCTGAAATATCTCGGGAATGCTCCCCGACACGGATGTGGCCGTTGATAGCAGGATCAGAGAAATCAGCACCGCGCGCACGGTTCTCGAAACGAGGCCGTCAGAGCCATCCTCGAAAACCCAATAAAGCCGCCGACGCAGTGATGAGCCAGCCTTCCGTCGCGCTATCAAAGTGCCTCCTGCAATCTGGTGCTACCACCAGTGCTTGCGCTCCCCGATTAACCAGGGAAGCAGACCAGAGATTTATCTGCTTCCCTTTTAATTTGTTTTTTAAAGCGCCACTTCCACGGCGGCCAATGCCGCTTCCGCCGCAGTGCCATCGGGGCCACCGGCCTGCGCCATGTCGCGGCGACCGCCGCCGCCCTTGCCGCCGAGCTTTTCGGAACCCGCGCGCACCAGAGCCACTGCGTCATATTTGGCGGTAAGGTCTTCGGTCACGGCCACCACGAGCCCCGCCTTGCCGTCCTCGGCCACGCCGACGATGGCGACAATGCCGGAACCGATGCGCTTCTTGCCTTCATCGGCGAGGCTCTTGAGATCTTTCATCTCAACGCCGCTGACAACTTTAGCCATCAGCTTGACGCCGTTGATCTCTTTGAACTCATCGGCCTCGGAACCGCCACCACCCATGGCGAGTTTGCGGCGCGCTTCCGACAGTTCACGTTCGAGCTTGCGGCGCTCTTCAACCAGAGCCGCCACGCGCTCGGCAGCATCCGCCGCCGGGCTTTTAAGAATTTCGGCAATCTCGTGCAGCTTGCGGCCCTGCTCTTCCATGTGATGGCGCGCCGGGCTGCCGGTCATGGCCTCAAGGCGGCGCACACCAGCGGCAACCGCACCTTCCGCAACGATGGTAATCACACCGATATCACCGGTGCGCTTCACGTGGGTGCCGCCGCAGAGTTCCACCGAAAAGGCGTGATTGCCTGATCCTTTGGGCCCCATGGAAACCACACGCACTTCCTCGCCGTATTTTTCGCCGAACAACGCACGCGCGCCGCTCTCAATAGCCTCATCCACGGCCATCAGCTTGGTGACGACCGGCTCGTTTTCCAGCAATATCGTGTTGGCGATATCCTCGACCTTTTGCAGGTCTTCGCGGGAAATCGGCGTCGGCTGGGCGAAGTCGAAGCGGAGGCGCTCATGCGAGACCATCGAGCCCTTCTGGGCCACGTGATCACCGAGCACCTGGCGCAGAGCTTCGTGCAAGAGGTGGGTTGCCGAGTGGTTGGCGCGGATTGCGGAGCGGCGGGCGTGATCGACGTTCAGCTCCAATGCCTGATTGAGCTTCAACCCGCCTTCATGCACCGTGACATGGTGGACGAACAGATCGCCGAGCTTCTTCTCGGTATTGGTGACCTCAATCTTGACGCCAGCTGCGCTCATCGCGCCGCTATCGCCCACCTGACCACCGGATTCGCCATAGAACGGCGTCTGATTGACCACAACCAGACCGCTTTCGCCAGCCTTCAGTTGCTCGACTTCCTTGCCATCCTTGAGCAGCGCCAACACCACGCCCTCGGCGGTTTCCGTGTCGTAGCCCAGAAACTCGGTTGCGCCGGTGCGCTCTTTCAGGCCGAACCACACGGTTTCGGTTGCCGCTTCGCCGGATCCGGCCCAGGCGGCGCGCGCCATGGCCCGCTGGCGTTCCATGGCGGTGGCGAAACCATCGGTGTCGACACCGATATCGCGGCTCCTGAGCGCATCCTGCGTCAGATCGAGGGGGAAGCCATAGGTGTCGTAAAGCGTGAAAGCGACATCGCCCGACAGCTTGCCACCAGCGGTGAGCGTCTTGGTTTCCTCATCAAGAATGGTGAGGCCGCGCGCCAACGTCTTGCGGAAGCGGCTTTCTTCGAGCTTGAGGGTTTCCGAAATCAGCGGCTCTGCGCGGACGAGGTCGGGGTAAGCCTGTCCCATCTCATGCACCAGCGACGGCACCAGACGGTACATCAACGGGTCTTTTGCGCCAAGAAGCTGGGCATGGCGCATGGCGCGGCGCATGATGCGGCGCAGCACATAACCCCGGCCCTCATTGGAGGGCAGTACGCCATCGGTCACCAGGAAGGAAGCGGCGCGCAGGTGATCGGCAATGACGCGGTGCGAGGCCTTCTGCGGACCATTGGATGCGACATTGGTGAAGTTTTCCACCTGGGCGATCAGCGCCCGCATGGTGTCGGTTTCATAATTGTCGTGGGTGCCTTGCAGTACAGCGGAAACGCGCTCGAGCCCCATGCCGGTGTCGATGGAGGGCTTCGGCAGCGCAATGCGCTCGCCGGGCTTCAACTGCTCGTATTGCATGAACACGAGGTTCCAGATTTCAATGAAACGGTCGCCATCTTCATCGGGCGAACCGGGCGGGCCACCGGGAATGTGAGCGCCGTGATCATAAAAGATTTCCGAGCACGGGCCGCACGGGCCGGTATCGCCCATCTGCCAGAAATTGTCCGAAGTCGGGATGCGGATGATGCGGTCATCGCTCAAGCCCGCAATTTTGCGCCACAACGTCGCCGCTTCCTCGTCTTCGGAATAGACCGTGACCAGAAGCTTTTCTTTGGGCAGCGCGAATTCTTTGGTGATCAGGTTCCAGGCAAGCTCAATGGCCCGATCCTTGAAATAATCGCCGAACGAGAAATTGCCGAGCATTTCGAAGAAGGTGTGGTGGCGGGCGGTGTAGCCGACGTTATCCAGATCATTGTGCTTGCCGCCGGCGCGCACGCATTTCTGCGACGTGACCGCACGCGAATAGGGCCGCTTTTCAGCACCCGTAAACACGTTCTTGAACTGCACCATACCGGCATTGGTGAACATCAATGTCGGATCATTGCGCGGCACCAAGGGGCTGGAAGCCACCACTTCATGGCCATTCTTGGCGAAGTAATTGAGAAAAGCCGACCTGATTTCGTTGACGCCGCTCATGGAATTTCAAACCTGGAAAAAGGAACAAACATCCCTGCCCGGAGAGACCTCACCGCCTCTCCGCCGGAACAGGGATGCTTTTAGAGCATTTTTGTCAAAAGTGGAAACGGGGGAAGCGGATTTTCTTTGAAGCCCCCGACGGGGGCGCCTAAGCGGACGGCACAGGTTGCCCCGTCACGCCGTTTTTGCCACCCGCAACCGATCAAGAATAACCGTTCCGACCAGCACGACAAGTGATGGCAGCAGCCAGCTCAAGCCAGACTCGGATAACGGCATTTTCTCGCACCACGCCAGCGCCTGCCAGCCGAGGGGTTTGAGCGCATCGAGCACACCGAAGATAAGCGATATTCCCATGACGGGCGCAAAAACCAAACGTGGGTTGCGGAAAGCGTTTGAGAAAAAGCCGAGCACCACCAGCACGATGCAGGGCGGGTAAATGGCGGTGAGCGCGAAAACCGATACCGAGATGAGCTTGGTCAGACCGATATTGGAGACGGCAAAGCTGAATGTCACCATGACCAGAACCACGGCTTTGTATGGCACTTTCAGCAATTGCGAGAAATAGAAGCCGCAGGCGGTGGTGAGTCCAATGGCGGTCACAACGCATGCGCTGTTAACGAGCAGCGCTAGAAATGCGTTGCCATCCGCCCCGAAGGTTCGGTTGACATAAACACTGAGGATCACCGCGCCATTCTTGGCGTCTCCGGCAATGGCGGCGCTGTTATTGCCGAGCTTGAACAGGCTGACATAGATCAGCACGAAGCCAACCAGCGCCATCAGACCGGCAATGGTGGCATAACGCACGATGGCGGCGCGGTCGGTGATATTGCGCGAGCGGATGGTGTTGACAATGACGATGCCGAAGACCAGCGCGCCGAGCGTGTCCATGGTGAGATAACCATCGGAAAACCCTTGCGGGAACGGCGCTGTTTTATAGGCCCCGACCACCTCGCCCACCGGCCCGGCGGGCCATAGGAACGCTGCAACACCGAGAATAGCGAGCGCCAGCAGTTTCAACGGCGACAGAACATTGCCGAGCACATCAAGCAGCTTGGTGGGATAAAACGACACCACGGTGACGAACAGGAAATAGCAAAACGTGAAAATGCCCAGCGCCATCGCCGTGCTGCCCTGCCCCAGGAACGGCACAACACCGATTTCATAGGAAACCGTGGCGGTGCGCGGAATGGCAAGCAAGGGACCGACCGACAGGTAGCACACCACCGCGAGCGCAATGCTCGCCACTTTGCCGATGGGGCTGCTGAGGATGGTCATGTCGCCATCGACCTTGGCCAGCACAATCACGGTGAGGATCGGCAACCCGACCGCCGTAATGAGAAAGCCCGCCGCCGTGATCCAGACATTGCTTCCGGCCTGCATCCCGACCATGGGCGGATAAATGATATTCCCGGCCCCGACGAACAACGCCAGCGTCATGAAGCCGAGCGCGATGATCTCGCGAATTTTCATGTTTTATGCTCCTGCCCGCAGCCCATGCCGCATGGCTCTCCAACGGGAGAGGCTTATAGGCGTGCGGGTCGCATAAGGCCAGAGGTCCTCGCGTGAAAATGAAAACGCCGGAGCGGCAAGCCCCGGCGTGATTTCATCGGGAATGGAAAGAGAGGCTTACGCCTCACCCTCGTCCAGATCATCCGCCGTTGGCTCGACCGTTTCCATGATCCGGTCAGCGAGCAGACCGGCATTCTGGCGCACCAGGGTTTCGATCTTGTTGGCGACGTCGGGGTTGTCCTTGAGGAACTGTTTGGCATTCTCGCGGCCCTGGCCGAGGCGCTGGCTGTCATAGGAGAACCATGCACCCGACTTCTCAACGAGACCGGCCTTGACGCCAAGATCGACCAACTCACCCACCTTCGAGATGCCTTCACCGAACATGATGTCGAATTCAACCTGCTTGAAGGGCGGCGCCACCTTGTTTTTGACCACCTTGACGCGGACGTTATTGCCCACTGCCTCTTCGCGATCCTTCAGCGTCGAGACGCGACGGATATCGAGGCGGACAGAGGCATAAAACTTCAGGGCATTACCGCCCGCAGTGACTTCTGGCGAGCCGTACATGACGCCGATCTTCATGCGGATCTGGTTGATGAAGATCACCATACATTTCGAACGCGAGATGGAGCCGGTCAGCTTGCGCAGCGCCTGACTCATCAGGCGGGCCTGCAGGCCTGGCTGCATATCGCCCATCTCACCGTCGAGTTCGGCCCGCGGCGTCAAAGCGGCCACGGAATCAACCACCAGTACGTCGATTGCGCCAGAGCGCACCAACGTATCGGCGATCTCAAGCGCCTGCTCGCCGGTATCAGGCTGAGAAATCAGAAGGTCGTCGAGCTGTACGCCAAGCTTACGAGCATAAATGGTATCAAGCGCGTGCTCGGCATCAACGAAGGCGCAAACGCCGCCCTTTTTCTGGGCTTCGGCCACCACATGCAGCGCCAGTGTCGTCTTGCCTGATGATTCCGGCCCGTAGATCTCAATGACACGGCCACGCGGCAATCCGCCAACGCCGAGTGCAATATCGAGCCCGAGTGAGCCGGTGGAAATGGTTTCGATCTCTTCCAAGACCTGGTTCTTGCCCAGCCGCATAATCGAGCCCTTGCCGAAAGCCCGCTCAATCTGCGAGAGAGCGGCATCCAGAGCCTTAGTTTTGTCTTTGTCCATCTTCGTGTCTTCCACCAAACGCAATGCAGCTTGAGTCATAACAGGACTTCCTTATGGCAGGGGCACCAAGAAAGCACAATCTTGGTCTTGCATGTTTCAATGGACAGGATCGTACCCGGTTTGTTCTCTTTTGCAAGTTCTTTTTTTGTTCTCATAAAAATCGTTTAAAAATAAGAGATTTTTCATGATGCCCTATTCTTTAAAAGTCATCAAGTCATGCGCTCCGACTAGGCACCCAAGAGCGCGATGCGGTCGACACGGCTCTGAGCCAAGCACCGTGCCAGTGAACAGACGATTCGCATCGGTCGCTGTCGGTGGTTTTAAGAAGTCACATTGGCTTTCATGAACAAGAGCACCTGCGTCCTTGGAGCAGATTACCTGATCTCATCCACCACCCAGCGCGTCACCTCGCCCAGTTCCGGCATCTCCAGAAACTCCCCCTGCCACGCTTCGAGCGCCGCCTGCATCGCGTCGGGCTGGTAAAGCGTCCCCGGCAGCCGCGCCTCAAGGTCTTCCAACGGTGTCGGGTTCATGCTGTCGGTGAACAGTTTGGCACGGCTGATGATGCCGCCGCGGTCCACGTCGAAATGCAACTCCACGCCTGCCCAGGGGAAGCGGGTATCCATCACATGGCTGAAAGACGGGGCATCGCCAAAATTCCATTGCCAGCTTGATTGATGCGCGAATTGCTCGGTGAAACGTGGCAGGTCGGGGGTCTGTTCCGGCGAGATATATTCGATGGCGCAGCGCTCATTGTAATGGGCGAAAAACGCCTCGCGAACCGCCGCACTGATGGTTTCATGGGTCAGGCCCGGCACGAACACATCGAGATTGGCCACGCGGGACACCACCGAGGCAATGCCTTTGGATTGCAGCTTTTTGGGGTCAGGGTTCAGGTAATTTGCCAGCCGCGACAGGTCGGAATGCATCAAGAGCGTGCCGTGGTGAAAACCGCGATCAGAGGTTTCCTTGTAAGCCGAGCCGGAAACCTTGCGCGGGCCGTCTGCGGTGTCCACCACGATATCATTGCGGCCAGAGGCGGAAGCACTTACGCCAAGCGCGCGCAGGGCATCAAGAATGATGCCGGTGGAAAGGGCTTTGTCATAGCCCGGCTTGCCCGCCATGAAGGTGAAACAGGTGTTGCCAAGATCATGGAACACCGCCCCGCCCCCGCTCTGGCGGCGGGCCAGCTTCACTCCATCGCGCTCCATGGCACGGGTGTTGCATTCCTTCCACGGGTTCTGCGAGCGGCCGATCACCACCGTATCGGCGTTCTGCCACAGGAACAGCACACATTGATCCGCCGGGAGCTGGCGAAAGATGCAATCTTCAACCGCGAGGTTGAACCACGGATTTTGGGAATGGGAGTGGAGAACACGAAGACGCATGGCTTGCCCGGATGAAATCTGGTGGTTTCGGCAACCTACCAGATTTCACCGGCAAGGAAAGGCGACCTCAAGGCTTGAGGATCATCGCGCCCGTGGTGTTGCGTGATTCCAGCGCCGCATGCGCCTTGCCTGCATCCGCCAGCGGATAAGTGGCATGCAGCGGAATTTTCACCGCACCGCTCTTCACCACCGCAAAGAGATCCGCCGCCATGGCCTCCAGCACTTCGCGCTTGGCCACATGGGTCGCCAGCGTCGGGCGCGTGGCATAAAGCGAGCCTTTCTGTGCCAGCAGGCCCACATTGAAGGCATCCACCGGCCCAGAGGCATTGCCAAAACTTACGAACATGCCAAACGGCTTCAGGCAATCAAGCGAACCGGGGAAGGTCGCTTTGCCCACGCCGTCATAAACCACATCGCATTTCTCGCCATTGGTGATTTCAGTGACGCGCTTGGCGAAATCTTCTTCACGGTAGAAAATGACATGGTCACAACCATTGTCCCGCGCCAGCTTCTCTTTGTCGCGGGAACCAACGGTGCCGATCACGGTCGCGCCGAGATGTTTCGCCCATTGCGCGGCAATGAGCCCGACACCACCGGCCGCCGCATGGATCAACACGGTGTGGCCGCGCTCAACCTTGAAGGTGCGCCGCAGGAGATATTGCGCGGTGAGGCCCTTGAGCATCATGGCGGCGGCGGTGTCGTCGGAGACACCATCGGGCACATGCACCAGGAGCTTCGCCTCAACCACCCGCTCCTCAGCATAGGCACCGGGCGACATGGCATAGGCAACCCGGTCGCCCGGCTTGAAGCCGGTGACGCCCTCGCCCGCCTGGACAACCACACCCGCCCCTTCACTGCCCGGAATGAGCGGCAGCGGCGCGGGATAAAGGCCATTGCGATAGTAGACATCAATAAAATTGACGCCTATCGCCGTCTGGCGGATCAGCACCTGCCCCGGCCCCGGCTGCGCCACTGGCACATCGCCATAAACCAGAACCTCCGGGCCGCCATGGGCCTTGACCAGAATACCCTTGCTCATCCGTATCTCCTGAAAAAATGGCGCAGTGCGCACAAAAATTTTTATCGACACCATATTAAGCTACGCCCAGCGTCAATCAATGGCCGGTGTCATCGGGCGCGTGGATGGTGTTTCCGGATGTGAACTGGCGCACCAACTCTGATTTCGCAGTGGGCTTAACGCATCCCCTGTCGATTATTCGGTGAAAGCCCTGTTCATGATGGCAATCTTTCTTTATGAAAAGCTCAGCCGCGACGGTCGCCTTTTGGCTAATGTCGTTGCGGTCGTGATCCGGCGGTGCAATGCCGTAACGGATGGGTTCATACTAGAAAAATCATGAGGCGCTTTAATGTTGCGTTGGTTCCAAGCTCTGATGCCCAAGGAAGAGCGCTTTTTCGAGCTGTTTGCCCGCCATTCCGTTCTTCTCGTCGAAGCCGCCAATGCCTTGCGCAAGGTTATGGATGGTGGCGACCAGGTCACACATTACTGCCAGGAAGTGGCCCGCCTCGAACATGAGGCCGATGTTGTCACCCGCGAAGTGAGCCGCGCCGTGCGCCGCTCGTTCATCACCCCCTTCGACCGCAGTGACATCAAGGATCTCATTACCTCGATGGACGATGCCATCGACCAGATGAACAAGACCGCCAAGGCCATCAACCTGTTTGAAGTGAAAACCTTCGAGCCACAGATGAAGGAAATGGGCGATCTCATCGTCCAGGCCGCGCAACTCACCTATGAGGGCGTGCCGCTCTTGTCGACCATCAACAAGGAAGTGGTCAAGATCGGCGTCATCACCGAACGCATCACCCGCCTTGAAGAGCGCGCCGATGCGCTTGAAGAGGAAGGCGTCAAGGCGCTGTTCCTCAACCACGGCAAGACCGACCCCATGGCCTACATCATCGGCCATGAAATCTACGACCACCTTGAAAAGGTGGTGGACCGCTTTGAGGACGTCGCTAATGAGATCAGCGGCATCGTCATTGAGCATGCCTAAGCGGGATCGGGTGTATGACCTTTGAAATTTCCCTTCCGATTCTGATCTGCCTGATCGGCATCGCGCTGCTGTTCGATTTTCTCAACGGTCTGCATGATGCGGCCAATTCCATCGCAACCATCGTCTCCACCCGTGTTCTGAAGCCGCAATATGCGGTGTTCTGGGCGGCGTTCTTCAATTTCATCGCCTTCCTGTTCTTCGGGCTGCATGTGGCAGAAACCATTGGCAGGGGCATTGTCGCCGCCAATATCATCGACGCCCATGTGGTGTTCGGTGCACTGATGGGCGCGATTATCTGGAACGTCGTCACCTGGCAGTTGGGTATTCCCTCCTCCAGTTCCCACGCCCTGATCGGCGGAATGATCGGCTCGGGCCTTGCCAAGGCGGGCCTCAGTTCCATCGTGTGGAGCGGCGTATTCAAGACAGCGGGTGCCATCGTGATGTCGCCTGCCATCGGCTTCCTGCTGGCCTTGATGCTGGTGCTGATTGTATCGTGGCTGTTTCTGCGGGCTACGCCCATGGGGGTGGATTCCACCTTCCGCATCCTGCAATTTGTCTCGGCCTCGCTCTATTCGCTAGGCCACGGCGGCAACGACGCCCAGAAGACCATGGGCATTATCGCCGTGCTGCTCTACTCCTCCGGCCATCTCGGCGGCGAGTTCCATGTGCCCTACTGGGTCGTGCTGAGCTGTCAGGCAGCGATGGCCATCGGCACATTGTGCGGCGGCTGGAAAATCGTCCACACCATGGGCTCGAAAATCACCCGCCTCACACCCATGCAGGGCTTTTGTGCCGAAACCGGTGGCGCGCTCACCCTGTTTGCCGCCAACTGGCTCGGCATCCCGGTCTCGACCACCCACACAATCACCGGTGCCATCATCGGCGTGGGTGCAGCCCGGCGCGTCTCAGCAGTGCGCTGGAACATCGCCAGCAGCATCGTTATGGC
Source organism: Microvirga sp. (assembly GCA_031546825.1). GTDB lineage: Bacteria > Pseudomonadota > Alphaproteobacteria > Rhizobiales > Beijerinckiaceae > Hohaiivirga. The sequence continues at coordinate 64,527 of JAVBJU010000009.1, read as the reverse complement.
CTGGGTTATCACCATGCCTGCGGCGGCGCTCATTGGCGCAGCGTTCTATTGGCTGGCGGGGCTGTTTGGGTAAAAAAATAAACTGTCCGCCGCGGTACGGCGGACAGTTTTTAAAGTAACGGGTCCGGCTCCTTACGCCTCAGACCCACAGGCCTGTATCAGGCGCCCCGCTTCAACTGCACAGCCGGGAAATCGACCGGAACATTCAGCGCGACATTGATATAGTTTGTGAAGAGATTGAGAGCGATATGCGCAATGATCTCCACCACACCTTCGTCATCAAAGCCCGCCGCTTTGAGTGTCGCGATATCCGCACCCGAAACCGCAGCACGGTCGCGAACAACCTTTAATGCAAAGGTGAGAGCCGCGCGTGTTTTAGGATCCGTGGATTCACCGACTTGGGCCGCAGCGATATCTTCGGCTGATACCCCCGCTTTACGACCAAGCGCTGTGTGAGCAGCAAGGCAATATTCACAGTGATTGACATTCGCAATCGCCACGGCAATCTCCTCACCGAGACGCGCGCCGAGTTTGCCACCGGCCAGCGCACCGAATGAGCCCCACAGACTGTTCAGTGCCGCTGGCGAATTCGCAACTGCCTTGAACATATTTGGAACAACACCGAAAGCACTGTTAATCTTGTCAAGCGTCGGCTTGGCAGTTGTCGTCGAAGTGACTGGATCAATGAGGTTGACGTGTGCCATACTTATTTTTCCTTCTCTAATGCTTGGAGGGGGGTCATTGAGCGGTCTGGCGATGGTAGTCGTCAGGCCGCTTTTGTATTCCGGCACCATTATCCGGAAACACCTTTTCCCAGCGGCAAAAATTTGCCGGGAGTAATTTTTAAGATATTCCTGACACAGAGCAGCGACATATGCAGATTAATGAATGCCATGATCGCGCCTCCCTACTCAGCTTGTTGGTTGAACCTGGAGGGTTGAGGACCCTTTTGTGAAACTTTTCCAGGCAATAGCCTCAGTGGCAGGATCTGTTGCTTCATGCTCGCCGCAATCAATTCTAAGATCCAAACCTCCGAGAGGGCTGTCTACAAAAGCACAATGATGGGGCTTTTCCGCATCGGGATGAACCCGTGGCCGGAAATGACGGCACGAGACGCACATGCGTTGAAGCGGAATAGCACCCGCGACCTGCAACTGCCGAATGAGAGCAATCTGTGTAAGCAGCATTTCCTCCAGAGCAGCGGGGGATAATGCCGCAAGTGCATTAGCAATCTGAGAATGCGCCTGGGCAATATTCTCGCCAAGCTGAAGGCCATTGGACGTTATACGCATAATCACTGCGCGCGCATCACTCGGGTCCGCATCACGCCGCACAACCCCCTTACGCACGAGCGCCCCGAGCGTATCCGCAATGCTTGGCGCAGAGACAGCGAGGTGCGCGGCGATTTCTTTAGGCCGTAACCCCTGCGGCCTACGGGAAAGAAGAGCAAGCACCTGCGCTTGGGTTGGATTTAGACCAGCCACACCCACCGCCGCCCACAGGTCAGCGCGGAGCACAAACCCAATACGGTCGAAGCCTTCTCGAAGGCGGTTAATAACGGGTTCTGGCTTAACAGGATTGCTCATGGGTTATAATATTTAGGATTCCTAACTAACTGTCAAGCTTGATTGAGCGAATAAGGTACGTTTCTCCCTACAACCTTGGAACAAGGCGTGTTCCGAGGATCACCGCGAACCGTATAAGCGTTGCAAAATATAGGGATTTAGGGTTATCGCTCTCGGGCGGAAACCTGTTGGGGGTTAGAGTGAAGCGCGTTTCATATTAAACGCGCTTCACTCTAGCGCGGCAAATCCGGCTCACCCCCACATCACCTGCTTCACCGTCTCCACCAGTTGCTTCAGCCCAAAGGGCTTCGGCAGGAAGGTGAAATTCTCACCTTCGGGCAGATCGTTGCGAAAAGCTTCTTCGGCGTAGCCTGAGACGAAGATGACCTTTAAGTCGGCATGGCGTTTGCGGAGTTCGCGCAGCAGCACCGGGCCGTTCATATCGGGCATCATCACATCGGAAATCACCAGATCAATCGGTTGGGTGCTTTCGGAGACAATCTGCAAGGCCTCGACGCCGGAGGCGGCTTCGAGCACGGTGTAGCCGCGGGCGGTCAAAGCGCGGGCGCTGACGGCCCGCACCGGGTCTTCATCCTCGACCAGCAGGATCACCCCCTGCCCGGTCATGTCGGGCGCAGGCATGGCAGTAGCGGTCGCAGCGGCGCCATGCGAAGGCTCGGCCTTTTTATCGGCCTCGCGGGCGATGTGGCGCGGCAGGTAGATATAAAACGTGGTGCCCTCGCCGGGAGCGGAGCGCACGTCAATGAAGCCGCCGAATTGCTTGATAGTGCCGAAGGCGGAAGACAGGCCGAGGCCGGTGCCCTTGCCCATATCCTTGGTGGTGAAGAACGGTTCAAAAATCTTGCGGAGAATTTCAGGCGGCATTCCGGTGCCAGTATCGGTGGTTTCGATCAACACATAATCGCCGTTCGGCATTCCGGCGATGCCAAGGGCTGCCACTTCGTCAGCCGGAATGTTCTCCGTGCGCATGGTCAGCTTGCCACCATCGGGCATCGCGTCACGCGCGTTAATCGCCAGATTGATCATCACCTGTTCTAGCTGGTGAAAATCAGCCCACACCGGCCATAAATCACGGCCATGGCGGAAATCAAAGGCAACGCGCTCACCCAGCACCCGCGTCAGCGTCTCGCCGGTTTCGGTTAGCCGGTCTGACAGATCAAGGGCTTCGAGCAGTAAAGTCTGGCGGCGCGAGAACGCCAGAAGCTGTCGTACCAGCGAAGCGGCACGGTTGGCGTTCTGTTTGATCTGTAAAATGTCGGGGAACGCCGGATCGGTCGGGCGGTGGTTACTGAGCAGGAGATCGCAATAGCCAAAGATCGCCTGCAGCACGTTGTTGAAGTCGTGTGCCACGCCGCCCGCCAACTGGCCGATGGCGTTCATCTTCTGAGCCTGGGCAAGTTGCTCTTCGACCTGGCGGAATTCGGTCGTGTCGATGGCGTAAAGAATAGCAACTGCCCCGCCGGAAGCGGTGGTGGCCGGGCGCACCCAGACGCGAGCCGAGCCCCCCTCTGCACTGGCAACGCCGAGTTCGAGCGGCGCATTGCCCACATGACCCGCTGCGGCCTGTGCGATCTCTCCGTCGAGCGCTACGCGTTGCTCCGGGGCAATCCACTGGCCGATATGGCGGCGCTCCGGCTTCGCTTGCGTGTCGAATAACTGCGTAAAGGCCGAATTGGTCCAGAGGAACTCCCCGGACGCGGTGACGGTGGCAATGGCAATCGGCATGGTATTAAAGAAGCCGGCAAAACTTTCTTCGTCCATCATCGGGGTTGCCACAACCACAGGCTCAACCGCACGCGGCACCACCAGAATGCGCGATGCGCCGGGGGCTCCGTCGGCGCGCGCGACAATGCGATGGTAAAGCCGCACCGACATCAATGTGCCATTACGCTGTTTTAGGTCGGTATCAATGCTACAGGCAGGCACCTGCCCGGAAGCCGGAAAAAATTGCGCAACGGCGCTTTCCACCACCACATCCCGCACATCGAGGCCGCCGGGGCCAACCTTGGCAAAATCATATCCCAGCCAATCGGCCAGTGTGGCATTCATATGGACAATGGAGCCGGATGCCTGCATCGCGAAAAAGCCGCCGGGAGCATGGTCGAGATAATCGACGGCATGCTGCACTTCATGAAACGTGTGTTCCGGGTGTTCACGTGCGCCGCTCACCTCGCGGATAATCCACAGCGCTGCCCGCGGCCCTAAGGGTTTGACCGACACCCGGTAACGGGTGGCATCCGCCCCGGGCATAGACAGGATATCTTCCGCTGCCTGTCGCCGTTCAGTGACAGCTTGAGCCAACCTATAAAGGGCCTCGGCAGCATTCGGGTTGCCTTCGAACAGACGCGTAACCGTCTGCGGCGGGGCGCCCAGAAACAGCTTTTGATAGGCTGGATTGGCATGGAGGATGCGTTCGTCCTCAACGACCACGCAGGCGTCATCGAGCACATCAGCGATGGGGTACGGAAGCGCCTCGGGTTCCGCTTCCGAAGAAACCCGCAGGAACCCGCCAACTGTTGCCAGCAGAAAGAAAACGCCTCCCGCCGCAAAAAGCCCAACCAATGCCATAACCGCCACGGGGAGATGGGCAGGATCAAGAAACCGCAAGCCAATCAGGGCACCGACGAGAACGACGACAAGCAGCAGCACCGGCATCACCCTGCTCCTGCGTCCAGCCCCCTTGCGACCGCCCTCAATACTCATAATGTCCCTCGACGTAATTTATCGCGCGAAGCGTTGCGTAGGAAAGTATCATCGCTTTCCCACAACCGCAAAGCCTATCCCTTGAATGCGCTGTCTGGTCGCCTCCACGTCACAAAAAAACGCGGCACCGCAGAATTCGCTGTTCTGGAACAGAAAAACCATTAACAGAATTTACAGCATGTTGTATCATTGTACGTTGCGGCGAGAAGCGTGCTAAGTGTCTCCCGTTAGTTGAGCCTTCGGAAGAAGAGTAGGATTAAACCTTGCCGACATTTCTCGGATCTGACATGTCCCCGTGGATCAAGCTGCCGTTGCTCTTGATTGCCATCCTCATAATTGTTGGCTTGTTCTATGTGGTGCTGCGCCGGATGACCGGCGCGCGGTTGATGCCGGGCGGGTCAGATCAGGGCCGCAACCGCCAGCCGCGCCTGGGAGTGGTCGATGTGTACGACCTCGACCGGACACGCCAGCTCGTGCTGCTGCGGCGCGATAATGTCGAGCATCTTCTGCTGCTCGGCGGCCCCAATGACGTGGTCATCGAAACCAACATCGTGCGTGTCACTGCCGGCAAACTTTCTGTCACGGCTGGCATGAAACTGGAACAACGCCCGGAAGCGACCGCCTTTGATCTGGCACCCGCACCTGAACTTGATCAGCCGGTGCGCCCCGTCATCGAAAGCACGGTCACTCTTCCGCCGCCGGAGAAGCAGCCGGTGATGGCAGCAACTTTCAGTCAAACGGCATACGCACCACATTCCGCCGGACCCACGGCCTCACAGACCATTGTCTCCGCTGCGTCCTTCGCTGCGGTGGCTGCGGCCACACAGCCGGAGCACGCCTCTCCCGAGGTGCCGCAGTTTTTGCGTACTCCCTATGGGAACCACGGGGCATTTGGCGCTCCGGTTGGCGGACCGGCGGAGCCCCCGCGCCCGAACCCCGAACCGGAAAGCCCGATGAAGGCCCCCGCTGCGACCATGGCCGAACCTTTCCAGGCAACCCGCAGGCCGATGGAACCGAGTTTCCTTGTTCTTCCCCCGGGTGCACCGGCCCGTGAAGCGCCCATCGAAGCGAACACCACACAAGCTGTTGCCGCCCATGATGGCAATGCTCAGAACGCTTCCGTGTCGCAGCAGGCTCAGCCGGCTCCTGCGCGGGATTCCTCTTTCTCCGACATGGCGCGCAAGCTCAAGGAAGCGCTGGCGAGCAACCCGCCCACCGCGGCCGCAGAGGAGCATCCCACGGAGCACACCGCTTCAGCCACGCCGCCACAAGCGCCGATGCCGCCCCCTGGCGAAGTGGCGGAAGCCAGTGAGAAAAAGAACGACCCGTTTGCCATGGATAACATTGAAGCCGAGTTCGCCCGGCTGCTGGGCCGCTCCAGCGACAAGCCAAATAGCTGATACTTACCGGGCACATGCTGACATGAAAACGCCGCCTACTGAACCTCAGGGGCGGCGTTTGTTATGGGGTGCCGTTGAGAGCAGCGCGCATTATGCGCACTTGAAACGAATCATTTCAAATCAGTCGTCGCGATAGACCCGTTCATTGCGCTCATGGCGCTCCTGCGCTTCCAGAGACAAGGTCGCAATGGGCCGGGCCTCTAGGCGCTTCAGGGAAATCGGTTCGCCGGTTTCCTCGCAATAGCCGTAGGTGCCTTCGTCGATACGGGCAATGGCGGCATCAATCTTGGAAATCAGCTTGCGCTGGCGGTCGCGGGCACGCAGTTCGATGGCACGGTCGCTTTCCGACGACGCACGATCGGCGATATCCGGATGATTCTCGCTCTCGGTCTGCAAGGTGTTGAGCGTACCCTTGGCCTCGCGCAGAATTTCGCTTTTCCAGCCAAGAAGCTTGTGGCGAAAATAGGTTTTCTGCCGTTCATTCATGAACGGCTCGTCTTCTGTCGGGCGGCTGGTCTTATCGAGTGACAGATCGATCATGTGTTCCATTTCTCCACCTTCTCTCGTATCGCCAAGTGGCTATATACCGCTGAGAGGAGAAGCTCAACGCTTGAACGTGTCAGCATAATTACGGAGAGCGCGGCATTACGGGGCTCACCCATTTTTCATGGGCGGCACACCGGGAAATCAAATAATAAATCCATTAAAAATCAATGAGATACAGAAAAACCTCGCCGCGTGCATCTGCCGCGCTGGTATTTCCAGAAAAAACGCGGAGCTGCTTGGTCTCATGTGCCCATTGCCATGATGAAAATCGTTTCTATATTCCTCCGGTTGCCAGACAGCGCGGGCTTTCCTTGGAGAGGGAGCATTCGCTTTAGACGCCGGTTTCCTTGCTGGACGGGCTTTTCTTGAGCAGTTCGCCTGCCACTTCACCAAGCCGGGGTGGCTGCTGGCCAATGAAGGGCAGCGGGCGGCATACCGATATCGCGGCAAGGCCGAAACGTGCCGTCATCATGCCGTTGAGAACGCCCTCTCCCAATCGCGCCGACACCTTTGCCGCCACGCCAAGGCCGAAAACCTGCTGTAACAGGCTGTCGCCCACCGCAATGCCGCCGGTCACGGCAAGGTGGGTGAATGCCCCTTTCAGCAGGCGAAAGAATCCCCACACGCCAGGTCTTCCCCCATAAAGGCGCGACAGACGCCGCAACATGCGAATGGCGGCATAGGCAACGAACAACACATCAATGGCCGCGCGCGGGCTCAGTGTGGTGACAACGGAAACCTGCTTTGCGGCATTGGCAACAATGCGCTTTGCCTCGGCATCACGGGAAGCCAGCGTTTCACGCTCGACGAAGATCAGACGATCCTCACCCGCCATGATGACATCAGACAGTGTATCAACACGGGACATGGCCGTCGACGCGGCACCGCCCCGGTAAAGGCGTATGACCCGCGTCGCCACTTCCGCCGCAGCCTTTTCATTGCCGATGACCAGCACATCAATCGCGTCAGCCCGGATGCGCTCGATCCGTCGCTCGCTGGTGATCCCGGTAATTTCGCGGATAACCAGCATCAGTGCAGCAATGACGCCAATGAGCCCGACAAAAACCGCAAAGCCACCGAGCCAGGGCGAATCTCTCAGAAGCTCTTCGACCAATTGGAAAGCCGAGCGCCCGAGGGAGAGCAGCAAAAATACCGCAATCGCGCCAAACAGCACCCAAAACCAGCTGAACCCGCGCCTCGCGCTCCGCATATCTGTGGCAAAGACGGAATCAACGGCGTCATCGGGCTCGTATTCAATCGTGACCTTGTCCACCGGGCGGCGTTCACCGTCGGCGCTTTCCATGCGAAAAGCACGTGGTGTCTTGTTCATTCCAAACGGTCTCCCAAAAGAAATTCCAGGGCGCGGTCGAGGCGGATATGTGGCAACCCATCGAAGCGGGCCGCAGCGCCCTCAAGCAATGGCGGGCGGAAGCGCGGAAAACGCAACGAGCCCGGTGCAATGACACCGCGAATGGCGGAGGCCGGATCTTCGGGCAATTCGCCCGGAAAAATCACCGCCTCCCCTTCACCGTCGAAGCGCTCATCACCAACCGTTTCGCCATCCTCTGGCGTTCCGGCGACAGCACGCAGAATGTCAAAGCCATCCCGCACCGTGGTTTCGCGGGTGGCACGCAATGACGCTAACGCCAACGCCCCGACACGCGCGCCCGATGCCTCCGTGCGGCGCACCGCCCGGCCCACCAGATAGCGCAGCAGCGCTTCAAGCCGGTCGTGCTGGGTGTGGTGGATATGATCCGCCTTTGTGGCTGCAAACAACACACGATCAGCGCGCGGCGAAAAAATTCGTGACATGAATGAGTTGCGCCCAGTGCGAAACGCCAGTAACACCTGATCCAGCGCCTCTTCCAGCTCGGCAAGGGCCGCCGGGCCTGCGTCCAGCGCGGAGAGCACATCCACCAGTACAATCTGGCGGTCGATTCGTTGGAAGTGATCGCGAAAGAACGGGCGCACCACGTGGCGCTTGTACGCCTCAAAACGCCGCTCCATCAGATGCGCCATGCTGCCGTCCGCAAAGACCGCACCGGGCTCAACCGCGAGCGGCGAGAAGGTCAAAGCCGGGGCTCCGGCGAGATCCCCCGGCATCAGGAAACGCCCCGGCGGCATGGTGGCCACCGCCTGCGGCGCGTCGTGCAAGGTAATGAGATAGGTTTTGAACAGGCGGCTTGCCTCTTCGGCCAAGAGTTCATCGGCAGGCGCATCTGGGGCAAGTGCCTCGATATGCGCAAGCCATTCGGCTGCTGCCCCGCAGCGGTCGGCTTTGCGGCTCATGGCGATGGTCTGGCGCGACCAGTCGGCGAAGGAGGCCTCAATCAGGGCAAGGTCGAGCAGCCACTCGCCGGGGTAATCCACAACATCCAGCATCAGATTGCCGGTGCCAGAGCGCCAGCCACCCTTGCGCTCAAAATCAATCTCGAGGCGCAATTCGCTGATCTGCGAAGTGGACTCGGGCCAGCAGCGCTTATGGGTAAGGTCTTCGATATGGCGCTCATAGGGGAAGCGCGGTACGGCGTCATCGGGCTGGTGGGTCAGGCGCACATGGCGCAGCCGTCCCTCAGCAGCCACGCGAAAAGCGGGCAGATTATCGCGCCCACCGGTCAGGTGGTGGATTAGCGCCGAGGTGAACACCGTTTTCCCCGAGCGCGACAGCCCAGTCACGCCGAGCCGGAGCGTCGGACGGAACATATCGTTGGAAATGCGGCGCACCGAATGGGTGAGATCACCCGTGAAGGCCGCGAGATCGGAAAAAACTGACAACGGTTGCCCCGCTCTTGAATAAGTTGTTGTCAAATGGGGAACGCAATGCCGTTTCGCAAGCGCTGCGGCCGCGATCTATTCAGGACCACCGAGCAACTTCGGATAAACGAAGGCATCGAGCGCCGCGCGGCCTGCGCTGAGATCGTGCCATGACCCCACATCGCAGGTCAGCACGACAAGTGCGCAGGTCGGGAACTTGGTCTGCATCTCCCGCCGCTCGGCCTCAGGGCCGGAGCCCGCCAGTAAATTGGCGAGATAGGCAATGCTGGGGTTGTGTCCGACCATGAGAACGGTTTGGGCCTCGCCCTTCATCTCGCGCAGGCGCTTCAGCATCCCCTCGGCGGAGGCGTGATACAGCGCCTCCTCGAAAAGCGGCTCAACCGGGCCGACGAAGTTTTTGACGATATCCCAGGTTTCGCGGGTGCGGCACGCCGAGGAGATGAGCGCAACACCGGGATTAAGCCCCTGGGCAGCGATATAGGAGCCGACAAGCGCAGCGTCATCCCGCCCACGCGGCGCAAGCGGGCGGTCGATATCATCATATTGCGCGGAATGGACCGCTTTGGCGTGGCGCAACAGCAAGAGCTTTAGCATCATATTGTCTCCCGATATTCAGATATGTGCATATCCACATATCTATTAAACCGTCCCCTTGCGGCAGGCGATCTTTGCCACAAACGCGGCGGAGAAAATTTGCCGACCTCTACCATATATATACAGAGTAATTGCGTTTTTTCCCTTGCGAGGGGAAGCCGGCTATTGAACAATGCAAATGAAAGGAATTTGGATGGCGGGACCAGTCCCAATTGAGAGCTTTAAGGAACTTGTACTGTTTCTCGGCACCGCTGGCGTGGTCGTTCCGCTGTTTTCCAGGCTGAAAATCAGTCCAGTGCTCGGTTTTCTTGGCGCAGGTGCGCTGCTTGGCCCGTTTGGCCTCGCCCGTTTCGTCCATGATCTTCCGTGGTTGCGCTTTGTAACCTTCCCCAACAAGGAGGAAATATCCAATTATGCCGAGCTTGGCGTGGTGTTCCTCCTTTTCACCATCGGCATCGAACTCTCGTGGGAACGCCTGCGTTCCATGCGCCGCTATGTGTTCGGGCTTGGCGGCCTGCAAGTTCTGCTATCCACATTGGTACTTGGTGCCATCGCGTGGTTTGTCACCAACAATGTGCTGTACTCGGCCATCATCGGCCTGACGCTGTCGCTGTCGTCAACCGCCGTCGTCCTGCCGGTTTTGGCAGAACAGAAGCGGCTGCATTCGCCTGCGGGCCGTATGAGCTTTTCGGTGCTGCTGTTTCAGGATCTCGCCATTGCGCCCATCCTGCTGACCGTCACCATTCTCTCATCGGGCAATGAGGGCAATGTTCTGTGGTCATTGCTGTTCACGCTCGCGCAGGCGGCGGTTTCCATTCTGCTGATCCTGGGTGCAGGGCGTTTGATCCTGCGGCCCATTTTCAAACTGGCGGCGACAACGCTCAGCACCGAGTTTTTCATGGCCGCCTGTTTGCTGGTGGTGATGGTGTCGTCGTTCCTCGCAGCCCTCTCCGGGTTGTCGATGGGGCTTGGCGCGTTTATCGCCGGGTTGCTGCTGGCCGAAACCGAGTATCGCCGCGCGGTGGAAGCCACCATTGAGCCGTTCAAGGGCCTCCTTCTCGGCCTGTTCTTCATCACCGTCGGCATGGACCTGGATTTGACGCGGCTGCTGGAGCGGCCCTGGCCAATCCTCGCCGCCGCCATCAGCCTGGTGGCAGTGAAGGGCCTGATCGTTTTCGGCCTGAGCCGGCTTTACAAATTCACCCGCGCGGTCGGCCTTGAGGCGGCGCTGGTGCTCGGCCCTGCTGGAGAATTTGCCTTCGTCGTGGTGGGCAGCGCACTCGCCGCCAATCTCATGCCCGCCAAACTGGCACAATCGGTGCTGCTGCTGGCAACCCTGACCATGATCTCCATCCCGTTCATGGCCCGCATGGGCACCCGCCTCAGCACACGGTTTGGTCGCAGCAAACCGCAATCCGACGACACTTCGGTGCTCTCCCATGCTCCGGTTCATGCGCAAGGGCACGTCATCGTCATCGGCTATGGTCGTGTGGGGCAGTTGATTGCCGACATGCTGGAGCGCCACAACATCGCCTATCTGGTCATTGATGCCAACGCGAACCGGGTGACGGCGGCGCGCAAAACCGGACGCCCGGTCTATTTCGGTGATTCCGCCGTGCCCAATCTGTTGCATGCGTGCGGTATAGAGCGCGCGCGCGCCCTGGTAATCTCCATCGACAGCCCGAAAGCCGCTGAGCAAGTTGTGGCGGTTGCGCGCCGCTTGCGGCCGGACATCACCATTGTCGCCCGCGCCGTCGATGCCAAACATGCGACGCGGCTCTATGAGATGGGTGTCGATAACGCGGTGCCCGAGAGCATCGAAGCCTCATTGCAACTGAGCGAAGCCGTGCTGATCGACATCGGCATCCCCATGGGCAAGGTGCTGGCCTCCATCCACGAACGGCGCGATGAGTTCCGCGAGATGCTCAACCCAAAGAAAGACAGCGAGCGTTCCAAGCGAACCGAGTTCATCTCCCGCCGCTCCGCCCATAAGGAAGAACAGAAAACCCCAGCCCTGCCCCCGCCCGCTTCAAGCGACACCTGACCCCGGCGCGGTAACGGAGTGCCCGTGACCGCCTGAAGCGGACTATGAAATTGAAAAAGCCCGCCGCAGCGTTGGGCGCTACGGCGGGCTTACATTGAATCAAGCTGGCAAGCCTTGCTATTTCAGCGGACGACAAGCACCGACGCGCTGGCGTGGCGGACAATCGCCGAAGCATTGGAGCCGAGCAGATAGGTCGCCATGCTGGGACGGTGGGAACCGATAACGATGAGGTCAGCCCCAATTTTATCCGCTTCATCAAGTACTTCGTTATAGACGGAGCCCAAGCGCACCACGGCGGAAACCTTGTCAGCGGGCAGCGGCACTTTCGCAGTGATCTGCGCGAGGACTTCCTCGCATTCGGATTGCTGCTCGGTGTCGAAGGATTGCGGAACGAATTCCATGTAGGTCACCGGCATCACCGACCGGACATAGACCAGACGGAGCTTCCCGCCGGACGCTTTGGCCAAAGCAGCAGCCTGTTCGAGAGCCTTTTTTGAGGCCTCGGTTTCCGCGAGATCAACGGGTATGAGAATTGATTTGAACATCGCTATTCGCCCCTCTGGTTATAAAAACCCTCAATGTCACCTTAGCAAATTTCAAGAAAAGTGTCAGCACTTTCCGCATGTGACCAACGATCACTGGAGCCTAGAGGCAGTTTGATAAGTCACCGGCTGAGGTGCGTTGAGGGATTTTTTGGCCCGGCAAGGAACGGTTGCGACGCTGTCCGGGACGAAAAAGAACCAACGGACCGACCCGACGGACTTGTCAAACAGTCTCCTAGCCTTGGCGGACGGGCGTCTGAACCACAAGGCCGTCAAGCTCGGCACGAACCTTTATCTGGCACGAAAGTCGGGAATTGGGGCGCACATCCGAGGCAAAATCGAGCATGTCCTCCTCCATGGCGGAGGGTTCACCGACGGCATCCTCCCATTCGGGATCAACATACACATGGCAGGTGGCGCAGGAACAGGCACCGCCACATTCGCCATCAATGCCGGGGATATCATTGCGCAGAGCGGCTTCCATCACCGTTGAGCCCGCGTCCACCTCGACGTTGCGGGGGGTGCCACCCTGATCCACAAAGGTAATCCGTACCATGAACTCGTCCTTTTCATCCTAAAGGCGCAGTTATGTCGTTGCGCTTGCGAATTTGCAGAGACCGCCATGTAAAGCCGCCCGCTTTTCATTTTCAGTGCTTTCCGGCACCGCATGTAATTGACCTGCACTGAACGTTATTTTTTGGAGCTCGCGGAAGGCATTCCGCAAAAAAGATATATCCCATTGAAATTAAACTGGTAAACAAGATATTAACGAAACCATAATTTTGCCTTCATGCCGGGTTCCATCACCATCTATCAGGGAGTAAACTGCCCCTGATGTGGAGCTCATATGGCGATATGGGCATCATTGTAGCGTACCGTGGGCTTTTTCGGCCCACAGCGCCATGATCCAGGTGACCGGATTTTGGCGGTTTGAGTGTTGGTTGCGTCTTTAAAGGGCGAGTTTTATGGCAACGAAGCAAAAGAAGTTCAGTGATCCGGAGCTGGCAGCATTGACAGCTATCGAGAATGCGCTGGCTGCTGACCTGAACACGGCTTCGGAAAGCCCCGTCGTGCCCGACAGCACGGACAAGGAAATCGCCGGCGATGCGCTGCCGATTGAAATCACGCGCCGCCTTGAGGAAATTCAGCAGGGAGCGGCATTGAACATGGCCGCGTCCGACACCTCGCCCCTCGCGGAACCTTCGATCCAGCCCCAACCCCTCGCAGAGCCCTCGATTTTGCCCCAAGTGCCGTTCCTGGCCCCTGAGCCCCAGGCCCCGTTCGTCGCAACTGCTGCCGCCGCCACCAACGAAGAACGCCGCAATACCGACCTGTTTTTGCAAACCCTGCATCGCCGCCCCTCACGTGGGGCTTATGGCTGGGCCACCTTCTTTTCGCTGCTCTGGCTTGGCGGCTGTGCGGCCTTTGCGTGGTCGCAGAATATGCTGTCCGTAGAAGCGTTGACGGCCAATCTGTTGCCGGTGCAGGTGCTGTTTGGCATTTCCGCTGTGGTTCTGCCGGTCCTCGCTTTCTTCGTCGCAGCGATGCTCGCGGTGCGCGCCCAGGAAATTCGCCTCGCCTCACGTGCCATCGGTGAAGCCGCGATCCATCTTGCCCAACCGGAATCTCTGACCACAGACGCAGTGCTGACGGTCTCCCACACCATTCGTCGCGAAGTCGCAGCCATCGGCGACGGCGTTGAACGCGCCATTGCGCGCGCCGGAGAACTGGAGGCGCTGGTCCGCAATGAAATCTCGACGCTGGAGCGCGCCTATTTCGACAACGAGGTCCGCATTCATTCGCTGATCGAGGAACTCAACGCGCAGCGCGAAGCCATCACCAGTAATGTCGACCGTGTCCGCGCCACGATGTCTGGCACCCACGAGGTCATGGTCACCGACCTCGAAGAGATCGCCGAGCGTCTCACCGTAACCATGAACGGTGCTTCTCAGCGGGTTACCAGCCTCCTCGCCGAGCGCGGCGAAGAAATTCGCCACGGTATTACCGAGGCAGGCAACAACGTAACCTCCTCGCTTGAGGCAAAAATAAACGACATCGCCACCGTCTTCGAGCGCACGGGTGCAGCGTTGACGCTTCATCTCCACGAAAGCGCGTCCAATGTCACGCATTCGATGGCGCAGACCAGCCGGGACATGGTTGAGACGCTGGCCATGCAGGGCGCGAACGTCAAGGAAGCTTTTGCAAGCACCGCCTCCACAATGGAAAACGCGGTGAGCGCGCTGGAAACGAATTTTGTGCAGCGCGGCGACGAGGTCTCCTCGAAACTCAAAGAAACCAGCGATATCATCGCCAGCAATATCAGTGGCAGCGTCCACCAGATTCACGCGGCAGCCGCGGAATCCAGTGCGTTCATTTCCAGTGAAATCCTTAAGAATACCGGCCATCTGAACGAGCAACTCCTGGCGACCAGCCATGAAATCGTCAATAATATCATGGTCCGGGGCGGCGATGTCCGCGAGCATATCGCCATTGCTGGCACCCAGATTGCCGAAGAAATTTCGCTGCGCGGCAAGGAAATTCATGACCGCCTTGATGGTGCAGTGAACCTTGCCAATGATGCCATCGGCACCCGTGTCGAAATGCTGGCGGATCGGCTCGACAATGCCAGCCAGCGCATCAATTACAGCGTCCAGACCCAGGGCCAACAGCTTGAGAGCAATCTCACCGGCCTCGCCGAGCATGTGACCACAGTGGTTGGCACACAGATTGGCGCGCTCAAGGGTGCGCTTGATAGCCAAAGCCACGAACTGGCCGAGACCCTGGAGAAAACCGCAAACGAAACCCAGATCAAAATTGCCACCACTGGTCACGAAATCAGTGCCGCAATGGCCCATCAGGGTGAGCGCATCAATGAGAACCTGCGCAGCAACGCTGAAACGCTGGCGTTGGTCATCGAGCAGCGCGGCAAAGAGGTGCACGACGTCTTCTCGGCTCGCCTGGGCGACTTCGATGCCGCAATCGGCGCCAGCGTCACCGCTGTCGGCACGATCTCCAATGAGGTGAACAGCCTCACAACCACCATCAGCGACCGCCTCGGCGATATGGATAACCTGATCACGGTGAAAGGGCGCGAACTCGCGGATTCCCTTGTCACCCGGACCGATGAGCTCACGGGCATGCTGTCGAATGCCATTTCGAGCCAGCTCACGGAGGTGGAATCGGTATTCACGGAACAGAAGAGCGCCTTTGTTGCCTCGCTGCACAGACAGTCGCAGGAGGTTTCTGCAACAATCGGTGCCGAGTTGGCGCGGTTTGACACAGGCGCGGAACAACACACCACCAAAATCACCGCCAATTTCGATATGCTGGTTTCGCGCATCAACAACGCGCTTGATACCCGCGCCCAATCGATCAACGAAACGCTTATCAACCGCACCTCTGAAATGGCCAAAACAATGGTCGAAAGCGGGCGTGAAGTGGCGGAAACCCTTTCCTCCGCAACGGAAGGGCTTAACGGCGTCCTCGGCGAGCGCGCCCTTGAAATTGCCAATACGCTTGAAAGCCGGGTTGCCGATATTGAAACCCGCATCGTGGAACGCCTCGACAACGTCAGCACATCCCTGGAAGAAAAGGGCAAGAGCACATCCGTTCTGCTGGGCACCCGCATTGCCGAACTCGCAGACCTGTTCGACAACCGTGGTACACGCCTCGCCGAAGACATGGGCAATCGCCTCGGCCAGATGACCATGCTCATCGACAATGGCGGCGCGCGTCTCATGGAAAACCTCAACGCTAGCATCGCTGACATTGATGGCCTGTTCAACACTTCCAGTTCGTCCCTGATTGCGAGCCTCGGTAACGGGATCAGCGAAATCTCGACGATTTTTGAGCAGTCCAGCGGCACCATCGTCAACAAGCTCAACAACCGCTTTGTCGAAATCGACCAGCAGATGGAGCAACGCACCAACTTGCTCGCCTCCTCGTTCAGCGAGCGGCTGAGCGGCATGCACGACATGCTTGATGCCAAGGGCCAGGACCTCAGCCAGAAGATCGCCTCCACCGGCGCGGCTCTGGAAGAAACCATTACCAACACCACGCATGCAACACTCACCTCGCTGCATGAGGTCAAGGGTTCCATCAACGCCGAAGTCACCGGCGTACTTCAGCATATTGGCGAAACCAGCCAGCTGCTCGAGCGCGTCTCAGCCGTCGCCAGTGAAAAGCTCGTCTCGGCCAGCGACACTCTAAGCGGTCGCGTCCAGAACCTGGAAAATGTCATGGGCGTCGTGGCGGAACGCACCGAAAGAACTTCGGAACAGCTCGGCGAAAAGATCAACACCCTGAACCACGTCTCCGCCCAGAGCCTCGACCGGGCCGAGAAGCTCGGCGAGACGCTTGAAATCCGCAGCATGGCTTTGACGCAGGCTGCCCAAAATCAGGCTCAGGCACTGGCAACCACAACAGCGGCCCTCGACGAGGTCGGCGTGCGCCTTGGTGATGTGCTCGGCGAACGTCATGTCCAGCTGTCGAACCTTGTTGATGCTATCCGTGCCCGTACCGGCGACATCGACACGATGACCGAACATCTGACCCAGACCGTCGGCACGGCCATTAACCAGATGCATCAGCAATACGCGCATCTGCATAATGCATCCGACACCCAGGGCGCGCGCATCGCTGGTGACATGGTGTCGGCTTACGAGGCCGCCATCGGCGAAATGAACCAGACCTTCGGCGCGGCAGCGACACGCTTCCGCGACAATATGGACGATCTGCGCACCATGAGCGGACATATCCGCCAGGAGCTTGATGACACCCGCGCTGAGCTGCGTCGTGGCGTGATGGAACTGCCGGAGGAAACCCAGCAGACCGCCGCCAATATGCGCCGCATCGTTTCCGATCAGATCAAGGCGCTCAACGAGCTTTCTTCGCTGGTCACGCGCTCGAACCGCAGTCTCGATATCGAAACCGCTTCGCAAGCTCCAGCCCCGCAGCAGCGCGCCACACGTGAGCAAGAGTACTCCAGCCCGGCCCCGATGCATTTCAGCGCCCCGCAGCAGTCGCTTCAGCCCCCCGTCGCCCAGCCGGCACCTGCGCCGGCGCGCCCGGCTCCGGTGTCGACGGCGACCGCATCCGCTCCTCCCGCCAAGGGCTGGCTGTCTGACCTGCTCAACCGGGCCTCCACCGAGGAGCCTGCTCCCCGGGCCATGCCGCAGAACCGGGAACGCAGCCGCCGCAACAGCCTTGAGTCGCTCGATTCGATTTCCCTCGACATCGCTCGCATGATCGACCATGCCGCTGCCGTGGAATTGTGGGACCGCTATAAGCGCGGTGAACGCAATGTGTTCACCCGTCGTCTTTACACCCTTCAGGGTCAACAGACGTTCGAGGATATTCGCTCGAAATACGCCGTCGAGACCGAATTCCGCCAGGTGGTGGATCGTTATATCGGCGAGTTCGAACGTCTCTTGTCAGAAGTCGCCACCGATGACCGCGACGGCATTCTGACCAATACCTATCTCACCTCGGAAACCGGCAAGGTCTACACCATGCTGGCACACGCGGCGGGACGGTTGAAGTAAACGCCTCACAGATGACACATCAAAGCGGCCCCTCGCCCGGGCCGCTTTTTTTTTCGCTCAAAGCCCAGCGGCACCATATTCTGACAAAAATTTAATGTGACCTCCTTGGGATAAACGCCAATGATGCGTGGCGCGGACACAGTGCCCATGCTAGGCGGTTAAGGTTCATTAACTTTTGAAGCGGTTATTGCCATTTGCAGATGGCACCGGTTGGAAAGTGTTACGGGGCGTAAAAGCTTGGTCCGGCGGTCAGCAAACATTTCGAAAAGCAGAAAACAGTGGCGTGCCGTTGCCGCATCGCTTGCGCTGTCGGCATTGCTTTCCGGTTGTGCTCCCGATGCGAGCTTTCCGCCCGACATGAACTTTCCCGACCGTTTCAAGGAAGCCAAGGCGCGCCCCGACGCGCCCATATCATTGACATGGTGGCAAGGTTTTCGCTCAACAGAGATGAGCCGCCTGATTGAGACGGCACGCGCCAACAATCTCGACATGGCCGCAGCCCTGACACGCATTGAGCAAGCCGAAGCCCAAGTGTCCCTTGCAACCGCGCCGTTATTGCCCTCCATCAACGGCAGCGTTGGTGCTCAGAATGCCATGTCATCGCGATCGCTCGGGCGCGGTGGACATTCCAATGTTTTCTCCGGCCTGCTGTCTGCCGGGTATGAGCTGGATTTCTGGGGTAAAAACCGCAACAGCCTGCTTGCGTCCGAACAGAATGCTGTTGCCGCGCGCTACAATTATGATGTGGTTGAGCTTGCCACCATTGCGGCGGTGGCCAACACCTATCTGCAGCTTCTGGCCGCGCAAGATGCACTGCGCATCACCGAAGGCAATGTGCGCAACGCGACCAGCATCCTCAGCATTATTCAGGAACGGGTTAATGTCGGCACCGCCACGTCGCTCGACCTCGCCCAGCAGGAAGTCGTGGTTGCCAACCAGAAGGCGCTCATCCCGCCGCGCATCATCAACATCAACCAATATCGCGCGGCGCTCGCGGTGTTGACCGGTGAATTTCCGGGCAATGTCACCATTCGCGGCGGCACGCTCAATGGGCTGAATGCCCCGCGCCCAGCTCCCGGACTGCCGTCGCAGCTTCTGCTGCGTCGCCCCGACATTCGCCAGAGCGCGGCTGTACTCGCCGCGCAAAACGCCACCGTTGCCAGCGCCAAAGCGGCCCTGCTGCCGTCCTTCAGCCTGACGGGCCAGACCGGCTATGAGAGTCCGGTGCTCAAAACCCTGTTCAACCCGCAATCGGCACTGTATTCGGTGGCAGCCAATGCCACGCAGCCGATCTTCGACGGCGGGCGGTTGCTGGCGCAACTGGAACTGCAACACAGCATCCGCAGCGAAGATGTGCAGGCTTACAAAAAGGCCGTGCTGACGGCGGCCTCCGATGTGGAGCAGGCTCTGGTTTCTGTGCAAGAAACCGCGCGCCAGCGCCAGCTTCAAGCCCAGGCGGCCGCCAGTGCCGAAAAGGCATATCGGATCGCAGGCGAACAACTGCGCGCAGGCACCGTTGATATCACGACGGTGCTCAACACCCAGCAGAGCTATTTTGTGGCGCAACTGGCCCAGATTTCCGTAAGATTGTCACAATTACAGGCTTCGGTAAGCCTGCATCAGGCGCTCGGCGGTGGCTGGACACCCGGTGAAATCACTGCCGCGCGGCAATCGATCCAGCTTCAGGAAGGCTCCGGCTCACCATGAGCACCGACACCCCACGGCCTCCGAATCCCCGCTCCAAACAAACCCGCAAGGCGGTGATTATTGTCGTGGGTGCCATGGTGGCCATTGCCCTCGTCATCGCCCTGTGGCCGAAATCGGGGCAATCCCCGGGCGGACGCCGTTTTGGCGGGCGCGGCGGCGACGCGGTGGTGCCAGTGCTCACCGCAACCGCCGCTGCAGCCAACGTACCAATCCACGTTAACGCCATCGGCACCACTAAGGCCTTCAAAACGGCGATCATCACACCGCAAGTCTCAGGCATGATCACCCACATCAATTTCAAGGAAGGTGAGGATGTCGAGAAGGGAGCCCTGCTCGCCGAAATCGACAGGCGCACCTATCAGGCGGCCCATAACCAGGCGCTCGCCAAGAAGGTGCAGGATGAGGCATTGCTGGCCAATTCGCGCCTTGATCTCGAACGCTATACCCGCCTGTCGGAAAGCAATGCCGCCACCAAACAGCAGGCAGACACGCAAAGGGCGTTGGTGCAGCAATATGAGGCGCAGATACAATCCGATCAGGCGGCCATCGACAACACCAAGGCAACGCTCGATTATACCTGGGTGACAGCGCCGATCGCCGGGCGCACCGGCATTCGCCAGATCGACGAAGGCAACGTGGTGCAGGGCGGCAGCAGCACTGCGCTGGTTGTCATCACCCAGATGAAACCAATCTCGGTGCAATTCTCAGTACCGCAACAGCAGATCGGCGACATCCGCGCCGAGATGAAGCAAGCGGAGACAGCGCTCAAAGTGGATGCCCTTGCAGGCGACGGCAAGACACTGCTCGATTCAGGCACGCTCACGGTCATCGACAACCAGATTGACACGACCACCGGCACGCTCTCGCTCAAAGCAGAGTTTCCGAATAGCGACCTCAAACTCTGGCCCGGTCAGTTCGTCAATATCCGCTTGCTGGTGACCACGTTGAAGGACGTGGTGACAGTGCCGTCCGCCGCTGTCCAACGCGGCCCGAACGGCCCGTTCGTCTATGTGGTGAACCGCGAAAAGAGCAACCCCGATGCCATACCCCATGCGCGCCCACAAAGCGGCCCGGTCAATGTCGTGGAGGTCCGTCCCGTCAGCCTGCGGATCCAGAACGACACCATCAGCGTGGTCGAAAAAGGCCTGGCGCTCGGAGACATTGTCGTGACATCCGGCTTCTCAAGCCTTGCGGCGGGAACCAAGGTCTCGCTCCCCAAGGATGCGGGCGAGCCCCAAGAAGACAAAGCCGCGCCGGGCAAGGAGGGCAGCCCGCCCCACGGCGATACTCCCCGTGACGGTGCCCGTCGTCGTCCGGCCAACGGCCCACCGCCGTAGGTCCGGGCATGAACGTCTCCGCTCCCTTTATCTGGCGCCCGATTGCCACATCATTGCTGGGCGTTGCCGTGTTGCTCGGTGGTCTTCTGGGCTATTTCAACCTGCCTATTTCGGCGTTGCCGCAGGTGGATTTTCCAACCATCCAGGTGACGACGCAGTTGCCAGGAGCCAACGCCCAGACAACCTCTTCGCTGCTCACCGCACCGCTCGAGCGACAGTTCGGGCAAATCCCGTCGCTGCAATTGATGACCTCGACCTCGTCGTTCGGTATCAGCCAGATCACCCTGCAATTCGATCTTGACCGGGATATCGACGGCGCGGCGCAAGACGTGCAGGCGGCAATCAACAGCGCGGGCTCGGCACTACCGCGCAACCTGCCCTATCCGCCGATCTATTCCAAGGTCAACCCGGCAGATACGCCAATCATTACCCTGGCGCTGACCTCCGACACCGTGCCGATCCGCGATCTTTCCAATATCGCCGATACCCTGCTCGCCCAGCGGCTGAGCGAGATGACCGGCGTCGGCAAGGTCACGGTGCAAGGAGGGTTAAAGCCCGCCGTGCGCATCCGTGTCGATATGAACCGCCTCTCCGCTTACGGCCTCGGATCGCAGACGCTGCGCACAGCCATCACCAACGCCTCGGTGGCCGGGCCGAAGGGTGCGCTTGATGGCACGCATCAGTTCTACACCATCAACGCCAATGACCAACTGACCTCAGCAGATGCCTACCGCAATGTGGTTCTGGCCTATCGCAACGGCGCTCCGGTGCTTCTGAGCGATGTGGCCGATATCATCGACGGGCTCGAAAACAACCGGGTCGCCAGCTGGTATCAGGGCAAACCTGCGGTGGTGCTCGATATTCAGCGCCAACCGGGCTTCAATGTGGTGCAGACGGTGGCGCGCATCCGCGCCGAAATTCCGCGCCTGCAAAGTGTCTTGCCGAAAGACGCGCATCTCACCATTGTCTCCGATCGCACCGGCACGATCTCCGCCTCGATCCACGATGTGCAGTTCACACTGGTGCTGAGCGTGGCACTCGTGGTGCTGGTGGTGCTGCTGTTCCTGCGCAGTGTCGCCGCCACCATCATCGCGGGCACGGCACTGCCGCTGTCGCTCATTGCCACCTTTGGCGTCATGTGGTTCTTCGGCTTCTCGCTCGATAACCTTTCGCTGATGGCGCTGACCATCGGCACCGGCTTCGTGGTGGACGACGCCATTGTCATCATCGAGAACATTGTCCGCCATATCGAGAAAGGCGAAAAGCCGTTTGCCGCAGCCTTGCAAGGCTCGAAGGAAATCGGCTTCACGGTGATTTCGCTCACGGTCTCGCTGATTGCCGTGTTTATCCCGCTGTTGTTCATGAGCGATCTCGTCGGGCGCATGTTCCGCGAATTTGCGCTGACGCTGACCATCGCGGTGATTGTCTCGGCCATTGTCTCGCTGACGCTGACACCCATGATGTCGTCGCGCCTGCTGCGCAGCGGGCACGCCTCGGAAAGCTCGGTTCTTGGGAAAATTCTGGGCTTCTTTGATGCGCAGATGGAGCGCGCCCTGACCGGCTACGAGAAGACCCTACGCTGGGCTTTGCAGCGCGGACGCCTGATGCTGGGGCTGACACTGGGCACGCTGATCGCCACCATCGTGCTCTATACATTCATGCCCAAGGGCTTTCTGCCGCAGCAAGACACCGGCATGATCACCGTGGTGACCCAGGCGAGCCCCACGATTTCTTTCCAGGAAATGTCACGCCTGCAATTGGAAGTGTCGGCGGTGCTTGAGGGCGATGCGGATGTCGCGGCGGTGGTTGCCGTTGCGGGCGTCTCCACCACCAACCCGGCCCCGAATGTGGGTAATCTCTCGGTTTTCCTCACCGCTCGTGACAAGCGCAATGCCAGCGTGCAGCAAATCATCGCGCGCTTGAAGCAGAAGACCAGTTCGATTGCGGGAGTCTCCGTCTATTATCAACCGGTGCAGGATATCCAGATTTCCACCCAGTCGAGCCGGGCGCAATATCAGTATCAGATCATCGGCGCGAACGCCGACGAGGTGTCGCGATGGGTCAATAGCCTGGTCGCGCAGATGCGGCAGGCGCGCATTCTCCAGGACGTCTCCCTCGAAGATCAGGAAGGCGGGCTGCTCACCAATATCGACGTGAACCGGGAACTCGCCGGGCAGTTCGGTGTGTCGATGCAAAACGTCTCCGACACGCTTAACGACGCCTTCGGCCAGCGCCAAATCGCCACCATCTATGGTCAGGCTAATCAATATCGCGTTGTACTCGAAGCAACACCACGCCTTGGCACCACGCCCTCCACCCTGCGCGACCTCAAAATCCTCTCTGCCACAGGCGCCCAGGTGCCGCTGAATTCCTTCGCCACCATCACCGAGACGACGACTCCGCTCACCGTCGGCCATAACGGCCAGTTCCCATCAATGACAATCAGTTTTAACCTCAGCCCCGGCACCGCGTTGGACGAGGCGGTGCGGCATGTGCGCGCCATTGAGACAGAAATCGGCATGCCGACGAGCCTGATGGGCACCTATGCGGGAGACGCTGCCGAGTTCAACAAATCGCTGGCCAATGAGGTCTGGCTGATACTGGCTGCGACAGTGACGATCTATATCGTGCTGGGGATGCTTTACGAGAGCTACATCCACCCGCTGACCATCCTATCGACCCTTCCCTCAGCCGGACTGGGCGCTTTGCTGGCTCTCGTGATCTTCGGGCTGCCGCTTTCGGTGATTTCGCTGATTGGCATCATTCTCCTGATGGGCATCGTCAAGAAGAACGCCATCATGATGATTGACTTCGCGCTGGATGCCGAGCGCAACCAGGGGATGACGCCGGAAGACGCCATTTTCCAGGCGTGTCTCCTGCGCTTTCGCCCGATCATGATGACGACGCTTGCGGCTCTGTTCGGTGCCATTCCGCTAGCGTTTGGCACTGGGACCGGCTCGGAACTGCGCTTTCCCCTCGGCGTCACCATTATCGGTGGGCTATTGCTCAGCCAATTGTTGACGCTTTATACCACGCCGGTCATCTATCTCGGGCTGGAGCATCTGCGCTTGCGGTTCGTCACATGGCGGGGCACCGGAAAACACCTAGAGCCGGACGAAGGTTAGGAGGGCGTCATGTCATTCTCCACACCCTTCATCCGCCGCCCCGTTGCCACCACGCTCCTTGCCATCGGCTTGTTCCTCAGCGGTCTGCTGGCTTACAGCTTCCTGCCGGTTGCCGCGCTTCCCGCAGTTGATTTTCCAACCATTCGGGTTTTTGCCAGCCGCCCGGGTGCTGACCCGGAAACCATCGCGGCAACCGTTGCGGCCCCCCTGGAGCGGCGGCTCGGCGAGATTTCCGGTGTCACCGAAATCTCCTCATCCTCATCGCTGGGTTCCACGTCCATTGCGGTCCAGTTCGACCTGTCCCGCGATATCGACAGCGCCGCGCGCGACGTGCAGAGCGCCCTCAACGCCGCCGCGTCTGACCTGCCGGGCGACCTGCCAACACTGCCGCGCTTTCGCAAGATGAACCCGGCCGCGATGCCGATCCTCATCTTTGCCCTGACCTCAAAAACCATGGCACCGAGCGAGATTTATGACATAGCCGACAGTGTCATCGCCCAACGCTTATTACGCGTTAGGGGCGTTGCTGATGTTGCCATCAGCGGCGCGGCCCAGCCCGCCATCCGCGTTCAGGTCAACCCCGGCATGGTGGCATCGGCTAATACCGGGCTGGAAGCGGTTCGCACAGCCATAGCAGCCGCGAATGCGCTGGGGCCGGTTGGCGTGATCGAGGACAATGGCCGCGCCCATATGCTCGCCCTCAACGGGCAGATGTTCGACCCGAAAGCCTATGAATCTCTGGTGGTCGGACGCAACCAGACAACTGGCAACTTCATGCGGCTCGGCGAAATCGCCAACATCAGCCGCGCCAATCTCAATACGCGCTCTGCCGCCTGGTTCGGGCGGGAACCGGCGGTTCTGCTGATCATCACCCGGCAGGCCAATTCCAACGTCATTGAAACGGTGGATGAGGCCAAGAAAGCACTCGACGAAATCCGGCCCTGGCTACCCAAGGCCCTTGATGTCTCAACCCTCTCCGACCGCACCACCTCCATCCGTGCTTCGGTGCGCGATATGCAGTTCACGCTTGCGGCCACCATCGCGCTGGTAATGCTGGTGGTGTTTCTTTTTCTGCGGCGCGGCACACCGACCATCGCCGCTGGCGTCACCGTGCCGCTGTCGCTTGCTGGCACTTTCGGGGCAATGTGGTTTGCGGGGTTTTCCATCAACAACCTGTCGCTGATGGCGCTGGCGATTTCGGTGGGATTCATCGTTGATGACGCCATTGTCATGATCGAAAATATCCATCGCAATATCGAGATGGGCAAGAAGCCAATGGCTGCGGCTTTAGAAGGCGCGCGGCAGATTGCCTTCACCGTGCTGTCGATTTCAATATCGCTTCTTGCTGCTTTCATACCCTTATTCTTCATGGGCGGGGTGGCGGGTCGCCTGTTCCGGGAATTCTCGCTGACGCTTTCCTTCGCAATCATTGTCTCAACGGTGGTGTCGCTCTCGGTCACCCCGATGATTTGCGGCCATTACATGCGCAATCCGCGCACCCAGCGCAGTACCTGGTTCGACCGGGCGGTGGAGTTGATGCTGCACTGGCTGGTGACGCTCTATGCCCGCAGTCTCATCGTTGCCCTGCGCCATCAGGGTCTGATCCTCGCTATGTTCGTCGCAGTGATCGGGCTGACCGGTGCCTTATTTGTCAAAATTCCCAAAGGCTTCATCCCGCAGGACGATAGCGGCCTCATCATCGGTGGTGCCCGCGCCTCACCGGATATCTCGTTCGAGGCCATGACGGCATTGCAGGTGAAAATGGTCGATGTGGTGGTGGCGGATCCTGCCATTGAAGGCGTTGGTTCCTTCATCGGTGGGTCGTCGGTCAATCGCGGCACGGTGTTTGCCAATCTCAAACCGCTCGAAGAGCGCGGCGGCGTCACCACCGCGCAGGTGGTGGACCGCCTGCGGCCGAAATTGATGGCCATTCCCGGAATTCAGCTTTTCATGAGGCCTGCCCAAGAATTGAGCGTCGGTGCGCGCCAGTCGGATTCAAGCTACCAATACACCCTGTGGAGCACCGATCTGAAGCTTTTAAAAGACGCTGTGCCCAAGGTTGTAGAAGCCATCAAGGGCGTCGAAGGTGTCACGGACGTCAACACCGATCAAGACCAGAGCGGGTTGCAACTCAATGTGGTCATCGACCGGGATGCTGCGGCGCGGCTTAATGTGTCGGTCACCCAGATTGACAATGCGCTCAATAACGCCTTCTCCCAGCGGCAGATCTCCATCATCTACCGCCTGCGCAACCAGTATCGCGTCGTCTATGAGGTGAGCCCGCAATTTGCGCGTGACCCGGTTGATCTCGACCGCATCTATGTCCAGACCGGCAACAACACACAAATTCCCCTGCTCGCCGTCGCCCGCTATGAACGCGGGCGCGAGCCACTGTCAGTTTCGCATCAAGGGCAGTTTCCGTCGGTCACCGCAAGTTTCAACCTGAAGGAAGGCGCGTCACTGGAAACCGTCTCAGACAATGTTCTCGCAGCCATCGCCAACCTGCATCTTCCCGACGCAGTCCGTGGCAGCTTTTCGGGCGATGCGCAGGCTTCGCGCAGTAACTCGCAATCACAGCTTCTTATTATTCTCGCCGCCATTGCCACCATCTATATCGTACTCGGCATTCTTTACGAAAGCCTGGCGCATCCGCTGACCATCATCTCCACCCTGCCCTCGGCAGGCCTTGGGGCACTGCTTGCGCTGCTGGTAACCGGCAGCCAGCTCTCGATCATCGCCTTTATCGGCATCATCCTGTTAATCGGCATCGTCAAGAAAAACGGCATCATGCTGGTCGATTTCGCGCTTGAAGCCGAGCGCAAGGGAAAAATGCTGCCGATCCGCGCAATCTATAGTGCCTGCATCATCCGCTTTCGCCCCATTCTCATGACGACGATGGCTGCCATCTTCGGTGCCATCCCCCTCATCGTTGCCACAGGCCCTGGCTCGGAACTGCGCCGTCCGCTGGGCATCACCATCATCGGCGGGCTGGTGCTGTCGCAAATATTGACGCTCTATTCGACGCCGGTGATCTACCTGATGCTCGACAAATTGCACCGGAAGATCGAGCGTCGACGTTTGCGCGACAGATAACGGCACTCACAAGACGCTTGCGCCACTGTATCTGGCTTTGTTGGCGCATCAACGCTGATCGCACATTCATGACTGAAGCGCCCGAATACGTGAATGGCACGCATCGCTCAGCTGTGCAGAAAAATTGCTCAAACATAACAATATTAAATCAATCAAAAAAAACGGGGCGGAATCTCTTCCGCCCCGTCAACATTGCCATACCATCGTTGTTTTATCTCAAAAACATCGGCAGCATATCCTTATAGAGCAGCAGTACCATCACCGCGGCGGCGGCGAGGATCATGCCCGGCGCGTTGCGCTTGGCGCTGTCGAGCGATGAGCAACCGGCAAAGCTTGCACAAATCACCATGCCACCGGCAATCGGCGACATCGAGCGGCCCAACGCGCCGGCAATCGCTGCGGCAGAGCCCATATCGATGGCCTGCAAGCCGAATTGAACCGCGTGCGGGGTCACCGCGCGGTTGAAGGCAACCGACGCAGCATCGCCCGAGCCACACAGCACACCGAGCACAAACGGCCCGATGACCGACGACAGCTTGGCGATATCGGGCGTGTGCACCATCTTGTCCTTCATCGCCTCAATGGCACCGATGGAATCAAGACCGGAAACGAACACCAACGCACAGATGATGATGCCGAAGACATGGCCGAATGAATCGCCAGCACCATGCCAGAATTCCTTCGACAGCGTCTGCGGGCTGAAGAGGTGCAGGCGATAACCTCCGAGCGAAATGCCGCCTACGGTTGCCGCCGAGACCTTTTCGATACGGATCGTTGCCAGAAAACCGATGAACGAACCGATGATCATGGCGTGCGAAATCTGCAATTGCTTGAAAGCCGGAACAATCCCGAAATTGCCGGTAATCAGGATAACCAACGGCACTAGCGGAACCATCGCCATCCATGGATTGATCTTGAAGTCTTCGCTGATCCGGCGGTCTTCCGGCACGACGTAGCCCTTATGTTCTTTCAAGATCCAAGCGACAATAAACAGCGTGAAAGCTGCAATCAGGCCGGAAGCCAGCATCGCCACAAAATGGTTGGAAGCAACCGCCATGTTGGTGGCCTTGGACACCTCGGCAACGAGCGCCACCTGGGCATAACCAGGATTAAAGATCGCGCCATAGGTTCCAGCATAAATCGCCGCCGCCGCAATAGCCGGGTGCACACCCGCCGCCAGCATAACGGGGATGAAAATCGCGCCCACCGCCGCAGAACAACCAGCGGATGAGGTGATTGAGGTATTGATAAAAAAGGTTGCGAGCGTTGCGGCCGGAATGAGCAAACCGCCCGCATGACGAAGCGGCCGCACCAGCGCCTGAATGAGGTGCTGATCGCATTTGGTCACTTTCATGACCATGGCAAAGCCCATCACCGAGATGATGGCTTCAAACAGTTTACTTTCCTGCATCGCATGGGAAAACGCCTTAAAGGGTGCCATCGGCATCCCGGCGGCCAACGCCATGACAAAACCGGCGCAGACAAGGATCAAGCGTGTTTCATAACGCTTCACCATCAAATAGATGGTAATGAGAACAACAAAGCCTCCAAATATCAGTAACATTGAAAAAACTCCCTCGTTTCAATGCGTCTGTCATCGTGGCGGGCGCGCCATCCTGACAGGGTTCTTAGGGGAATCCACTACGCACTCCCCCTGCGCAGCCGCGTTCGCTCGGTATTGAATATTGTTTGTTCCGCAGCGCGCGCAGGTCGCGGCCCACGCATCAATACAAACGGCGCATAAAACTTTCGTCCCAGAAGAGTTGCTTGAAGTAAATATAATTTTAAGGAGTTAATTAGCTTTTCCATGCGTCGTGATGTCCAGCAAGAAAGCAAAAGGGGCATTGGACAATAGCCCGCAAAATGGCTATGAAATCGCCATATTGAGGTAGGATATTTAATCATGGCTATTGCAACCCTTCCCGCTTTTCCCAATCTATCCATCATTGTACGCAACGGCGTCGTCGAATTTCCAGTGCATCACATGCGCGGCGGAACTTCAACGGGTGTCGTCATTTGGGATCAATTTGCCCCGCAGGATAGTGCGTTAAAAGAAGAGCTTGCGCGCCATTTAATGGGCGTGCCGCTCGACGGAAAGACAAGCCCCGGCAATCGGCAAATTACCGGCCTTGGGCGCGGAGCTGCCACCAGCAACAAAGTGTTTTTTGCCGATATCGAACAGGCGGATGGATCCACCCGCGTCGTATCGACGCTGGCACAACTCGCCAGTGATCATGGCCAGATAGACTGGTCGGTCAATTGCGGAAACATGTCAGCCTCCCTGCCCTTGTGGGCGCTGGATAGCGGCATCATGGAAGCATCCGTCGGTGCTGGTGCGCTCGATATCGATATTCGCAACACCAATACCGGCATTCTCACCACAGCACGCATGGCGCGGGAAGTTGATGGCGTATTCGTTCCGGCTGAAATTCCGGGCGTAGATGGCGCTTTTCCGAGTGTCGACCTTTTCCTGCATAACCCGGTTGGCTCCAAAACCGGCAAGCTGCTGCCCACCGGCAATGTCATCGATGTGATTGAAGGATACGACGTGTCCTGCGTGGATGCCGCTGTGCCCATGGTCATTCTCGACGCGGCCCAGCTCGGCAAGACTGCCCATGAGCCCTATAAAGAGCTTGATGCCGACAAACCCTTCATCGAGACCCTGCGCCGCATCTGGGTTGAAGCGGGCTTACGCATGGGCCTCAAAAAGCGCGACGGCTCGCCGATGACGGCAGACGAACTGGCCCGCAGCGAAACCGTGCCCAAGGTATGCATGGTGAGCGCTCCGCGCGCTGGCGGCACGCTTTCGGTTCGCTACTTCACGCCGCAAACCGCCCATTCCTCCATGGCGGTCTCCGGCGCGTGCTGTCTGGCAACGGCAGCGCTGATACCCGGCACAACGGCGTATCGCTTTGCTCAAGGGCTCCCCCAGCCGGGGCCTGATTTTGCCGACATCGCTGTGGCCCTCGAAAACCCGGCGGGTATGATGGATGCCGTGGCGGACGTTCGCCTTGGCGCACACGGTCTCGAAGTGCGCAAGACCGCCTATCGCCGCAATGCGCAAGTTCTCTTGCGCGGACACGTGCCGCTCTATCGGGCGTCGGAAGCCTTAAAGCGGGCGTTGCTCGGCTGATTTTGCAGATATGGATGAGCAGCCGCCCGCAAATCACAGCTTGCGGCTGTTAATCTTTCGTGCGATCTTCATATCCAAACGCATTGGCTTACGGAATATGGGGAATCATAGATGAAGCGGTCTACCAAATTGGCTCTGATTTCAGTTGCGGGTGTCGCCGCTGTGCTGGCCTATTCCCAGTATTCCAGTGATGCCGAAGCCGAGACGGATGGCACCATCTTTGCCTCGGTGGCCGATTGCGTTTCCGCGGGGCAGGAAGAATCTTCCTGCAAAGCCCGCTTCGGCGAGGCTTTTGAGACCTATACCAAATCCGCCCCCCGCTTCGTCAGCCGTGAAGATTGCGAAAAGGATTTTGGCGCGGAACGCTGCGTACCCGACGTGACCGCTGCGAATACCGCTCAACCGGCAACCGCGCAGGCGTCATCCGGTGGTGGTTACTTCATGCCAATGATGTTGGGCTTCATGGCCGGGCGCATGTTGTCGGGCTCACAAATGGGCGCTGGCGCTGCCCCGCTCTACGGCTGCGCAGGCGGTATGTCGGGCGCCAACGCGTCATGCTATTCAAGCAATTCTGGACGCCGTTATTCCACTTCCGGCGGCTCTTTTTCCGGCGCCGCGCGCACGGTACGCACCTCGGTTTCTGAGTTCAGGAGTGCACCAAACCGCAGCGCCTTCAATGTCGTGCCGCGTGGCAGCAGCTTCAGGGCATCGACCGTAAGCTCGCGCGGCGGTTTCGGCTCCACCGGACGCGGTTTCTCCTCTGGCTCGGGAAGCTGACGTGCGCCGTGTTTCGATTGCCGAGCGGCCGCATTGGCGCAGAAGCGCCGAAGAAAGCGGCTTCATGTACCATTCGATGGATGGCATCACCTATTGGGACGAGCGCGCCTATTACGCCTTCACCCTGCGCCAGATCGAAGATGACTTAGAGGCCCCTTCCCAGGAACTGCACGAGATGTGCATGGCGCTGGTCGAGCGCGCATTGCGCGACGAGGAAATCCTGCGTCGTCTTGCTATCCCGGAACCAGCCTGGAACGTCATTGCCGAGAGTTTTCAGCGGGGCGACCCAACGCTTTATGGCCGTTTCGATTTTGCCTATGACGGGAACGGCCCGGCGAAGCTCTTGGAGTATAACGCCGATACCCCGACCTCTCTCTATGAAGCGGCCTGCTTTCAATGGTCGTGGCTCGAGGATCTGATTGGGTCGGGGGCACTGCCACGCGATGCCGACCAGTTTAATTCGATCCATGATCGTCTGGTTGATGCCATGGGCTTCATCGGACAGGGGCGAATGCTGCACGGTGCCTGCATGGGCGCGTCGGAAGAAGACCGGGGCACGGTTGCCTACGTGCAGGATTGCGCGAGCCTTGCCGGGCTTCAAGCACAATTCGTGGCCATCGAGGATGTGGGCCAGCTCGAGAGCGGCATGTTCTGTGATGGCAATAACGCACCCATTGAGCTGATGTTCAAGCTCTACCCGTGGGAATGGATGCTGCGCGATTCCTACGCCGGAAACCTTGCCACCACGGAAACCCGCTTTCTCGAGCCGCCATGGAAAGCCATTTTGTCCAACAAGGGCCTTCTGCCGCTGTTGTGGGACATGGCGCCAGACCATCCCAATCTGCTCCCCGCCTTTTTCGAAGATGATCCGGGGAAGTGGAAGCTCGGCACGTCATTCGCCCGCAAGCCTTTGCTGTCCCGCGAAGGTGCCAATGTCATGCTGGTGCAGGATGGTGCCATTCTTGACCGCGCAGGTGGTTCCTATGGCGACGACGGCTACATCCGCCAAGGCCTCGCCCATATGCCGAATTTCGAAGGCAACTACCCAGTGATCGGTTCCTGGATTGTCGCGGGCGAAGCTGCGGGCATCGGCATCCGCGAAGATATCACCCCGATCACCAAGAACGACTCGCGCTTCCTGCCCCACGCCATTATCGGGTAATAAGAGACAAACCCCTTTGCGGACACGCGGCATTCCGGCACTTTACCGAATGATTGCAGCGCGTTATCGTGCCTCCTCGCCTTGGCCCACATCATTCCGGTGCGGGCGCTGGCTTTAAAGGAGGAACCCGCAATGCGTAATATCCTGCTCTCCACATCCGCCGCCGTTTCGCTCCTTTCTGCACTTGTGGCAGCCTCCACCGCCGATGCTCAACAGCTATTCCCCAAGGACAAGCTCGTCACCTGGGATCGGGACGGCGCTGGCGGCGGTAAGGGCACACTCGCTGGGAAGTTCTCCTTCACCCGCCGGGAAGCGACTAAAGATCAGGCAATCAAGGAAATCGGCTGGATGACGCTGAAACCCGGTGATTCCGTTGGTCTGCACAAGCACGAGACAAATGAGGACGCCTACGTCATCATCTCCGGCGAAGGTGTATTCACCGACACCACGGGCAAAGAGACCAAAGTCGGCCCAGGAGATATCACCATCGCGCGCAAGGGCGAGGCCCATGCCTTGAAGAACACCGGCACAACACCGCTCGTGTTCCTCGACGTGATTGCGGAACAATAGAGCATCCGTTTTGCATTACCGGGAGCCCGGTGCGGGCTCCCGTCTTTGGCTCAGCCGACCCAGCGGACAATCTCTGCCAAAACGGATTGCAACGCTTCATTCAAGGTCACGGCGACGGAGCCAGCATTCACCTCTCCCACCACCATGCGACGTGCAGTAAACAGCTTGGCGCGAGAAATGCGGCCGGTCTTGCTGCTGATGAGCCGTACCGACAATTCCACCACCGCCTCATTGCCCGGCGTCACCACATAGAATGAGCGAATATCGGTGACGAGTTGATAATCCGAAATCACCCCGCTGGAAGGCAGAGCCACGGCACGCAATGTTGAAGCGTTTTCAAAACTGTTGATCATGCGCGCTTGCAACAGATTGGGAAGCTGGTCCGCCCACTGCCCCCCGCCCATTACAGTCATGGCGCCGGTCATGTCGCGTGCGACGATCTTCTGTTCGGAAAGGGCCTGCAGTGCCGTTGGCAGTGCGATGACGATCTGGCCAGACAACCGCGCCTTGACGCCAGTGGTCGCAGCCGAGAGATCATAGGTTGTTGGCGCTGGCCCACCGCTGCACGCTGAAACCATCAGCACAAGTCCGGCAACAGAAACCGCGCCGATGATACGTCGCAAACCGGAGACGACGGCCTGATTGCAGAAAGAAAACACACTGGTCATTAACATCTTCCGATCTCACCGGCCGCCATATTGCGGCATGGCTGCACGCGGCCCCGCGATGAATTGCTGAGGATTACGCTGGATGCTCTGGAGCGTCCGTGTCAATTCGCTGAAGGTTTTACGGGCCTCCACCGCCAGGTCCTGGTATTGTTGAAGGCCAGACCCGGTAAAGCGAACCAATCCGTTGGCCACCTCCGTAACCCGCCCATCGATGTCATTGGCGAGTTTGCGGATCGAAGCAGCAGCGGATTGCACTTCATCAAGCGCGCTCTTGCCGGAATCGCCGATCTGGCTCAGGAAGCGGTTCAACCCGGCGGAATTATCGCCGAGCGCATTGGTGAAGGTTTCGGCATTCTTGACGATCTTGTTAATCGAAGCCTGATTGTCGCCAACGAGTTTATCGATTTTTGCGACAAGATCATCGGCCCGCACCGCGATGCTGCGCGCAGATTCTATCAACACCTGAAAATCGGAACGGCTCGCCACAATTTCGGGGAAGCCATCGTCCTGCAGTTTGAGTTCGGGCGCACGCGGATCACCGCCGGTGAGCGCAATTGAGGCTGCGCCCGTCAACCCCTGATACTCAAGGCGCGCCACCGTATCGTTACGCAACGGCGTTTCGGGTTGAACCCGTGTGCGCACTTCAACCTTGCGCGGATCGTTCGGGTGAATGCGAATATCAACCACCTGACCGACCGAGATACCATTGAACAGCACGCCCGCACCAACCGACAGCCCGGTAACCGGATCAGAAAAAACGATGTCGAGCGTTGTGCGCCGCTTGGATGCGCCGATATCAGCAAACCAGTAGATAAACCCAAAGGCTGCAGCGATCACGGCCAGCGTGAAAACTCCCACCAGTGCATAACTTGCCCGTGTTTCCATACCCTATGCCCCGCGCTGGCCGGCGCGCACTGCGCGGGCCCGCTTGCCATGAAAATAAGAGTGTATCCAAGGATCCTCGGATGCCAGCATATGCGCAACCGGTCCCTGATCCAATATTTTGCCATTACCCAGCGCTGCAATACGGTCGCATACCGAGTAAAGGCTGTCGAGGTCGTGCGTTACCATAAACACCGTCAGCCCCAGGGTTTTCTGCAAAGTGGCGATGAGATCATCAAAGTCCCCGGCACCTATCGGATCGAGACCGGATGTGGGTTCATCGAGAAACAGAATTTCCGGGTCGAGCGCCAGAGCACGCGCGAGCGCCGCGCGTTTGATCATGCCGCCTGACAGTTCGGAAGGCAGTTTATCGGCAGCATCCGGTGGCAGACCGACCATCTGGATTTTCAGCAGCGCCAGTTCATCCATCAGACTTTCCGACAACGACAGGTATTCCCGCATCGGCACCTGCACATTCTGTTTCACGGTTAGCGCTGAAAACAGCGCCCCCTGCTGAAACAGAACACCCCACTGGCATTCCATCTGGCGTCGCTCGCGAAGACTGAGCTTGTCGACATCCTGCCCGAATACGGTGATCTCGCCAGCCTGCTTCTGGACGAGACCAAGGATCGTACGGGTCAGCACTGACTTGCCCATGCCGGACGCACCAACGAAGCCCAAAATTTCACCCCGATAGATATCGAGGTCGAGGCCGTTCATGATCTTCTTCGGCCCGAAAGCAACCTCCAGCCCGCGCACACTGATGATTACCTCGCCAGGGGGGCGGCTAGTTTTGGAAGCGGCATTTTTGTCCATGGTTTCCATCGGTGCCTCAGAAGTTGATGGCCGCATAGAACATGGCAAAAATGCCGTCCATGACGATAACCATGAAAATCGACTTCACCACCGAAGATGTAACGTGGCGACCGAGCGATTCGGCGGAGCCCTGAACCGCAAAACCTTCGGAACAAGCGATGGTGCCGATGACAAGCGCCATGACCGGAGCCTTGATGAGCCCGGCGAAGAAGGTGTTCATCGCAATGGCCGAGTGCAGCCGCGTCAGAAACACATCAAACGAAATGCCGCCATAGAGCGAGGCGGTGATTGCGCCGCCGAGTAGTCCGGCCATCGATGCTATGAAGGTGAGAAGCGGCAGGCCGATCACCAGCGCGAGAATGCGCGGCACCACCAGCACTTCCATGGGGTCGAGCCCCATTACACGGAGCGCGTCGATCTCTTCGCTCATTTTCATGGAGCCAAGTTCCGCCGTGTAAGCGGAGCCGGAGCGGCCGGCAATCATGATCGCCGTCAGCAACACCGCCAGTTCGCGTAATGTCAGAATCGAGGTGAGATCCACCACGAAAGCCGTGGCTCCGAATGTTCTGAGCTGGAAAATACCCTGTTGGGCGATGATACAGCCCACCAGAAACGAAATCAGCAGGATGATCGGCACGCCGTGCAGCGCCACCTGTTGCATCTGATTGACAAGTGAAGCCAGACGAAAGGTCTGCGGCTTGAACATCAAACGCACCAGCGCGGAAACCAGCGCCCCGAAGAAGGCAATCGCCTCAATAAAATCCTTCTTCACGGCAACGGTGACTTTGCCGATAGCGGCCAGAATATCGAGAAGATTGGTTGAGGCTGCCGCTTTGGGCGAGACATAATCATGAGCCGCGATCTCCTTCAAAAGGATATCGTGGGTCGCGCTCTGCCCTTCGATGGTAACGGTTATCTTCTGCTCGCGCAGAATGTCCGCCGAGCGGACAATCAGCCAGCCGCCGACCGTATCCATCCGCTGTACACCCGACAAGTCAAACACCACCCGGTTGCCGTCGGCCAATTGTTTGAGCTTTTCGGCATAGTTGTCGGATTTCTGGCCAATGGCAGAAGTCCAGTCACCGGTCAGAGCAATGCGCACCGTGTCGCCGGAACGAGACACTTCCGCTTTTGGTTCATTGTCGGTGTCCGCGTCGTGCACTCAATATAACCTTTGATTTGCCAATCTTTTCTATCCATAGCCCATCTGGCGCAGTCAAGTCACGTCTCAAGCCCCAAAACCCCACAGGCATCGCAGATTCAGCCCACAACAGCCAGCGCATATGTGCATCCGAACACATCGGCAGCTTTTCCACCGTAATTCACGAAAACAGTAAGAAAGAAACCATTTGACTGTGAAAGCATGGCAAGATGCTCTTCCGAATCCCGTGATTTCAACGGTCGCATTGTTTTGCGCCTGCAAAATCTCTGTCAGATTATGTTTTTGAGCCTGCTCCCGTGCAACCCGTCCTTGGCATAACATGTAAGATCGTTTCGACGCTCGCCTTCGTTCTGATGTCGGCGTGTCTCAAGCTATCCAGTCAGGTCCCGCCGGGGGAACAAATGTTTTTCCGCTCTCTCTTCGCCATGGTTCCCCTGCTGTTGTGGATGCGGTGGCAGGGCAGCATTTTCGCCGCCATCCGCACTAAGTCGGTATTCGGGCATTTTCTGCGCAGCGCCACCGGTGCCGCCAGTATGTTCTGCACTTTCTCTGCCCTGCATTATCTGCCGCTCACCGATGCGATCGCGCTCGGTTACGCCACACCCGTTATGGCAGTGCTGCTCGCGGCGCTGATATTGAAAGAGGTTGTCCGCGGTTATCACTGGACAGCGGTGCTCATCGGGCTGGTTGGCGTGCTCATCATGCTGTGGCCGCATATGAGTTTTCAGCAGGCTCACAACCAACCGGAAGGTGCGCTTACCGGGGTCGTTCTGGCGTTGCTTGGAGCGTTCCTATCCGCCACTGCCGCCATCCAGATTCGCCGCCTCACCAAAACCGAACGTGTCGGCACCATCGTATTTTATTTTTCCCTGATATCGGCGTTGATCGGGCTGAGCACCATTATGCTTGGTTGGCATATGCCGACGCTCAGAGAATTCTGGATTCTGGTACTGGCAGGCATCCTCGGCGGCATCGGCCAAATTCTGCTGACCGAAAGCTATAGCCTCGCCGATATGTCGATCATCGTGCCGTTTGAATATTCCAGCATGATCTGGACGGTTGCGCTCAGTTGGACCCTTTTCGGCGAACTGCCATCGATCACCATTATTTCAGGCGGCATTGTCGTGGCCCTCTCCGGCATTTTCATTCTGTGGTGCGAACGCAAACTCAGCTTTACGCGCAGGACAATCCAGCTTCCGCCGAAAGAACAAGATAAAGACCGCGATTGAACTGGGGTGAGGCCCGTGGTTAATCGCGTCCCGCCTTGCCAGCCGAGCTGCATTTCGATAGAATTTCACTATCTCCTTGGGGTGTCCGTTCCGGACTAAGAGGCACTTCCCGCCAACCCATGAACCTGATCCGGATCATGCCGGCGGAGGAAAGAGAGATGATAGACGACGTTACCCAGGCCACGATATCGCTGCCGAAACATGCGGAAGCCGCCGCGTTCACAGCGCCTGTGCTGCACCCCTCCTGTGCCCCCTCGCAACCACGAGCCAGATTGCCATGAATCACGCCGACCTTCGCCTTTATGGGCTCATTGACCCACAGATTGCGCGTGGGCGCTCGCTCGCGGAACTGACGCGCGCCGCGGTTCACGGCGGTGCAACCCTCATCCAGTACCGCGATAAGGATGCAGACACCCGCACCATGATCGAACGCGCCCGCGCCATTCGAGATGTTCTGACCGGCACCGGCGTGCCGCTTCTGATCAACGACCGCATTGATGTGGCACTCGCGGCAGGGGCAGATGGCGCGCATATCGGCCAGAGCGACATGCACGCAACCGATGCCCGGGCGCTACTCGGCCCCAACGCCATTATCGGCCTCACCATCAACACTGGCGCTCATGCCCTTGAGGCGCAGAAGCTACCCATCGACCATGTGGGTATTGGCAATGTGTTCCCGACCGGCTCAAAAGATGTCACCACCCCGCCGCTTGGTCCTGACGGCCTTACCCGGCTGATCACCGCCTGCCGCGAAAGCCGTCCGCATCTTCCGGTGGTCGCCATTGCTGGTATCACAGCCGACAATGCAGCTTCAGTGATTGCAGTGGGCGCCGACGGCATCGCCGTGATTTCATCCCTGTTCGGCCCTGACGATGTCACGGCTGCCGCGCGCGTGTTGCGCCAGGTGGTCGATGATGCGCTTAACGCACGCCGCGCCTGAACCATTTGCATCGAGGAATGACCATGACAGCTATCGCAGTCACCATCGCCGGTTCGGATTCGGGCGGCGGCGCGGGTATCCAGGCCGATCTCAAGACCTTTTCGGCACTCGGCGTCTATGGTGCCAGCGTAATAACTGCCCTCACCGCCCAGAACACGCGCGGCGTTCAGGGCATCCACAATATTCCGGCGGATTTCGTTCGCGCTCAGATGGACAGCGTTTTTTCAGATCTCAGCGTCAACGCAGTCAAGATCGGCATGTTGTCACAACCCCAAATCATCGAAGCAGTGGCGGCAGGCCTTGCCGAATACGGACAACGCACAGTCGTGCTCGACCCGGTGATGGTGGCGACCAGCGGTGATCGCCTCATCTCGACCGAAGCCGTGGCGACCATGCGGAGCCATTTGCTGCCAAAAGCCCTCGTCATCACCCCCAACCTGCCAGAAGCCGGTGTTTTGCTCAATGAGCCGAAGGCGGAAAGTGAAGAAGCGATGATCGAACAGGCCAAACGTCTGCTCGCGCTTGGACCGCAGGCAGTTCTGATCAAAGGCGGGCACGGCACCGGAACTGAGAGCACCGACATTCTGCTGGATTCCGAGGGCATCATGCGTCTCAGCACCCTACGCCTCGCCAGCCGCAACACCCATGGCACCGGCTGCACATTGTCCTCCGCCATTACGGCGGGCCTCGCCAAAGGTTTGCCGTTGCGCCAAGCGGTCGCCGCCGCCAAGGATTATCTCACCGCAGCCCTCAAGGCTGCCGATGGTCAGCGGATTGGCCAGGGCACCGGCCCAGTGCACCATTTCCACGCATTATGGAAGTGAACTCTCCGCTGGAAGTGTACGGAAGTACTTCCTTTTTTGCGCTGTTTGGTCTAACAAACGGATGTTCTGTTTGCGGAACGGCAAGAGGCGGATATGGGCGTCGAAGGTAAGGAACGGTTGCGTAACATTGAAACCGGGGCGATGGCTCTGTCGGGGCAACTCGGCAAGACTGTGCAACGCCTGCGTAAGGCTTACAATCTCTCGCTTTCCGAGCTCGCCGAACAATCCGGCGTTGCCAAATCCATCATCAGTCAGATTGAGCGCAACGAAACCAACCCGACCCTCGCCACCATCTGGCGCTTGTCGCAAGCGCTTGATGTTTCGATTGAACGGGTGCTGGCTTCCGGCGTCGATGAGCCGTTCATCGACAAATCCACACGCGCCGATACTCCCCTGCTCGTCTCCGACGACGGCAGGATGCGCCTGACCATTGTTGGCTGGATCAAAACCGTGGAATGGCTGCAGTGGTATGATGTGCAGGCCGACCCCGGTGGCGTGCTGGAATCAGACGCCCACCAGCGTGGCTCGGTGGAATGCCTCTCTGTGCTCGAAGGTGAGTTTCAGGTTGAAATCGGCGACACCATCCAAACGGCAAAAGCCGGTGAAACGCTGCGTTATCGCTGTGATCGCCAGCACTCTGTGCGCTGCATCGGCGTCGGCCCGGCGCGCGCCATGATGGTTTGCATCCTCAAAGCCGCCGTCATGGATTGAAACCGCCTAAAGTGAAGCGCGGTTTACATGAAACCCACTTCACTCTAGATTTTTTAGATGCAGTAACGCTTTACGTTTAACCGGCGATCCACTTAAAACGCACGTTACTTCAGCAGACACGGCTC
Source organism: Microvirga sp. (assembly GCA_031546825.1). Taxonomy (GTDB): domain Bacteria; phylum Pseudomonadota; class Alphaproteobacteria; order Rhizobiales; family Beijerinckiaceae; genus Hohaiivirga. The sequence continues at coordinate 24,533 of JAVBJU010000009.1, read as the reverse complement.
CCGACCATTTTCCCATAAAAAAGAGCCGGCCCCGGATTTCCCGGAACCGGCCCTCATGTTTCCACGTCTGACAGTAAGGACGGGGGAACCCTATGTTCGTGACCACACGATTGTGGTCACGGATTTATCAGTTTGGTAGCTCGCCGGGCCGCAGAGGCCTTTGGGGCCTGCCTTCCGGGGCGCGCGGAGCCTCGCGGGGCGGCTCAGAGCGTATGGACGGCGGTGGAGAACTGGGCGGAGAGGGGCGCTGCTCCATCTGGCGTGGACGCTCCTGCTGCACCGGCGGCGGAGCGGGCCGCGGCTCAACCTGGCGCGGACGCTCCTGCTGCACAGGCGGCGGTGTGGGACGTGGCTCAATCTGGCGCGGACGTTCCTGCTGCACAGGCGGCAGTGCGGGACGCGGCTCAATCTGACGCGGACGCTCCTGCTGCACTGGCAACGGTGCGGGGCGCTGCTCAAATTGACGCGGACGCTCCTGTTGCATCGGCTGGGTTGGAGCCTCAACCGGGCGTACGTGGTCCGGCGGCATCGGACGGCCATTTTTTTCCGGCAGATTCGGGCGTCCGGTTGATGGCATTACGGGAGCCGGAGCGCCGGGACGCATCGGCGTCGGGCCGGTATGACCCAATGACGGTTGCGGCGGCATCGGCCTTTCTGCACCGGGAATGGCGTCTGGCCGTGGCGGACGCGGCAAGGCAGGCGGAATACCCTGTCCGAAAACAGGTGACATTTCGCCGGGACGTTGCGGCCTGCCGGCTTGAAGGGCATGACCGGAGCCACGCGCGGCGGCAGGGGATGAGCACGCCACATCGCCGGCTGAGGCACCGCTGGCCGTGGCAGCATCGGCAGGAAGCCAGGACGCTGCTTCGCTATGATAGGCGCGGCCCACGGGGCACGCCGCAGGGGTCGCACAAAGTAGGCGGGCGGTGGTGGCGGGGGCGCATAATCGTAATAGGCGCTATAATCGTTGTAGATATAGGTTGTTTCGTAAACATACTCGATTTCAATCGGCGGCGGCACGTCGTTGTAGATCACTACGGGAAAGTCTTCGGGTGGCATAATCGGCCGCGAAAGCAAGGACAGACGGCGGCGTGCATCCTCGGCGTGCGGCCCCCGCGAGAACGCTTTCAGATAGCTCCAATAAGCCTCGGCCGTTCCTTTGGAAACGGTACGGCTCCAGACGACAGCTTCGCGCCGATTGGCGAGAAGCACCTTGATGCGGCCGGCGAGCGGGTGATTTGGGTAGAATTTGAGAAACGTCTGATAGCCGGCAATGGTGTCGGTTTCGATGGCGATGGCATAAGCCTCTTCCGGCGTAGCAACCTGTTGCGGGCGCGGCGGCAGAGCTTGTGCGGCCCCCTGCCCGTCCGAAAAGAAAAATGGCTGAGCCAACGCATAGGAATGCCACGGAATCTGGGCCCCGGCAGTGGTTTCATGCATCTGCAAACGCACGCGCTTGAACAACTCGTCTGCCTCGATACCCGATTGATAGATTTGTTCCGCGAGCACGGTTGCGTAGCCTCCATAGGCCCCGCTTGCCTTGTCTGCCCCTACCACCAAGCGTCCTTCCGGCAACACATGACCCGGTGCGGTCGCCTGGGCGATCAACACCCCGCGCGGCGCATCGGTAAGGGAGAGGCCCGATGCAATGTCCTTGCCCTGCAAGGCTGGAAAGCCCCGCGGCGCATCGATGATAACAATCTTGGCGCCCTCCGTCGCTGCCGTCAGCGAACGGACCAGGTCCGACATGCGAAACCCCGCCAAGCCGATATCACTCGCCCGCACAATCCGTGCATCGACCGGCAACAGGTAATTGTCGCCTTCAAGCTGGGTGGCGTAGCCTGAGAAATAGACGATTGCCGCCGTATTCGGCCCAGCCTTTTCGACTTTGTCGAGAAAGGTCTGCACCACCTGGCGCAGGCCAACGAGATCGAGATCTCGGCCTTCGATGATTTCAAACCCGTTATTATTGAGAGACTGGGCGATCAGCCCGGCATCATTGACAGCTGTCGGCAATGTAGCGCCCGCATACGCACCCTCACCGACGATGAGCGCAATACGGCGTTGTGGCTGCTGGGACTGAGCGCCGAAACTGGCGGTGGCGGCGACAATAAACACAGCGAGAAATCTGAAGAATCGCATGACGAACCCTTCCAAAGACAATCCCCCCGTGTCGCCAGTCAGCGCCTGCGCTGTTGAACGGAATCTGAACGCCGCTCTCCGCTTCTGTTCATCCGGCGTGCAAGCACAAAAAAAAGGCGGACGGAAAGAAGGTTGCCCCTCTTTCCGTCCGCCAGTTTCACAAATCAGGTTTGGCTCAATGGTGCCCGCGCGATGAAGTGGGGTGTGATCTCGTCGCCCAGAACTTTGTCTTGGTGCGTTCACGCATCCGCTGGAACACCACGTAGAGCATGGGAATAACGAAAATGCCGAGAGTCGAGGCAAAGATCATGCCCATGAACACCGGTGTCGAAACCGCACGGCGTGCCACTTCCGAAGCACCGCTCGCGCGCACCATCGGCAGAAGGCCGAGAATGAACGCCACCGAAGTCATCATCACTGCGCGGAAACGCAGTGTGGCACCGGTCATGGCAGCCTCTTCGATGCTGAGCCCCGCCTCGCGCTGTTCCTTGGCAAATTCGACAATGAGAATGCCGTTCTTTGCCGCAAGCGCAATGAGCACCACGAGGCCGATCTGCGCATAGAGATCAAGCGCAAGCGGCGTCGTGGTCACCACGGGATACATCCATTTGGCAAAAGCCATCAAACCGGGCACGCCCTGCAGTGCGGGTATTGAAAGCACCAGGAGTGGCAGCAGAACAAGGACAGCGAGCACGCCGCCAATGGCTGTGGGAATCCACCATTGCACCCGCTTTCGCAGCCAGTACCCTATCCCCGCCCCAAGCAAGAGCAACGAGGGTGCCAGAACGAACGGGAATATGCGCGTAATAATGATGCCGACAAACGCACCGAGCACGGCCACTGATACAGACAGAAGCACGGGGATGGGAATGACCCAGCTTTCATAAAGCGCCACCAGAAAGAGGTAAGCGAATAGAATAGCCAGCGACAGGATGATAACGGTCTGCCCCGCCGCCTTGTCTTCCTGATAGGCCATGCCGGTCCACTCAAAGGCATATCCGCCCGGAAGCACCGTTTTCGACAGTTCTTTCATCGTTTCCAACGCCGTTCCGGACGAAACGCCCTGCGCCGCGCTGCCGTTGATGGAGACTGACCGATAGTTGTTATAACGCTGGATCGACTGCGCGCCGGTCACGGTCTTCACCGTGGCGATGGATTGCAGCGGCACCATGGTGCCTACCTTGTTGCGGATAAAGATGTTCCACAAATTGGCGACATCACGCCGGTCATTGACCTCGCCCTGGATATTAACCTGCCAGGTTCGACCGAACATATTGAAGTTATTGATATAAAACCCGCCAAGCGTGGACTGAAGTGAGGTGAACACGTCATTGATGTTCAAGCCCAGCGCCTGCGCCTTGTCGCGATCGATATCAAGATAGAGCGATGGCGCTGTGGCCGAGTAAGTGGTGAACACGCGGAACAGGTTCGGATTCTGGTTCGCGGCACCCACCATGCCAAGCGCAACGCCCGCCATTGAAACCGGATCCTGGCCTTCAAGGTTTTCAAGTTGATACTCGAAGCCACCGCTGACGGAAATGCCGGTGATCGGGGGCAGATTGAAGGCGAAAATGTTCGAAGTGAGGATATTGCTGGTCCGTCCCATCACTTGGCCGATCAAGACTTGCGCCTTGTCAGAGGCCTTTTTGCGATCTTCAAACGGTTTCAGCTTTGCGATGATGAACGCGGTATTGCTGGACGAAAAGCCGTCGAGCAGCGAATAGCCGACAATCGACACAATGTTTTCAACTTGCGGCATCGATTTCAGGATGCCTTCAACCTGCTTCACATCCTCAAGCGTCCGGAAATACGAGGCCGCAGATGGCAACTGAATATTGACGAAGAACGCGCCCTGGTCCTCATCCGGCAAGAAGCCTGTGGGGGTTTTCGTGGACAATCCGAATGTGGCAAGCGCTACAAAGGCGACGCCCAAAATCGAAAAGAGCGACAGACGCAAACTTTTTTGCACAATATGGGAATATTGATCGCGACCGAAATCAATCTTGTCGCTCAGCCAACCCATGATGCCCTTGCGCGGACCCGCATGGCGCAGGAACAGCGCACAAAGCGCGGGCGACAGCGTCAGGGCGCAGATGGCGGAAATCACCATGGACGCACTGATGGTCACGGCAAACTGGCGGAACAACGCGCCCGAAATACCTGCAATGAAGGCGATGGGCACAAACACCGACAGCAACACGAGTGTGATGGCGATGATTGGTGCCGTCACCTGTTGCATCGCCTTCTTGGTGGCATCGACCGGAGAGAGCGTCGGCTCCTCCTCCATGACGCGCTCTACGTTCTCAACGACCACGATGGCGTCATCGACCACGATGCCGATGGCAAGCGCGAGCGCGAGCAGCGAGATGGTATTGGCGGAGTATCCCATCGTCATCAGCACCGCGAAGGTGGCGATCAAACTGACGGGAACACAGATGGCTGGGATGAGGGTTGCTCGCAGGTTACCCAGGAACAGGAACACGACGATGGCCACCAGCACGAACGCCTCGAACAGCGTCTTGAACACTTCACCAATGGTGTCCTGCACGAAGGTGGTTGCATCGAACACCGTCGTCAACTTCAGCCCTTCGGGCAAGCGCTGGCGCAGCTTGGCCAATGTGGCTTCGACATTCTGGGCGGCTTGCACGGCATTGGCACCCGAGGCGAGATAAAGCCCCATCGCCACACCATCGTTGCCATTCAGACGGCTCGATGAATCCTGGTTCTGTGCGCCAAGTTCGACCCGTGCCACATCACGAACGCGCAAAACCGATCCATCGGGATTGGCACGCACAACGATGTTGCCGAATTCCTCCGGCGTCTGCAAACGTCCGCGCGTCAGCAAGTTCAACTGAATCTGCTGATCGGCAGGCATCGGGTTTGATCCGATACGACCGATGGCAGCCTGGGTGTTCTGCGACTGGATCACCTTGATGACGTCAGACGGCACCAGGCCCAGACTGTTGAGGCGCTGGGCATCGAACCAGATGCGCATGGAATAGTTCAACCGCCCGAACAGAGCCGCCTGACCGACGCCCGGCGTGCGCGCAAGTTCGTCGAGCACGTTAATGACGGCATAGTTGGTCAGATAAAGCGAATCGTATTTGTCACTGTCGGATGACAGGAAGGCGAATTGCAGCACGGAAGCCGACCGCTTCGTCACCGTCAACCCTTGCGCCTGCACCTCCGACGGAAGTTGCGACATCGCGGTCTGAACGCGGTTGTTGACGTTGACTGTCGCAATATCAGGATTTGTTCCGAGATCGAAACTGACCGTGAGCGTATAAGAGCCGTCATTACCGCTCGTGCTCTTCATATAGATCATCTTGTCGACGCCAAGAATCTTGGCTTCAATCGGCTGGGCGATGGTCGCCTCAACCGTTTCCGACGAAGCACCGGGATAGTTGGCCTGGACCTGCACCTGTGGCGGTACGATATCCGGCAATTGCTCAACCGGAATACGCGTCAGCGCCAGCAAACCGGCGAGTGACAGGATGACGGAGACAACGATCGCGAGGCGGGGGCGATCAATAAAGACATCTGAAATCACGGTGTTATTTCCCCTGCCCAGGCTGTGCAGCAACGGGCTGCGGCGCAACCAGCACTCCCGGCCTCACCCGCTGAAGGCCTTCCAGAACAATGGTTTCACCGTCTTTCAAGCCCGAGGCGATTGCAGTGGTCTGCGGCGTTGAAGGGCCGCGTTTGATGCGACGCTGTTCAACCTTATTATCCGCACCGACAACATAAACGAAGTCGCCCTGCTGATCCGAAACGACGGCAGCGCGCGGGATCGACGGCAACTGCTCACCAGCAGCCGCTTCAATCACCACCGTCACGAACTCATCGTTGATAAGCTCGCGGCCAAGCACCTTGGAACCCGTTGCGTCAGAGAGTGAGGGGTTAGCAACTACAGCGCGCATCGTTATAGTGTCGGTGTCGCGGGTCACGCTGGTGTCGACAAAATCGATCTTGCCAGTGTGGCTGTAGATACGCCCATTGGGCAGGCGCAGGGTCACTGGCACGCTTTCAATTCCGCCCTTGCCGTCGGTTTTGCTGCGCAGTTCTTCAAGTGCCCGCACGGAAATCGGAAATACCACATACATCGGGTCTTGACTGACCACCATGGCGAGCGTGCCGGTGTTGGGACCAACCACGTTGCCCGGCGTCACAGCAGACCGGCCGATGCGACCATCGATGGGAGAGCGTATTTCGGTGTAATCGAGGTTGATCTGCGCCTGCTCCATCTGCGCCTTCGCCGAAGCAATCAGCGCTTGGGCACCCTTCTGTGCCGATTTGGCGTTATCTGCTGTGCTCTGCGAGCCAGCATCCTTCGCCAATAGCTGGGTCGCGCGGGTCAGATTCAAATCGGCTAGTTCACCAACCGCCTGCTGCTGTGCAACCTGGGCTTTCTTGATCTCGAGATCCGCAATGAAAGGGCCGCGTTCCAGCCGGAACAGCAGGTCGCCCTTCTTCACATCGGCGCCGTCGACGAATAGCTGCTTGTCGAGAAAGCCGGTGACGCGCGCAACAAGAGAAACCCGATCGGTCGCCTGAACGCGCCCCGAAATCTCGGTCCTGTCGATAACCGGCTTGGTCGTCACAGTCACCACGCCAACAGCCGGGGGGCCGGAAGCGCCAGGCATCTGCGCGGCGACGGGAACTGCGGCGGCGAGAATCAATCCGGAAAGAGTGATTTGTCGAAGATTGAGACGGAGCACGAAACGACCTCTTTATCGAACAGGAACGGCAAAACCGTAAGCATTTGGCTTAGCACAAAAATGGAAGCGACAACTGGAAAACATGGAATCCAGCGCAAAGCGCACCGTAACGGCTCTCCCAAGCAGTTACGGTGCCCCTTGTCACATACATACATTCTGTATGATAATGGCGCCCAGATCAAGATGGGCAGAGTGAAATTGCTGCCGTCAGGCGCGATATTCATGCCCGGAGGACTCCATGCGGCGCACCAAAGAGGAAGCACTTGAGACACGGCATGCCATCCTTGTGGCTTCCCGCAAGCTTTTTGTTGAAAACGGCTACGCCACCACTACACTTGAGGATATCGCATCTGCCGCCGGGTTCACCCGTGGCGCTGTCCATTGGCATTTCCAGAATAAAGCGGGCGTACTCAAAGCGCTCCGCGAGGAAGAAACCTCGCCGATGCAGCAGTTGCTCGGCAAGTTGACCATCGACACCACGCTTGATCCCTTTGCCGCATTGGACGGCACCATCCGCACGTTTTTTGGCGAATTGACAGATCAGCCGGAAAAACGACAACTGTTGCGGGTGATGTTTCAGGAAACACTCAGCGCCCAGCCGGACACCACAGATGTAGAAGTAGGCCAGAGCGAAAACGATGTCATGAAAATGACGTGCTCAATCCTGAAATATGCCGAGCAACGTGGTTTGCTCGCGCGCCCCTGGACGCCGGAATCGGCCGCTTTGGCCTTTCAATCTCTGGTCAAAGGCATTATCTCGAGCTGGCTTTCAGGAACAGCCATGTTCGATCTCGCCACGGAAGGCGTGACGGCAACAAGTAATTTTCTGGAATCTCTGCGAAAGAAGTGACGTCAGCGCCATCTACTGGAACGGCGCGTCACCCCATAGATAAATCGCGCCAAAGATCGCAACCACAGCAATCACCAGACACACCAGCGCCCAGGCTTGCCCGGCAAAACGCGCCGCATGACCATCAACGTAATCGCCAGCCTTTTTGCGCCCAGAAACCATGGCTTGAATCATGCCGTCGCGCTGCGTCACCGCATAGAGCACGTTGGCAAGAACATGGACGCATACAAGCGCCAGAATGAGATAGAAGCCAATGCGATGATAGGCGCTGAATGCTGCGGCGGTGCTTTCAGCAATTTTCCCGGCAAAGGGACCGGCAAACAGCATCATTTCAAAATCATCGGCGGTAAAAAGACCCGTGAGCGCCTGCGCGGTCACCGCGACGAGAAGCGCAACGATCATCATTGCTCCGGCAGGATTATGCCCAAGGTAATGCTTACCCGCGCCTCGCACAGTATCGCAAAGATAGGATATCACCGAAAAAGGGCGCACGAAAGTTGCGAACCGCGCGGTCGAACTGCCAAACACGCCCCACAACACCCGAAAGAGCAAAAGCGCAAGGATGGCGTAACCGTTGATCTTGTGCCACTGGAAACCGATGGTCGGGGCCAGCTTGTTGGTCACATAGGCAAGCACAATCATCGCAACAAGCGCCCAATGGAACAGCCGCGTGGCAACGTCCCACACCGGTACGGTTCTGGGCTTTACCGTTTCCTGTCCTTCGGTTTTCTCTATCACTTGCACCACCATACCGCGCAGTTACTTAGCCAACGCCGCTTGTGCGCCATCGGCTCTGTTAAAGTCAGATCATCAGTTACTTCTTGACGCGGTAGTCGTCGTGGCAGCCTTTGCAGGAACCGAGCACTGTTTTCATCTCGGTCTTGAACGATGCCTCGTCGGTAATCTTTGCGGCAGCGGCAGCAGAAGCCTTGCTGAAAGCGGTGAATTTCGCATCGAAATCAGCCTTGTTTTCCCATATTTTAGGCGCAGCAGTGCTGTCTTTTCCAGCCATGCTGTCGACGGGGAACAGTGCCGGCATATCCTTGGCGGATGTCTGGTAGGTATCAAGTGCCGCCTTCACCTTGGCGGCATCGAACGGCTCGGCTCCCTTGAGCATTTCAGCCACGGGCTTGGTGGCCTCACCCACGCGCTTCATGACGGCAATGCGCTGGGCTACAGGGTCATTTTGCGCCATGGCGAGAGTTGCGCTGAAAGCGACGATGGCCGCCGCCATAAGGGGTCGAAACATCATAATATTATGCCTTTCGTATCTGTGATTGTCATATGCCCGAATCTTTTCAGGACACATGCGCGCTCCACCAGATGAAAACGCTGGTTTTCTGGAAGCCGCATATCCCATTCCACATCCAGATCACATTCTCGAAGTGTAAAATCGGTGCTAACGCGCACTTGGAGTATCACCTGCTGCCCGCCGCATGATACGGCGGCTCTAGAACCTTGCGTTGTAAGGCTCCGCTGCGTTTTTTGGGGTCGAAACGAGACTAAAGAATTATGTGAGGTTTGACGAAAGCCGCCGAAACAGTTTTATCTGGGAAAAAAGCAGTCTGTCAGTAGCTCACAGCCTCTCTGGCCTCCAGCCAATCCCGGAAACCACCTCTGTAGTGCTCGTAAAAGGTGAGCCCCTTATCCTGCAGTGTCATCAGCAGCTTCTCGCTCCGTATGCCCGCAGCACACACGAACACCGTGCGCGCAGCCACCAGTTGTGGCAGCACATCGGGGTCAAACTGCGAAAGCGGCAGCGATACGGCACCGGGAATATGCCCGGCGCCAAACTCATAAGGTTCACGGACATCAACCAGCAAAATGGAGCCGTCGGCAAGGCCGCGTTTCACCATTTCACGGTCGAGGTCGACCACTTTGTATGCCTTTGTTAAGGTCACTTACTTTCTCCTGTCTCAACCCATGCGCAAACCGCGCGGCTCACTCGTATGTCTTGCAGCAAGATTATGTCAGAAACCACACCACCCCAGAATTAACGCATGGTTGGAATGGAGAACTCAGCGCCATCCTTTATGCCTGAAGGCCAGCGTTCCGTAATGGTCTTGGTCTTGGTGTAAAAACGGAAGGAATCCGGCCCGTGTTGATTGAGATCGCCGAAGCTTGAGCCACGCCAGCCGCCGAACGTATGATATGCCACCGGGACCGGGATCGGTACATTGATGCCGACCATACCCACATCAATGCGCGCCGCAAAATCACGCGCAGCATCGCCATCGCGGGTGAAAATCGCAACACCATTGCCGTATTCATTTGTGTTGATGAGGTTTACCGCATCGGCATAGGTCTTGGCGCGCACGGTCGACAAAACCGGGCCAAAAATCTCTTCTTTGTAGATGCGCATATCGGGCGTTACGTGATCGAACAGGCAACCGCCGAGATAGAAGCCGTTCTCATAGCCCTGCAACCGGAAATCGCGACCATCAACAATGAGCTTCGCCCCCTCTTCAAGGCCGCTTTCCACATAGCTTCGCACTTTCTCAAGATGCGCGCGCGTTACCAGCGGTCCCAAATCGGCAGTCTGATCGGTCGAAGGGCCGATTTTCAACGCTTCCACACGCGGCGCCAACGCCGCGATGAGACGCTCGGCGGTTTCCTCACCGACCGGTACGGCTACCGATATCGCCATGCAACGCTCGCCCGCCGAGCCGTAGCCCGCACCGATCAAGGCGTCCGCGGTCTGGTCCATATCGGCATCCGGCATGATGACCATGTGGTTTTTGGCACCGCCAAAACACTGGACCCGTTTGCCGTTCGCGCAACCACGGCTGTAAATGTAGCGGGCGATGGGCGTTGAACCGACAAAGCCGATGGCCTTGATATCCGCGTCATCAAGAATAGCGTCTACCGCTTCCTTGTCGCCATTGATGACATTGAAAATTCCCGCTGGCAGTCCCGCTTCTATGAACAGTTCGGCAAGCCGCAACGGCACGCCGGGGTCGCGCTCTGAGGGTTTGAGAATGAAAGCGTTGCCGCTGGCGATGGCAGGACCTGCCTTCCATAGCGGAATCATGGCGGGAAAATTGAACGGCGTGATGCCTGCCACCACACCAAGTGGCTGGCGCATCGAATACACATCAATGCCAGGCCCAGCGCCATCGGTGTATTCGCCTTTGAGAAGATGGGGTGCGCCGAGGGCAAACTCGATCACCTCAAGGCCGCGCTGGATATCCCCCCGTGCATCGGCAATCGTCTTGCCGTGTTCGCGCGCAAGAAGCGCCGCAAGGGAATCGTATTCCCCATGAACCAATTCAAGAAATTTCATGAACACGCGGGCACGGCGCTGGGGATTGGTTGCAGCCCATTCCGGTTGCGCCCTCTTGGCGTTTTCAACCGCCTGCCGCACCTCCGCCTGCCCGGCCAGCGCAACCCGTGCGCCAATCTCACCGGTCATCGGCGTGTAAACATCGGCGAAGCGCCCGCTCTGCCCCGCAACACGTTTACCGCAAATAAAATGCCCATATTCATGCATGGTAAGCCCTCGACAGTTCGGGAAAATAACATCCCGACAAACTTCCGCCTCCCAACCGGTTTGGCAATTGTCAAATGGACTACCGCATAAAAAAAAGGCGGCTCCCCTTTTACGGGAGCCGCCTTTTTTAAACTGATTTTTATTACGCCATCGGCGGAATACGCAAAACCCAGCCCGGCTGAATCAGGTCGGGATCCTTGACCGGCGGCGTATTAGCCTTGACGATCTCCGTGTAGCGCGCGCCCTGGCCCTTGCCATAATGCGCTTCGGCGATCTTCCAGAGCGTGTCGCCCTTCTGGACCGTGTACATGGCGGCATCCACACCCGGGGTGGCCACGTTCAACTGGTTATCGACCTGCGCAACACCAACGGTATTGCCGAGAGCCAGAATAACCTTCTCCGCTTCTTCAGTGGTGAGCGTCTTGCCCTTGACGGAAACTTTATCGCCATCGACAGAAATATCGAGGCCTTCAACCTTCAAGCCGTGGCTCTCAAGGCTCTTCTTGAGTTCTTCCGCCGTCGCGGCCTGAGCATCGGAAATCCCCAACAGCTTGGCGCCTGCGCTCTTAATGAAACTAAACAAACCCATTTTTTTAGACTCCTAGTCTCGCCCCCGCGCAATTTTTTAAACGCGGCAGTCCTGAGAGTACCCCGGATAGCATGGCGGAAGCAATTTACATATCGCGTTATCACAAGGTAACGCGCGGATATGTTTTGGCATATTGCGCGAAAAAGCCTGTTTTCCATCAGGATTGCTTAAAATTTCTCAACAAAAAAAGCCCCAAAGGCGAAGCGTTGGGGGCACATGCACGCGCCGCGCGCTGACGAATGAACATGACAATTGGCAAATCAGCCTCTGGGCGACCTGATCCAGGCCATCACTTTCATGATGCTTTCTGCCAGCCCCACCGTCGCCACGAAGATGCCAACCAGCGAAATGATGAGCCATTTGACGAATTTCGAAACGGTCTGGGTTGCTCGAACCATCCGCAAGCCATCCTGCAACAGGGTGATATCCTCGTCATGGAGGTTCTCAAAGAAAAGCCGCGTTTTCTCCGGTAAATCAGCATAACGCTTATCCCGCTCCATCATCACGGCACCCATCGGCATATGTTCTGACCAAAGCGATTATGCGCGATGATCTGCCGGGCGAGATCGCCGCTGATGGCTTCCGTGTCCGCAGCCGCAGGGCGGATCGGCTGCCAGCCGGTGCAGATTTCAGCGTGTTCCCTTGCCGGGGCGCACCCAGCGAGACAACTCATCACGAGCACGACGCTCATCCAATTTGGAAACCTCATCATCCTGTTCTCTCCGCTGCCGCCAAGCCTCAAGCGAGGCCTGGTCACGTTTTGATTGTTCGAAGGTGCGGCCGGCACGCCAGCTCCGCGCCAAGGCCATAAAAAAAGCGGCTGAAACCGCCGCTGCTATCGTCAGGAACCGCCCCACGCGGGTTCCGAATAACCATGCCCAAAATGCACTCATGCACCGCTCCTCTCCGTCAGACGCATCCTGAAAAAGACAAAGGCGCAGAGGCCGATCATCACCAGAACGAGCCCAGTTAAAGCATAAAGATTGTCGACACTGCCGATGAGATCGCTGGCATAGCCCGCAACCCCTGCCCCACCGGCAACCAGCGTCGCGATGGTTGAACCATCCTTGGCAAGGTTGGGTTTGTCCGCCTGCGCTGCCTGCTCGGAAACATCAGCGGGCGGGGTTGTGCGCATGGCGTTCTCAAAGGCTCCCAGAAATTGGCGATAATAGGAAGCAATGAGTTGTGCCTTGTCACTCCCATTGACCACCGCCCGCGCGCCGACTGGGTCCTCGCGGCTTGCAGTGAAGTATTGCGACAATCTGCGGCCGGTAAAAGCGCCGTCCATCATGCCATCGAAAAGGATGCGGACGGATATTTGCGGGCGAAGCGTCTGGTCGGGGTCTGCAACAAGGTCAAGGCCCAATTGCCGCGAGAACAGCGCATAGTTGCGCCGCCCGGTGAGTTGCACCAGCCCGCGCCCACGATAACGGAAACCATCGCCCGGCTGCGTATTGCCAAGGGCGCGCCCCTTGGTTGTGGTGGGCTCATATTGATTGAAATAGTCCCTGCTGCCGCGTTCATGAATGGGCTGCATGAGCGCAGCGGTTTCATGGAAAGCTGTGGCAAAGACATAAGCGGCCTGGCGGATATCGCCATTGCCCTCACGCTCCCAAAAATCCAGCAATGCGGTGAGACCATTAACCTGCAGCCGTGTCAGCCTCCCGCCGAAGGGCGCTTTGCGTAAATAGGCAAAGAAAGTTGTACGATTAAGCGGCATGGGAACTCCTTGTTTAAATGAAAATGCCCGCACGGGGGCGGGCAATGGGAAAGAAGGTCTGAGATGACAGCCGCACACGGCGCTAAATTGATGCGCCCGTGGTTTTGAACTATGGAGGCCCAACCCGAGAATTCGAGCCGAATGGCTCCAGCATCATGAAGAATGCTCGGAATAGCGCTTACACCGCATACAGCTTTTCAAGCCAGCGAGCCAAGCTGGAGGTTGATGGCTGGAAGGTTTTGAATTAAGGGTGGAAAGCGTGTTGGGAGTGCATGTAGAAAGCGGCTATGTCCGCCGTGCGCCTCGACCCCAGCCCAAATCTACAGGCTCCAGTCCAACCGATAGCTACTTTGCTCACGAGAAATCCATTGCCCACTCAGTCAGACCCTAAATCGAGAATATTGCTGGATCTCAGCACATCTTTCCAATGGGGAGTGAGGCACGCTGTCGGCGTTGTCCGGGTGGAACGCGAATTGGCGATCCGCTTTCTGGCTGACTTGGATATGGAAGTTATACCGGTCGTCTGGCACAAGGGAGCTTTACACGCCTTAGATCGCGCCTATGCCACAGATTTGGTCTTAGTCGACAAGGCGCCCCCCGCGACAACACTCTCTCCCCAACATGCCGAGAATCGAGACGGCCTGCGCCCTTCAACGGCGTCGCATATCAAGCAGGTCGCCAAGCATCGGATAATTCGGTTTCTCCGATGGGGAGAGGCCACGGCTAACACTCTTGCAGAACACCTGTTGAAAATCTGCCCCGCCTCCAGGCGGGAGGCAGCCCTCACTCGTCTCGGACAACTCAAACGCGCCGCCAGAAACTTTCTGAGAACCAGAGTCCTTGGCATAGAGGGGGATTTCAGCGGCCACGGGGCTGAAAATGTCGATAAACACAGCTATCTGAGTGGAATTATACACCCTGATACCAATGACACCCTTCTGATTACGGGATTATCGCAGCATACTTATGATTGGGAACTGTTGGCAGATTTAAAGCAAAAAACAGGAATGCGCATCGCAACAGTTAGCCATGACTTTATCCCACTTAAATTCCCAGAATACTTCATCAAAGGAATTTCAGAACAGTTTCACAGGTTCTCCCTTAACATGATGAGGCAAAGTGATATCGTTTTCTGCATTTCTAAATGCACTCAACGCGATCTTCAGGAGTTTTGCTCCGACGCCCAAATCACCGCTCCTCCTTCTGAAATCATCGTTCTCGGGACTGGTATTCCCTGTGCTGCGGATATGGCGGCCCTACCGCTTCCGCTGCAAGAAAAGCTGAACAGAGGCCGTTTTGGATTAGCCGTTGGCACGTTTGAGGTTCGCAAGAATTATGCATTCTTGATATCCCTTTGGGAAGAACTCCTGAACGATCCGACATTCGGGCTTGATCTCGTCATTGTCGGTAAGCCTGGCTGGTTGGCGGACAAGACCATAGCCCAGCTTGAACGCTCACCCCACTTTGGTCATCGGATCATTTGGTTCCGCAATATGCCTGACGCTGGCCTTTCATGGCTTTATAACAAATGCCAGGTTTTTCTCTTTCCTAGCTTCTATGAAGGATGGGGATTGCCCATTGTTGAAGCGCTACAGCACGAGCGCCCTGCCATTGTCTCCAATCGTGGGTCCGCGCCTGAGGCCGGGCTTGGCGTGGCAACTGTGCTGGATACGGATGATCGTGCTGCGTGGCTTAAAGAAATTCGTCGTTATGGGACTCCAGAACGGGCTGAATTAGCACGCAAACCCACCCTTCCCTCATGGGAAGACACTGCGGCAACGATCAAGCAAGGCCTTTTCGCACTTCAAAAAGCCGATACAAAAAAAAAGCTGGGTTAATTTAGTGGAATTAGCCATTTTTCTATTTCCAAAGAAGCAATAATTGCGCGAAATTTCGTGCGGCGACCTTGTATTACCATTGACCTCACCGCGGCGGGCAGCAGCGTTAAGGTGATTGTCGTCTCTCGTAATTCGCCATGGTATCGCCAAACTGTTTGCCGCTTCTGATGTTCTCGATGCCACGAAAATCGTCTTGTATCTGGACGATCCCCGAGGTCTTCGCACCGAACAATGAGAAAATAGCGGGCTTTTGGTATTTTTGACTTGAGTTTTTTCTCAAGCCGAGGGAAATTAGGGGGCATCTATCAATGCTGTATTTTCCTGCATTCCCATCATCTGGATGGAGGCTGTGGGAAAATTAGCTACGACTTAATCCAGAGTGACGTGCGCTCGAATGAAACCCGGCTAAACTATAATATAATGAAAACAAAGAAATAAGAGTAAATCAAGCCTCACCAGAAGCATGATTTCTTGAATTTCAAGCCGAATCACACCTATCGCGAAGAAGCCATGCCAAACCTAAAAATTATTCCTGTCATCATGTGCGGCGGAGCCGGGACGCGGCTTTGGCCGGTTTCGCGCAACTCGATGCCCAAGCAATTCATCCCCCTGCTCGGCGAGCAATCGACGTTTCAACGCATCGCGACCACCGTTTCGTCCCATGCGCAGTTCGATGAGTTGATCGTCATCACCAGCGGCGAATATCGTTTCACGGTGCTGGATCAATTGCAGGCCGTTGGTGCCAAGGCACAAGTGGTTCTGGAGCCCATGCGGCGCGATTCCGCTGCGGCCGTGGCCGTGGCGACGGAACTCGCCCTGCAGCGCAACCCCGACGCGGTGGTTGCCGTGCTGGCCGCAGACCATATCATCCAGAATGCGGAATTGTTTGCGGAAACCTGCATGATTGCGGCGCGCGCCGCGACAGATGCCCGGATTGTCACCATCGGCATTCCGCCAACCCACCCGGCCACTGGTTATGGCTATATCAACCCCGGCAAGCCCATTCCCAACCATGCTGGCGCACGCACGGTTGAGCGGTTTGTCGAAAAGCCGAATGAGGAAACCGCTGCGCGTTATATCCTCGACGGCTATCTGTGGAATTCCGGAAACTTCATTTTCCACGCCCCGACCATGCGGGTGGAAATTGAGCGTTTCGAGCCAGAAATCCTTGCGGCAGCTGCAGACGCTGTTTCCCGGGCCACCCACGATCTCGAGTTTCTCCTGCTCAATGAAGAAGCGTTTGCGAGCGCCCCGAAGAAGTCCATCGATTACGCCGTCATGGAACACACCCAACGGGCCGCCGTCGTGCCCGGCAATTTTGGCTGGTCGGATGTCGGCGGCTGGGCTGCGGTGTGGGAGCTTAGCGAGAAGGATGCGGCTGGCAATGCTATTGAAGGCCGTGGCTACGTGCTCGATGGCGCAAACAACTACATCCATTCCGAAGAAAAAGTGACGGCAGTGGTCGGCATTGACGACATCGTGGTGGTTTCCACTCGCGACGCCGTTCTGGTTGTGCCCAAAAGCAATGCCGACAGTGTTAAAGAACTGGTGGCCACTCTCCATGCCGCCGACGAGAACGCCGCCGCCGAGCATCTCGAAATGCACCGCCCCTGGGGTAAATACATCTCGATTGACCGTGGCGCGCGCTATCAGGTGAAACGCATCACCGTGAAGCCCGGCGGCATTCTCTCGCTGCAAAAACATTTTCACCGCGCCGAGCACTGGATTGTTGTGAAAGGCACCGCCGAAGTCACCCGAAACGACGAGGTGATCGTGGTGCACGAAAACGAGTCCATCTACCTCCCCATCGGCTGCCTCCACCGCATGGCCAACCCCGGGAAAATTCCGCTTGAACTCATCGAAGTTCAGGTGGGCTCCTATCTCGGTGAGGACGATATCGTTCGCATCGAGGATGCGTATAAGCGCCAATAACAAGGAGCGACTTGCCACCGCAAGTTGTATCCATCCCCCTATGATAATATGAAATGTCAAACCCCGAGAGGGGCGCTGACAACAGGAGATATGAATAAATGAAAAAGGTTGCTCTGGTCACCGGCATCACCGGGCAGGATGGCGCCTATCTTGCGCAACTGCTTCTTTCAAAGGGCTACACGGTACACGGCCTTCTGCGCCGTAGCGCCTCAGCGGACGTGATCAAGTCACGCCTCGATTGGCTCGGCATCACAGATCAAATTCAGATGCATGACGCCGATCTCATCGACGTGACCAGCCTGATTCGCGTACTTCAGGAAGTACGCCCGCGTGAGGTCTACAACCTCGGCGCACAGTCTTTCGTCAAGACCTCCTGGCAGCAACCGCTGCTGACCGGCACCGTTTCCGGCATGGGCGCGGTTCACATGCTCGAAGCCATCCGCATTGTCGACCCAGAAATCCGTTTCTACCAGGCTTCTACCTCGGAAATGTTCGGCCTCATCCAGGAAGCCCGTCAATCGGAGAAGACGCCGTTTTATCCGCGCTCACCCTATGGTGCCGCCAAGCTCTATGCTCACTGGATGACGGTCAACTACCGCGAAAGCTTTAACCTGCATGCTTCAAGCGGCATTCTCTTCAACCATGAATCGCCTCTGCGCGGCATTGAATTCGTGACTCGCAAGATCACCGATGGCGTAGTGCGTATTAAGCTCGGCATGGAAAAGACCCTTGCGCTTGGCAACCTCGAAGCCAAACGCGACTGGGGTCATGCCCGCGACTATGTGGAAGCCATGTATCTCATGCTGCAGCAGGACACGCCTGATGATTACGTGATTGCCACTGGTCACACCACGTCGGTCCGCGATTTCTGCGACCTCGCCTTTGACTACGTGGGCCTGAAAGCCAAAGACCACGTTGTCATTAACCAGCAATTCATGCGCCCGGCGGAAGTGGAAGTTCTGCTCGGTAACCCAGATAAGGCGAAAGCCAAGCTTGGCTGGCAAGCAACCACCACCCTGGAACAGCTTGTCCATGAAATGATGGACGCGGACATGAAGCGCCTTTCACGCTGAGCGGTTTGAGTTAAGCAAGGATGCGCTCACACGAGGCATCCTTGCTATTTCCTTAGCTTACGCAAAGGAAAAAACTTAGAACGACGTCACTTATACGTACATTGAATGGCTATTTAAAATAGCTAAGCTTAAAAATTTATAAGTTTAATTCGATACTACCTCCCACAGGTTAAATACGGAATTATTCCCCTAAGGTTATTAGCGCCAGCTTTTAAAGAATAATTATTAATATTTAAAATTATTTTCAACAGCACCGTATTTTCTCGCTCGAGAGAAAGCAACAAGTTCAGTTCAATTACAACTAGGAAGTATCAGGACCAACCATGAAAAATCAAAAAATTTGGCTGGATATTAGCACGTCCATGCGATGGACGGGCGGGGTTGTTGGAATTGTAAGGGCTCAATTAGAAATAGCCTCTGCAATAAACGCGCTCTTTCCTGAGGTCCGGTTCAGCATGTTCAGGGACGGGAATTTTGTTGAGCTCGAAAAACATGAACTGCCTTGGCTGGAAGGCGAAGGTAGTGTTGCGGAGCGCTACATAGCTGCGAGAAAGATGAACGAAGCGGTTATCGTTGAGAAACAACAGCCAGTCCGCAATCGTTTGGATACGTTGATTGACGATCTCTCTATGCAGAACCCCAGCCGTGTCGGCCGTATTCAGCACGCTATTTTGTTACTCGTCAGTGCACTACCTTACCGCCTACAAGCACTTGGTTTAATTGCGACTTGGCTTCCACGAAAGATTCTAGGGGCGGCATCGTTTATGCGCCAGAAACTTTACCAGTTGGGGTTGGGCCGCAATCCGGTTATTACACAGGCAGATCCTCAAGTTGCAGGGCCTATTATACACCCATACAAACCAGGCGATATTGTTGTCAGCCTTGGCTGGATGGATGATGGGAAAGAGCCTTATTACACTCAGATAAAAGAGCAATCACCTAGTATTTCTTTAGCTTACATGGTGTATGACACGATCCTGATTGGAAAAACAACGCGACATCTTTATCCAACTACAGGAGGAAAAAGTTTCGAAGAGTATTTCAAATGGATTTCGACAACTTGCGACCTGATTTTGTATGCTGGAAATAGCCCAAAGCGAGATGGGGAAGATGCCCAGATAGAACTAGGGTGGCGAACGCCACAAAGCGTCGCGATCAGTTATGGCGGCACCGATCTGGTAAGAAATAGCAATGCTTCAAATGATAGCGTTCGGCTTCGCGAATTGGGTATTGTCGGTCCGTTCATAATGACCGTTGGTACGATAGAAATCAGGAAAAATCATGATACCCTTTATAAAGCGTATGTAACGATTCTTGAAAGTAAAGCGACTAATCTCCCACAACTTATTTTTTGCGGGAAACCAGGCTGGAGAACTACAGATTTAATCGATACTATTAACAGAGACCCACGTGTATCTGGAAAGATCCTTTTAATTTCCCCAACCGATGAAGAATTGGATGCGCTTTATCGCAATTGCTTATTTACTCTTTTGCCAACAATATACGAAGGCTGGGCACTCCCATTAACCGAGGGACTGAGTCATGGTAAATTTTGCCTCGCCTCAGATATCGGTTCTTTACGTGAAATTGGCAAAGACTTCCCTGACTACATTTCGCCATTCGATGTTATGGGGTGGGCACGGAAAATCGAATTCTATAGTAACAATGCGACCGCACTGAAAGAGCGGGAGTTGCGTATAGCTAAGCAGTGGCGGTCAACAACCTGGGAAGAATGCGGGAAAAATGTCTTGGAAGGACTCCAAGCGTTCATTGCCTGTCACTCTTCAACCCCGCAGGTTCTCGAAAACAAATTATGGATGGATCTGACGCTTTCTTACGCTTTGTGGCGGGGTGGCGTAACTGGAATTATTCGCACCGAGCTTATCCTTGCGCATCATTTAAAGCGAATTATACCTGGGATAAAATTTTTCGCTTTTCACGAAGGTGTTTTCTTCGAGATCCCGAATCAAAGACTAGATTGGTTATTCAAGTCCTCTGACGTGAATACGGAATATGCCGGCTTTCAAAAGCATTGGGCTGAGATAGAAGCTCAAGGCCATTCACACCGAATTCCGATTTTTTATCAGGGAAAAGGTCAATTTTCTTCACCTGTAGAGCCAAAAATAATTCCTGCTTTAAGCTGGATTGGTTCATCCACAACGGACGCTAAGAAACGCATAAAAATCGCGGCGGCTTACACAATT
This sequence comes from Microvirga sp., assembly GCA_031546825.1. Lineage (GTDB taxonomy): Bacteria > Pseudomonadota > Alphaproteobacteria > Rhizobiales > Beijerinckiaceae > Hohaiivirga. The sequence continues at coordinate 3,977 of JAVBJU010000009.1, read as the reverse complement.
AGCGCCTTGCCTAAAGCCTTGAAAAACATTGCAATCCGAATGGCATCCCAAGTCGGTGGGATTACTAAAGAGGTACTCCCGGAATCAGCTTTGATGACCCATCCAGGTCAGCGCGACTTGACAAGCGAATATTCGGAGAAGCTAAATTCTGGTGCACAGGAGCTCCCCTTTGGCCCAAAGGATGTTGTTTTTTCTGCAGGCACAAATTGGGATGATCGTCCGTTAGTGGAAATCATTAAGGCCAAAAATACATCTCCGTTTCATTACGCACATATTATTTATGACTTCACTCCGCTAAATACGCCTCACCTTCATTCAACCATAACGGTAGAATGGTACGAGAAGCTGTTTTATCTAGCGGGTATCGCCAGCGACAAACTCATATACGGCGGAGAGACCGCAATGCGGGACGGTCGGAAATGGCAGAAGGACCATCATTGGCCTGTCACTCCCGGCGTCGCTCTTAAGTTTGGGTCCGACATAGCCCCACAGACGGATCATTCTGAAGACCAAGATATTTTACAAAAGATGGGCGTTACCGGTCCATTTCTTTTGGCCGTTGGAACGCTTGAGATTCGGAAAAATCATGAGACACTTTACAAAGCTTATCTAAAGCTTCTGGAAGATGGCATGCCTGATATGCCGCAAATGGTTTTTGTTGGCGGGCCAGGTTGGAAAGCTGGTGATCTGTTTGATATTATCTCTCAGGATAAGCGAGTAAGGGGAAAAATATTATTGATCCGCGCAACAGATCAGCAATTGGATGTCCTTTACCGTCATTGTCATTTCACACTGCTGGCTAGCTTATATGAAGGTTGGAGCCTCACTCTTCCAGAAAGCCTTGGGTACGGCAAGTTCTGCCTGACCTCGGATGTTCCTCCGCTGCGTGAAACCGGCCGAGATATCGTTGACTATATTCATCCTTGGGACGTTGTTGGATGGGCCGATAAAATAAAATTCTATATGACGAATGAAACAGAATTACGTAAACGCGAGGAAAAAATCAAAAAGGAATGGAACGCTATTACTTGGGAAGAGTGCGCAAAACAATTAGTGAATTATTTCAATGAAATTTCTGAAAAAGCCGCGGAGAAAGCCCATGACTGATATGCGCGTTTTGGTAACCGGCGGCAGCGGTTTTATCGGCCGTTATCTGATGACAGAACTGCAACTGCGAGGTGTTTCCGTACTCGGAACAACAATGGACCAAACAGCGGAAAATTTGACTCCTGTTTCTCTTTCCGATCGACGCAAACTGACGGAAATAATCGAAGAATTCGCACCGGATAGTATCGTTCACTTGGCAGCCATCGCTCTTGTCACCCATACAGATATTCAACAGATTTACGGCGTCAACGTTTTAGGCACGGAAAATTTGCTTGAAGCCATCATGGCTGCCAAAATCAAAAAGCCTACCGTCCTTTTGGCGAGCACCGCAGGTATTTATGGCAATCAGGAAGAGCTATTCCTTTCGGAGAATATGCCTTACAAGCCATTTAATCATTATTCCTATAGTAAGATGGTTATGGAGATGTTGGCCCGCCAGTATGCGGATGACATGACAATCCATATAGTGCGACCATTTAACATCATCGGCTCCGGACAGGCAGAATCATTTCTCATACCCAAAATTGTCAGGCACTTTGTCGATCGCGAACCAGTTCTAAAGCTCGGAAATATTAATTCGGTTCGAGACTATGTTGAGGCGCAGCGTTGTGCCTGGGTACTGGCAGAATTGCTAACAAAACAGTATAAAGACCCATTTACGGTTAATATTTGCGCGGGTCGAGGCTGGACGGGTCATGATGTGCTTGATTTTTTAACCGATATTAGCGGTTATCGTCCTAGAATTGAAATATCTGAAAATTTCGTCCGAAAAAATGAAGTGTGGCGTTTGGTTGGAGACCCCTCTCATTTGCATGAGTTGTTAGGAGCAGATCCGGCGTTACCTGATCTACGAGAAATTTTGAGAACCATGTACTCTCATCAAGAGACTCAAAAATGCTGACAGAGGCTTCATACTTATTATTAATAGTTGGTCTATTCGTAATTGCGTGCCTTTTGGCCGCCCCTCTTGGGTCGAAAATTCTTATCGATGAGACGGAACAGACAGATCACTCAAGCTCTCTAGAAGTACTCCGTGGAATCGCTGCGTTTCTCGTATTCGGCGCACACTCCACAATGTATTTTGGCTTAGCTCCCGGAAGAGTTATAGCTGGCGGCATGGGAAATATTGGCGTTTTATTGTTTTTTATGCTTACAGGGCATTTGTTTTGGGGGCAATTGAGAGCTAAAAAATTTGATGCTAACACTTTCTTTACCAAACGGATCAGACGGCTAGTTCCTATTATGGTTTTAGTTATTACGGTTTATACGTTTCTTGATTGGACTGTCGCTGGATTTCCCATACCCACAGCTCACCAGATTTTAAGTATTATTAGAAATTTTGGCTTCGGTTTTGGGAAGGTTGTAAATAGCCTCGGCGATGTAAATGATGTATTTAGCAAGGATATGTATTTAAAAATAAATGTAATATGGAGCCTAAGATGGGAGTGGATGTTTTATTTATGCATGCCTATATTTGCCGCACTTTCAAATTTTAAAAATATAACTATATTTTCTATAATAATTATATTATTATTTATGGATCCGCTTCAGATTCATCGCGGACAGACAGATGCTGTTTTTGTAATCGCATTTTGGCTTGGAGCATTAAGTAGCTCTCTTGAATCGTATAAAGAGAAATTTTTATCTATTATTTTTAAGAAAAAAATTTATACTACTATCCTGATTATAGGAGTAATTGCAACTCTCACCTATTTCCTTGGAAGGCAACAAATTATACAGAGAAATATTAGAGTTCCAATTATGGTATTTCTTATATTTCCTATTTTCTTTTATTTTGTTGCTCTAAAGACAGAAAAACTCCCAAAATATTTAGCACAAACGCAGATATTAGGAAAGATAAGCTACTCAATTTATTTGTGGCATCTTGGTGTGTGCACATATACAGTAAACATTACTGCGTACCTATTTGGAAATCAGCAACAAACATGGTGGTGTTTTGTTCTTACCACGACACTTGCCATGGCCATTACAGTAGTAATATCATTATATACGTATAAATTCATTGAAAAACCATATATAAATAAAAACAAATCCGTAAAATACTTACATACAAATCAATGAAAGATAGAAAGAAAAATTGCAATATTTATAATATTTTTCTTTCTATCGATGTGTCAAAATATTCGATCAATATCCTAATGCTATATAAAACGAATGCTCTCCTGCAAATCCTCCGCCTCCTTTTGTGTCAGTGTAAGTCGTGATATGAGCAAATCCGGTAACATTCCAGTCCGCGATTAAACATGACACTAGAACGCCTCCCCTATTAATAATTGGATTGGTTATAACTGACATCAAAGCACTGGGAAATTTTATTGGAAACATCGACCAAATTGCACCTTCTCCACCGGGAACTGTTCCCCACTGAATAATCAACCCACTGGGCAGTTTCTGCCATCCTGTGGTTCCTAGCGCTCCCGGGTGCTGCGCCACATTAGCTTGAGCCACCTTCAGCGCCGTCATGAATTGTGCGTCATCGGTTCCGGCCTGTGCCTGTGCCGTTGTCGCCTTGCCAGCTCCTCCAAGCAGCCCCCATGCTTGCAACGCCGATAAATCCTGCGGGTCACCTGCGTTTGTTGCGCCTTTTAATGTTCCCGCTGGCATGTTGGCCAGATGCGTGTTGGTGATGCTGTCGGTTGCGGTTGGCGCGCCGGTGGGGCCTTGCGGACCGGTGATGCCGATCTCGCCTTTATCTCCCTTTATACCATTGGCCTCTTTTATTGACCGACATGAGCCCATTCCCGCATTCCGATTGATTTTATGACCTCTGGGAGAGCGATGAGCTTTTTCCATGCCTCGCAAGCAATATCGATGATGTCGTCATAGGTTTCAAAGACCGTGTTCGACAG
>JAVBJU010000040.1:0-8000 GCA_031546825.1 Microvirga sp. | reverse complement strand
CGTGCATCTCTTGGCAATCCCCGAAGCCGCCGATGGGTTGCGGGCCATGCTGGGCGAAACCCATCGCCGCTACACCGCCCACATCAATGCGCGCAACAAATGGACCGGCCATTTATGGCAGGGGCGTTTTGGCTCGGTTGTGATGGATGAGGCGCATCTTGCCCACGCGGTGCGTTATGTCTGCCTCAACCCGGTGCGCGCCGGTTTGGTGGCGCGGCCGGAGGACTGGCCGTGGTCGAGCGTGGGGGCGCATCTCAGCGGCCGCAACGACGGGGTGACTGATCTTGCGCCTGTCCGCGACCGTTTCCCCGACTTCGCAGGTTTGCTGGCCAGCGGCGAAGATGACAATGCCCGTCAAGCCCTGCGGCGAGCCGAGACCATTGGCAGGCCGCTCGGTGCGCCGGAGTGGGTAGCGCAACTGGAAAGCACCACTGGCCGCCTTCTCCGCCCACAAAGACCCGGGCCGAAGGCACGAGGTGAAGATGTAGAGATGAGTAAACTTCTCTGATTGGGGCGTATTGAGTCAAGCGTCTCCCTTTGAGTTTTTCGGTACTCGTTTCTGCGGGTTTCTCGCTTCTCTTCGCGGTCAGCGCGAGGCTGCCGCATGATGGGGTCAGAGAGACAAGGCGTTCCAATCTGTCACACGACATGGCCGCAAGGCCTGTTCAAGTTTACTCTCGGGATCGCCTTGCCCACCGTTCCCGCAGGAACGATCCGGGATCACCCTTTCGGGCAAATTGTGATGTGCGGGGCCTCCTTCACGCTCAGGCAGCAGCAGTTATGGTTTCGGCGGTGAAGCGGAAGTCGGTTCCGTCGCGCCACATGCGGTACAGAATAACGGCGAGTTTACGCGCGACGGCAACGCGGGCGCGTGCCAGGCCGCGTCGCTTGGCGATCTGCATCCCCCAGGCACGCAAGCTCGACCATTTCTTGCTGATGACCAGCAGAGAATGGGCCGCTTCATAAAGCGCCGTCCTTGCCATCTCATCACCGCACCGGCTGATGCGCCCCTGGATATCCGTCTCACCTGATTGGTAGCGCGACGGCGTCAAGCCGAGATGGGCCCCGACGTCACGCGCGTGTCGGAAGCGGTTGGGATCATCAACGGTCGCCCGGAAGGCCAGCGCGGTCATCGGCCCGACGCCGGGAGTGGTCATGAGACGCTGGCAGACAGCATCTTCCCGGACAAGGGTCTGAACCTGCTTGGTCAGGCGGGCGAGTTGGTCGAACATGGTCTCCAGAATGCGCAGGAGAGGCGCGACAATGGCCAGCACCTCTGTCTCCGTTTCCGCCATCTGGCGCACACGTTCAACGAAGGCGGGTCGGCTCGGCGTGCCGAGTTTGATGCCGGCTTCCCGCAACAGGGCCCGCACCACGTTTTCAATCGACCGCATCTCCTTCAGCACCGTTCGGCGCGACACCAGTAAAGACCGCCATAACCGGCAGTTTCGGCTCTTGACGTGAACCTGACGATACCAGCCCGTCCGCATGATTTGCGCCAAAGCCCGCGCATCGTTCCGGTCGGTCTTGTTGGGCATCGTCTTCATCGCGGCATTGGCCTGCCGCGTTTCAATGCAGATCGCCGGAAGGCCAGCCGCACACAAACCATCGTGCAGCCACGCCGTCAGAGAGCACGCCTCAAGTCCAACACGCTCAAGGGGGAGATCAAGCCCCTGCAAGGTCGCGGCAAGTGCCTCCGGATCGCTCGGAGCGCGCAGCTCCTTAACCCGTTCACCAGTTTCATCAATCACACATATCGACGTCTCTTCCAAAGAAACGTCCAATCCGGCATAATACTTCATGGCGGCTTCCTCTCAATGTTTGTGGCCTGCGAATACAGTGACCACGTTCCAACATTTCGAAGGGAGCCGCTACTCCTGCTCAGACATCAGCCCCAATCACCCCATCTGTCACCGAAATTCATTTATACAAAGAGGTGAAATTATGTACGAGAAATTCGTCATAAAAGAATCGTATTTTAAGGAAGAAATAGAAGGAAAATTTATGGAAATAAGCGGTAAAATTGTTTTAAAATATAAGAGCGATTTATTTATTGTTGAACAAGATAGCAAGCGTATGTGTTTTGATATTTCAGATACAGATCTGGTGAAGAAAATATTCTCAACAGTTCCTGTTTATGTCGGCGGGCCTGCTGCAATAGATGACTGCGCAAGATTTGTTGTTGAATTTAAGATTGATGATAAAAATAAATTATTAATTAAAACAATTAAATTTGGAATTATTATGCGTGATGAAAATATTTACTTGATTTAGCTGGTTCTGGCTCTGTCGGGTTCTGTCGCATTAACCTGAACGGGCCGTAAAACTCCCCTCCCGTTTTATGTTACATCCCCTTGGCCAGCATCTCGAACTGCTGTTTGAGGTTTGGGAGACGGATTTCGGGCGTAGGTTGCCTGTCCTTGTCGCATCATCTGCACCATTTCAATCCCGCCGAGAATGATCGCTGCGCAGGCCTCTGACTTGAACCCCAGCATGGGTTTGATCCGTTTTTTGATCCGCCAATGGAGTTACGATGACGCCTTACTTAACTATTCCCATTCGTTGGTGAAGGGGCCAAGTAGCGGGCTCACCCTCGATTGAAGAAAGCGCCAGACAGCCACTCACTATAACCCGTTCGCAGCCACTATTACCCCCTCAAAACTCCCACCATTGCCATCCCCCACCATTTTGCCTACCATCTCCCCTTATTCACACGCCGCCCGCAGGAGCGCCATGGCAGACGAAAGACCGGAAACGCCACACTATCTCGGCCACCGCCAGCGCCTTCGCACACGGTTTCTCGAGTCTGGCGCGGAGAGTTTTGCGGATTATGAGTTGTTGGAGCTGATTTTGTGCCGCACCAATCCGCGCTCCGATGTCAAGCCGCTGGCCAAGGAGTTGTTGAGCCGGTTTGGCAGTTTTTCCGAGGTGCTGGGGGCACCGCTTGCCCGGTTGCAGGAAGTTAATGGCGTGGGCGAAACCACGGCGTTTGATTTGAAGGTGCTGGAGGCTTCGGCCCAGCGCTTTGCCCGTGGCGCGGTGCAAAAGCGCCAGGTGCTTTCCTCCATTGATGATGTGCTCACCCATTGCCGGGCGTCGATGGCGTTTTCTGAACGTGAGGCGACGCGGGTGTTGTTTTTCGATATCCGCAATGCGCTGATTGCCGATGAGGTGCAGCACACCGGCACGGTGGATCACACCCCGCTTTATCCGCGCGAGGTCATCAAGCGGGCGCTGGAGCTTTCGGCCTCGGCGCTCATTCTGGTGCACAACCACCCCTCGGGCGACCCAACGCCGTCGGAAACCGATATCCGCTCCACCCGCGACATCGCTGGCATTGCCAAGCCGCTGGGCATCACCGTGCATGATCACATCATCGTCGGGCGCTTTGGCCATTGCAGCATGAAGGCGGCGGGGCTGATCTGAGGGCGCGCCGCCTTCGACCTTTGGTCATATGCCGCATCTCCCCTAATCCGGCTATAAGCGGCACCCCGCAGCGGGGCGTTGGAGAATCGGGCCATTCATCTGGCGCAAGACGATTTTCTGGCGTTCCCGCCACCGCAGCGTTAAACCCACGGGTACTGTCGCGCTTTACGCCCTGCGCCCCCAAGGAGAGGACACACCATGCCCGCAGCAATCGAAGATGTGCTGGCCCGTGCCGGAACGGGGCCATTCCAGCGGCGGCTGCTTAGCATTTTTGGCCTGGTGTGGGCGGCGGATGCCATGCAGGTGCTGGCGGTGGGCTTCACCACGGCGTCGATTGCCGCGAGCTTTCAAATCTCCATCCCCGAGGCGCTTCAGGCTGGAACCTTGTTCTTTCTCGGCATGTTGCTTGGCGCTGCCGGCTTTGGCAGGCTGGCCGATACCTATGGCCGCCGCCGCATTCTGATTATCACCGTGGCCTGCGATGCCGTGTTCGGGCTGTTGTCCGTATTCGCGCCGAATTTCTGGGTTTTGGCGGTGCTGCGGTTCTTCACAGGGGCTGCCGTGGGCGGCACCTTGCCGGTGGATTACGCCATGATGGCCGAGTTTCTGCCGCCCGCAAAGCGCGGGCGCTGGCTGGTGCTGCTCGAAGGGTTTTGGGCGGTTGGCACGGTTGCGGTCAGTCTGGTGGCGTGGGCCGCCGCTGCGGCGGGTTACACGGATATCTGGCGTGTGGTGTTTGCCGCAACTGCCATTCCCGCGCTCATCGGCATTTTTCTGCGGTTCTGGGTGCCGGAATCGCCGATGTATCTCTTGAAAACCGGTCAGGTCGCCGAGACCCGCGCCGTTCTCAACCGCATGTTGCGCATGAACGATCGCGCGGAAATGGCCGAGACCGAAGTGCTTGCCCTGCCCGCGCCCGGCCCTGCCCCCGGCATCTTCTCGCCCGCATTGCGCCGCCGCACGCTGGCGATCCTCGCCATCTGGTTTCTGGTTTCCGCCGCCTATTATGGCGTGTTCACCTGGCTGCCCGCGCGCCTCGCCACCGGTGGCGTCGGCTTCGTGCGTGGCTATGGTTTTCTGGTGCTGGTGGCGCTGGCGCAGTTGCCGGGTTATGCGCTTGCCGCCCATGGCGTTGAAGCATGGGGTCGCAAACCCACGCTGATCGGCTTCCTGTTTCTGTCGGCGGCCGGATGCGCGCTGTTTGTGGTGGCGGCGAGCCCCGCCTTCACCGGCGCGGCCATTCTCATCATGAGCTTTGCCCTGCTCGGCACCTGGGGGGCGCTTTATGCCTTCACGCCCGAGCTTTACCCCACCGCCTCCCGCGCCACCGGCATGGGCACGGCGGGCGCGGTGGCGCGGCTTGGCGGCCTGCTCGCCCCTTCCGCCATGGCCTTTTTGTTCGTGCAAAGCTTCACTGGCACGCTGGCACTCTTCGCCTTCATGCTGGGGCTGGCCGGCTGCCTGGGCTTTTTGATTGATGTGGAAACCCGCCAACGGGCGCTGGGGTGAACGCCCCCATTGCGCCCGGACGCTTCCGCATATAGACGGGAGAGGTGGTAAAAAAGGGAAAAAGCCGATGAAGCCAGCGAAAAACAGCCGACAGGGGCAACAGACCGCGCGCGTTGCGCCCGGCATCAATATCGGCTTCCTGGCGCTGGTGTTTCTCATGGCCGCCACCGGCACCCTGCTCTACACCGACGCCGTCGCGCCCGGCCTCGCCGCCTTCGTCTTCGTACTGTCGGGCTGGCTCATTGCCCTGTGCCTGCACGAGTTCGGCCACGCCGTCACCGCCTATCGCGGCGGTGATTATAAAATTGCAGAAACCGGCTATCTCACCCTCGATCCGCTGAGCTACACCCACCCGGTGCATAGCCTTTTGATGCCTGCGGTGTTCATGGTGCTCGGCTACATTGCACTGCCCGGCGGCGCGGTTTATGTGCGCCCCGCCGCGCTCCGCAGCCACCACTGGAATTGTGCCGTCTCAGCGGCGGGGCCGCTGGCAACACTGCTGTGCCTGTGCCTGCTGGCCACCCCTTTCAGCCTTGAGTGGTATGATGGCAATGGCACGCCGGAATTTTGGGGTGCGCTGGCCATGCTCGCCGGGTTCCTTACCCTGTCGCTGGTGTGGAACCTTCTGCCGGTGCCCGGCCTCGACGGCTGGGGCATCATTGAGCCCTATCTCAGCCGCGATATCCAGATTCACGCCCAGCGCTGGCGGCAAATCGGGCCGATGCTGCTGATCGTCGCCGTCATCACCGTCCGCCCCATCGGTGAATTCGTATTCAACATCGCCCGCGTCATTCTGGTGAATTTTGACGTGCCGGGGAAATATCTGTCAATCGGCTGGAAGCTGTTTTCGTTCTGGCGGTGAGAGCGAGGCACTACACCAGAAACGCGCCGATCCCGGCAATCACTGCGTAGATGAAGCTTGCCGAAAGCGAGACGCCGAAGCAGCCGAGCAGTATTCCGCCGAGAACAATCAGGCCGTCGCGCTCGACCAGGCCGAGGCCGATGAGGCAAATGGCAAAGCCGAGCGGCATCTGGCCGAAAATCGGGGGCGAGCAGATCAGCGCCACCGCCAGCACCATCAGAATAAGGCCGATCACCCGCAGGGCGATGGGCTCCACCAGCAGCACCAGGCGCGGCCGGGAATAGCGCTCGAGCTTCTCGAACAGCGGCACCGCGCGGCGCACCACGCGGGCAATGTCACTGCGCTTGACCGAGCGGGTGAGCACGGCGCGCGGGATCCACGGCGTCCGCCGTCCAAGCGCCAGTTGCGGCGCGACGAAGGCGAGCAGCAGGCCGCAGATCAGCGGGATCGGCGGCGGCATGGGCAGGCAATTGGGGATGCCGAGAACGACGATCAGCAGCGCATAGACGCGATCACCCAGCGCCGACAAAATCTCTTCAACCGTCACGCTTCCCTCCGCCTCGCTGGCGAATTCTGCGATGACTTCAGAGGTATGGGCGACAGACGACAACGGGGCACATTCCAGCATGAGGAAGGAGTTCTCTACCCCGTCTCCCGGCTCACGCCAAGCGGGCAGCGCTCTCTATTCAATGAAAACAGGAACAAATTGTGGCAGCCGGTTCATTCCGCCTGGTCAAGCGCGCGATAAGCACGCCGCCAATAGAGCAAAGCGTCGTCATGGGCACCAATGCGCACATCGGTCACCACGCCCATCATCACCCGGTGTGAGGCGATGATATCGCTGCCGGACAGGCGGCAATCGAAGGAAACCATGGCGCTGGACAGCAACGGCGCGCCGCTCTGCCCCGGAGCCCAGGTGCCGATTTCGAAACGCTTTTCAGGGGCCAGACGATCAGCCCCGCCAAACGCTTCCGCCACAGCTCTATCGGTGAGACCCAGCAGGTTGACCGAGAAAACGCCGTTCTTCTCCACCACACGGCAGAAATGGCTTTCGGCATTGACGCAGACGAGAAGCGTCGCGGGCGTATCGGTCACCGAGGTCATGGCGCTCACTGTCATGCCCGCGCGGCCCGCCGGGCCACCGGTGGCGACCACATGCACGGCCGCAGCGACGTGGCTCATGCCCTCGCGGAAGGCGGCAGCGCTGACCGGCGCCGGGAAAGGCGCTGATCCATTCTCTGTCTTCTGTGTCATGTTGTGTGTCGTAAGCTTCAAGGGTTGTTGAAAAGGGCGACCCGGTTATCGGGCAGATACTTCCTATAGTCCATATGAGCCCCTAACGCGAAATAGTCGCATGGAGCCGCCGCGAGGGGCACGGCAACGGACAGGCAAGATATCCCATAAAATCCTTTAGCAAGAAAGACTTAGATCTAGTTTCTCTCGTAAAGGGGAACGCGTTCAATCACACCGTTGTTCACACCAGATTCCATAATTTCCAAACGAATCTCTCATTTCAGTTAAAAGTGGACTGCGCCAAAAGCAAGACACCGCCCGACGATGGATCGGGCGGCGTCTTTTGTAACAACAAGAGAGAAGCGCGTCAGCTTACCACTTCACAGTGGCACCGAGCCGTCCATCCCAGCCCTCACGGCCATGATTGTCGAGCGAGCGGTTGTAAGCGCCGGTGGCGAACAGGTTGATCTTGTCGGTGGCCTGAACGGTCACACCCGCACCAAGCTCACCCCATGTGCCGCCGAGGCTCGAGGTGAACGGCACCATGTTCTGGCCGTCGACAGAGCCGAACGAGGTCTTGGTGTCGCCCATGAACTCGTGCCAGACATTGGCACGCAGCCAGCCGGTGACGAGACGGGGCTGTTGCCCTTCGTCAGCACGGTTCCACGCCTTGGCAAGACGCAGGCCCAGGCGGCCACGAAGGCTGTCACCATCGTCAAACCGGATCACACCGTAGGCATCGCGGCTGTTGTCGAAGGTCACGTTCTGGTAAACCACCTGCGCTTGCGGCTCGAGCGTCACATCATTGCCGAGCTTGAAGGCATAGCCGCCCTCAAGCGAGCCAATGATACCAAAGCCATTGGGCTTGATCTGCTGGCCCGCATGTGACCGCGCTTCCGCCTCATACCAGGTGCCCTGGATGACCGCATCGGTGTACCAGCCGCTTGCGCCGTGGTGCGTCCAGTAGCCG
>JAVBJU010000008.1:0-97645 GCA_031546825.1 Microvirga sp. | reverse complement strand
AGTCGTAATCAGCACCGCGACGCAGGAAGTTGTTATGCTCCTGGAAGCCACGGCTGCCAATCAGACGTGCCCAGCCAGAGCGCGCCCAACGGGTTTCGTCCTTGGCACCATTGGCCGTGGCCACCGGCACCTTAACGATGCACTTGTATGGGTTGTTGGGGTCCACGACCACATTCGGGTTCTGCGGGTTTTTGCCCTTGCACCAAACCGAACGCTCTTCGTAAACCGGACCGGCATCGTTCCAGCCATCGACACCGCCGCGATCCTGCATCGAACCGAGCATGGCATAGCCATATTCAATCGCCAGTGGCAAAATCACCATATCAACCGGCACTTCTGGGCGGAAAATCGGAACCAACGGCTCCACAGGAGGTTCAGGCGTTGTCTCCGGCGGGGTCACCGGCGGCTCGACTGGCGGCGTCACAGGCGGCTCGACTGGCGGCGTTACCGGCGGGACCGGGGCGGTATTACGCAGATACCAGTTGCCGTCGGCGGCGTCAGAACCAACGCCGTTGGGGAAGAGCTGGTATTCGTAAGCGCCCGCAGCAACGCGGCCGTTGAGGGTAAACACGCCCGCGGCAGAGGCCGCTTTATTGAGCACTTCCACCAGCGCGATACCATTACCCACCGTCAATGCACCCGCAGAGGCACCGACCGGTGTGACGGCAATCAACGTGGCACCGGAACCGAGACGGGTGGAATCGACCACCAGCATATCCGACTGTGAATTCGGGCCGCCCTCGTTGAGGACGGTGTTGAGTTTCAACGTGCCACCATTGGCAACAAACACGCCGCCGCCATTGGTGCCCGCAGTATGACCACCCGAGATCACCAGCACGTCACCGGCAGAGCTGTTAGCGGTGAGGTCGATCACGCCGGAGTTGTTGAAGTTTTGTATGCCAAGGATCTGGCCCTGCACCGGGCCGTTGGCGACCATGGTGTTAAAGGTGAGGCCCATCGGCAGATACATACCGGTGGTGTCCAGCGTCGGCACCGGATCCGCGCCGTGGCCAAGCAGGGCGAGCGTGCCGCTGTTATTGATGGTGTTGTTGCCGGACGTGCCGAAATCGGAGATCGCAACACCGAGCTGGTCGCGTACACCGCTACCGGTCGTTGCGGCGAACAAGCGCGTGTTCCAGGTGCCCGAATTATCAAAGGTCAGAACTGACTTCGCCCCACCCATGATACCGGTAATGGATCCCGTGTTGTTAATCGAGACGGTTCCAGCATTACCGGTGCCATAAATTTCACTGGAAAAGACAACCAGGTCGTTCATGGCGTCGATAATGCCCGCATTCTTCAGCGTCATCGTTGTTCCGCCGAGGTAAATGGCGGAGGTGTAATACCAGCCCCAGCCACCATGGACCTGGCTGGCAGCATCAATGCTGATGGAAGTATTGTGACCGCGCGTCTCGACAGTGCTGAGCCAGTCAGCAGCTGTGTTATCAATAATTGAATTCACGACCGTGATTTTGGCTGTACCGCTTGCGCCATTTCCCCAAGCGAAGAGGCCGGCTGCGGTACCAGCGACAGTTACATTGCCATTGCTGAACTCAATCGTTGCATCACCATTAACGGCGTTGACCTCAATGCCGGTATTTGCGGACGCATTTTCCGCTTTTCCGGTTGTCGTGATGTCAGCTCCAATTGACGTCACTATCGCATTGCCGGACACTGCCTTCGCGTAGATGCCCTGGGAGTTTGTTGCACCGTGCGTTGTAATCGCTCCGGTATTTTGTACCGAAACAGCACCGCCAGCTGAGAACGCATAGATACCAACGCTACGGTTACTGACAACCAGATCGCCAGTCGTCGTGACAGTCCCGCTATTGATTACAGAGACCGCGCCCGTGCCTGAGCTCGTGGTGTGGATGCCGTTCGAATTCGTGCCGAGCGTCGTGATCGCGCCGGAGTGGACCACAGTGATCGCACCGGCTCCGACGGTGTTCGCAGCGATACCGTCCGCCTTATTACCGTCCGTTGTAATCTCGCCGACGTTGTTGATGGTGATGGCACCCGCCGTTCCGCTGGACTTGATGCCGGTACCACCAACACCAGTAGCGCCACCGGTGGTCATGATCACGCCGCTGTTGGTGATTTTGGTCTCACCAGTGAGTGCGCTGGTTCTAATGCCGTGGCCACGGTCCCCACTGGTGGTGATCGCATTGGTATTGGACACAGTGATGGCACCGGTGCCGGTGGAGTCTGCATAAATGCCGTCCGCCCATGCGCCCTGCGTCGTGATCGTGCCGGAATTGAGCACCTTGATCGTGCCGGCACCGCTATTGTTCGCCTGGATACCTCGCGAGCTGTCACCGCGTGTCAGAATGCTCGGGCCGGTGAAGTCGACAATGTTCGCTCCCCCTTCCGCTTTGACCCAGATACCGTGCATGGTGTCGCCAGTGGTATCAATGGCTGACATAATTTGTGCGGTGGCGCTACCGGTGAGAGAGCTAACATGAACGCCCCATCCGATATTGCCATTAACATGGATCACGGTGCCCGCATCGGTGATCATGCTCGCATCGCCACTGCCCGTGCCAGCCGTCCAGGCTGTCAAACCCACGCCTGAACTAGTTCCTGTTCCCGTCGACGACAGCGTTCCGCTCCGGTAACGGATATGCGCATCCCCTCCCCCGGCAGCCGCGGCTTCCGCGCCAATCACATTGTAAACACCTGAAACGGTGATATCGCCCGTAAAATCAACACCGGCATTGCCCTGGCCATATGAGCTCGCAAATGCGGCAGTTTTGGCGGATCCGCTCGCACCCATCGCATTGAGAATCTGGATGCCCGGGCCGTTATAGACAATCGAAGCATCGCCATCGCCACCTTTTACAATAGCACGCAGACCGACCTGTTCATGGCTACCTGTCACACCACCGTCAAGCTGAATGGCATTGCCACTGTTAATGGTTACCCTGCCACCAGCGGATGTTATTCCGACGATACCATACGCGGCCACGCCTGCGGTGGGCGAGCCCGCAACGGTGAGCGCGCCCGTGTTGATGATATGGACCTCTCCACTCGTCGCATTTGAATAAATGCCATTGCCACCACCCGTGGCGGTAATCGCGCCGCTGTTGGTGATTGTGGTCTCGCCGGTCAATGCGCTGGTATTGATGCCGTGCGCAGCGGCCCCACTGGTGGAGATAACCGTGCCATTGTTGAGAGAAATCGTCTCGGAGCCATCACAGGAAATAAGCGTTGTGCCAAGCCCCAAGCATGCCGCATTGGCGCTGCCCGCCATGCCAACCAGACACATCCCCGCCAGCACGGCGAGCGATGTGGTTGCCCGCAACGTGGTCAGGCGGCTACGGGTGAAAACGGAATGGCGAGAAGTGGAACGGTTCATCATTGGCCCCTTAGTATTAAAAGTGTTGTTCTTCACAATTTCTGTCTTTTGATCCGGCTTTTTTATGAATTTTGTTGCTACAAAGCCCTTCGGACAGCGCACAGTTTGGCGCTTTCACTTCTAATCTCGCTGAAATTTGCGATAATTCGCAGTTAACCGCGAGCAAGGCCCACGAAAGCAAGAATATCGATGTAAAATTCCCCGAAATTTGTTCGTATTTATTTAGCAAAATTCATGTTTTGAAACGCCCATGATCTAACCGGCTCAATTTTGTCCTCGTTTTGTTATTCAACACCAGCCGAACAACAAAAAGGAACAAATAAAAGCTCTTTTACAGGCGCAACGCATTGAGGAGTTGCATGGCACCTTCAATGCTGACAAGTCCCATCGCCACATGTCTCCCCAGAGAGACGTCGCATGTTTTATTTGAGACATTTTGCGGATGGGGCGGCTGAATTGTCTGGGCGGACAGGAGCAAAAATCTCTCTTCCGGGACGGAGGGCAAAACTCCGGTCTCGGTGTCGCAACAGCGATATCCACCAACCGATGCTTTAATACCGAACACGACCTCTTCAGCGGTTGTTTCTTCCGCCAGAACCGCGTATGCGATGGGGCATGCCGGGTTGCACCGGAATGATTGACCAGAAGCCGCCGGGAAGATGACATGAAAGCGCGTGTAATTGTTACCCTGAAGAATGGTGTTTTGGACCCCCAGGGCAAAGCCATTGAAGGTGCCCTGAAGTCGCTTGATGTCAACGGCATCAATGGTGTGCGCCAGGGCAAGGTGTTCGATATTGACCTCGCCACCACCGATAAGGCCGAGGCGCAAAAGGTTCTGGAAGCGGCCTGCACCAAGCTTTTAGCCAATACCGTCATTGAGAATTTCCAGATCGACATTCTCTGACACCCGCGCCCGGCCGGAAAGCGTTTTCCGGCCGTGATTATTTGAACCGGTGCGTCTGGCATCCGGTGAATGCTGTTATCGTGCCCGGCAAGGCGCGTCAGGGAGCATGAAGACCATGAAATCCGCCGTTCTCGTTTTTCCGGGCTCCAATCGTGAGGGCGATGTCGTCAAGGCGCTTGTTCAAGCGGGCTCCCGCGTGGAAAAGGTCTGGCATGGCGACACCGAACTGCCCAAGGGCACCGACCTCGTCGTGCTGCCGGGCGGCTTCTCCTATGGCGATTATCTGCGCTGCGGTGCCATCGCCGGGCGTGCCCATATCATGGACGCGGTGCGGGCGCACGCGGCACGCGGCGGGCTGGTGCTTGGCATCTGCAACGGCTTCCAGATTTTGTGCGAATCGGGGCTCCTGCCCGGCATTCTGATGCGCAACGCCAATCTGCGCTTCATCTGCCACCGGCAGTTTCTCAAGGTGGAGCGGGCCGATACCGCCTTCACCAACGCCTATCGCCCCGGTCAGGCCATTGATGTCTGCGTGGCGCACGGCGAGGGCAACTACACCGCCGATGGCGACACCCTGAAGCGCCTTGAGGGCGAGGGCCGCGTGGCCTTCCGCTATTGCAACGCGCAAGGCGTGGTGACCGATGACGCCAACCGCAACGGCTCGATGAATTCCATTGCCGGAGTATACTCCGAAAAGCTCAATGTGCTTGGCATGATGCCCCACCCGGAAAACCTGATCGACGATCTCGTCGGCGGCACCGATGGGCGCGGGCTGTTTGCCAGCCTGATCGGCAACTTTGCTGGCAAGGCCGCCTGAGGCTAGAGCAAGGCGCGGTTAAGTGGACACCATTTAACCGTATGAAGCCTTGCAAAATATCGAAGTTAGAGCAGGCTGTGTTTCTGTGTAAATACATCCTGCTCTAAAAACCGAACCCGTTTTTCTTTATTTCAAACACGCGAGTTGAGACATGATCCGGAACGACAAAGCCATCACCCCGGAAATAGTCAAGGAACACGGCCTCACCCCCGATGAGTACAAGCGCTTCTGCGACCTCATTGGCCGGGTGCCGACCTTCACCGAGCTTGGCATCGTCTCGGCGATGTGGAACGAGCACTGCTCCTACAAATCCTCGCGCCTGCACCTCAAGGGCCTGCCAACCGAGGCGCCGTGGGTGATCCAGGGGCCGGGCGAAAACGCCGGTATCATTGATATCGGTGATGGCCTTGCCTGTGCTTTCAAGATGGAAAGCCATAACCACCCCTCATTCATCGAGCCCTATCAAGGCGCGACCACCGGCGTTGGCGGCATCCTGCGTGACGTGTTTACCATGGGTGCGCGTCCCATCGCCGCCCTCAACGCGTTGCGCTTTGGCGAGCCCGCGCATCCCAAGACCCGGCATCTCGTGGCGGGCGTGGTGGCGGGCGTTGGCGGCTATGGTAACTCGTTTGGCGTGCCAACGGTCGGTGGTCAGTTCGGCTTCCACCCCTGCTATAACGGCAACAACCTCGTCAACGCCATGGCGGTTGGCATCTGCAAGACCGATGCTATTTTTTATGCGGCGGCGGCGGGTGTCGGCAATCCGATTGTCTATCTCGGCTCCAAGACCGGCCGCGACGGCATCCACGGCGCGACCATGGCCTCGGCCGAGTTCGATGATAAGTCGGAAGAGAAGCGCCCCACCGTTCAGGTCGGCGACCCCTTCGCCGAAAAGCTGCTGCTCGAGGCCTGCCTCGAACTGATGGCCTCGGGCTCGGTCATCGCCATTCAGGACATGGGGGCCGCGGGCCTCACCTGCTCGGCGGTCGAGATGGGTGCCAAGGGCAATCTCGGTGTCGAACTGGACCTCGACAAGGTGCCGTGCCGCGAAGAAGGCATGTCGGCTTACGAAATGATGCTGTCGGAAAGCCAGGAGCGCATGCTTATGGTTTTAAAGCCGCATAAGGAAAGTGAAGCCGAGGCTATATTCCGCAAATGGGGCCTCGACTTCGCCATCATCGGCAAGACCACCGATACGCTGCGTTTCGTCGTCAAACATGGCGGCGTGGTGATGGCCGATCTGCCGATCAAGGAACTGGGCGACGAAGCCCCGCTCTACGACCGCCCGCACGAACCGACCCCCAAGGCGCAAACCATTGCGCCGGAAAGCATTTCCGCCCCCGTCACCAACCGCGAGGCGTTGCTGCGGCTGATCGGCTCGCCTGACCAGTGCTCCAAGCGCTGGGTGTGGGAGCAATACGACCACCTCATCCTCGGCAATTCCATCCAGGTGCCCGGCGGCGACAGCGCCGTGGTGCGCATCAACGACGGCCCCAAAGGCCTCGCCCTGACCTCAGACGTCAACCCACGCTATTGCGGCGCCGACCCGGTCGAAGGCGGCAAGCAGGCGGTGGCTGAGGCGTGGCGGAACATCACGGCGGTGGGCGGATTGCCGCTTGCCATTACCGACAATCTCAACTTCGGCAACCCCGAGCGCCCGCGCGTCATGGGCCAGTTGGTCGGTTGCCTGAAGGGCATTGGCGAAGCCTGTAAGGCGTTGGCTTTCCCCGTGGTTTCGGGCAACGTGTCGCTTTACAACGAGACCAACGGCGAAGGCATTTTGCCAACCCCAACCATCGGCGGCGTCGGCCTTGTGGATGACGTGACCCGCACGGCAAGCGTTGCCTTCAAACGCCAGGGCGATGTGGTTCTCCTCATCGGTGATACCGCAGGCGCGCTCGGGCAATCGATCTATCTTGCGGATATCTGCAAGCGCGAAGAAGGCGCACCGCCCCCGGTTGATCTCGTCGTTGAGAAGCGCAATGGCGATTTCGTGCGCAAGCTCATCCGTGAAGGCGTTGTTGACACCGTCCATGACTGCTCGGAAGGCGGCATCGCGCTGGCGGTGGCCGAAATGGCGCTGCCCAAGGGCATCGGTATGACCTTCTCAAGGCCACCGCACGATTTGCCGCTCCATGCGCTATTGTTCGGTGAGGATCAGGCGCGTTATGTGCTCAGCGTGCCGTCACAGGCGGCTCCTGCCCTTCTGGAGCGCGCCAAGGGCGAAGGTATTCCGGCCTATTGGATCGGCATTACCGGCGGCGACACATTGCAATTGCCGCAGGAGCTGCCCATATCTGTCGCAGAGCTGAAGGAAGCGCACGAAAACTGGTTGCCCAACTATATGGCCGGGCACTGAGTTTCGGCTTCATATTCAAGAAAGACCCCATGTTATGGCGATGCAGGCCAGCGAAATCGAACGTTTTATCAAGGAAGCATTGCCCGATGCCCAGGTCGAAATCCGCGATCTCGCGGGCGACGGTAATCACTATCAGGCGACGGTGATTTCCGCCGCCTTCGCCGGGAAATCCCGGGTGCAGCAGCATCAGATGGTCTATGCCTCGCTGCAGGGCCGCATGGGCGGCGAATTGCATGCTCTGGCGCTGACTACGCAAATTCCTTAGGCCATCTGAGTTCTCCGCCGAAAAGCCGTTTTTGCTTTTTAAGGTGGTGTTCTAAAATGGCTGTCCGACAAAGACCGCTTTCGCCTCCGCCATTAAGGACGGAGTGCATCAAATTCAGGAGTAACCGGCATGGCCGACGCCAAGACAATGATCGACAATGAAGTGAAGTCGAATGATATCGTGCTGTTCATGAAGGGCACCCCGGATTTTCCCATGTGCGGCTTCTCGGGGCAGGTGGTGCAGATTCTCAGCCATCTCGGCGTGCCCTACAAGGGCATCAACGTACTGGACAACGACGAAATCCGTCAGGGCATCAAGGATTACTCCAGCTGGCCGACCATCCCGCAGCTTTATATCAAAGGCGAGTTCATCGGCGGTTGCGACATCACCCGCGAGATGTTCCAGTCGGGCGAGTTGCAGCAGATGCTGACCGACAAAGGCATTTCCGCCTGATAACGCAAACGCTTTGGGTCGTGACAGGGGGCTTCGGCCCCCTTTTTCATGGGCGTATCCGCGGGCAGCGCGGTGAAGTTCACGATATTGAACCACGGGTTCATAAAATCACCATGAAAAACTGCTTTAATCAGGCGTCGCGTGAAATTTCCCGTTGCCGAAACCCGCATGACATTTTTCAATCTGTAGCGTTGCAGGTCTACCCCCGCGACAGTTCAACTCATTCTTGAGTATGGACTCTGCGAGCAAACTGGAATAATATATCAGTCAAGGTAACTCCTTTGTTCCAAACGAAAATCCGAAAAAATAGAAATATCAATATATTAGTTTGATGCCCTTAAAAAAGTAGCGCTGCGGCACATCGACAGGCCGAACGCGGTTATGAAGAGGATCATGAGATGAGGATCAAAGAATCAATCGATAAAATCCCCGGCGGTCTGATGCTGGTGCCGCTGTTTCTCGGCGCGTTGTGCAAGACATTCATTCCGTGGGCTCCGGCGTATTTCGGCGGCTTTACCAACGGCATTATGACCGGCGTCGTGCCGATTCTCGCCGTGTGGTTCTTCTGCATGGGCGCATCAATCAAGTTGAACGCCACCGGCACTGTGCTGCGCAAATCCGGTACCATCGTGCTGACCAAGCTGATCGCAGCATGGATCATCACCATGATCGCGTCGATGTTCATTCCTGCGGAAGGCATTCAGAGCGGCATCCTCGCGGGTGTTTCGGTGCTCGCCATCGTCTGCGCCATGGACATGACCAATGGCGGTCTCTACGCCTCCTTGATGCAGACCTACGGCACCAAGGAAGAAGCCGGCGCGTTCGTGCTGACCTCGATCGAATCCGGCCCGCTGATGAGCATGATCATCCTCGGCACCACCGGCATTCACTTCGAATGGCAGATTTATGTTGGCGCGGTCATCCCGTTCATCGTCGGCTTTGCCCTCGGCAATATGGATACGAAGCTGCGTGAGTTCTTCGCTCCAGGCGGCATGTTGATGATTCCGTTCTTTGCCTTCGCATTGGGCAACACCATTGACCTCAACCACTTGATGTCACCGTTGGTGTTCACCGGCATTATCCTGGCAATCACGGTCATTATTCTGACCGGCATTCCGCTGATCCTGGCCGACAAATACATCGGCGGCGGCACGGGCACGGCAGGTCTTGCCGCTTCCTCGACCGCAGGAGCCGCGGCAGCCAACCCGGTGGCCATTGCCGCCGTGGCCCCGCAGTTCAAGGCCATTGCCCCGCAAGCGTCGATTCTGGTTGCCATCTGCGTGATCGTCACTTCGATCATCGTGCCAATCATCACCGGTATGTACTACAAGAAGTACGGCAAGGGTGCGGCCGAACAGAAGACCAAGATGGACCCGGCGCTCCAGGCCCATTGAACCAACGACCGGGAAAGGGCTTTCCTTTCCCGAGCCAAACTACGAAACCGCCGGGCATTCCCGGCGGTTTTTCTTTGTCTGTTATTCCTTGCGCCCCAGTGCCGCGCGCAGAAGTCTTAACGCATCCGCACTTGCCCATTCCGCCGGCCCGCGCACGATGCCGCGCTGGCAGCCCTGCGGGTCGATGAGGATGGTCGTTGGCAGCCCGACGACCTGCCCGGTTTTTTGCAGGGTCTTGAGCACGTTGCCATCGACATCGCCATAGAAGGCGAGATTGCCGATATTGTTATCGGCCAGCCATTTTTTGGGCTTGTCCGGCCCGCCGGTATCGACACTCACCGCCACCACCTCAAAATCCTTGCCACCCAGTTCGGCCTGGAGGCTGTTGAGCGCAGGCATCTCGCGGCGGCATGGCACGCACCATGTCGCCCAGAGGTTGAGCAAAACCGTTTTGCCCTTGAAGGCATCAAGCGTCGTGCTGCGCCCATCGGAAGTGATGAAGGTCAGGGGCGGCAAGCGCATGGGCGTCGCATTGACCGAGAACGCGGCAAGCTCGCCCTGGGCAAGGGGCTTGAGCGCAGCCGTCATCTCGCTCGCCGGACAGGCCCCCGCCCCATCGGCACCGGTGGCAACCACATATCCCCCAACGGCCAGCGCCGCCGCGGCACAGGCGCCATAGAGCAGGCGGCGGGAGCGAGAAGTGATTTGCTTTTTATCCTGATCAGTCATGTCGCAATGATGCGCTTTCGACATCGGTTTTCAAGGAAAACTTTCGGCGGAAAGCGCCCCTTGCGGCGAACACCGGCAACTGCCTCCGTGCACAATGCGATTCTCGCTCGCCTCTTCAATCCGTTAAGGGTATGGTGGCGCAAATTTCCGGAGTTTCAGATGTCGTCGCGCCCGTTACCTGCGTTCCTTGTCCTAGGCTTTCTCGCGCTCAGCCTTGCCGCCTGCGGGCGTGCGGGGCAGCTTGAGGCACCGCCGCGCCCCGGCGATCCGAAACCTGCTCAAACGCAAACAACCGTCGATGACGACGACAATGACAATGCGACCCTGTCGCCCCTGCCGACACCGCAGAAGCAACCGAAACGGCCCGTTACAGTGCCGAAAGAACCCTTCATTCTCGACCCAATTCTCTAGGCACTGAGCCATGCATCATTTTTCCTACCGCAACGGCGTGCTCCATGCCGAACAGGTGCGCCTTCCCGCGCTCGCCGATGAAATCGGCACACCGTTCTATTGCTACTCCACGGCAACGCTCACACGCCATTACCGTGTTTTCGCCGATGCCTTCAAAGGGCAGGACGCGCTGGTATGCTTCGCCATCAAGGCCAATAGCAATCAGGCGGTGCTGCGTACACTCGGCAATCTCGGTGCGGGCATGGATACTGTCTCCGAAGGCGAATTGCGCCGGGCGGTGGCGGCTGGCGTACCAGGCGAACGCATCGTTTTTTCCGGCGTCGGCAAGACCCGCGAAGAAATGGCACTGGCGTTGGATACGGGGATCCTGTGCTTCAATGTGGAATCCGAGCCTGAGTTGGAAGCGCTGTCGCAGGTCGCCGTTTCCAAGGGCGTAACGGCAAAGATTTCCATTCGCGTCAATCCGGATGTCGATGCCAAAACCCACGCCAAGATCTCCACCGGCAAATCGCAGAATAAGTTCGGCATCCCGATTTCGCGGGCGCGTGAAGTTTATGCCCGCGCCGCCCGTTTGCCCAACATCGCCGTGGTTGGCGTCGATATGCATATTGGCAGCCAGATCGTTGACCTCGCCCCCTTCGATAATGCCAGCAAATTGCTGGCGGAGCTCGCACAGAATTTGATGGCGGATGGCCATAAGCTGCACCACATTGATTTCGGCGGCGGCCTCGGCATCCCCTATGTTCCAGACAACCAGGTGCCGCCCGAGCCCGCGGCCTATGCCGAGATCATCAAGCGGAACGCCAGCCACCTTGGCCTGAAGTTCGTCTTCGAGGTCGGTCGCATGATTTCCGGCAATGCGGGGGTTCTCATTACCCGCGTCATCTATGTGAAGCAGGGTGAAAACAAGACCTTCGTCATCGTCGATGCCGCCATGAATGATCTGGTGCGCCCGACGCTCTATGAGGCCTATCACGACATTATTCCGGTGGTGGAAGCTCCCGTCGGAGCGGAGCGCAAGAAGGTCGATATCGTCGGCCCGGTTTGCGAAACCGGCGATTATCTGGCGCTCGACCGCTCCATGCCGCATCTCAAGGCGGGCGATCTCATCGCCGTCATGACAGCGGGTGCTTACGGCGCCGTCCAGGCAGGCACCTACAATTCACGGCTCCTGGTGCCGGAGGTGCTGGTGGATGGCACACGCCATGCCATCATCCGCCCACGTCAGTCGTATGAAGAACTGATCGGCCTCGACCGCACTCCCGACTGGCTGTGAGCGCGGGAGCAGAGTAATACGCGTTTTGCTCTTGTCGCAGGCCGTATTTTGGTCACTTCATAATGGTCCACTTCTCTGCTCAAGCAGGAAAACCGGGAGACGGCGTGTCACGTGCCGCAGGAAGAGCACAAAAACCATGAGCGTGCGCTGGCCCGGCTGAACCGCCTTGCCGGGCTCGCATGGCTTGCACTTTTTTCGGAGCGGTTGTGGCGGCGGCTATGGCCACCTGTCGGCATGGTACTGCTGTTTTTATCGCTGTCATGGCTCGGGTTATGGCAGATGGTGGGCAATACCGCTCATCTCATCGGCCTCATCCTGTTCGCGCTCGGGTTTCTCTACAGTTGCAGGAGCTTCCTGAGCCTGCGCCGCCCGGCGCTTGACGAAGCCTTGCAGCGCGTTGACCGCGACAGCGGCCTCCCCCATGGCGATGCTGCTGCGATGAACGACCGGCTGGCCCTTGGCCGCGAAAACGCCGTGGCGCGCGGTTTGTGGATTTTGCACCGCAAACGCGTCGTGGCCACAGTGCCGAAAATGCGGGTTGGCTTCCCTGAGCCCGATATGCCGCGTTACGACCGTTATGCCATCCGCTCCGGCCTCGTGCTGTTGGCTGTTGCCTCGGCCTTCATTGCAGGCCCAGACAAGGACGAGCGGCTCGCCACCGCATTTACTGTCAGAATGCCGGGTGTGGGAAACAATGGCAACACCATCGCCATGAGCGGCTGGATCAACCCGCCCGGCTATACCGGCTTGCCACCGCAAGCGATTTCATTTGCCACCCCATCCCAAAACCTGCGCGCCCCCGTTGGCGCGACATTGGTGATTCGGACGGCCAGAGACGCCGTCTCGGTTTCGGCAACGCCGGCCCTTCCGCGCAAGGACGCGGCACCCGCCAGTGCCACCGAGGGCACCCTCGACGAACACATTCTCACCCTTGATCGCGATGCCGAGATCACCGTGTCTTCGGGGTTTTTCAGCAAACACAAACTTGCAGTCGCAATCATTCCCGATGTGCCACCAACGGTCGCGGTAAAAGGGGACATTGTTGTCAATCAGCGCGGCTCTTTCGTATTGCCCTATGGGGCATCGGACGATTATGGCGTCACTGACATCACGGCGTCTTTCGCGCTTGACCCGGCTTATCGCTCGCTGGTTCCGGCACCTGATATGCCCCTCGCCCCACCGCCACGCACCGGCGGCGGCGAAGCGATGCGCCGCACCATCGACCTTGCCGAACATCCATGGGCCGGGCTGCCGGTGACCATGACGCTCACCGCGCGCGACGCCATCGGCCAGCAGGGGCGGAGCGAGCCCTTGCGTTTTGTGCTGCCACAACGTCCGTTCACCGTACCGCTCGCCCAAGCCCTCGCCGAATTGCGCCGCCGCCTCATCACCGAGACCGATGGGCAAAAAGTGGTGGCGTCCGCCATCGACGGCCTGATGACTGCCCCAGAACTCTTCACGCCCGAAGCGGGTGTTTATCTCGGGTTGCGCCAGGCGCGGCTGCTGGTGCGCACGGCGAAAACCAATCAAAACCTCATTGCACTGTCCGAGTGGCTGTGGGCCATGGCGGTGAAAATTGAAGATGGCACGCTGTCGGGGGCCGAGCGTGACCTCAAGGCGGCGCGGGAAAAATTGCAGGACGCCATCGCCCGCAACGCCGACCCCAAAGAGATCGCGCAACTGACCCAGGACATGCGCGAGGCCATGAACCGCTATCTGCAAGAGCTGGCGCAGCGGATGCAGCAGGGCGACAAGAACGCTGAGACGCCGCTGGCCGACGGGCGCATGGTTTCGCCAGATCAACTCACCCAAATGCTCGACCGCATTGAAGAGCTGATGCGCCAGGGCCGCACCGCCGAAGCGCAGCAAATGATGGATGAGTTGCGCAACATCTTCGAAAATATGCAGACCGCCCGGCCCAATGGGGGCATGGACCCGATGATGAAGGAGATGATGGAGGCGATGAATCAGGCGGATTCGCTCCTCTCCCAGCAACAGAAACTGCGTGATGAGACCTATGAACGCAACCGCCAGCGTCTGATGTACCCGGACGAGAAAAAGCCCGAAGACATGCCGGGCATGGCGGATATGGAGCCGCGCCAGAAATCCCTGCGCGAAAGCCTCGAAGCGCTGAAACGCCAGGGCCGGAAGCTCGGCATCGCACCAGACAGCAATCTCGATGACGCCGAGCAGGCCATGCGCGAAGCAGAAGAGGCGCTTAACGCGGATGACGGTTCCGAGGCGATTGAGGCGCAGGGGCGCGCCATTGAGGCCCTGCAAAAGGGCGCAAAAAATATGATGCAGCAGGCCCAGAACATGCTCGGCACCGGCGCTCCCATGGCGGGCGGAACGCGGGAAGGCGGAACGCAAAACCCAAACCCGTTCAACGGCAAGGCCAATACCAAGGATGTGCGCGACCGCCTTCAGGAATTGATTGAGACCTTGCGCCAGAAACTCGCCGACCCGAGCCGTCCGAAAGACGAGCTTGATTATTTTGACCGTCTGCTACGTCAATAGCCGGGTTTATCGCACCTAGAGTGAACCGCGTTTAACCGGCGATCCACTTGAAACGCGCGTCACGCTAAAATCTGGTTCCCATGGCTTCTTTTGACACCACCACCATCATCGCCGCCCTTGCTGCCGTCACGATTGTTTTGCTGCTCGGGCTGGTCAATATGCTGCGCGGCGGCTCAGCCAGCCGGTCCCAGGCGTTGATGCGCTGGCGCGTGGGGCTACAATTTGTGGCAATTGTCATTATTTTGCTGGTGGTGTGGCGTCGCAACATGGGCTGATGTTTTCCCTCACGGGCAAAATACTGTATGAGGCGCAAAGCATAATCATAAGCGAGTGCCCTCATGTTGCCGCAAGACGCGTCGCTAAAGGGTAGAAAGTTGGTCTTCATTGTCACGGAAGACTGGTTTTTCTGCTCCCATTTTCTGCCGATGGCACGGGCGGCGAAAGAGCTCGGGCTTGCTGTCACCGTCATCTGCCGGGTGCGCGACCACCAACCCATCATTGAGGCAACCGGTGCCAGGGTGGTGCCGCTCGAAGCCGAGCGCAAGAGCCTCAATCCGTTCGCGGCACTGCAAGCGACGTTGCGTCTCTCTCGCCTCCTGCGGGACGAACAGGCCGACCTCGTCCACTGCATCGCCTTGCGCTCCATCCTTGTCGGCGGCGCGGCGGCGACGCTCGCGGGTATCAAGCGGCGTGTCTATGCGCTGACCGGACTTGGCTTCCTCGGGGCACGGCAAGATGGCATTGGACACGCCGCGCGGATGCTGGTGCGCAATCTCATTCGCCTGCTGACCACCTCACAAACCCGTTTCCTGTTCGAAAACCGCGATGACCCGCGCATGATCGGCCTCGACCCCGATGATGCCGAACGCGTCACTATTGTTGGCGGTGCGGGCGTAGACCCGGCCCTTCTCACAGTGAGCCCGCAGCCATCTTTTCCGCCATTGCGGGTTGCTGTCATCGCCCGGATGCTGTGGTCGAAAGGCATTGATCTCGCCGTCGAGGCAACCCGTCTGGCGCGGGCCAAAGGCGCGGATATCACGTTGTCGCTTTACGGCGCCCCCGACCCGTCAAACCCAAAAGCCGTGCCGGAAGAAACCTTGCGCCTGTGGAGCAAAGAGCCGGGCATCACCTGGCATGGCCCCACCCGTGATGTTGTTGCGGTGTGGCGGGATCATCATGTTTCCTGCCTGCCCTCACGCGGCGGCGAAGGCCTGCCGCGCACCCTGCTGGAAGGCGCAGCGTGTGGACGCGCCAGCGTCACCACCGACGTGCCGGGCTGCCGTGATCTCGTCCGTAACGGCATCGAGGGCTTTGTGGTGCCCTCCGACAATGCCGCCGCCTTGGCAGAGGCATTCGTGGCGCTCGCGGCTGACCCAGCGCTGGTAACGCAGATGGGTGAGGCTGCCCGCCAGAGAATTTTGCACGGCTACACCGAACGCGACGTGATGAACGGCGTGCAGGCGCTTTATCTGCAAAGCCTCGCTCCATGACCGACCGCAAGGCTTTCATCAAAGCCAATACACGCCTCATGCCGGTGCCGTTTTCGCCGTCGATCCTGCTGCATCTCGCCGATGACGCCGTGGATTTGTGGCAAATGACCGAAGCGGAACTTGCCGAAAACGGCCTGCCCCCGCCCTTCTGGGCGTTCGCCTGGGCAGGAGGGCAAGCGCTTGCCCGTTATCTTCTGATGAATGAGGCGCTGGTGCGCGGCAAACGCGTGCTCGATTTTGCCTCGGGCTCGGGGCTCGTGGGCATTGCCGCCGCCAAAGCGGGTGCAGTGCGGGTGGAAGCCTGCGATATCGACCCCTTCGCCATCGACGCGATGGAGCTTAACGCACGCTCCAACAACGTCAAACTGACGGCACGCCACGAAGACCTGATTGGCCATGATGGCGACTGGCAGGTGATTCTGGCCGGAGATATCTGCTATGAGCGCGACACCGCCGAGCGGGTCATTGCCTGGCTGGAATATCTGGCAAAAACCGGGAAAACCGTGCTGATCGGCGACCCCGGCCGCAGCTATCTACCCAAGGACCGGCTGGAAGCTTTGGCCACCTATGAGGTGCCGGTGATGAAATCACTGGAAGACGCGGATATCAAGCAAACCTCAGTGTGGCGTTTCCGCGCCTGAAACCCTTACTCCGCCGTCCAGAACACCACCTTGCGGCGCACGATGCCGACGCCGCAATGCATCACCATGCCGATCAATGCCAGTACGATCAGCACGGCGAACATGTCGGCAACCTTCAGCGTCTCATCAAACTGCTGGATCATCTTGCCAAGCCCGCTGCTTGCGCCCGCAAACTCACCAACTATGGCCCCAATCAAGGCGAAGATGGCACCGAGATTAAGCCCGACGAACAGATAAGGCAGCGCATTGGGCACGCGCACCTTGAATAGAACCTGTAGCGGTGATGCGCCAAAGGCCCGCAACAATTGAATTTCAGTCTTGGAAGACGCCTGTAACCCGGCAATAACATTGACCAGGATGGGGAACAGCGCAATCAGCGCCGCCATTACCACCTTTGATGTCATACCGTAGCCAAACCAGATACGGAACAGCGGCGCGAGCGCAATGCTCGGAATGGTCTGGAAGGCGATGATATAGGGCATCAACCCCTCTTCCACCACCACAAACTGGGAGATCACCGCGCCGAGCACCACGGCAAGGACAATGCCAAGGCCGTAGCCCGCAACAACCTCGGTGATCGTCACCATGAAATTCTGCCAGAACGCACCAGTGTGCAGAAGCCCGACCAGCCGTTCGCCGATCTTTGACGGCGGCGGCAGAATGAGGTCGGAAATATCGTGGTATCGCACCCACGTCTCCCAGGCACCGGTGACGAGGACGAAGACAATGATAACCAGCAAAGCCTGTCTCAGACGGGATTCGGACGTTGTCTGCATCATCACGGCATCCTGGCAAAATTGAAATGGGCGCGGATGCGCGCCTGAATATCGCCCACATGTTCATGGGCAAGGTCGGGCAATTGCCGGGGCCGCGCCAGATCAACCGGAATAATCTCGGAAATGCGTCCGGGGCGACGGCTCATCACCACAACGCGGTCCGCCAGAAACACAGCTTCAGAAATCGAATGGGTGACGAAAAGAACCGTCTTGCCGCTGTTCATCCAGATTCTCTGCAATTCCTCATTGAGAAATTCCCGGGTCATGGCGTCGAGGCTGCCAAATGGCTCATCCATCAGCAGCACCTTCGGGTCGCGCACCAGAGCGCGGCAGATGCCCGCCCGCTGGCGCATTCCGCCGGAAAGCTCCTTCGGATATTTGTTTTCGAAACCAGCGAGCCCGGTCATGGCCATGAGATCAAGGGCGCGATCACGATAGAGTTTACGGTCAAGATGCAGCAGTTCCACCGGCAGGAGGACATTCTGCAAGATGGTGCGCCATGGCAGAAGCGTCGGCTCCTGGAACACCACACCCACTTCTTCCAGCGGCTTGGTCACCGGTACGCCGTCGAGAACCACTTCGCCGCGATAGCCATCGACGAGACCGGCCAAAATTTTGAGAAGCGTGGTTTTTCCGCAGCCTGACGGCCCGACCAGCGCCACAAATTCGCCCGCAGCGATGTCGAGGTCAACCAGCGACAGGGCCGCAGTCACGTCGCCGCCACGCGTCTCATAGCTCTTGCTCAGGCGTCGTATCTGGATGAGAGGGTCGGACAAGAACAAACCTTATTTTTTTTCGGCGATCGCCTTGGGGTCGAAATTATAGATTTTGGCCATCAGCGACCCATCCCATACCTCAGCGGGCGTCAATTTTCTATCGGTTTGCTGGGTCTCAAAAGCGAAAGCCAACACAGCCTCCCAGCGGTCAACCGGGATATTGAGCCATTGCCCCCATTGGCGCGGGTCGGTTTTACCGGTGGGGATGGAATCCCCCAGTGCCACTTTCATGGCTTCGGCGGTATTGCGGGCATCCTGACTGTCGGGATCTGCACTGCCTGCCAGCTCAGGAAATTCCTTGAAGGCCAGCTTCAGGGCGCTGTTGGGATAAAGCTCGGTGTAGATGACGCCGCGATAGGCCGCGCGTGCAAAGGCCGCGAGTTTTTCCGGCTCTTCCTTGAGGGCCTTGGTTGAGGCAACCATCGTCACCGAAAACAGCTTGGTGATCGAATCAGGCCGCTTGAGCAATGTCAGCTTGATGCCGTTTTGGGCCATCACGGTAAAGCTGTCGGAGTAACTGTCGATGGCATCAACCTGATCGGCCTTGAGGGCCGCCGCCGCACGTGCTCCCGCACCGACGGGCACGATGGTGATGTCTTCTTCCTTGAGTCCCACCAGCTTCAGATTTGCGCGCAAATCGGCATATGAGGCCGACGCCATGCTGATGACACCAATGCGCTTACCCTTGAGATCAGCAACCGTTTTGATGGCTGAGCCTTCCGGCACACCGATGAAGTAGGGCCATTGCACGGTTATTCCGGCAAACGCCTTGATCGGCGCTCCCTTGTCGATGGCGGCGGCAATACTTGCCGAAGACGCATAGGCGATATCGGCGCTGCCGCTGACGATGGCCTGAAGTGCCGCAGTCGAGCCGTTGGTCTGGAGAATGCCAACATCAAGATTTTCCTGCGCGAAATAACCAAGGCGCTTGGGAATTGCGTAGGTAAAGGTTTCCTCGGCAGAGGTGACGGTATTGCGTGCCAGAGCCACGGTGACTTTCGCCTGCTGGGCCATGGCCGCACCGGCGAAGAAAACACCCATAAAGCCCACTAATCCTGCGAGAACCCCACGTTTGACCATCCGAGTTTTCCCCTCACGCAAGCGTTAAAAACCGGCATCGCCTGTTTACGGCTTTTCTAAAGTACCGCGTTTCTATCACAGGATTGTCGGCTGGGCTATGCGGGAAAGAACACTTCCGCGTGACATGGCTCCACGGGCATAAAAAATTGCGCGCCGAGCACGGGGCGGCGCGCAACAATATCTGGCGGATTATGTGAAACTCACAGCGAAAGCGAGGCCATATCAATCACGAAGCGGTAGCGCACATCGGCGCGCTCCATGCGTTCAAAGGCTTCGTTGATCTGGTCCATGCGGATCATCTCGCATTCGGGCAGGATGTTTTTGCGGGCGCAAAAATCGAGCATTTCCTGCGTCTCGCGGATGCCGCCAATCAGTGAGGCAGCGATGCGACGACGACCAAAAATCAGCGGCACCGAATTGAAGCCATCCATTGCACCAACCTGACCGACCATCACCAGCGTGCCGTCAACCTTGAGCAACGGCGCATAGGGATCAACACTGTGCTTCACCGGGATGGTGTCGATGATGATATCGAGGCTGCTAGAAATCTGCGCCACGGCTTCTTCGTCACTCATGACAACGAACGCATCGGCACCAAGCGCCTTGGCATCCTTTTGCTTGTCTGGCGAACGGCTCAGCACCGTGACATGAGCGCCCAGACCGATCGCGATCTTGATGGCCATGTGTCCGAGCCCGCCCATGCCCGCAACGCCAACCCGGCTGCCCGGCCCGACATTCCAGGTGCGCAGCGGCGAATAGGTGGTGATTCCGGCGCAGAGAAGCGGGGCGACGCGGGTGATATCGAGCGTATCCGGCACCCTCAGCACGAAATCTTCGCGCACCACGAGATGCTTGGAATAACCGCCATAGGTATTTTGGCGGGTGACACGGTCGGGGCTGTTATATGTGGCGGTTAGGCCCTCGCAGCAGAACTGCTCCTCGCCGCCCTGGCATTGCACGCAACTGCCGCAGGAATCGACCATGCAGCCAACGGCTACCGCATCCCCCACCTTGTATTTTTTCACCTTCTCACCGATGGCGGTGACACGCCCGACAATCTCATGGCCCGGAACATTGGGATAAACCGTTCCCGGCCAATCGCTACGCGCCGTGTGCAGATCGCTGTGGCAGACGCCGCAATAGAGGATTTCCATCGCCACATCATCAGGACGCAGGGGCCGCCGCTCAAAGGAGAAAGGGGCGAGCGGGCTCTCAGAGGAAGAGGCGGCGTATCCAATGGTTTTCATGGCAATCTCCTGTTTTCATATTGTAATAACAAGCGCTTACACTGCATGAGGCAGGCGCGAAAGTGACCGATGGCACCATGAAGCCAACCGTCACCCTCGAAATCTCAAAGTGAGCATAGACATTTTTGCACTACGGCGCATCCCTGGCCTGATGCGCGCAAAGCCTTGGCTCAGCCAACCAATGGGGACTGGGCGGCGGCGGTCTTTGATGTTAAGAAGACGCACATGCGCGCGTGCCCTTGGCCGTCGCTTTCAGGAAACGCCAGTGAAGCCAGGATCCGATGCATCGCAGCCATTTCCATCATTCCGATGATTGCGGATGCAGCCATGCGCGCACCCAGAGCCAGCGGGCGGCGGCATTGCAGCGGGCCGAAAATCTGTGCCAGAGCCGCAGCATCCGTCTGACCCCGATCCGCCGCCAGGTTTTGCAGGCGCTTTACACCACGCACCGCCCACTCGGCGCTTACGATATCGCTGAAATCGTTTCCCACAGCGTAGAGAACAGCGGCAAGCGGCACCTGGCGCCCATCACCATATACCGTGCGCTCGATTTCCTGCTGGCACAGGGCCTCGCCCACCGACTCACCAGCCGCAACGCCTTCATCGCCTGCCCCCACGACCACGGGCCAGATGATATGGTTGCCTTTCTGATCTGCGACGCCTGCGGCGGCGTCGATGAAATGACTTCTCCCGACCTGACCCAAGCGGTTTCGGCATTGCTCAATCGCGAGCATTTCAAGCCCGAGACACAGGTCATGGAAATCACCGGGACATGCGCCCATTGTCAGGCCGGCCCGGCCAGCCTTTGATAACATTCGGATACCATTTATGACTGCCACAACATCCCTGCCCGTCACCCCGGAACAAGCTAATACGCGTTCCGGCCCCGCGCCGCGCCACCGCACCGTCGGCGTCCGTGTGGGAGATGTGATGATCGGCGGTGGCGCGCCCATCGTCGTGCAGTCGATGACCAATACCGATACCGCCGATATCGACGCCACCGTTGCCCAGGTTGCGGCGCTCGCCCGCGCCGGATCGGAAATCGTCCGCATAACCGTGGACCGCGACGAAGCTGCAGCCGCCGTGCCACGCATCCGCGAACGGCTTGATCGCATTGGTGTCAGTGCGCCGCTCGTTGGTGATTTCCATTATATCGGCCATCAGTTGCTGACCGATCACCCGGCTTGCGCCGAAGCTCTGGCGAAATACCGCATCAATCCCGGTAATGTCGGCTTCAAGGACAAGAAGGACAAGCAATTCTCTGCCATCGTCGAATGCGCCATCCGCTACAATAAGCCTGTGCGCATCGGCGCGAATTGGGGCTCTCTTGATCAGGAACTCCTGACCAGCCTGATGGATGAAAACGCCAAGAGCGCCACCCCGCTTGAAACCCGCGCCATCACCCGCGAAGCAATGGTGCAATCGGCCCTGCTGTCGGCGGAACGGGCCGAGGCCATCGGACTTCCCCGCGACCGTATCATCCTGTCGGCCAAAGTTTCAGCGGTGCAGGATCTCATCACGGTTTACCGAATGCTGGCGGCCCGCTCCGATTACGCCATCCATCTCGGTCTGACCGAGGCCGGGCTTGGCTCCAAGGGCATTGTCGCCTCTTCAGCCGCGATGGGCATTCTGCTGCAAGAAGGCATCGGTGATACCATCCGCTATTCGCTGACGCCGGAGCCAGGCGGTGACCGCACCACCGAAGTGCGCACCGCGCAAGAGCTGTTGCAAACCATGGGCTTTCGCACCTTCGTGCCGCTCATTGCTGCCTGCCCCGGCTGTGGGCGCACCACCTCGACGGTGTTCCAGCAACTTGCGGGCGACATTCAGGCCTGGGTGATCGCCTCAATGCCCGAATGGCGCAAGACCTATCCCGGCATCGAGAACCTCAACATTGCGGTGATGGGCTGCATCGTCAACGGACCGGGTGAGTCGAAACACGCCGATATCGGCATCTCGCTGCCCGGAACCGGCGAGCACCCAACGGCGCCCGTCTTCATCGACGGCAAGAAAGCCACCACATTGCGGGGCCCCACCCTCGCAGCGGATTTCCAAACTCTGGTGCAGTCCTATATTGAAAAGAGGTACGGGGAATCCGCCTCGCGCTGAAACGGTGAACCCGGCTACCCACCGCCAATAAGCCCATATCTCTTCGAATAGATTTTACTCTGGGATGCAATATGGTAAGAAGCGCCCCGCTTATTTCGGGCCTTCCGTGCAATGGTCGCGAAACAGACAGACGAGGCCATGATTGCAACGCAAGCAGGAATGGTCGCGCACTTCGAGAAATGTGATGGTCATGGCCCCTGACAAACCGGAAGACACTCCGGATTCCGCTGTTTCCGAGAACGTAACCCCGCCGCAAGCCAACAAGCAGCCGGAGGCCGGTTTTCATGCCATGCCTGAGGGTGATGCACACACGATGATCGACGGCGTGGAAACCCATGCCAAGCCCGGTTTCGCCACCCTCATCCTCGGCTCCATCGGCGTCGTCTATGGCGATATCGGCACAAGCCCGCTGTATGCACTCAAAGAAACGCTCGGGGCCATTGCCACCCACGGCCAAGTGACCCGCCCCGTCGTACTCGGCGTGCTGTCACTCATCATCTGGACGCTGTTCCTCATCGTCACGCTGAAATATGTCTATATCTTGCTGCGCGCCGACAATAAGGGCGAAGGCGGCATTCTCACGCTGGTTGCGCTGGCCCAGCGCGCTTTCGGCGGCCGCCGCAGTTATATTCTAGCACTCGGCATGATCGGTGCTGGATTGTTCTATGGTGACGCCATCATCACCCCGGCGATTTCGGTTTTGTCGGCAGTCGAAGGCCTCAAATTGATGGCACCGACGCTCGACCATTATATCGTACCGATCACTATCGGCATTCTGCTGGTATTGTTCATGATGCAACGCCACGGCACCGCCCGCGTCGGCGCGCTCTTTGGGCCGATCATGGTGATCTGGTTCCTTACACTCGCGGCCACGGGTATTTACAATATTGTTGGTGATCCGGCGATTTTCGCCGCTATGAACCCCTATTACGCAGTGGTGTTCCTCCTCAACCACTCAACGCTGGCCGTTGCCGTTCTTGGTGGGGTGTGCCTGGCGGTAACGGGGGCAGAAGCGCTTTATGCCGATCTCGGCCATTTTGGCGCGCGCCCCATCCGCATCGCATGGTCCCTGCTCATTTTTCCGTCGCTTGTCCTGAATTATCTTGGGCAGGGTGCGGTGGTTCTTGCCAATCCGGCTGCGATCGAACATCCAATCTATTTTCTGGTTCCGAGCCACTTGCTCCCGGCACTGATCGTGCTGGCGACGCTGGCCACCGTGATTGCCAGCCAGGCGGTCATTACCGGCGCGTTCTCACTGACCAGCCAGGCCGTACAGCTCGGTATGCTGCCACGTCTGCAAATCCGCTTCACCTCCGCATCGCACCAAGGCCAGATATTCCTCCCACGCGTTAATTTCCTGCTGCTATGCGGCGTCGTGGTGCTGGTGCTAGTGTTCCAATCCTCCACCAATCTGTCCCATGCCTACGGCGTTTCGGTGTTCGGCACGATGGTTGTCAACGCCATCCTTGCGGTGATTGTCATCTGGAAAGGCTGGAAATGGTCGTTCCCGGCTGCGGCCTTGCTGATGCTGCCGTTCTTCCTGATAGATGTGGCCTTCCTCAGCGCGAATTTATCAAAGCTTTTTACCGGCGGTTATGTCCCGGTCATGCTCGGCGTCGTCATCATCACGGTCATGTGGACCTGGATGAAGGGCACCGGCATCCTGTTCGACAAGACACGCAAATCTGACGTGCCGCTTGCCGAGCTTGTTGCCATGCTCACAAAAAGCCCGCCGCACCGGGTCAAGGGAACAGCCGTGTTCCTGACCTCTGACCCTGATACCTCGCCTTCGGCGCTGCTGCACAACCTCAAGCATAACAAGGTTTTGCACGAGAAAAACGTCATTCTGACGGTCAAAACCGTGGACAGCCCACGCGTGCCCAATCACGAGCGCGTCACGCTTGAACAGATTTCCGAAGCATTCTGGCGGGTGCAGATGACCTACGGCTATATGGAAACGCCAAATATCCCACGGGGTCTGGCGGTGTTGCGTCGCTTCGGCTTCAAGTTCGATATCATGGCGACATCATTCTTCCTGTCGCGCCGTTCGATCCGCCCGGCCCAGCAATCCTCAATGCCGCTGTGGCAGGACAACCTCTATATCGGCCTCGCCAAAACGGCGACCGACGCCACCGACTTCTTCCAGATTCCCACGGGACGTGTGGTGGAAGTGGGAACGCAGGTGACAATCTGACTGGGAAGCGCCGGCAAGTATTATTTCCGGCGCTCCTCACGAACAATATCAGCGATATCTTGTTCCGGCCGACCACCCGGAAATATTGACGCTCACGCCCTCCGCGCAATCACAAAATGTGCGGCGGCGCGCAAAATGTCGGCTTCATTCCCGAACATCTCCAGCGCGCCAAGCGCCGTATCAAGCAGTCGCGCGCATTCCGTGCGCGCTGCGTCGACGCCAAGGCGATCAATCAGCGTTATTTTCCCACGCGCAGCATCTTTGCCGGTGGCCTTGCCCAGTTCGGCGGCAGTCGATTCGATATCCAGCAGATCGTCGGCGATCTGAAAGGCGATGCCCAGTGCCGCACCGTAGGTTTTCATGGCAGCCTGTGCGGTCTCGCCCGCCCGCGCCACCATCGCCCCCGCTTCGACGGAGAAAGCAATCAGCGCACCGGTCTTCATCGCCTGCATGGTCTTGATATCGTCAATGGTTGGGTCCACCGGGCCGTAACGCCCTTCCTGGGCGAGATCCAGGATCTGCCCTCCGACCATGCCGCCAAGGCCGGAAGATTCGGCGAGTCCCAGCACCAGTTCAGCCCGCAAAGCCGCATCGCCGCAATGGCGCGGATCGGCAAGCTCGGCGAAGGCCAATGCCTGCAAGGCATCGCCCGCCAGAATCGCCGTCGCCTCGTCATAGGCCCGATGCACGGTTGGGCGACCCCGGCGCAGGTCATCATCATCCATCGACGGCAGGTCATCATGGACGAGCGAATAGCAATGGATGAGTTCGATGGCGGTTCCGGCCCACAATGCGAGATCCGCGTCTCCTCCCAGGAGGCGCGCGGTCTCGATCGTGAGAAACGGCCGCAGGCGCTTACCGCCGCCAAGTACGGCATAACGCATCGCATTGACGAGGCGCGGTGGCCGCACCCGCTCGCGCCCACGGCTCTGGCTGGGCAGAATCAGGGACAGATGATGCTCGACTTTCGTGGCGCTTTTCGCCAGAGATTCATTGAATTCACGCCCGAAAGCCATGTTGCATCCCTATCTTCTTTACGCCGAAGCCCTTGCCGCAAGCGTTCTCACGCTCCATAAACGGAAACACGTTACGAAATACACCGACGCCAGCGGATAGGGAACCACCACGCGTTGTGGGCTGTCTATTCGAGGATGCAATTGTCGTGGACAGACCACAGGAACCGGGAAGTCGCATGGGATTTCTGGAAAGAGCAGGCAGTTGGCGGGCGCGAAACCAAGGGAACGCGCCTCGTCCCCGCGCCACCGGCGGCATTTTCCGGCGGCTGTTGCGCTGGGCGCTGCGGCTCCTGCTCATCTGGGTGATCGCCATCGTCGGTCTCAGCATCATCTACTGGGTCATCCCGCCCATATCGACCCTGATGATCGGCGACTGGGTGATCGGCAAATCCGTGCAGCGCACCTATGTGTCACTCGATAATATCTCGCCGCAATTGGCGCGCGCCGTCATAACGTCGGAAGATGCCGCTTTCTGCGCGCATTCGGGCGTTGACTGGTCCATGCTCGGCACGGTCGTTCAGACGGCGCTGGAAGACGGTGCCAGCCGGGGCGCTTCCACCATCCCGATGCAGACCGCCAAGAACCTGTTCATGCTGTCAAACCGCTCCTACATGCGTAAAGGACTGGAGATACCGGTGGCCCTCTACCTCGACACCATCTGGTCGAAACGGCGGATGATTGAAATTTATCTCAATGTGGCCGAGTGGGGCAATGGCATCTATGGCGCGGAAGCGGCATCGCAGTTTTATTTCCGCAAATCCGCACGCAACCTCACGCAACGCGAGGCCGCCTTGCTCGCGACCACATTGCCGAACCCGATCAAGCGAAATCCTGCCAGAGCATCGCAGCTCCAGACGTTGCTTGCCCAGCGTTTGATGCAGCGCATGGAGGCGGAAGGTCCGGTTGATTCCTGTGTCCGGTAAGGCAATATCATTTTCATGCAATTTTCCAGAAAATGGGCTCTAGCCTTTCCTGTAAAAGGGCTGTATAAGGCGCGCTCCTAATTACTCGATCGTGAGCGTTCCCCTTCCTGCTTGGGCGCTCTGCCTTTGACCGGAGAACGTTAAAATGGCCGTTCCGAAACGGAAAACTTCGCCCATGAAGCGCGGCTTTCGCCGCTCTGCTGATGCCCTCAAGGCCCCGACCTATGTCGAGGACAAGGATTCTGGCGAGCTGCGCCGTCCGCACCACATCGACCTGAAGACCGGCATGTATCGTGGTCGCCAGGTGCTGAAGGTCAAGACCGAGGCGTAATCCGCTTCTCACGTCTCGACGTAGATATTTAAAAACCGGCGCTTTTGAGCGCCGGTTTTTTATTGTCTTTACTGATCAAGCTGTGGTGCGGCGCATCCTCAAAAAAACCGAGGTCGCGCCGCCGCGCTTAGAGTAACGCGCGTTTTAAGTGGATCACCGGTTAAACGCAAAGCGTTACGGCATCAAAGAATCTGGAGTGAAGTGCGTTTCATATTAAACGCGCTTCACTCTAAAAGGGAAAATGCCCCGCTCCTCACCCGACGATCGGCAGGTTCCAATCGGAAATCTGCTGCGAATCATTGTCCGCCATGTCTTCCATGATTTCGGTGGGAAGAACGCGGTAGTGGTAACGGTAAGCATTGCGGAAGCCGATGGACGCGTAGAGCGAGCGCGCAATCTTGTTCTCTTCAGTCACTTGAAGATAGGCGTGCTGCGCGCCGTTCTGCCGCCCCCAGTCGATGAGGCCGCCGAGCACCCTGCGGCCAAGGCCGAGGCCGCGCAGATCGGGCAGTACAACGATATCATAGAGGCCAACGAAGCCGCGCTCGACAACGCCGAGGCCCCAGGCCACCGGCTGGTCATCCATGACGAGCGTCGCAAACCCATGGGTCTGGCGAATGCGGGACACGAGGTCGCGCAGGCTGCGCTCCGCTTCGTCCTCATGCTGGGAATGCACGATATCCTGCACCCATTTTTCCGGCAGATCAGAACTGATGCTGATCGCATCCTCAGCCTCAAACTCATGGAGGTTGTCATGGATCATGCAATAGGACGGCTGAAACTCATTGAAGCCATGCGATGCCAACAATGCGTCAACACCCTCTGCTTCCAGCCCCGTCAGGCGGAAAATCGGATGCGCGTTCATCTGCCGGTATTGGCCAACAATATGATGGATGAGCTCGTCATCAAGGGTCGCGCCCTGCCACAACGGCGACACCGAGTTGGCGCGTTTGGTGTAGCGGTCGGCAAACCGCGCTACCCAGCCGTTGTAAAACTGGCACTCCAACGAGGGCCAAGCGTTCAGCAGGCGGTACTCGAGCGCCTCGGTAAGTTGATGATCAGACATGATACTCTTCAAAAGCTGTTCTTCCATTCACGCAGCGCCTTGAACACCTCAAAGGGCGGCGCATTTTCCCTACCTGCCGCGCGGGCCACAGCCGGCTCGCCGACGCGCAGAAAGGGGTTCGTCGTTTTTTCATCGCCGAGACGGGTCGGGACCAGGAAGCGATCCTGCACCGCCAGCCTTTCGGCTTCGGCGATCCTCTCCCTTAATCTGGCGTTGTCCGGGTCAGCGGCAAGGGCGAACCGTCCATTGGATAGGGTGTAATCATGGCCACCAAACAAAAGCGTTTCATCTGGCAGCGTCATCAGCCGCTGCAACGACGCAAACATTTCGCGATAGGCATTGTCGAAAACCCGTCCGCAACCCAGCGTGAACAGCACGTCGCCGACGAAAGCCATGCCCAATATCGGGGCATGATAAATGACGTGGTCGGCACAATGGCCCGGCATCTCCCAAACGGTGAAGGTAGTCGCGCCGATGGAGAGGGCGTCGCCCTCCTTCACATATTGATCCACGCACGGAACGAGGGCACCAGCCTTGAGGGGCGCAATCACCCGGCAGCCGAACCGCTCTTTCAAAGCGGGAATATCATCCACATGGTCGGCATGGCTGTGGGTCACGAGGATATCGGTCAGCCGCCAGCCTGCCGCATCGGCCTCAGCCGTAACTGTTTGGGCGTCAGGGGCATCAATGGTGATGCAAGTTCCCGTCTCCGGGTCATGCACCAGAACACCGATATTGTCGGCAGAACACCGAAAAATTTTGGTTTCAATTGACATTGCAATAAGGATTCCAAGATTGGTTCTTCGCGCCCCCGCAACGAAAAACGAAAGGCTATTTTATGTCGCCTTCTTCTTCAATTCAATTTTCGCTATAGTTGCTATCATGAGACCATGTAAAAAACCAAGCATTCCAGTGCGCCGAGCTACCTTATGAGTGTTGATGTCATCGAT
Source organism: Microvirga sp. (assembly GCA_031546825.1). GTDB lineage: Bacteria > Pseudomonadota > Alphaproteobacteria > Rhizobiales > Beijerinckiaceae > Hohaiivirga. The sequence continues at coordinate 68,566 of JAVBJU010000008.1, read as the reverse complement.
CTCAGTGCTTTTTACCGCCGCCCTCTTGGCCAGGTGGCCCGCCGCACCATTGAACGCGCGGTTGGACAATTTCTCCCATCCGCCAAAGGCTTGCGCGTTCTTGGTCTTGGTTATGCCATCCCCTATCTCGACCGTTTTCGCACCGACGCAGATTGCGTGATTGCCCTGATGCCTGCAGCCCAAGGGGTGGTCAATTGGCCGCAGGGGGAGCGCTCGGCCTCCGCACTGATCGACCCGCTTGCCATGCCGCTGCCTGACAGTTCGGTGGATCGTGTCGTGGTGGTCCATGCGCTTGAGACCGTCGACAACCCCACCGAATTTCTCAAGGAAATCTGGCGCGTCCTCACCCCAGGCGGTCGCCTTATCATGGTGACGCCGAACCGACGCGGATTGTGGGCACGCAGCGACGACACTCCGTTTGGACAGGGCCAGCCCTTCAGCCGCACCCAATTGAAGTTTCTGGTGCGCGAAGCGCTGTTCACCGAAGAAAACTGGGCCGAGATTCTTTATATGCCGCCCATCGAGAAACGCATCGTCATTCGCACGGCCGCAGCTTTGGAGCGGCTTGGAGGCAGTTTTTCACTGCCGTTTTCAGTGTCCGGCCTGCACGTGGTCGAAGCCTCGAAGCAGTTATACCGCTTGGCAACCGCCGTTCGCACCAAGCAGCGCCGTCTCGGGCAGGTATTGGTGCCCGCAACATCCTCCATGCACAGAATGCAGGCGGCGGACGGGGCAAACAGCGGCATTGTTCAACACGATGCCGAGTAACTCACTCTATAGTTCTTGACACATCGCGCGTGTAGCGCCAGTGTCCGGCTCGACCTGACGGGGCCTGGCCGCCGGGGCAAATATCTATGGCGTACTCGTGGCGCCATTGTCGATAAACAAGCGTGAAAGATGCCCAATTCCATGCGCAGCTATCTCGATTTCGAGAAATCCGTCGCCGAACTGGAAGCGAAAGTCGAAGAACTTCGCACCCTTGGTGGCAACGGGGGAACCCTTTCGATTGCCGATGACATTGCTCGGCTCGAAGACAAGGCCGCACAGGCACTGAAAGAACTCTACAGCACGCTCACGCCCTGGCAGAAAACCCAGGTGGCGCGTCATCCCGAGCGTCCGCATTATGTGGATTACCTTCAAGGGTTGATCGATGAATTCACGCCGCTTGCCGGCGATCGTGCCTTCGGTGAAGACGAAGCCATTATTGGCGGCATGGGGCGCTTCCGGGGCCAACCTGTCTGTGTGATCGGCCAGGAAAAGGGCTCGTCCACGGAAACCCGTCTCAAACACAATTTCGGCATGGCCAAGCCCGAAGGCTATCGCAAGGCGATCCGCCTGATGGAACTGGCCGAGCGCTTTGATGTGCCTGTACTGTCCTTCGTCGATACCGCTGGCGCTTATCCCGGCATTGAGGCCGAGGAACGTGGCCAGGCCGAAGCCATTGCCCGCTCCACGCAGGCCCAGCTAGCCCTCGGCGTACCAAACGTTGCGCTCATCATCGGTGAGGGCGGCTCGGGCGGTGCCATCGCCATCGCCACGGCCAACAAGGTTTTGATGCTGGAACACGCCATCTACAGCGTGATTTCTCCGGAAGGCGCAGCCTCGATCCTGTGGCGAGATGCCACTAAGGCCCAGGAAGCCGCCACCAACATGAAGATCACCGCCCAGGACCTTCTCAGGCTCAAGGTGATTGATGGCGTGGTGTCGGAACCAACCGGTGGTGCCCATCGTGAACCCCAGGTGGCCATCGCCGCTGCGGGTGACGCCATCGCCAAGGCCCTCAAGGACATGCAAGGCCTGAGCAGCAAGGAAATCCGCGCCCATCGTGCCAAGAAATTCCTTGAGATCGGCCGAAGCCTCTAGAATAACGCGCGTTTTAGGTAGATTGCCGGTTAAACGCAAAGCGTTACGCATAAAAAATCTGGAGTGAAATGCGCTTCATATTAAACGCGCTTCGCTCTCGTTTTGCAGCAATAAAAGGACTTTTTCTGGCTTTGAACAACGGCTGAAATGGCTGATTCCAAAGTGCGACATTAGCGTTTTGCTAACCATACTGACAATGATAGTATGGCTATGGTAAGAATTGCGTAACGCTGTTAGGGTTACCACAGGGGGGTGCGCCAGGTTTTTTGGCGTATCTGTTCTCGGAACGGGGTTTCCATATGATAAAGCCTGCTGTCGCCGCACTTGGTGTGACACTCGCGCTGGCCGCGTGCCAGGATACCGGTTCTTCCGGCAGAAGCCGGGCGCCCATACCGTCAAGCACACTTGCCCTGATGGAATCCAAGGGCATGAATGCTGGTTCGCCCATTCTCATCCGCTCCTACAAGAAGGAAGCGGAGATGGAAGTGTGGAAGCGCGGCTCCGATGGACGCTACGCCCTGCTCAAGACATACGCGATCTGCCGCTGGTCCGGCCAGCTCGGTCCGAAGGTGCGTGAGGGAGACCGTCAGGCTCCGGAGGGATTCTACCCGGTCTCGCAGTCACAGATGAACCCCAATTCGGCCTATTATCTCTCGTTCGACACCGGCTACCCCAATGCCTATGACCGCGCCAAGGGCCGCAGCGGCTCGGCGTTGATGGTACACGGCTCATGCTCGTCGCGTGGCTGCTTCGCCATGACCGATGCTTCGATTGCCGAAATCTACGCCGTCGCCCGCGAAGCCCTCAATGGCGGCCAGCGCAGCTTCCAGTTCCAGTCCTACCCCTTCCGCATGACGCCGAAGAACATGGCGGCCTTCCGGGCCGACCCGAATATCGGCTTCTGGCGGAACCTCAAGGAAGGCTCGGATTATTTCGAGGTGACCCACGAGGAGCCGCGTGTTGCGGTTTGCGGCGGGAAATATACCTTCAACGCCACCGGCTCGTGCACCGCGCCGCTCGAAGCTGCGGTCATTCAGAAGACCGCTGAGGACGCGCGTGAAACCGCCTCCCTCGTCGCCAACGGCACCAAGGCCATCAGTCTGGTTTATGCCGATGGCGGCCAGCACAGTTCGTTCCAGGGAATATTCTCGTCGGATTCCGGCAACAATGTCAGCCGCCCCGATGCACTCGCTGCCACCCCGCGCGAGATCGCTGTCAGCGACGCGAACCCGGAAACAACTTCGTCGATCAGATCGCCCGCGACACTGAACTTGGCTCCGCTGCGGAAGAACACCACTTCCTTCAAGGCAACGCAACCGTCAGCGGACTTTGCCAATAGCGGTTCGGTGATGATGCCCAGCGTGCAGTCTCCCACCAAAGACCTGTTCTCCAACGCGTCGGGGGGCGGTTAGACCGTAAAGCGGTTTGCACCTCTGATACCCCATCGAAAACAAAGAACCCGGAAAGCACACGCTTTCCGGGTTCTTTGTTTATCTTATGATTCTCAGTGACTGCCAGGCGCTGATCGCGCCTTACGTTACGCCAGCCTGCCGTGGCAGTGCTTGTATTTCTTGCCAGAACCGCAGGGGCACAGCTCATTGCGGCCCACACGCCCCCAGGTTGAGGGGTTGAGCGGGTCGCGGGCGCTGCCGGCCTGGGAGGGCCGAGCGGAAGCGCGACCGAGGGGCGGCGAGAAGCCTTGCAGCCCAGCATGATCGAACTCATTCTCGCCGGTATTCGGGTCGGCGTGAATGCCAGTCATTTCCGGCAATTGCGGCTCTTCCGGTGGCTGGAACACCACCTCGACCCGCATCAACTGGCCAGTGACCTGCTCGCGCAGGTGGCCCACCAGGCCATTGAACAGCTCGAAGGCTTCAGATTTGTACTCGTTAAGCGGGTCGCGCTGGGCGTAGCCTCGCCAACCGATCACCTGACGCAAGTGGTCGAGGGTAACGAGATGCTCGCGCCACAGATGGTCGAGCGTCTGCAGCAGCACCTGCTTCTCGATATAGTTCATCACCTCGGGCGAGTTCTGCTGGAGACGCTCGGCATAGCCGGCATCGGCGGCCTTCAGCAGGCGATCGCGAATTTCGTCTTCGGCGATACCTTCTTCCTTGGCCCAGGCTTCGACCGGCTGGTCAAGATTGAGGAGATAGGAAACACCCTCCTTCAATTCCTCCACATGCCACTGCTCGGAATATGCCCCATCGGGAATATTGCGGGCCACAAGATCATCAACCACGCCGTTACGCATCTCGTCGATGATATCGCGGACGCTTTCTTCGGCCATGAACTCACGGCGCTGCTCGAACACGACCTTACGCTGGTCGTTCATCACGTTGTCGTATTTGAGAATGTTCTTGCGGATATCGAAGTTGCGCGCCTCGACCTTGCCCTGCGCCTTCTCGATGGCCTTATTGATCCACGGATGGATAATGGCCTCGCCGTCCTTCAGGCCGAGCTTGGTCAACATGCCGTCCATGCGCTCGGAACCGAAGATGCGCATCAGGTCGTCCTGCAGCGACAGGTAGAATTTCGACCGCCCGGGATCGCCCTGGCGACCTGAACGGCCGCGAAGCTGGTTGTCGATGCGCCGCGATTCATGGCGCTCAGTGCCAAGCACGTAAAGGCCACCGGCCTTGATGGCCATGTCCTTGAAGTGGGCGACTTCGTCACGGATTTTCTGCTCGGCAGCCTCTCTGGCCACGCCCGTCAGTTCGGCGGGCACTTCCTGCGCCAGACGCATGTCGAGGTTACCACCAAGCTGAATATCGGTGCCGCGACCGGCCATGTTGGTGGCGATGGTGATCCCGCCCGGGATACCCGCCTGAGAGACGATGACCGCTTCCTGCTCGTGGAAACGGGCATTCAGCACCGAGAAGTGGCGGATCGGCTGCCCAGAGCGCACGGCATTGAAAATCGGCTCAAAGCGGTTGGGGTCTTCCAGATTGAGCTGCTTGAAGCCGCTCTTCTGCAGCAGTTCGGCCAGCAGTTCGGATTTCTCGATGGAGGTGGTGCCAACCAGAATCGGCTGGCCACGCTTCGACGCCTCATGGATTTCCTGGATGATGCCGTCGTATTTTTCCTGCACCGTGCGATAGACTTCATCGTCTTCATCAAGGCGCGAGACCGGACGGTTGGTCGGAATTTCGATGACGGTGAGGTTGTAGATTTCCTGGAACTCGTCCGCCTCAGTCGCGGCGGTACCAGTCATACCGGCGAGCTTGCCATAGAGGCGGAAATAGTTCTGGAAGGTGATCGACGCCAGCGTCTGGTTTTCTGGCTGGATCTGAACCCGCTCTTTTGCTTCGAGCGCCTGGTGCAGACCTTCCGAATAGCGACGGCCCGGCATCATGCGCCCGGTAAACTCGTCGATGATGACCACTTCGCCATTGTTGACGATGTAATCCTTATCGCGCTGGAACAGGATATGCGCACGCAATGCCTGATTGACGTGGTGCACCAGTGTGATGTTGGCCGCGTCGTAGAGATCGCCTTCCTTGAGGAGACCAGCGGCACGCAGCATTTCTTCCACGCGCTCGTTGCCCTGCTCATTGAGCGCAACCGAACGCTGCTTCTCGTCCAGGTCATAATCCTCGCGGAAGAGTTGCGGGATGAACTGGTCGATGGCGAGATAAAGATCGGACCGGTCTTCGAGCGGGCCGGAAATGATAAGCGGAGTGCGCGCTTCGTCCACGAGGATCGAATCGACCTCATCGACGATGGCGAAGTTGTGCCCGCGCTGCACCATCTGCACCAGCTCATACTTCATGTTATCGCGCAGATAGTCGAAGCCGTATTCGTTGTTGGTGCCGTAGGTGATGTCGCAAGCGTAGGCTTCCTTGCGCTCTTCATCATCGAGCCCATGAACAATCACACCGACAGTCAGGCCGAGGAAGCGATAGACCTGCCCCATCCATTCGGAATCGCGCTTGGCCAGATAGTCGTTGACCGTGACCACATGCACGCCCTTGCCGGACAGCGCATTGAGATAGACCGGCAACGTGGCAACGAGCGTCTTGCCTTCACCTGTGCGCATTTCGGCAATGCCGCCTTCATGCAGCACCATGCCGCCGATGAGCTGCACGTCGAACGGGCGCTGGCCGAGGGCGCGCCGGGCAGCTTCGCGCACAGTGGCGAAGGCGGGCACCAGCAGATCATCGACGGTTTTCTCGCCGGACGCGATCTGCGCCTTGAATACTTCGGTACGTGCCCGAAGGGCTTCATCACTCAGCTTCTCGATTTCACTTTCGAGCGCGTTGATAGCCGCCACTTTTGGCTGATAGGATTTCAGGCGGCGTTCGTTGACCGAGCCGAAAAGTTTCTTCGCGAGGGAGCTGAGCATCGAAAACCTGTTGTCGCGTTAATATCCGAGCGGATGTGTTCACACAGAGATAGTTATTCGCCCGCTCGTCTGAAAGGGCAGCATCGCCATATTACGTGGAAAATAATTGGCAATGAAACGATTTGCCCCTGTTTAGGCCGAGAATGCCTTATTCACAAGCCCGAATTGGGTGGAAAGCCCCGCTTTCAAAAGGGAACCGCCAGGGAACATTGCACGGAAGTGTGTATCGCTAAGAAGCGGCAGCCACCAAAATACCGTAATTCCAGTGAATTTCTTCCCAACGCCGTGCTTTCGCCAAGGAATAACTTGTCAACTCTGTGCGATTCGGCCATTCGATAACAACCCTTCTCGCTTCCGAACAAGCAGGTTTCATCATGCCTTCTCTCGTCTCCCAGTCATTCCGCATCGGCCTGATTGCCGCTGGCCTCGCACTCGGCGCTGTCCCGGCTCTTGCCCAAAGCAAGCCCGCCCCCCAGGTGAAAGCCGAAACGGCCATGTCCAGCCCAATCATCGCCAAGGGCAACGGGTTCACGGTGAAGGAAACCGATCTTGAGCAGTTCGCTCTCACCATCGGCGCCGATGCCGAGAGCCTGAAAGATCCGCAGAAGCGCCCGATGCTGATCGATTATATGCTGAGCTTCAAGGCGCTGGCCCTCGCCGCGCAAACCGCGAAGGTGGACCAGAGCGCCGTCTTCACCCAGAAGCTGGCCGATCTCAAGCAGCAAGTGCTGGTGCAGACCTATCTTGATCAGGAAATCAAGAAGGCCATCACGCCGGAAGCGCTGCGCAAGGGTTATGACGAAGCCACCCAGAAGATGCAGCCGACGCCGGAAGTACGCGCTCGCCACATTCTGGTCGAAACCGAAGATCAGGCCAAGGCCGCAAGCGCCCGCATCAAGGCAGGCGAGGATTTCGCAAAGGTTGCCGCTGAAGTCTCCAAAGACCCCGGCTCCAAGGAAAATGGCGGCGAACTCGGTTTCTTCGCCAAGGATCGCATGATCGCCCCCTTCGCCGAGGCCGCTTTCAAGCTCGACGTGAACCAGGTTTCCGATCCGGTTAAGACTGATTTCGGCTGGCACGTCATTCAGGTCGAAGAAAAGCGCACCCGCCCGGTGCCGACCATGGACGAGTTGAAGCCGAAGCTCGAAGAAATTCTGACCGCGCACGCCCAGCAGGCCATTGTCGACAAGGCGAAGAAGGCGGCCAATGTGCAGTTGCTCGAAGCCCCGGCCGCAGCACCCGCCACGAAATAAGTCATTTCAACGGGCGCACCGGCAACGGTGCGCCCGTTCTCTCTTTCCCTATCCTTTTCCAGCTTTCCCGGATTGCCGCCATGTCCACGTCGATCTCGCCGCTTGCCCCGAAAACCTATGCAACGCTTGCGCCCATCGCGGGTGTGACCATGGCAACCGCCGAAGCCGGTATCCGATATAAGAACCGCACCGATGTGCTGCTGATGGTGCTCGACCAGGGCACTGATGTGGCGGGCGTGTTCACAAAATCCAAATGCCCTTCCGCTCCGGTCGACTGGTGCCGTGAAGCGCTGTCTAATGGCAAGGCGCGGGCGCTGGTGGTCAATTCCGGCAATGCCAATGCCTTCACCGGCAAGAAGGGCGCGGACGCCGTGGCACTCACCGCCAAAATCGCGGCTGACGCCGTGGGTTGCAAGCCGGAAGAAGTTTTCATTGCCTCCACCGGCGTGATCGGCGAACCGCTCGACGCCACCAAGTTCAACGGTGTTTTGGCCGCCTGCAACGCCAAAGCCACACCCGACGCCTGGGCTGATGCCGCCCGTGCCATCATGACCACCGACACCTTTCCGAAACTCGCCACGCGCAGCGTGACCATCGACGGCGTCGCCATCACCATCAACGGTTTCGCCAAAGGCGCAGGCATGATCCAGCCTGACATGGCGACCATGCTCTCTTTCATTTTCACCGATGCGCCGATTGCCGCCGATGTGCTGCAAACGCTGCTCAAGCACGGGGCCGATGACAGCTTCAATTGCGTCACGGTCGATGGCGATACATCGACCTCCGACACCCTCTTGATGTTCGCCACCGGCGCTGCGGCAAAAAAGGGTGTGAAGAAAATCGAATCGGCAACCGACAGCCGTCTGAAAGATTTCCGCGCCGCACTCGATGACATGCTCATTGAGCTTGCCCAATATGTGGCCCGCGACGGCGAAGGTGCCCGCAAGTTCGTGACGGTTTCCGTGACCGGCGCAACCAGCAACGTCTCGGCCAAAAAAATAGCCTTCTCCATCGCCAATTCGCCGCTGGTTAAAACCGCCATGGCGGGTGAAGACGCCAACTGGGGGCGCATCGTCGCCGCCATCGGCAAGGCGGGCGAACCGGCAGAGCGCGACCTGCTCACCATCGCTTTCGGCGATTTCGTCGTCGCCCGTGAGGGTGCCCGCGCGCTTGATTACAGCGAAGAAAAAACCTCAGCTTATATGAAACACGACGCCATCCGCGTCAGTGTCGATCTCGGCCTCGGCAAAGGCACCGCCCGCGTGTGGACCTGCGACCTGACCAAGGCCTATGTCGAGATCAACGGCGATTACCGCTCGTAAGATGGCGGCCAAGCCCAAACTCCTCCTCGTCGTTGCCGTCGCCCTCATCGACACCGACAACCGCATCCTTCTGGCGCAACGGCCCGAGGGCAAGCAGTTGGCGGGTTTGTGGGAGTTTCCCGGCGGCAAGATCGAGCCCGGCGAGCGCCCGGAAGAAACGCTGATCCGCGAACTCAAGGAAGAGCTGGGCATCACGGTCAAGGAAGCGTGTCTTGCGCCACTAACCTTCGCGAGCCATGCTTACGACGACTTCCACCTTCTGATGCCGCTTTACATTTGCCGCCGCTGGGAAGGGTTCGTGCAGTCAAACGAAGGCCAGGCGCTCAAATGGGTAAAGCCGCATGATCTGCGCCAATACCCGATGCCGCCTGCGGATGAACCCCTCATTCCGGCATTGATCGACCTTCTCACTTACTGAATACTCACCTTGCGAAAGCCGCTTGCGCAGGCTGCCGTAAAGGACAACCCCGCGGCAAGCCAGAGGATCAGCGTTGTCTGATGGCCCGCGATTAACCCGAAAACGATGGCAACCGCTGCCGCGCCGCTCGATTGGCCGAGAAGCCGCCCGGTTGCTTGCAGTCCGGATGCGCCGCCCGAGCGTTCGCGAGGGGCGCTGCCGATGATGATGCGGTTGTTGGGGGCCTGAAAAATACCAAAGCCCAAACCGCAAATCGCCAGGCGCCAGCAAATATCGACGGGCGACGGATGCGCCCCGAGAAGCGCCACGGCGATGAACCCGCTGCCCAACACCATGAGACCGACCGTGCTGAGCAATTGCGGCGCAACCCGGTTGGACAGCCGCCCGGCGATCGGGGCCATGATCGCAGTCATCACCGGCCAGGGCGTCAGCAGAAGGCCAGTGATGGCGGCGGAATAGCCCAGCGTTTCCTCAAAAAAGAACGGCAACGACACATAGGCCATGCTTTGCGCGGCGAACGAGCATATCGAGGTCATCATGGAAAGCGCGAAGACCGGGCGGCTCAGGAGATCGACCGGCAGCATCGGCTGGGCAATCCGGCATTCGCGCCAGACAAATACCGCGCCAACGCCCGCAGCAATGGCGAGTTTCAGCAGGCTGATCTTGAGATCCCCCCGGTCGCTAAGGGAGTTAAGCCCGTCGATCAAAGCCGCGAAGGTGATGGCATTGAGGATGAAGCTGATGAAATCAAAACGCCTGTGCGAAGCGGGCGTCACCGGCAAGGTTTTTGCAGCAATAATCAGGGCCACAACGCCGAGCGGCACATTGACCAGAAACAGCCACTGCCAATGGGCGAGCGACAGAATGGCGGAAGCGACGCTCGGCCCCGCAGCCGAAGAAACCGCCACGACGAAGGAGGTATAGCCGACGCCCGCACCAAGTTGATTTTTCGGAAAAATATAACGCACCAGCGCGATATTCACGCTCATGACGCCCGCCGCACCCACACCCTGCACCAGCCGCGCGCAGGAAAGGAACAGGAAGCTCTGCGACTGCGCACAGGCGAATGACGCCACAGTGAAAATCGCCAGCCCGATCCAGTAAATCCGTTTATAGCCCAGGCTGTCGCCAAGCGCCGCAAAGGGCAACAATGAAACAATGATCGCCAGTTGATAGACATTGACGATCCACACCGCATCCGCCGACGAGATGTTGAGGTCTCGCTGGATGGTTGGCAGCGCGATATTGACGATGGCCCCGTCCAGCACCGCCATGGTCAGGGCAATGGCCACGGTGAGGAAGGCAAAGAAACGTTGCGGCGCTGGCAAACCATCGGTCATGGGAGGAATCCTGGCTTACGCCCATGGGGGAAGATCGGGCAGATGACCGGAACGCGCCTGATCACAGGCTGCTCCGGTTCAAAGCCGAGCGCTTTATGCGACCGCCTCCAGAAAAGCGCAATGCCTAAACGCTTGCTGTATCAGAAATTGAGAGGACCCGGATTACCGCCTGCCAGCGCCTATTCCATGCCAGTTCACAGGAAAAAGAAGCGTCGAAACAATTTTTCGTGCGCCATTGTATCGCACAGTATCGAAACCCCTTAGAAAAATATAGCAAATCGAATTTATTCATCAAAAATTTCAAGGGGCTACCCATGCGTAAGATCATTCTACCCGCCATTCTCGCCCTCGGTGCCCTCGGCGCTCTGCCCACAACCTTCATGGCCCCGGCCATGGCGCAGGAGGGCAACCTTGCCGAACGCCGCGCCATCTCCGGCTATCAGCAGACGCTGTTCCCGGTTCAGGTAAAATCCATTCAGGCGGCTGCGGGTTTTGAAGTACCGGTCGAACCGAAATGGGAAACCCTGACGCTCGCCGGACAGACCGAGAGCATCAAGGAATCGTGGTATCTCACCGATGTCTACGTGACGCCGCTCGTCGTCGCCCTGACCAAGGTTGCTTCAGATGATATGGGCAAAAGCGCGCTGAAGGCCAAGCTGAAGAAGATTGTCTTCGCTTACAACGAAGCCACCGCCCCCGCTTCTGCTTTTGAGAAGGGCCTCTCGTTCGAAGACGGCGTTCTGACCCTCAACTTCAAGCCCGGCGTCAATGCCGACCAGATCGAAGCGCGGGCCAAGGCCATTCAGGAGTTTCTGGAAGGCAAGCTCTGATATTGAATTGGTAGGTGGGGCGGAGTTACTCCGCCTCCCCGGCCTTCTTCAGCATGTCGGCAAGGCTCATGGAAGCAGTGCCCGGCTGCAAAGGCTTCTGCTGGCTCTCGTGGGGGGCCCACCCCGCAAGCCATAAAAGATCGAAAGTGGCGCGGATACGGCCATCGGCGTCGGAAAACTGTTCGGCGTAGAGGTCGGCGGCGCGTTGCAAGGTCTCACGACGCAGTGGCTTGCAACTGCGCTCAGTCATGGCATTGGTGAGGCCCATGGCGCGCAAATCGCGCATCAGATGGAACATGGTGCTGTAGCGAACGGTCACGGGGTCACTATCCACCACCGGCAGCGCGAAACCAGCGCGTTGCAGCAGCGCCCCGGCATCGCGGATTTCGGTGAAGGGGGCCACGCGCGGGCTCACACCGCCTTCGATCTCGCTTTCAGCCTGCATCATCACCTGACGCAACTCAGTGAGCGTCTCATTGCCGAACAGGCAGGCGAGAAACAATCCGTCGGGCTTCAGCAGGCGATGGATCTGGATCAGCGTGCCCGGCAGATCATTGACCCCGTGCAGCGCCAAAAGCGAAATGGCGATATCGAACTGTTGCGGCGCAAACGGAATGACTTCCTCATCGCCCTCGACTTCCATGAGCCCCGAGAGCGTTGCGCCGCCACCAACCGGGGCCAGCCGCATCATCTCCTGAACCCGACCGCTCATCACCAGAAAGCGACTGGCGTCATCACGCGGAGTGCCAATATCCGCCCCTTTGGTGAACTGGCGCAGGATAGCGCCAAGGCGCTCCTCCATATCCTCCAGCGCGCGCTCAAGCAGAAAGCCTTCATAACCACGGGCGATGGCGCGCCGCAGACGGGTGCGTTGCAGGGTGCGGTCGAAAAGAGGTTTGGGATTCATCATGACCCGCCTTCTAACGCCGAACGGCGCGGGAAACCATCAAAAATCGCAACGGCAGGCATCGTATTTTTATGTCGCAAAACCGCGCGGAAGTTTTTATTTCCTGCAAATAGGTCATGGTTATTGACATAATTATTCCAAACCCGTTACATCAGGGCACGATAACGGCCAAGAATAGCTTTCCTGCCGTAATGATTTCAGTGATATGATGACGGGCGGCGAAGCCGCCACAAAATTTGGAGAGACCGCCATGGCGGAGGCGCAAAAGACCAACTGGAACGACCGTTATGCAACCCGTTCAACGCGGATGCAAGCGTCCGAGATCCGCGAGCTTCTGAAGCTCCTCGACCAGCCGGATATCATCTCGTTTGCTGGCGGCATTCCCGATCCGAAGCTCTTCGCCGAAGCGGATATCCGCAAAGCCTATACCGATGTGCTCACTGAGAACCCCGGTGCGGCCCTGCAATACTCCACCAGCGAGGGCTATACCCCGTTGCGCCAGTGGATCGCCGATTACATGGGCGGCCTCGGCATTCCCTGCACCTGTGACAACATCATGGTGGTGTCGGGTTCGCAGCAGGCGCTTGATTATCTCGGCAAGCTGTTCCTGTCGCCCAAGGACACCGCGCTTGTCACACGCCCGACCTATCTCGGCGCACTGCAATCGTTCAGCGCCTATGAGGCGTCCTACGACACAATCTCCCCCGAAACCGGCAATCGCACGCCGCAATCCTACCGCGATATGGCGGAAAAGGCGGGCGGAAGCGTGAAATTCGCGTATCTCACACCAGATTTTGCCAACCCCACAGGCGAGACCGTGCCAAAGGCCGCGCGCGAAAAGCTGCTGGATCTTGCCACAGAGCTCGACATTCCGGTCTTCGAGGATTCCGCCTATCAGGGCCTGCGCTATTCCGGCGAAAACGTGCCGCCGATCCTGGCGCTTGATATCGCCCGCTCCGGCTCCATTGATAACGCCCGCACGCTTTATTGTGGCAGTTTCTCGAAGACAGTCACACCGGGCCTGCGCCTCGGCTGGATCTGCGGCCCGCAGGAGGTGATCCGCAAGCTCGTGCTCATCAAGCAGGCCTCCGATCTCCATTCCCCCACCGTCAACCAGATGGTGATGCATAAGGTGGTGAGCACGACGTTCGAGGCCCAACTGGCCAAAATCAAGAAGGCCTATCACCATCGCCGCGACAAGATGCTGGAAGCCCTCAAGAAATACATGCCCGCTTCCGCCTCATGGACCCAACCGGAAGGCGGAATGTTCGTGTGGGTGACGGTGAAGGAAGGGCTCGACACCAAGGAACTCCTGGCAAAGTCCATCGCCACCGAGCGCGTCGCCTTCGTGCCCGGCCGGGCGTTCTTCTCGGATGGCACCGGGGGAAACACCTTGCGCCTCAGCTATTCACTGGCCTCGGACGAAGCGATTGATCAGGGCATCCAGCGACTTGCCCGCCTGATCAAATCCTACGAATGAGCCATGACGGAGGGAATATCGCGTCCCCCCTCTGATCCCAGACGCAGCCCGCGCCTTTTGCGGCGCTGGCTGCACCATGCCATCGATTTCATCTACCCGCCGGGCTGCGCCTCTTGCGAAGTAATTCTTGCCGAAGCCCATGCGCTCTGCCCCACATGCTGGCGCGCGCTTGCCCTGATTGAGCGGCCCTATTGCGAGCGGCTCGGCACGCCGCTCCCGGTGGACCATGACGGGCCGCTGCTGTCGCCCGCGGCCATTGCAGATCCGCCGGTTTTCGAGCGCGCCCGCTCGGTCTGCACCTATGATGACATGGCCCGAAAACTGGTGCAGCGCCTTAAATATGGCGACCGCCCGGAACTTGCCCGCCTCATGGGCCGCATGATGGCCGCAACGGGACGGGAAATCCTCGCCGATTGCGATCTCATTATCCCGGTGCCGTTGCACCGCTTTCGGTTATGGCGGCGGCGATATAACCAGGCGGCGGTGCTTGCCTCCGAGATTTCGCAGTATTGCGACAAGCAATGGGAGCCATTTCTCCTTGCCCGCATCCGCCACACCCGCTCGCAAACCAGCCTGACCCGTGACCAGCGGCGGTTGAATATGACTGGGGCTTTCCGGGTTTCCGAAGAATGGCGCGCCCGCGTTAAAGGCCTCAAACTTGTGCTGGTCGATGATGTACTGACCTCCGGCGCAACCGCCAATACCGCAGCCCGCGTGCTGCTGCGCACCGGAGCGGCCCGGGTGGACATCTTGACGTTTGCCCGCGTCGTGAAGATTTAAAGACAACAGATTTCTGCCACTCTGGAGACCACCATGCCCAAAATCACCATCTACACCAAATCCTGGTGCCCTTACTGCGCTTCCGCCAAAGCCTTGCTCACCAAGAAGGGAGCGACTTTCACCGAAGTCGATGTGGAGAAGGAGCCCAGCGCACTCGAAGAGATGCTGGCAAAATCCGCCGGACGCAAAACCGTACCGCAGATTTTTATCGGCGAGCGCCATATCGGCGGTAGCGATGATCTTCACGCGCTTGACAGCGAAGGCGGGCTCGATCCGCTGCTCGCGGGCTGATGGCAGACGCAAGGCCTTGCCCCAACCCCACCGTATTGCCATGTAACGATAACGAAGTTACGTGGAACGGGATATGATTCGCTATGCCTTGGCCTGCGACAGCGGCCACGAGTTTGAAAGCTGGTTTCCCTCCGGCGAGGCTTATGATGAGCAGCGCAAGAGGGGACTTGTCTCGTGCCCGCTGTGCAATTCGCTCAAGGTCGAAAAGCAGATCATGGCCCCTTCGGTAAACCGCACCGACCTTGCCCCGGTTACCGCCTCACCTCCTGAGCCTGAGCCATCACACCCCGTCACAATTATGTCGGGCAAGGATGCTGCTGTCCGGGAGGCACTGCGCAACCTCCACCGCCACGTGGCGGAAAACGCCGAGAATGTGGGCGAACGCTTTCCCGAGGAAGCCCGGCGCATCCATGACGGCGAAATTGAAAGCCGCTCGATCTACGGACAGGCCAGCCCCGAAGACGCCCGGGCGCTGGTAGAAGATGGCATCGACATCATGATGCTTCCGCCGCTGCCGGACGAAAAAAACTGATCCGTCCTTCCTGTAAGTTTCGTCGCATCAAGCCTGCGTTGTTTTCTATTCACAAACTTCGCCAACCGGCCTAAAGGAGAGCTTTCGCCCATACGGTTTCCGTGACCTGGTTCCAGGCCCGCCGCGTGGCTGCTGTAATTGCCTGGATTCGCCATGCCGTTCCGCCTGATTTTTGCCGACAAATTCCTTATTGCCATCGTCTGCACTGTCCTGCTCGCCTCTTTTTTCCCCGTCACCGGCGTGGCAGCAGGTATTTATGAGCATATAGTCACCTTCGCCATCGCCTTACTGTTCTTCCTGCACGGCGCAAAGCTCGCCCCATCAACCGTTATCGCAGGTCTGACGCACTGGCGCTTGCACATCACCGTGCTGTCAATGACCTTCGTAATTTTCCCGATTCTTGGCCTTGCGCTTGGTCTTCTGTCGCCGAAGATCATCAGCACAGAACTTTATTTCGGCATCATGTTTCTGTGTATCGTGCCCTCAACGGTGCAATCCTCCATCGCCTTCACATCGATTGCCGGTGGCAATGTTCCGGCGGCGGTGTGCTCCGCCACGGCGTCGAACATTCTTGGTATTTTCATCACGCCCATTCTCGCCGCGCTTCTGCTGCAGCGCAGTGCTCAGGGCGGGGTTCCGCTTGATTCCATTGAGGCGATCATGGTGCAGCTTTTGCTGCCATTCATCGTCGGACAGATCGCGCAGCCCTTTATGAAGTCGTTTCTTGCCAAGTATCGCAAGATTATCGGCGTTGTGGACCGCAGCTCCATTTTGCTGGTCATCTATGGTGCATTCAGTGCCGCCGTAGTTTCAGGCTTGTGGACGCGGGTGTCAGTTGAGGATATCGGCATTATTCTGGTGATTGACACCATACTTCTTGCTGTGGTGCTCGCCATTTCATCCTATGGCAGCCGCCTTCTGGGCTTCAATCGCGCCGATGAGATCACCATCATCTTCTGCGGTTCAAAAAAGACCCTCGCTTCGGGTATTCCCATGGCGACAGTATTGTTTGCCGGGCAGAATATCGGCGCGATCATTCTGCCCCTGATGCTGTTTCATCAGATTCAGTTGATGGTCTGCGCCGTGATGGCACAGCGCATGGCCCGGCAAGGCAAGACCGCAGGCGACGACGGCGGGTATTGAAGCATCATGCGCCATCAGCGCTTTGTTGCGGCCAAGACGTAGTTGACGCCGGTATCGCGCGACAACCTCCATTGGTCGCTGAGCGGGTTGTAGGCAACGCCGCTGACATCCATGATATCAAGGCCGTTGTTGGAAATCGCATCTGAGAGTTCATCTGGTGTCACGAATTTGTTCCAGTCATGGGTGCCGCGCGGCAGCCAGCGCAGAATGTATTCGGCCCCGACGATGGCGAGGGCAAATGAGCGCGCGGTACGGTTGAGCGTCGCCATGAACAGCAGCCCACCCGGCTTCACCGCCTGGCAGCATGAGCGGACGAACAGCTCAACATCGGTCACGTGCTCGACCACTTCCATCGCCAGAACGATGTCGAAGGTTTCGCCGCGCGCCACCACGTCCTCGATGGTTTCGGCAGCATAAGCCACATCGACGCCCCCGACTTCGGCATGGGCGCGGGCGATCATCACGTTCTTCTCGGCGGGGTCGAGCCCGAGCACCTTGGCGCCAAGCCGCGCCATGGGCTCTGACAGCATCCCGGCACCACACCCGATATCAGCCAGCGTCAGCCCCTCAAACGGCGTGACCGAGCGGGCATCGCGCCCGAAATGGGCAACCGCCCTGTCGCGGATATACTGGATGCGCTGGGGGTTGAACTTGTGCAGCGGCTTCATCGGGCCATTGGGGTCCCACCAGGTTTCGGCGAGCTTTGCGAAACGGTCGATTTCAGCCGGATCGACAGTGGTGGCCGTGCGCGCGTTCATGGGGTCTATTCTCCTCGCCTCATCCCCGGCTGCACGCTTAAGGGCGCCACCGGCAACATCCGCGACCTTATAGCCGCTATATGGGCTCGAACAAGGCGTCATCAGTCTAAAAAAGCACCATCATCACGTTGACATGTCTGCCCCGGCCCGGCATCTATAGCTGCCCCCTCGCATCAACGATGCATCACGCCCGAAGACGCGAAGCCGGGGCCCGGCGTTTGAAGCGCTGGCATGAATCTCGACCGCAACCCACTGAGGCTCGTAATGCCGCGTTTGGTCATGAAATTTGGCGGCACTTCGGTGGCCAATATAGAACGCATTCGCAATGTTGCGCAGCACGTCAAGCGCGAGATTGCCGCTGGCTATGACGTGGCCGTTGTGGTGTCCGCAATGGCGGGCAAAACCAATGAAATGGTTTCCTGGTGCCGCGAAGCATCCTCGCAATACGACCAAAGCGAATATGATTCGGTGGTCGCTTCGGGCGAACAGATCACGGCGGGTCTGCTCGCCATGGTGCTGAAGGATATGGGCGTCAAGGCCCGCTCCTGGCTCGGCTGGCAAATCCCGATCATGACCTCGGATGATCACGGCTCCGCCCGCATCTCGGCCATCGACGGCACCGGTATTATCGATGGCTTCGGTCAGGGCGAAGTGGCGGTGATCGCCGGTTTCCAGGGCATCCACCGCCCAACCAACCGTATTACCACACTGGGGCGCGGCGGCTCCGATACCTCGGCAGTGGCGCTCGCCGCCGCCATCAAGGCGGAACGCTGTGACATCTACACCGATGTGGACGGCGTCTACACCACTGATCCGCGCATTGTGCCCAAAGCCAAGCGGCTGGATCGCGTCTCCTTCGAGGAGATGCTTGAAATGGCATCGCTCGGTGCCAAAGTTCTTCAGGTTCGTTCCGTCGAACTGGCCATGCTGTACAAGGTCCCGACCTATGTGCGCTCCAGCTTCGACGACCCAGCAAATCCGCAGCTCGGCACATTGATCTGCGACGAGGAGGATATCGTGGAGCAGCAGGTTGTTACCGGCATCGCTTATTCCAAGGACGAAGCCCAGATCACATTGCGTCATGTGGCCGACAAACCGGGCGTTGCCGCCTCAATCTTCGTGCCGTTGGCGGAAGCCAATATCAACGTCGATATGATTATTCAGGTCATTTCCGACGACACCGTCGCCACCGATATGACCTTCACCGTGCCCTCCGCCGATTTCGAGCGCGCCAAAGCCGTGTTGATCTCCAATCGGGACGCCATCCAGTTCAAGGATATCCAGGGCACCCAGGATGTGGTCAAGGTTTCGGCCATCGGCATCGGTATGCGCAGCCATGCGGGCGTCGCCGCCAAAGCCTTCAAGGCGCTGGCGGAAAAGGGCATCAACATTCGCGCCATCACCACGTCGGAAATCAAATTCTCCCTGTTGATCGACGCGCCCTATACCGAACTGGCGGTGCGCACGCTGCATTCGCTTTACGGTCTCGACAAAGACTGAGAGCCGACAATACGGGCTTCTTCCCGGCGCATAAGAAACGCCCCCGGACAAGCCCGCTGACCAGTATGATAGTGTTGTTTCCGGCGTGGCGTTTTTTACGTTCCGGTCACATTTCGGAGAACAGGAACCACAGCGATGGCCACCGCCCCGGGCGGTCCTCGCGTTCTCCTGCGCCGCCTGAGAGAAATCATGGCGGAACAGGTTGCGCCCCAGGACCGGCTCAACAGGATCGTCGTCCAGATCGCCGCAAATATGATTGCGGAGGTATGCTCGGTTTATGTCCTACGCTCCGACAACACCCTTGAGCTTTATGCCACCGAAGGCCTGAACCAAACCGCCGTTCACCACACGATCATGACGGCGAATGAGGGCTTGGTGGGCTTGATCTGTAATACCGCCGAACCCATCGCGCTCTCCGACGCCCAAACCCACGAAGCCTTTGCCTATAAGCCCGAAACCGGCGAAGAGATTTACCACGGCTTCCTCGGGGTACCGCTGCTGCGCGCCGGGCATACCCTCGGCGTTCTCGTGGTCCAGAACCGCTCCTTCCGCACCTATACGGAAGAAGAAGTCGAGATTTTGCAAACCACGGCGATGATTCTCTCCGAGATGCTGGCCACCGGAGAGTTGCAATCCATCGCCTCGCCGGGCACCTCGCCGGTGCTCGGCAGACCCGTTCATGTGCGCGGCGTCGGGCTCGCAGACGGCATTGGCTTGGGGCATGTGGTGTTTCATCAGCCCCGCGTCGTCATCGAGACGCTGATTGCCGAAAACATCGAGAC
This sequence comes from Microvirga sp., assembly GCA_031546825.1. GTDB lineage: Bacteria > Pseudomonadota > Alphaproteobacteria > Rhizobiales > Beijerinckiaceae > Hohaiivirga. Next base: position 49,022 of record JAVBJU010000008.1, on the reverse strand, counting down.
GGAATTAAAGCGCCTTGAGCAGGCCATTGCCGCCATGCGCCAATCCATCGACGAACTGATTGAGCGCGGCGACATTGCCCACCACGGCGAACACCGCGAAGTGCTCGAAACCTTCCGCATGTTCGCCAATGATCAGGGCTGGCTGCGCCGCCTGCGTGAGGCCATCCACACCGGCCTGACAGCCGAAGCGGCGGTGGAGCGTGTCCAGTCGGATAACCGCGCCCGCATGATGCGCCAGAAGGATGACTTCTTGCGCGAGCGTCTGCATGATCTCGATGACCTTTCCAATCGCCTGCTGCTGCAACTGAGCGGCAAGGACATTAACGCCGAACGCCTGCACCTGCCGGCCAATGCCATTCTGGTGGCACGCTCCATGGGCCCGGCGGCTTTGCTCGATTATGAGCGCGCCAAGTTGCGGGGGCTTGTGCTGGAGGAAGGCGGGCCGACAAGTCATATCGCCATCGTCGCCAAGGCCATGGGCATCCCGGTCGTCGGACAGATCGCCAATATGGTGTCATTGGCCGAATCGGGCGACGCCATTGTCATCGACGGCACCGAAGGCGAAATTCACCTGCGCCCGCCGCAGGATGTCCAGACCTCCTACGCCCAGAAGGTCCGGATGCAGGCCCGCCGCTATGCCCAGTACCGCAAGCTGCGCAATGTTGCCTGCACGACGCTCGACGGCACCGCCGTAGATTTGCAGATCAATGCCGGGCTTCTGGCCGACCTGCCCCATCTTGATGAAACCGGCGCAACCGGTATCGGCCTGTTCCGCACCGAATTGCAGTTCATGGTAGCCGAGCGCATGCCGACCATGCGCGAACAGCAATATCTTTACGAGGCCGTCTATGACGGTGCGGGCGGGCGTTCGATTACCTTCCGCACCCTCGATATCGGCGGCGACAAGGTATTGCCTTACATGGACAAGGTCGAGGAGGAGAACCCCGCCCTTGGCTGGCGCGCGCTGCGCATCGGCCTCGACCGTCCCGGCCTGTTGCACGCCCAAGTGCGGGCGCTTCTCAAAGCCGCCAATGGCCGCCCGGTCCGCATCATGTTTCCCATGGTCGCCAGTTGTGATGAGTTCCGGCAGGCGCGTGCCATTGTCGAACGCCAGAAAGCCTATCTGGTACGCCATGGCCATGTACTGCCCTCCGATATCAAACTTGGGGCGATGGTCGAAGTGCCGTCGCTGCTGATGGAAATGGACGAGATTAGTGCCGAAGCCGATTTTCTCTCGGTGGGCACCAACGACCTGATGCAGTTCCTGTTCGCGGTGGACCGCGAGAACCGCCTGGTCGCCAACCGCTTCGACAATCTGAGTACGCCGATGATGCGCGCGCTCAAATGCATCGTCACGGCGGCAGAAAAAAATAATTGTCCGGTGACGCTGTGTGGCGATATCGGCGGCAAACCGATCGAGGCCATTGCCCTGATCGGCCTCGGCTTCCGGGCGCTGTCGATGACTCCTCTGGCCATCGGCCCGGTTAAGGCTATGATTTTGAAACTCAATATCCCCGAAATATCCGCCATTGTCGCCGACGCGCTGACCGGCCACGACAACGGCGCATCCTTGCGCGCCGCCATCGGCGCGTATGTGGCCAAGCGCAACATCCCGCTGCCATCATGAGCATTTCCTTTTCAGAACATCGCCTCGACACCATTCTGGCGCGGGCGGAAATCATTACGGCAACGCTCGGATCGGCCCCGGAAGCCGACACCATTGTCGCGCTATCGCGGGAGCTGTCGGATCTCGACCCCGTGGTCGCCGCCATCCGCGCCTATCGTGCTGCCCTGGAAAACCTCACCGGCATCGAAGCGATGATCGCGAACGAGCCCGACCCGGAAATGCGCCGCTTCGCCGAAGAAGAGAAATACGAGGCCGAGGCGCGCGTCGATGAGGCTGCCCAGCATCTGCGCCTCATGCTTCTGCCCAAGGATGAAGCCGACGAAAAGAGCGCCATCCTCGAAGTGCGCGCCGGAACTGGCGGTGACGAAGCCGCCCTGTTTGCCGGTGACCTATTCCGCATGTACAGCCGCTATGCCGAAAACAAAGGCTGGAAGGTCGAGGTAATGTCGCTTTCAGACGGCACGCTCGGCGGCATCAAGGAAGTGGTGGCCGAGATCAAGGGTCGCGGCGTGTTCGCCCGACTCAAGTTCGAGAGCGGCGTCCACCGGGTGCAGCGCGTTCCCGACACCGAAGGCTCCGGGCGCATTCACACCTCTGCCGCCACCGTCGCGGTACTGCCGGAAGCCGTAGGTGTTGATATCGCCATCAATGACGCGGATCTGAAAATCGACACCATGCGGGCACAAGGGGCGGGCGGGCAGCACGTCAACAAGACCGAATCCGCCATCCGCATCACCCACGTGCCGAGCGGCATCATTGTGTTCGTGCAGGATGAGCGTTCCCAGCACAAGAACCGCGCCCGCGCCATGGATCTCTTGCGCTCCAAGCTCTACGACGCCGAGCGCACCCGTAAAGATACAGAGCGCGCCGCTGACCGCAAATCGCAGGTGGGCTCGGGCGACCGGTCGGAACGCATCCGCACCTATAACTTCCCGCAAGGGCGCGTGACCGACCACCGCATCAACCTGACGCTCTATAAGCTCGACGAGATGATGGCGGGCGGTGCGCTTGACGAAGTTGTCGATGCTCTCACCACCGAGCATCAGACGGCACTGCTCGCGGCGGAAAACGAGTTTTAAGCGTTATCTTTGAAGGCCATCGGGTATGTGCGCGACATCCTAAAGTAACGTGCGTTTTAAGTGGGTTGCCGGTTGAAACGCGCATTACTCCAGCAACAGCCCGCTAAATCAGGACGTATCACGTGACCCGGCCTTTCGTTATTCCGCAAAACACGACCCGCAAGGAGGCGCTTGCCCTGGCAAAGCGAGCGCTCGTGAACGCCGGTATCACCACGGCGGCGCTTGATGCACGCCTCATCGTCACTCACGCACTCGGCATCGGCATGGCGGAGTTTTTGGCCCATGATGATATCTTGATCGACGAGAACAATGCGACCCGGCTCGAAACTGCTATTTCCCGTCGCGCCCAGCATGAATCGGTGGCACGGATCACTGGCGTCAAGGAATTCTGGGGCCTTCCCTTCCGGCTCTCCGCCGACACTCTGGAACCCCGCCCCGACACGGAAACACTGGTTGAGGCCGTGCTAGACCATTACCCCGATCGGCTGGCACCCTTGCGGTTTCTCGATCTCGGCACGGGAACCGGCTGCATTCTCATCGCACTTCTGTCAGAGTTTCCCAACGCGACCGCAACGGGCGTAGATATCAGCCCCGATGCATTGGCCACCGCGCAGGATAACGCTGAAGCGAATGGCGTCATCACCCGCGCCACCTTCGTTCAATCGGACTGGCTTACGGACGTCACCGGCACCTTTGACGTCATTGTCTCCAACCCGCCCTATATCCGCTCGGAGGTGATGAGCACCCTCACCAGTGAAGTAAGGGATTTTGACCCCACCCGCGCATTGGACGGCGGGACCGATGGGCTTGATGCCTATCGCCGCATTTTGGCGGATTGTCCGCCCTTTCTCAGGCATGACGGCAGCGTTTTTTTCGAGATCGGTTTCGATCAGGAACACGACCTCGCAAAGCTCATGATCCCCAGTCATTTCAATGATATCACCTTTCGCCGCGACCTCGCGGGTCATGTGCGTGTTGCAATACTGACGTGCGGCCAGAAATAAAAGCGCGCCCCCCCTTGTTGAGCGAGCGCAAAACCGCTAAATTCACACCCGGTCGTCGTGATCACCCCAGCAAATGGCTCGATGGATTGTCTTCCATCAGCGTGATCTGCGACCCCAGATACGCCAGCGGGGCAAACGGCAGCTTGGCGTGGAACGGCAGAACTCAAAAGTTTGAGGTTGTTCCGGTAACGAGCCGGTTATTCGAGAAACGAAACTTAACCGATGGCCTCTGGTGCTATCAGTTGCGTTTGAGTGTCATCGCTCTTTCTTGGGAGTCGCGTGCGCGACGGCTGAAGAGCGGTTTAGCCAAGGAATAATCCGGGCGCGAAGCAGGATGCATCCATAAGGAAAGCAGGACACCGCATTTTTGAGGCGGCTTTTGTCCATAATTTAAACAACCAAGCGAAAGTCATAGGCAAGCATGAGATTAGGACAGAACAGGCGGATGCGCGGTCGTAGTCGCAATAACAGCAAGGGTCCAAACCCTTTGACGCGGACCTATGAGTCAAACGGCCCCGACGTGAAAATCCGCGGCACTCCCCAGCATATCGCCGAGAAATACTCGCAGCTTGCCCGGGATGCCCAGGGTGCCAGCGATCCTGTCGCCGCAGAAAACTACCTGCAGCATGCCGAGCATTATTTCCGCATCATCGCCGCTTCCCAGGAGCAGTTGCGCCAGCAGTATGGCCAGCGCTTTGACGACGACCAGGAAGAGGGCGAAGGCGACGAGAACGGCAACGGCTACGCTGACGACAACAACGATCAGCCGTCCGCCGAAGACGTGGATTATTATCACCCGCAGCAGGCCCAGCCGCAGCCGCAACCCCAGCAGGGTTACGACAACAACCACAACAGTGAAGGGCGTCAGCAGCGCCCCCAGCAGCGCCGCAGCCGCTACGGGCGTATTGACCGCGATCGCAACTATAATAATAACGACCAGCCGCGCAGTGAAAACGACGGCAACAGCAACGGCTATAACAATAGTAACAACAACAGCGACGACCAGAATGGCATCCGTCGCCGCAGCCGTTTCCAGCGCCCGCAGGAGCAGCAGCAGCCGCATATCGAACAGGTTGCAGCAGAGCCCCAACCGGTTGTGCAGCGCCGCCCACGGGTTCGCGCCGAGGTTTCTGACAACGATGCCCCGACCGGTCTTCCGGCCTTCCTGACCACGCCGGTTCCGGTGCGGCAGGCTGCCCCCACCCGCGCAGAGCCCGCAGAGAGCCTGTTTGGAGATGTGGGTGCCGATGATGCGCCGAAGCCCGTGCGCCGTCGCCGCCGTGTGGTGAGCGATCAGGACGCTGGTGGCGACGCGTAAAGCGTCCAAGCATTATAAGAGAAATCAAAGGGCTCCTCCTCGGGAGCCCTTTTTTATGGTTAAATCCAGCCCGCCATAAGCGCCCCGCCAATGGCGCCGGTGAGCAGCAGGCTGTCATGCAGGGCGAGTTGCACCATGGAGGGCGTGCCCGCGTCGTGCATGAGGAGCGTCGTGGCGACAATCGACAGCGACCAGCCAATGCCGAGGCAGATCATGGTGAGCGTGAACAGCAGAACCGTCTGGCTGAACGCAAAGCAGAGAGCCGCCAGCAGCAGCCCGGCGAGCCCGACAATCATCAGGCCGGGTGCCGATATGGTAGACGGCAGACGCGGCACCGCCAGCGCGGGCACATACATGGCCAGCACGTGCCAAGCGATGACCCCCGTCACCGCAGTTCCGGCAATGCCGCACCCGAGCATGGCGATGGGTGTTGCCCCCATCAGCATGGTCATCAGGAACCAGGCAGCGGCACCGAGAAGCGTCGGAACAATCAGCTTTTTCCAGGCAAGATCGGCCGGCGTCAGTATGGCGAGAACCCGCCGGCCTGGCAGGACCAGCGCCAGCGCCAATGCCCCCACATGCGAAAGTGCCGCCAGCACCGCCGAGCCGACGAAGACGGCAGTGGACACACTTTCGGCATAGGCCGTCAGCGTTGGCGCGATGAGCCCGGCAACCGCGCCTGCCCCAAACAAGATCGCCACGGCGTTGCGCCGCCCCGATGCGCCCAGACCTGCGGCGGCGTGGCGATAGAACAGGCCAAAGCCGTTGGCAATTCCAAGCCAGAACGCACCGAGCACGATGGCTTGGAAAGCCCCATGCATCAGCCCCCAAGCGAGGATGACACCACCGGCAATGCCGAGGCTCGCGCCGAGTGCGAAAGCCGCCCGGCGGCCGAAGCCATCGAGCAGGAACGAGGCGGGAAGCGAGGCCACGGTCGCGCCGACGAAGAAAGCAGCAAATGGCAGGGTGGCAAAGCCCATGGGCGCATATTGGATGCCGATTTGCGGCAACATGCCAAGGGTAATGATCTGAGACAGCACAGCACAGGCGAAGCCCGCCGCAAGCAGGCCGATGCTGCTGGTGCGACGACCGCTATCGTCTTCGGGCGCGTCTATGCCGTCGCACAAGCATGCAAGCCTTCCGGGGCGCGAACGCCGCTCCTGGAGACCGGGTGCCTCATCCATGCTGCGTGCATCCTGTGAAATAGCGAAAATCTCCTGTCAGGGGCTTTTCGGAGAACGCTGGTCGGGCGGCAGATCATCATCATTGAGGATGCGAATGGCCGCGCCTTTCAAGTCATCGTGCTGGCCGCTTTTAAGGCACCACAGGAAGACAACCAGAGCGCCGAGCCCCAGCATGAGCGCCATCGGGATGAGATAAATCAGAACATTCATGGCGCATCTCCCATGGCAACACCTGCGAATTTAACGCCATTTGTGGGTTTTGGCGATCCGTTATCGTCCGATGCTCGACGGGAGCGTGCCCGCAAACCATTGAGGGTCACGACAAGGGAAGAGCCGGACATGGCAAGCGCCGCAATCAATGGTGTCACATAACCCAGGAAGGCAAGCGGCACTGCTGCGAGATTGTAGAGGATGGCAAAGCCGATATTCTGACGCATCAACCGCCGCGCCTTCCGCGCAGCGACGAGAGCGTCACAAACCGGCTGAAGCCGCTCGCCGAGAAAAACCGCGTCGGCTTGCGCCTGCGCGAGATTGGCAGCGGTGATCGGCGAGATGGAAACCTCGGCGGCGGCGAGTGCTGGGGCATCATTGATGCCGTCGCCAACCATCAGCACATGGCCCCCCCCTTGCTGAAGGTTCCGGATGGCTTCGATTTTTCCGGCAGGTGTCATGCCTGCCTGCCATGTGTCGATGGATAGCGCTTCGGCAATCGAGCGAACCGCCTCGGCGCGATCTCCCGACAGAATGCGGATATCGTTGAAGCCTTGCTGCCGTAACCGCGTGATTGTGAGCATCGCATCCGGGCGCAGAGCCTGCCTGATGACGAGCACCGCCTTGCGTGCCCCCACAGCAACCGCAACGAGCGATGCACCCTGCTGGACCTCTGGCAGCACCGCGTCAGGCGCGACACCACAGAATGCCAAACTGCCGAGTCGGGCCTCCACGCCGTCAATAATGGCCCGCACACCCTCACCCGGAGCCTCTTCGACACCCTCATAAGGCACATGGCTCACCGCATCGGCAGCAACGGCCTGCGCCAGAGGATGGCGGCTGGACAGGGCGAGCCGCGCTGCCATCTCGATGAGGTCCGGCGCAATCTCGGCGCGATTGGCGATGCGTGGCTCTGGGAGTGTCAAGGTGCCGGTCTTGTCGAAGATGATGGTATCGACACGGGCGAGGCGTTCAATGGCATCTCCCGAATTGAGCAGAATACCGGCCTCGAACAGCGCACCCGAGCTCACCACCTGCACCACCGGCACCGCCAGCGCCAGCGCACAAGGGCAGGTGATGATGAGAACAGCCACCGCTGTCAGAATGGCATCATGGAAACCGGCACCCATCAGCATCCACACGCCGAAGGTGGCCGCCGCAGCAACGTGGATGATTGGCGCATAGGCCGCACCAACCCGATCGGCCAGTTGTACATAGCGCGATTTGGCGCCCGCAGCTTTCTCCAGAAGACGCTCGATTTCATCGAGCAAGGTATCCTCGCCGATGGCAGTTGCCCGAACCGTCAACGCCGCACCACAGTTGAGGCTGCCCGCATAAATAATTGCGCCAGGGGAAACGGCGCGCGGCAATGTCTCGCCGGTGACCATGCTGTCATCGACCTGAGACGCGCCGCTCTCAATGACGCCGTCCACCGCAACCCGATCACCCGGCCGCACCAGAATGCGGTCTTGCGGGCTCAGTGCCGCAACCGGCACCAGCACCGCCGTGCCATCCGCGAGGAGGCGATGGGCAGTCTCTGATTTCAGGGCTGCAAGATTGCCCGCCACCGCACGGGTTTTACGCCGCATGGCCTGATCGAGACACCGGCCGCACAGTAGGAAAAACAACAGCATCACGCCGGAATCGAAATAGGCGTTGCGGGCGTGATTGAGGGTCTCATAAACCGACATGACAAGCGCCAGCATGATCCCGACGACAATCGGCACATCCATGTTGAGCCGCCGCTCACGCAAGGCGGCGAAGGCGCTGCCAAAAAACGGCTGCCCGGCATAGGCTACCACCGGCAGGGCAATGAGGGCGGAGAGCCAATGGAACAGGTCGCGCGTCTCCGTGTCCATGCCGGAGCTGTTGCCTGCCCACACCGCAACCGACAGCAGCATGATGTTCATCGAGGCAAAGCCCGCGATGCCCAGGCAGCGCAGCAGCCATTTCTCCTTGCGCACTTCCGCTTCCTCTTCGGAGCGGGGAATATGCGGATAGGCCCGGAAACCCTGTGCCTTGAGCGTATCAAGGAAAACGGCGGGGGAGAGACTGAGGTCCCGCCAGGAAATTTTGACGCGATGATTGGTGTAATTGAGCCGTGCTTCTATCACGCCATGGATTTGTTCGAGAGCGCCTTCGATTTTCTGGATGGCGTCGGGTTGTGTGATCCCGTCGACGGCCAATTCCACAAAGGCGGCACCGTCCTCGCGGTGCCGGACAAACAGCGAGAGGTCTATCGCATCAGCCATGGCGGTTTATTGCAATGTCACGGTATTTCTGGAACGGAACCGCATCGTGCCGCTCGGGTCATCAAGCATCAACTGCAGAAACCACCTGCCGCCTTCCGCCTTGAAGGCTCCGGTGAAGATGCCGGGGCCCTCTTCACTGAGCACCACTGATTGATCCTTGCGGGCATCGGACGGATTGACGAGGGAGAGCTTGGCTTTGAGGCCAGCTACCGGGTGCTTGTCCTTATCAAGCGCAGAAACCGTCACGGCACGGTCGGGGCCTGGGCCGGGGCGCACGGTGATATCGACAACCCATTGCAGCTTGTCCTGTTCCTGAGCCCCGGTGACATCTTTGCCGTATTCCAGGCCGCGCTGGTAAGCATTGCGGGTGTCGATGCCGCTCATGGTCGTCAGCGCCACATGAACCATGTAGAAATTAACCGCCATGACAATGCCGAATACGCCGACCAAAATCGAGAGAACATGCCAGCCGTTCAGTCTGAACCCCGTTGTGTCTTCCATGCCAGGCATTCTATTTCTCTTCCCGTCCGATTTATGGGTTTTTACGTCAAAACGTCGCTGCACTATAGAGCGCTTCGGCTTCAGCGGCGATTCTCATCGAAGAAATGGTCTCTCACTTTTACGTTATTGGCGGGCTCGACAATGTCGGTGATGGTGAAGATGATTTCCTTCATGGCGGGCGCATTTTCGTGGACGGTGACCAACACTCGAACTTCCAGCGTCTGGTCCGGCCCAACCGTGACCTCGGGAACTCCAGCCTTGTTGGCCTCGAAGCGATTGACCACCTCAAGCGTCGCGTTATCAAGGCCCATCACGCTCAGGGTGAAGGTGCGGGCGTCATGACTCTTGTTGCCAAGGCGCACGGTATAGGCGTTGCGGACGCTGCCATCTGACATGCGCACGGAAACGGGGTTGCGGTCGTGCAGCACCGAGAAAATTTCCGTCTGGCGATTGAGCAGCGAATAGAGCATCGCCGCGGCAACCACCGAGATAAGCAACGCATAGAGCACCGTGCGCGGACGGAATATCCGCGGCTTGATCGGCTGTTTGCCCTCTTCACGCAGCTTGATGTTGATGTCGGTGTCATAAAAAATGAGATTGCGCGGGCGACCGATTTTTTCCATCACGTTGTTGCAGGCATCGATGCACAACCCGCACTGGATGCAGCCAAGTTGCAGACCTTGGCGAATATCGACGCCGGTCGGACAGACCGCGATGCATTGCTCGCAATCGACACAATCCCCTGCCGGTTGTCCCTGCTTACGCAACGCATCGTTCTTCTTGGCGTGGCCCCGCGGTTCGCCGCGATCAATTTCATAGGTGACGTTGAGGGCATATTCATCGGTGAGCGCCGCCTGGATACGCGGCCACGGGCACATATAGATGCACACCTGCTCGCGCATGAAGCCTGCCAGCGCATAGGTGGTCGCGGTAAGAATGCCAATCCAGATATACGCCGTCCATGGCGCGCTAAAGGTGACGAGCTGACCGACCAGCGTTGGCGCGTCGGCGAAATACAGCACCCAGGCCCCGCCCGTCCACCAGGCGATCATCAGCCAGATCCAGTGCTTGAGGATGAGCAGCGAAAAGGCCTCTAAGCGACGACCTTCCTTGATGCGGCGTTCACGGGTGCGCTTATCACCCTCGATGCGGCGCTCGACCGCATAGAACAGGTCGGTCCACACCGTTTGGGGGCAGAGATAGCCGCACCACACCCGCCCGGCGACCGCATTCATAAGGAACAGAATGAAGGATGCCAGCACCAGAATGCCGGTGAAATAATAGACCTCTTGTGGCCATATTTCGATGCCGAAGAAATAGAACCGCTCATGGGCGATATCGAGCAGCACCGCCTGTGTCGGCGCGTCCGGGCCACGGGTCCACCGTACAAAAGGCAGGAAATAATAGACGCCAAGCGTGAGGATCAGGATCGCCCATTTGATGGTACGGAACCGGCCTTTGACCGCAATCGGATAGATCTTCTTGCGCGCCGCATAGAGAGGCGGTTCAGAGGCATCGCCCGGAAGCGGGCCGATGGTCGAAGCATCAGTCATCGCGATTTCCTGCCTTCCAATGCCCGGAGCGGCACTCCACCCAAACCGTGATGCAGTCAGGTGGCGTTGACCCGCTATGCGTTACAAAATAACTGCACCTATTCTGGAATCATTACAATAAAAAAGCCGCAGGGGCGAACCGTCTGCGGCTTCTTCACGTTCATTCTGGCATCACTTTTTCATGAGGCCCGTACCGCCCAGATTAACCACATAGACGGCGAGCGCCTTGATGGTGGCATCGTCGAGACGGCCCTGCCAAGTCGGCATCACGTTGCCGAGCCCATTGGTGGCGGCCTCAACAATTTGCTCCTTGCTGGAATTGTAGAGCCACACCTTGGGAGCAGGCTTGCCATTGATCATCAGCGGCAGAAGGTTGGGCGTGCCCAGCTCCTTCATGCCCTGGCCCTGTTCACCGTGGCAAACCACGCAGTTTTCATCGAAAACCTGCTTGCCCGCAGCGAGATTGGCCTTCGGCCCGACCGGCAGATTGTTCTTTGAGCGGACGAAATCGGCCACTTGCGAAATCTGCTCGGCGGTCAGCAGGCCATCCTTGCCGAACGCGGTCATGGTGCCCATGTGCGTTTCGGGGCTGGTGGAGCGCACGCCGTGACGGATGGTGGCGTGGATTTCTTCGGGCGTACCGCCCCACAGCCACACGTCGTCATTGAGGTTCGGATAACCAACCGCCCCTTGACCGCCGGAGCCGTGGCAGGGCGCGCAATTGTCGGCAAAAGCCACCTTACCCATCGCAACGGCGAAGTTATAGACGTCCTGGTTCTGGCCCTTCTGGTAATCGCCGATGACCTTGTCGAGCGGCGTTTCGGCCAGCTTTTGGGTCATTGGTCCACGCAGGGCTTTCAGATCCGCGAGGTCTTCCTGCACGGCGGAGCGGGAATGCCAGCCGAACACACCAACGGTGTAGTTCTGCACCATGGGCCAGGCGGGATAGACCACCCAGTAACCAATCGACCAGACGATGGTGATATAGAACAGGTAGAGCCACCAACGCGGCAGGGGATAATTGAGTTCCTCGATGCCGTCCCAGCTATGCCCGGTGGTGGACATTCCGGTCACGGAGTCGATCCTGGGTTCTTCGTGCTCAGCCATGATCAGTCCTCCTGAAGCGGCATGTTGGCCGCGGCGTCGAATTGCTTCTTTCTCTTGGGGTTCAAGGCGTAGATAACCGTCACCGTGAACCCGACCAAGAACGCCACCATTCCGAAAGTTTGTGCGAAAGAGGCGAGAAAGGCGTAAGTTTCAGGCATTGCTCCCCTCCTATCGAATGTTGGCTTTATCGTTGTAGATTTTGAAGTCAACCAAGGTGCCAAGCATCTGCAGATACGCGATGAGCGCATCGGCTTCGCTCGGCTGGCCGGCGGTGCTGTTGGTGTATTTGCGGGCAATGGAACGCGGATAACGCGCGACCAGGCCATCAACACCGGCATCGTCAACACTTGCCTGGGCGACGAGATCGGCATCCGCCTTGGCGATCATTTCGTCGTTGTAGGGCGTCCCTTCAATGGCGAGCACCTTCATTGCGGCCTTGATATGCTTGTAATCAAGCGCCGTGGTGAACAGGCTCGGGTAGCCCGGCATGATGGAGGCCGGCACAACCTGACGCGGGTTCTTCAGATGATCGACGTGCCACTTATCGGAATACTTGCCGCCGAGACGGGCCAGGTCTGGCCCGGTGCGCTTCGACCCCCATTGGAAGGGATGGTCGTACATGCTTTCGGCCGCGAGCGAGTAATGGCCGTAGCGCTCCACTTCGTCGCGCAGTGAGCGGATCATCTGGCTGTGGCACTGGTAGCAGCCTTCGCGCACATAGATGTCGCGACCGGCAAGCTCCAGCGGTGTATAGGGCCGCATGCCATCCACCTTTTCGATGGTGCTACGCAGGTAGAACTGCGGTGCAATCTCGACGATGGCGCCGATTGAGATCGTGACCAAGATGCCGATCAGAAGGACGATCGAATTGGTCTCGAAGATTTTATGACGGTTCCAGAGGGACATGGTCGTTTCCTTCCTTTACCGAACCGCCGCGCGGGCGGGTTCGAGAGCCGGAGACGCCTGCTCAGCGGAGGAGATCGTCTTGAAGATATTCCAGGCCATGATGAGTGCACCAATCAGGAACAGCACACCGCCGCAAGCACGGACGAGATACAGGATATGCTGCCGCTCAACCACTTCGATGATGGAATATTGGAGGAAGCCGAGCGGCGTATAAGCGCGCCACATCAGACCCTGCATGATGCCCGCCACCCACATGGAGGTGATGTAAAGCACGATGCCGAGCGTCGCTATCCAGAAATGCCAGCTGACGAGCTTGAGCGAATAAAGCTCCTTGCGGTTCCACAGCCAGGGAACCAGGCAGTAAATCGCGCCGAACGAGACGAACGCAACCCAACCCAAAGCACCTGAGTGAACGTGGCCGATACCCCAGTCGGTGTAGTGCGACAGCGCATTCACCGCCTTGATCGACATCAGCGGACCCTCAAAGGTCGACATGCCGTAGAAGGCAACCGACACCACCATGAGACGCAGCACCGGATCGGTCCTGAGTTTGTCCCATGCACCCGACAGCGTCATCAGGCCGTTGATCATGCCGCCCCATGACGGCATCCACAGCATCACCGAGAAGGTCATGCCGAGCGTCTGCGCCCAATCGGGCAGCGCGGTGTAGTGCAGATGGTGCGGGCCAGCCCAGATATACATGAACACCAGCGCCCAGAAGTGGATGATCGACAGCCTGTAGCTGTAGACCGGACGCTCGGCGCGCTTGGGAATGAAGTAGTACATGATGCCGAGGAAGCCAGCGGTCAGGAAGAAGCCCACCGCATTATGGCCGTACCACCACTGGAACATCGCATCCTGCACACCGGTCCAGACGATGTAGGATTTTGGCGAGAACACCGACACAGGAATTGCGGCGTTATTGCCCAGATGCAGCATCGCAATGGTGACGATGAAGGCAAGGTAGAACCAGTTGGCAACATAGATATGCGGCTCCTTGCGGCGCCATAGCGTGCCAAGGAAAACCAGAAGATAGGCGACCCACACCACGGTGAGCCACAAATCGGCATACCATTCGGGCTCGGCATATTCCTTGCCCTGGGTGATGCCCAGAAGGTAGCCGGTGCCCGCGATGACGATGAAGAAATTGTAGCCGAGGATCACGAACCAGGGCGTGATATAACCCGCCAGCCGGGCGCGACAGGTCCGCTGCACCACGTAAAACGAGGTTGCCAGCAAGACGTTACCGCCAAAGGCAAAAATCACCGCCGAGGTGTGCAGCGTGCGCAGACGCCCGAACGAAATCCATTGCAGATCAAGATTGAGGATCGGGTAAGCCATCTGGAAAGCGACGATGACGCCCACCAGGAACCCGGCAATGCCCCAAACCAGCGACGCAATCGTGGCAAACCGGACCGGCCCCATATTATAGTTGGGCTTATCGCCAACCATCAGAGGCGGCAGCTCCGCGCCGCGATTGTAATAATTATTGACGATCAGAAAAACGCTCGCCGCAGACGCCACAGTGAACAGAATGGCGTGGAAAGCGTAGGCAGTGGTCCAGGCCCCCGCAGCAATCACAATACAAAAGAGTGCGAATGCCGTGAAGACGATGGCCGACCCGGCCTCGCCTATGGACATTCTCTTGATGGGCAAAGAGGTAGAGTTTGCCATGAGCCGTTTCCTCCTCGGCAGGCGTGCGCCATCCGGACGGCACGTCGCACTGTAAAGAACATATCGTCACATCGTTCAAATCAGACATTGATTCAAATCAACGATACATGACAAAAATCAAACAGGGCTTGCGCTAGAGCATCCTGTAGAACGTTCGGTCAAGTGACAGATTCCGGGACAAAACAGACCAAACGGACCGCCCCCCGGACCCATCAATCAGCATTGCAGTATCGCACATTTATGGAAGATTGTCGGGATTAATCCACCCACCCATGGCGCAAGGTTGGTTGCGATTTACACTTTCCTGTCCGATAGCCCACGCAGCGTTTGAGAAACGGGGGCGGCAGGAGGAAAACAATGTACTTCAGCGTCGTCTTAGCAGAGCGTCGAGATTTCGGTGACAGCTTACTAAATTCCCCAAATTTTTTATGCAACATGATACATAAATATAGAATTTAGCAAACTGTCACCGAAATTGCGGTGTTTATTAATGGAATTTTGATTGATTTATATGTGATTTTACTGCTGAACGCATCACCATAACTTGCGTCACCGCCGAACGTACCAACTACAACATTACCGGATTACTGCGCAGCCATCGTTTCCAGTTTGTCCGTCATCAGGAATCGGACGCCGTTGGGGACAATCAGGATCACCTTGTCACGCGCCAGTTTCGTCAGCGTGCGGCTGACGGTTTCGATGGTGAGGCCGAGGTAATCGGCGATGTCCTGGCGGCTCATGGGCAATGCCAGGGTTGCCGAGCGGTAGCCAACCCGATAGAGGCGATTGCGCAGCCCGACCAGAAATGCCGCGATCCGCTCCTCGGCCGTGCGCCGCCCCAGCAGGACCATCTGCTGGCGGGCCATCATCAGCTCGTTGGTGGTGGATTGGTGCAGACGCTTCATCAATACGGGCGTCCGATCAACATATTCTTCAAAGATCTTGCGCGGGAAACGACAGGCCACGGCCCCAGTGACTGCATCGACGGAGAAGCTATATGAAGGTTCCAGCGCCAGTCCGAGAAAATCACCCGGCAGCGCAAAACCGACGATCTGCCGACGGCCATCGGGCAGGAGCTTGTAGAGCCGCACCATGCCTTCGGTCAGGTTGAAAATATGATCGGCGGGGTCGTCCTGCACGAACAAGGTCGCCTTCGGGTTATAGGCGACGGAGTGGCCCAATTCCCGGAAATGGCGCATTTCGTCACTGGTCAGTACGTTGCACATACTGAGCGGGCGGATATTGCAGCCCTCACAGACGCACCCTGCGGGATCAAGTATGCATCCGCCAAAATTGGCGTTTCCAGCCATCGGCGCAACCGGTGGATTCTTAATTTTCTTTGGTTGTAACAACATTAAATATCGTCTCCCCAACGCACCCGCGAACGGTGCACTTGGCGCTTGTTTTGTTTGGGATAATACTAAAACAACTTCTTGACCTAGATCAACCTGATTTCTTGGTATATCACCCTTGCGCTTCGCTGTTGCAACGCAATGATCACGGCCTTTTTCGTTGACAAGCCCGCCGAACCTGCCAAAACCAAAAAAAGTGACGGCGACCTCGATAAAGAGCGGCGTTTAGCCGCATTGAACGGTTATCCTGTATCAGGGTGTCGCTCCAGCAGATAGCGCTTTATCAGATGCCTTTGGTTTGATTGGAATTGATGCGATGAATGAGCACACGGGCCGCACCAGCATGACACCGGAAGCCATCGCGCGTTATGATCTGCGCGTGCCGCGCTATACCAGCTATCCGACGGCTCCGCATTTCAACGCCGAGGTCAATGCCGAAATCTACGCGGACTGGCTCAGGAAACTGCCAGCACAAACCGTATTGTCGCTCTACGTTCATGTGCCGTTCTGCGCGGAGCTGTGCCTTTATTGCGGCTGCCACACCACCGTAGCGCGCACCTACCGGCCCATCGCGGCTTATGTGGATTACCTGCTGGATGAAATTGCCCTGGTGCGCCGCCATCTCGGCAAGCGCATGGACATTTCCCACATCCACTGGGGCGGCGGCACGCCCACCATTGTGTCCTCCGATGACATGAAGCGCATCATGGCGGCGTTTGCCGAGGCGTTCCACTTCCGTGACGACGCCGAGATTGCCATTGAGATCGACCCGCGCACGGTTTCCGAAAAGCATGTCGAGGCGCTGGCCCAGGCCGGGTTCAACCGCGCCAGCCTTGGGGTGCAGGATTTTAACCCCAAGGTGCAGGAAACCATCAACCGCATTCAGTCGTTCGAGGAAACGAACCGTGTCTCGCAATGGCTGCGCGCCAATGGCGTCTCGGGCATCAATCTCGATCTCATGTACGGCCTGCCGCATCAAACCGTGGACGGCGTGATGAACTCCATCACCAAGGCGCTCGAAATCGGGCCAGACCGCATCTCCCTCTTCGGCTACGCCCATGTGCCGTGGATGAAGAAGCACCAAACGCTGATCCCGGAAAAGGCACTGCCCGGCGCGCTGGAGCGCGTCGCCCAGATGCAGGCGGCGGAAAATACCATTCTCGACGCTGGCTATGTGGCCATCGGTATCGACCACTACGCCAAGCCCGACGACCCGATGGCGGTGCGCCAGAAGGAAGGTGCGCTGCACCGTAATTTCCAGGGCTACACCACCGATGACGCCACCGCGCTCCTCGGCTTTGGCACCTCGGCCATCGGCTTCCTGCCGCAAGGCTATATCCAGAATGCCTCATCAACGGTGGCTTACCGCGACGCGGTAAAGGCGGGCAATCTCCCCACTGCGCGCGGCATCGCCATCACCGACGACGACCGCCAGCGCCGCGCGATCATCGAACGGCTGATGTGCGATTTCGAGATTGATCTCGACGCCTTTACCAAAGCGCATGGCCTGCCGGATGATGCTTTCAGCGATGAGCTGTTCCGCCTCAAACCGCTAGTGGCCGACGGCGTCGTGCAGCTAGACGGCGCCAAAATCTCCGTTCCCGCCGCAGCAAGGCCTTTGGTGCGGCTGGTGTGTGCCGCCTTCGACCGCCACTTTCATAGTAAGGCGGGAAGTTACTCGAAGGCGCTGTAAAACAGCTACCGTATCCACTGACCGTTGATAAACGGCGAGGATCCGTCGCAGTACTTCCGGTGTTGCCCCATATCCGCATGCACAGCTAACTCTCCGCTCCCCTCCAGTGGCGCGTTGGAGTCGCTCCCTATCCAAAATTCGTATTGGCCCTGGCAAACCAGATTCCGCGAAAAAGTAACTTCGCGGGTCTCACCCGGCTTTAAGCGGAGTCTGGTGAAATCTCCAAGCTTACGGACAGGGCGTGATTGAGATCCAATGGGCTCTCGCATGTAGAGTTGCACAATCTCTTCACCCTCACGCTTACCGGTATTGGTGACTTTTACACTTAGAACGTGCCCGAATTCCCCCTGGTCGGTCACGGTCAGGTCGGAATAAGCGAACGTGGTGTAGCTCAATCCGAATCCGAACGGGTAGAGCGGCAAATGGGATTGGTCATAATAACCATAGGTGAAGCGGTTATCGGCTGCGTGCGGCCGCCCTGACGGCAAGTCGTTGTAATAGATCGGCACCTGACCGACCGAACGCGGCCAGCTCAGCGGCAGTTTGCCGGTGGGGGCGGCATCACCGAACAGGACGTCAGCCACCGCATTACCGCCTTCGGTGCCAGGATACCAGGTCATCAGCACCGCACCGAGGCGGTCAACCTGTTTATGGATATCGAGCGGACGCCCGGCCATCAGCACCAGCACCACCGGCTTGCCGGTTTTAATGAGCGCGTTGAGCAGCGTGCCCTGCTCACCCGAAAGGTCGAGATAGGCTTTTGAGGCCGCTTCACCCGAAGCATCGCGCGGCTCACCGAGCACGGCGATGATGATCTCGCTCTTGTGTGCCGCAGCTAATGCCTCAGAAATCTTGGTGTCGTCACGGCAGAACAGGTCGCACCCCGCCGCATAATGGACATGGGCATGGGCTTTAGCAGCCCGCGCTTCAATGCCCGCCCGATAGGAGATGGCATCTTCGCATTGGCCACGCGCCGCGTGGGGGCCAAGCTGCTCACAGCGTGCATCGGCGAGCGGGCCGACGACTGCAATGTTTTTGGTCTTCGCCGATATCGGCAGCAACGCGTGGTCGTTCTTCAGCAGTACGAAACTTTTCCGGGCGGCCTCACGCGCCAATGCGCGCTGTGCGGCATTGGGAAATACGCTGTCCTTGTTGGCCGGGTCCACGGGCGGGGCGTCAAACAGGCCGAAGCGAAACTTGGTGCGCAACACCCGGCGCACGGCTTCATCGACAACCTCCTGCTTCACGCGCCCCGACCGCACGGCTTCCGGCAGATTGCGGCGATAGACACCGCTCATCATGTCCATATCGACGCCAGCTTCCATGGCTTTCACAGCCGCATCCATTTCGGTTGCGGCAATACCGTGGGCCATCAATTCCTGCACCGCGCCCCAGTCAGATGTCACAAACCCGCTGAAACCCCATTGTGTGCGCAAGATATCCGTCAGCAGTTCCCTGCTCGCGGTGGACGGTTTGCCATTCAAGGCATTGAAGGCGCTCATCACCGAACCGGCACCGGCCTCCACTCCGGCGTGATAGGGCGGCAGGTAAAAGTTATGAAACTCGTTTTGGGGAATAAGAGTTGCCGCGTAATCGCGCCCGCCAACCGGCGCGCCATAGCCCGCGAAATGTTTGACCGTGGCAATCAACCCGCCCTGCTGGATGCCCTTTACACGCGCCCCTGTGAGCTCGGCACCGAGTAATGGGTCTTCGCCAAAGCCTTCAACGATGCGACCCCAGCGCGGATCACGCGACAGATCGGCCATCGGTGCGTAGGTCCAGTTGACACCCACATGACGCGCTTCTTCCGCCATGGCCTTGGCCAAACGCTGCGACAACTCGGGGCTGAAGGCCGCCGCCTCACCCAACGGCACAGGGTATTGCGTGCGGAAGCCATGGACCACATCGAGCCCGAACAGCAGCGGGATCCCGAGCCGGGTATTGGCCGCAAGTTTCTGGGCCTTGGCGATATCCGCCGCGTTATTGAAATTGATGAGAGCGCCAGCGGTACCATTGGCCACGGCGGGCCAGTCCATCAGCGGCCCATTGGAGACAAGGGTTAGCTGACCGACCTTCTCCTCGATGGTCATCTCAGCAAGCAGCGCCTCGATGCGGGTATCCATCTTTGCCCTGGCATCCGTGGTCACGCCGGCATCCTGAACGGACAAGTCGCGGGCATCTGCCGCCCCAATGAGGCAGGCCAGAAGCAGCACTATGCGGGCGGCCCCCATGCCAAAGTCTGTCATACGATGGAATTTCATAAACTATAGTGCCCCTGAATCGTGACCAAAGACGCATGTACGGCGCGACAGGAAAGTGACATTTTTCTCCCTCAAATTTATCCGAGGGTCCAGCGTTTCCGGTCGAATCCCGCTTTCCTAACACACATGCAATCCTCGCTCATATCGCAGAATCCGCCTCTCACGCCCCCAATGCTGCTTTTCCAAACCATTCCTTGCCTTTTCCCGTCCTCATTGTCCGATTGCCCCATGCCCAACCGCCGTCCGCAACCGCTTCCATCCTCCGTCATTGCCTATGTCACGCCGTCGCTGCTGTTCGGCGGCATGACAATTGGAGCGTTGGTCGCGGGCGCGCCGTTTGCCATCAACGTTTTCCTGTGCGCCGCAACCGCGCTCATCGGCCCCGGGCTACTGTATCGCTACGCCCGTAAAGCCGCCGCAAAGCTCAATGACTCGATCCCTGTGCCGCCAGCCGTGAGCACCGCTCTCTTCGCACCACCGCCACAGGCACAGCCTGCTGATGCCGGCCTGCTTCATCTGGAAAGAAATGCAGCGGTGGATCGGCTGATTGCCATTGTTGCCAAGGATATCGACCAGCAGCACGAAACGCTTTCGGCAAGTTTGCAAAACCTCGAAAAGCATCTTGCGAACCAGCCATTGCTCGGCCGCAAACTCAGGCCAATCCGCCTGGCGCTTGAGCGTGCTACCATGTTCAAAACGCGGCTTCTGGCCTTTAGCGACCAGACACTGTGGATGCCGGAACGGATCGATACAACGAAGCTCATCGATAGTGCGTGCGGACTGCTGCGCAATGCCATGCTCAGCGATGCAACCCCGCTGAAGTGCAGCATCGACGACACCCTCTGGCCGATCGACGCCGACCTTGACCAGATGCTGACCGCATTATTGCATCTCGCCGGAAATGCCCGGGACGCCATGCCGCGTGGTGGCGCCATCACCCTCGGAGCGCAGAACGTCACGCTGAACGGCACCCCCGCCAACCTCTTCGGTGATTACGTGGCAATTACAGTCGCCGATCATGGCGCGGGCATTGCACCCGAACATCTTGATCAAATTTTTCTGCCGTTTTTCACCACGAAAGCGCTGCATAACGGCACGGGCCTCGGGCTCGGTCAGGTGCGAACAACGGCGCTCCACGCGGGCGGCGATGTTACGGTTTCCAGCATTCCAAGCATCGGCACAACGGTAACGCTCCATATACCGCGCGCCACATCCTTCGGACGGAACAACGCCCATGACAGCAACGGGGATGAACGTGTCTCACGACTCGACATTCTGATTGCCAAGACAAATGAGGCGGAAGTTGCAGAGCTTGTGCGCATTGCGACAGTTGCCGGTTACCGCGTACAGACAACGACACGCGCGCTTGATGCCTGCGCCATCATCCGCAGGGCACGCCCGCGCCTTGTGATCACCGACACTTCAATGCGCGGAATTATCGAGAATATTTCGCTTGGCCGCTATCTGCTGCACGCCCATCCGGAACAACTTGTGGTGCTAACTGCCACGGCATTTTCAGTGAGTGAGGCTGAGAGTTTCCCCATATTGCCCAACCCGCCGACACGCGAAGGGCTGGCGGCTTTTCTCGGCCAGCCGCGCACCGCTGATGCGGGAACGCCGCTTGAGGAAATCGTGGCAAAATGAATGGGATGCAGCGCGTTCGTTCAAGCGACGAAGGGGCGCGGTAGCTTCTTGCTTTCACCGCGGGCAAGCGTGACAGCGCCAGTGGGTTTTGCCGTAGGTTTTGACACCCGCCAGGGGAGAGAACCCTCGGAATGGAAAGCCTCGGATGGCTTCAGCCGACGGGTTGAGCCATCGGCACTCACTTCTTCAATGGTCACAAAGCCAAAAATGGTCAGGCGCGTCGCCATGCGCTTGGTGGCTTCATCATTGGCTGCCACCGGCAGGGAACCGGCAGCATAGACCGCATCCATGAAGCATTTCTGATCGCGATGACCAGACGCAATTGCCTGCCCACTGCGGAAACGCACCACATTTGCTGAACCAAGTGAAGCCAGTTCCATCGAAATCATCCTCAACCACCGATCCGATCTCGGCCCCATGCCGTGCGAATCATATGAAAAGAGGATGTCAGTCGGGTGTTAAGAACAGCCTAATGCACGTAAGAGCGTTTTGCGTTCTGGCAAAACCGCAAAACGCTCTAATTTTCTTAATTGTATCGCATTTTTTGACGTTCAAACGGTATCCACTTAAACGAAAAATGCTCCGATGTCCTGCGGCTACAAACGTTGCAATCGCTTCGTCCAGCGCCACAGCATCGCCACAGCAACAAGCGATAGAGCAGTCGCCAGCCCGGTCCAGATTCCGACGCCCCGCAGCGGTGTGAGAAAAGCGAGGCCGAGGCCAAGCGGCAAGCCGAGGCCGCAATAACCCACAGCGGCGATCAGCATCGGCACCTTGGTGTCACGCACGCCGCGCAGGAGGCTGGCCCCCACCACCTGCGTACCATCCCCAAACTGGAAGATCGCTGCACAGACGAGGAAAGAAATGGCGAGCGGGATCACCTTGGCATTCTCCGGCTTCGTAATATCGATGAAGCACGAAATGAGAAGCTCCGGCACCGACACCATCATCAGCGCAGTCAGCGCCGCAAAGCCCAGCGCCAGCACTAGAGCCGCCGAGCCCGCCCGGGCAACGCCTGCACGGTCGCCAGCCCCGTTGGCAAGGCCGACGCGAATCGTCGCCGCCTGGCCAAGACCGACGGGCACCATGAAGCAGCTAGAGGCGATTTGCAGGGCAATGACATGCGCCGCGAGTTCTTCGGTGCCAAGCTTACCCATGGAGAACGCCGAGATATTAAAAATCGCGACCTCAAACACCATGGCCATGCCGATGGGCAGTCCGAGCCGCCAGATGGCGAAAAAGCGCGGCCAGTCGGCACGCCAGAAGCGCCCCAAGAGGTGATAGCGCCGGAATTTTTGATGGGTCAGCACCACCACGAGCATGGCAACCGCCATGAATACGCTGGCGACACAGGTGGCATAACCCACGCCAACGAGCCCGAGGGCTGGCAAGCCAAAGGTGCCAAACATCAAGCACCAGCCGACCACCAGGTTGATCGGCAATGCCAGGAGCGAGACCACCAGCGCCCAAGCAGGCCGTTCCAGCGTCGCCACGAAGGAGCGCGCCAGCACGTAAATCATCGAGGGGAAATAAGACCATTGCAATGCGCGGACATAAGCTCCGGCGTCGTGCGCCAGATCCGGCTTCTGCCACAGCAGAACGAGGATTTGTTCGGCATGCCACAGGATGATCCACACGGGAATGCTCAGCGCAACAATGACCCACATACCCTGGCGAAATGTGCGGCGCACATCCCGCACGGCGTGCTTCTTGCGTCCAAGCGTGTTGGCAATCATAGGTGAGGTTGCGGTCAGCACGCCAATGCCAAAAATCAACAGGGCAAAATAAAGATTGGTGCCCAGCGCGCCCGCCGCAAGCGCGTGCGCCCCAAGCCGTCCTGTGAGCATCACATCGATGGTGGTCAGCGCGTTCTGGGCAAGATTGGTCAGCACGATGGGCCAGCTCAAGGCAAGCATCGCCTTGAGCTCTTTGCCCCAGGCACTGGGTTCGGCCAAACTATGGGTCGCTGCCGTAATCATACCGTTTGAAAATCCCCATCATTCCGCAAAGCGAAACGATATCGCTGGCCGCCATCGCAGGAAAGCAGCCGCTACTTCAGAAAAAAATATGTGGTTCGAAGTGCGTTTAATGCGCCATTATTGACCCTTCTTCAATTCTTCTTTTCTAAAAAAGAGGCATGAATTGATTCGTATCACTGTGAAAAAGGGTTCTGCCGGGCCGTTTTTTGCCGCATTGATGCGAGACACGGGGGGTATTACGCCCACCGCATGACCATTTTTCGGAGATATCCGTTGTTGTTTTTCCGCCATCTCTGTTTTCTGTCGTTTCTGGCCCTTGGTGCGGTAACGTTGCTCCCCGCTACATTCGGCACAGCACAATCCGCACATGCCCAAACGGCAAGCACCCCAGCGACCGACAACAAAACGATCCGTTCCCAGCTGGAAAAGCACAAGGCGGCACTCGACATCATCGAAAAGTCACTTAACGGCGACGCGATGACCGGCGAACAATTGCAGGCCGCCCGCGCGCAAATTTCACCGCTAACCGACGCCGTGCAGCAAGGCATTGCCGACATCGCCCCGCGCATCGCCGCGACCAAGGCGCGGCTCGACCAACTCGGCCCCAAGCCCAAGGAAGGCGACCCGGCGGAAAGCCCGGAAGTGGCCAATGAGCGTGCCGAAAAAGAAGCCACCTATTCCGAGTTCCTGGAAACTGAGCGGCTTGGCAAGGTCAACCTTGTCCAGGCAGAACAGTTGATGACCGAACTGAGCGACAAGCGTCGGGCCCTGTTTCAACGCCAGATATTCGGCCGCACCACCAGCATTGCCAATCCGGAATTGTGGTTCAGCGTCGTCACCGCTATTCCGCAGGAAATGATGTCGGTGCGCGGCCTCATCAGCGACTGGCTGCGACAGATCCGCGACAACGCAACGCTCGGCTCCTTTATTCTGTTTGGCTTGGCGTTGTTGCTGTGGTTCGGCCTGTTTGCGGGTAAGCCGTTGCTTGCAGGAAAGCTGATCAAACGCGATCCCGATATTGACAGCCCTGCCCCGCAGAAGAAGCTCTTGGCGGCCGTTGGTGTGTTCCTTCTCAGATCCGTGCCCATCGCCATTGGTGCGGCGGTTGTCTACAGCGTGCTTTTGGAAACATCGCTTTTGCCGGAACGCATGCTGCCGGTTCTGCGCACATTCCTGATGCTGACATTCGTCTTCGCCGCCATCAGCGCGCTGTCAGACGCAGTGCTGGCACCCTCGATCCGCTCCTGGCGGCTCATGGCCATCACCGATGCCAGCGCCTCACGCTTGCATTACTATATCATGCTGATCGTGCTGGTGGCTTTTGCCGGCAAGATTACCGAATCCTTCTATCAGGCGCTCAATGTTGCCCTGCCGATTTCGGTGGCGAGCCGGGGCGCGTTTTCGCTGGCGGTGGCGGGCATTCTGCTCACGTTGCTCCTCCACTTTGCCATTGTCGGCAAAACCGACGAGGAAAACCTCGCGGTTTTCAACGCCATGGAATCGGAAGCGGGTGGCCCGTTACGCATGATTGCGTGGTTGCTGATCATCGCCATCGTCGGCACGGCACTGTTCGGCTATATCGCCCTCAGTTCGTTTCTGGTCGATCAGGGCATATGGGTCACCGTTCTCTATGTGGTGTTAAGGCTGGCGCTATCGGTGATAGAGATATTCCTCAGCGCTGGATCCAACGCCCGCTATTTTTTGCTGCTGCAGGCCAACACAGGGTTGTCACGCGGTTCCCTTGAGCAAATCGCCGTGCTCGTCAACGGCGTGCTCCGCATTTTCCTGATTTTTAACGTCGTGATGCTGGCGCTGGTGCCGTGGGGCATTGAGTCGTTTGATTACGCCGCCTTGTCCAAATCGGCTTTCTTCGGCTTCAATGTGGGCGGCATCACCATCTCGGTGTCGACCATCATCCTCGCGGTCGGCTTGTTCGCCTTCGGCTTTGCCGCCACCCGGCTGTTCCAGCGCTGGCTCGACAGCACCTATCTGCCAGTCACCAAACTCGATGCGGGCCTGCGCAACTCCATCAAGACCGGTGTTGGCTATGTTGGCATCATCTTCACCGGCTTTGCCACTCTGAACTTTGTCGGCATCTCCCTCGACAAGATCACAACGCTCGCCGCCGCATTGTCGGTCGGTATCGGTTTCGGCTTGCAAGCCATCGTCAACAATTTCGTCTCCGGCCTTATTCTTTTGTGGGAGCGCCCGATCCGGGTGGGTGATCTCGTGGTGGTGGGTGACGGTGAAGGCCACGTGCGCCGTATCAATGTGCGTTCAACCGAAATCCTGACATCGGACCGCACCACCATTATCGTGCCCAATTCCAATCTGATCTCCGGCGTGGTGCGTAACCGCGTGCGCGGCGATCGCATGGGCCGTATCGTCATCGCCCTCCCGGTTAATCGTGGCGTTGATCCCGATGAACTCGCTGCCGTCGTCAAAAAATGCGCGCTAGACCACCGTGAGATCGCCAGCGCGCCCGCCCCAGCCGTCCTCTTCAAGAAAATCGGCGAGAGCACGCTCGACTTCGAACTGGTGTGCTTTGTCGAAGAAATCGAAGTGGCCTCGCGCGTATCGAGCGAGTTGCATTTCGCCATTTTCCGCACCCTGCGCGAAGCGGGTATCATCTCGCTGCCTTCGCCCACCACTATCCAGATCAAGGGCCTTGAGCCGGTCACCGATTCGATCAATGCCCTCTCGGGAAAACGAACGCCCCCGCGCTCTCCCGTGCAAGACGGCGAAGACGAAACACATTCAGGATAACCCATGTTAAAAAAATTAGTGTTTGCCTGCGCCGTCACCGGCCTCGGGCTGGCTTTCGCCGGTTGTGAACGCACCGCGCCGAAGCCGCAAAATTCCCAACCGAGTTTTTACCGGTCGCTCGCCTCGGCCTCGGCCGCAATCGATGCGGAAACCGCGCGCGACATGATCTCCGCCTATCGCCGCAATCACGGCCTGCCGCCGCTGGCGCTGGACAGTTCCTTAGGAGCTGCGGCGCAAGCGGAAGCCCGCGACATGGCCCGTGCCGACACGCCAGCCTCAGCCGAAGCCATCAAGCAAAGACTTGCCAGCGCTGGAATGGGGCGCGGTGAAGTCAATACATCGGCGGGCTACCACACGTTTGCCGAAGCCTTTTCCGGCTGGCGTGACAGCCCGCAGCACAATCGCGTGATGCTCACCCGCGACGCCAAACGCATGGGCATCGCCACCGCCTATGCGCCGGGGTCAAAATACAAGGTTTACTGGGTGCTGATCGAAGCGCCGTAGACGCTCATTCAACCTTTTCCACCTTGTACCCTGCATCCTGCAAGAGCTTGAGAATGCCGGTCTCTCCCGGCAAATGGGCGGCTCCAACCGCGAGGAAGGTGCTGTTGACCTCAAGCAAGGGCCGCGCCCGCTGCACCATGCGGCGGTTGCGGTCATCGAGGAGCGCAGTGATATAGGCGGGCGGGCCGGGTTCGCCAGCCGCTGTGAATTCCGGAATTTTTCCTTGCATACCCAAGAGAATCAAGCCGAGACGGCCCTCGATATAGAGCTGCTTCAGGGTCTCCAGCGTGTCCGGTGTTTTATCGACAAAGCGCAGCGCCTGATGCAAAACCTCTTTCTGCACATCAAAAGGTAGATCATTCAACGTGCCGAGCTGTTCAAACAGTGTTTCGAGCCCGAGAACCAGTTTGGTATTCTGAAGGCTCAGCCGTTCAAGCTCGCCATCCACGCCCTTCTCCACCGTGCCCGCCTCCGGGCAAGCGGCAAGCGATAGGCTCATGGCCAGTAAGGCCGGGCGCATGGACAGAAGAAAAGGCCCGGGCGAGCCAACTTTCACGCCAATCGTATTCACCTGCATCTGTTCTTCGGCGCTGAGAAAATCAGCCGGGCGTTGGCCCGCCTCGGCGAAAAAGGCTTTGACGTATTCCGGAGCCTGCTTTTCTGCCAAAGCAACCAGCCCCGCTTCCTTCACCGTATTCAGCTCAAGCAGTGTCACCTTGCTGGCATTGAACGCCTGCAAAATCTGGCCCGAAAGGGGCAGATAGCGCGCATCGGGAATGTGGATGGTGCCTAAAACATAAGAGACGGGCAGGTCCGGCTTCGACAGACGAAACAACCGCCCTTGGCCGAATGGCATGTCCCGCGCCAGAGCCTCTGCTGCCTGGGCCGCCTGTGGGTGCTTCTGCGCAAATTCGGGCCAGCGATTTTTGCCACCGCAGTTGGCGGCGGCGGACCCGACCGTAAAAATGCCGATCAGCATCAGGCAAAGCGTTTTAAGAAGTGTCTTGCCCATTTTTGCCCCCAATGCACCGCCCCTTCACATCGGCGGAATGGCTAATCCACGCCTGCGGCAGGCGGCAACCACGGTGTTGCGCAGGAGGCTGGCAATGGTCATCGGCCCAACACCACCCGGAACCGGTGTGATGAACCCTGCCCGTTCAACTGCTTCGTCGAAGGCGACATCACCGACAAGCTGGGTTTTGCCCGCGCCGCGCTCGGGCGCGTCGACCCGGTTAATGCCCACATCGATCACCACCGCACCGGGCTTGATCCAATCGCCACGCACCATCTCGGGTCGGCCCACCGCCGCCACCAGTATATCGGCCCGGCGGCAAACTTCCGGCAGATCGCGGGTTTTGGAATGGGCGATTGTCACCGTACAGCTTTCACCAATGAGAAGCTGCGCCATCGGCTTGCCAACGATATTCGAGCGTCCCACCACCACAGCATTCATGCCCGCAAGATCCGGCATGACAGACTTGATCAGCATCAGCGACCCAAATGGGGTGCAAGGCACCAGGGCATCAAGCCCGGCACCAAGCCGTCCCACATTGATCGGGTGAAAGCCATCGACATCCTTCTTCGGCACAACCGCTTCAATCACCTTCTGGGTGTCGATGTGCTTGGGCAGCGGTAGTTGCACCAAAATGCCATCCACCTCGGCATCGGCATTGAGGCGGGCGATAAGAGCGAGCAAAGCCGCCTCCGCAGTATCGGCGGGCAGCTTGTGCTCGAACGATTGCATGCCACACTCGGCCGTTTGCTTCGCCTTGTTGCGCACATAAACCTGACTGGCCGGGTCTTCCCCCACCAGCACAACGGCAAGGCCAGGGCGCACGCCCTCGGCTGCCAAACTTTGAACAGCATCGGCCACGCGCTGGCGCAGGCCTTCGGCAAACCCTTTTCCATCAATGATGTGCGCTGTCATAATCTGTTCCCATCTAGCGTGTCGCCTTGCGCACCGATAGCAATATCTCGCGGCATTGGCAAAAACCGGCTCACCTGGCAAGAACGACCAAAGCCGCCACCAGCGCGGCCGGGTCACCTGCGATGTGAAACTGTTTGAGGCGCATCGTCGCGCCGGATTTCAACTGAACTGCCGAAGCCGGGCATTTCAGCGCCTTGGCCAACAGCTTGCGGACTGCTTCATTGGCCGCACCATCCTCGGGCGGCACCCGCACCCGGACTTTTAGCACTGGGCGCCCATCCGACAGCATCTCCACGCCGTCGATGCCATCACGCCCGCCGCGCGGTGTCACCCGCACCCGGACATCAACACCGCCCGCACCCGCTTGCCACGGGTTGGCCGCAGCTTCGTTTCCGTCAGAAAACATTGGGGTAGATATACCGCCACATGACATCGCGAATTAAATAGATGAGGAGCAGCACAACAATTGGCGAGAGATCGAGGCCGCCAAAATTGGGCAGCAGCCGCCGCAAGGGGCTGAGAACCGGCTCGGTCGCGAGGGTGATGAACCGCCAGATATTTCGTACGATCTCATTGTGAACATTGATGATATTGAAATTCAGCAGCCAGCTCATGATCACCAGCGCCCAGATGATATAGGTATAGAGCTGCAAGATAATATCAACGATGGTGATCAGCGAGCGCATGGGGCAATCCATTGTTCCAGAAACAGGGCGTCGGCACGCGCCGTGCCGCACCCACCCGCGCGATCAAAGCCGCATTCGCCTCCGCCGGTCAAGACTGCAATCGCCATGAGCCGTAATTTGAGGACATTTCCAACCATAAATCCGCAGCGCCCGCCCGAACCCAACGCAAAAACCCGCGCCACCCGAAAAAGCGCCGTTGACAGAAAGCGAGCACCCTCCTAAAACCCGAACCACAGCCGGGGCTGTAGCTCAGATGGGAGAGCGCTGCAATCGCACTGCAGAGGTCAGGGGTTCGATTCCCCTCAGCTCCACCAACAAGTCTTAAGCCATTGATATGACTTGTTATTTTAAAATATTCTCTTGATAATTCAGCATCTTTCGACAGACCTCTTCGGTCTGCGATGGTCTCTGCTCAGGCAAAAGCACCGTAATTTCACCGTTTGTCTCTTGGAACATTTTTCTTTTTCCAGAACAGCAGAGTTCCTGAGGCATGGAGACCTTTTCGAATGGACTTCGAACGGGCTTCGAGGCAAGAAGACACCTTCGGATAAGGCCCTACTCAGACCGACGCGAATATGCAGATCAGCATTTTTTGTTGAAAGAGTTAGCTTTGGTAGCCATCTATGACCATATCATGGTGCGAAGATACGCGATGTGAACCCGCAATTACATGACGGGCATGGCAGCTTAACGACCCAGTTCAGAGGGTGCTATCCGGCAACCCGAGTGTCGTGCGCTGACTTTTCCAGTCGACGGGAAGATTCGCCAGGCGGGACATGCCAAAGCCGCGTGGCAGACGGCGCTCGAGTGCGGCGGTGACAATGTCGGGCGCAACAAAAGCAAGCGAGAGGGCCGTGCGAATGGTGCGCGGGCTCAATTTCTCGCGGGCCGCGAGATCAGTAAGCGTAATTCTCTCCTTCAACAGTTCATCAAGCCAGGTATGCGCCCTGGCCAATGCGGGGATGAGCTTGGAATGGGCTTCCGTTCGCATCGGACGTTTGGGATCACCGGGTGGCCGCTCGCACAGGATAATCTCCCGTTTACGCCGGGTCGGCTCTGGTTTCCAGACGGTATAAACAATGAGCGGCTTGCCGGTTTCATCAATGCGCGTCGTTGTAATGGTTAGACCGGCATTTCCAATCACCACATGGTCAAGAAGTTGCGCAATGGCGTTTCTCTCTCGGCTTTGATCCGGCTCCAGATGTGCCACGGCAGCGATAACCGCTTCCTCAATGCTTTGAGCCGCAACGCGTTTGATGCTGCCCGCCTGACCAGGAATATTCTGTAACAGCGCCTGCGAGACATAATAGCGATACCGCCGTACTCCTTTTGAGGTCCAACTTGGTCCCATCCGGTTACCGGCATCATCGTAGAGTTTTCCGGACAGAAACAATGCACTGGGCCTGGAGGTTGCCGATTGCCTAACCGTTTGCCCGGCGAGTTTAGTCTGGACGCCTTTCCAGAGGGCGTCATCTATGATGGCATCGTGCTGGCCTTCATAATCCCGGTCCTTATGAACGATACGACCGATATAGACCGGGTTTGACAGGATCTTGTAAAGATTGCCCCGGCTGAACGGCACACCGCCGATGGTCTTGCCCTTGCCGTTGGTCCGCAATGGTGCCCCTTCTCCCGCATTGCGCAGAGCAGCATGGAGTTTGGTGACGCTGCCATGCTCAAGATAACGTCGAAACAGAGAGCGCACGAGATCTGCTTCCGTCGCGACTGGCATCAGGGACCGTTCCTCGACCCTATAGCCAAGCGGCAGATTGCCGCCCATCCACAACCCCTTCTTTTTCGAAGCGGCGATCTTGTCGCGGATGCGTTCCCCTGTTACCTCGCGCTCGAACTGGGCGAAGGAGAGGAGCACATTGAGGGTTAAGCGCCCCATGCTGGTCGTGGTATTGAACGATTGCGTCACGGAGACAAAGGAAACGGCACATTCGTCGAACAGTTCGATCAACCGGGCAAAGTCGGCCAGAGACCGGGTCAAGCGGTCGACCTTGTAGACGACGATGACGTCGATCTCTCTGTTGCGTATAGCGTGGAGTAATTCCTGAACGGCGGGCCGGCTTAGAGAACCGCCGGAATAGCCGCCATCGTCATAACGCTCAGGCAGCAGCGTCCAGCCCTCATGGGCCTGGCTCTTAATATACGCCTCAGCCGCCTCTCGCTGGGCGTAGAGCGAGTTGAACTCCTGCTCCAGACCATGCTCGGTCGAGACACGGGTATAGATAGCGCAGCGCAGGGTTTTCCGGGCGATCATGGTGATTTGGCCCTATTGCCAAAGAAAAAGCGGTGGCCATTCCAATGGGTGCCAGTCAGCGCTTTGGCGATCTGTGACAGACTGTTCCAGTTCCGGCCATTCCAAGCGAAGCCCTTTTCGAGCACCATGACACGCTCGGAACGGCCCTTCCATTCCCGCACGATGAGCGTTCCAGGCGCCAATGTCGTGCCATTTTCTGCGGTGGGAGACCGGGTCGCAAAGGGCATGCAGTTATCCGCACCCTGCCGCAGGCGGCGTTTCACAATCGGATCGAGATCGCCATAAGCTTCAACCTGCAGGCGGTAACCAAATATCTGAATGAGGAGCCATTTAGGCAAGTATTCCGGAAAACGACCGCCGAGATGATTGCGCCAGATGAGGCGCAGGTTATCCAGATCGCCGCCCTCAACGCGGTTCAGCAGGACATTGATATCTCGTTGGGTTTCGTCTTCAACTTGATGGTGCACCGGCGTTAACAATCGACTTCCCAGTTTGTCAGTTCCGCTTCAAAGCCGTCCTCCCAGACCACCCCTTCGGCAGAGATCGTGCAGACATGTACCTTGCGGCCCGGATACCCGGCATAAGGAAGGTCCCTTTCCCCGCATTCATAGATGCAATACCGCCGGCAGCCGCAGGTCGGCGACACGCACGGCGCTTCATTGTCCTCGTGCTCATACGGCAACGCCACCCGCCGCCGGATCTCACCCATGGCGGCCTCCACTGTCGGAAAAATCCTCGTCACATCGAAATGCAGATCGTCCTCAAACACATAGGTCATGGGTCATCTCCTTATCTCCGTCTGACATCAACGCTTCCTGTGCACCGGAATACAAGTCGGAGAAGGTGACAAATCATTGCAGAAGAGACTGCCTGCATACTGGCGCAAGAAAAGCCATGCCCGCGGGTGCGGGCGTAGACGCTTGCCCAATACTCCCTCAATTTAACGGTCAAAACACCCCTAAATTCCTGGGTACCCTAGGGGATAAGGGGAGAAGAAATGGCGAAGATGCCGCCAGATTATTTTTTTCGAATGTGGAGAGGCGTGGATTGCGCGCGTAACTCAGGGTTCGCTGGCAGATCACCGTCTCGACCCGAACCAAATCACTGATAGTGGCAGAAGGACAGTGATTCCCACTGACGCGTGTCAACATGGAATGCTCGTCCGTCATGTCAAATTTTGTAACCCGGATGCACGTGCATCCGTGCCGCAAACACATACGCCCTGACAGCATACCAATTGTGACATCCACCAAAAGGAATAACGCTATGCCCACAAAGGCTCTTCACCCAAAACCGTTCCATTCCACTGAGATCAAGGAACTACCGATTACGGAGCTCCGACCCTATCCCGGCAATGCCCGCACCCATTCCGACAAACAAATCAAACAGATCGCCGACAGCATCAAAACTTTTGGTTTCACCAATCCGGTCCTGATCTCCGACACCAACGAAATCATCGCGGGCCATGGGCGGATCCTGGCCGCAAAACAACTCGGCTTCAAATCAGCCCCAACCATCCGGCTGTCTCATCTCTCGGAGTGCGAGCGGCGCGCCTATATTTTGGCCGATAACAAGCTGGCGCTGAATGCCGGCTGGGATCAAGATATTTTGAGCACTGAGCTGCAATTCCTGATCGATACGGAATTCGACCTTTCCCTCACCGGTTTCGCCCTCGCCGAGACCGATTTCATTCTCGACGGCAAACGCGAACGCTCCACTGAGCCCGCGCCCTCTCCCGCCGATGCCATTCCACCGCCGCCTGAGCAGGCAGTGTCGCGGCGCGGCGATCTGTGGCTGCTTGGTAATCACCGCCTCCTGTGCGGCGATGCCCGCGAGAAACAAGATTACCGAGCACTCCTTCAGGATGAGAAGATCGATCTCATCTTTACCGACCCACCCTACAACGTGCCTATTGACGGCCATGTCAGCGGGCTCGGCAGAAAACGCCATCGTGAGTTCGCATGTGCTTCCGGCGAGATGTCGCCTGAGGCATTTGCCAAATTCCTCACCATCACGCTCTCCAATGCCGCCGCCTCATCCCGCGACGGCGCCATCGCCTTCGTCTGCATGGATTGGCGTCACATGCGCGAATTGCTCGATGCCGGGGAAGTGGCTTTCACGGAACTCAAAAACCTCTGTGTCTGGAACAAGACCAACGGTGGTATGGGCTCCTTTTATCGTTCTCGCCATGAACTGGTGTTCGTATTCAAAAACGGTACCGCACCCCACACCAACAGTTTTGGCCTTGGCGAAACCGCCGTTACCGCACCAATGTCTGGGATTACGCCGGCATCAGCAGTTTTGGCGCAAACCGTGACGAAGAACTCGCCATGCATCCCACCGTTAAGCCGGTCGCGCTCGTCGCTGACGCCATCCGCGACTGCTCGCGCCGCGGTGAGACCGTGCTTGATATTTTTGGCGGTTCCGGCACGACGCTCATCGCCGCCGAGACCTGCGGGCGCAGGGCGCGCATTATCGAATACGACCCGCTCTATTGCGATACCGTCATCGCCCGTTGGCAAAAACTCACCGGCAAGCGAGCAATCCTCGCCACAACCAAAAAATCGTTTGAGGCCATCGCTATCGACCGTCTCGGGATGGGTATCTTGTCATGAGCAAAGCAAAGTCCAAAAATGCCCCTGCCATCGGTTATGGCAAACCTCCGGAAGGCAAAAGGTTCGCAAAAGGCCAGTCTGGAAACCCTGCCGGCAGGCCCCGAAAATCTTTGTCCGAGCCAATCCCGAGCAGCATTCGCGATCTGATCCTTGAGGTGGTGGGGCGCAAACTCACCATCCGCGAAGGCGAAGAAACCAGAAGGATTTCGACCAAGGAGGCCGTGATCCGTGCTCAGATCGCCACAGCGCTGAAGGGTAATCCTCTCGCCCAGCGGGAAATCACCCATCTCACCATGCGCTGCGAGGCTGAGGCAAAGCAGGAATTCTGGGAAAACTACCACTTCTGGGCAGATTACAAAGAAAAGTATTCCGCTCTCATCGCCAAAGGCTACCCCGCGGATAATCTATACCCCCACCCCGATGACGTTGTCTTGCATGAAGACGGTCACGTCACATTCAACGGACCAGTCAGCAAAGGGCACGAAGCTGCCATTAATAATGTTATGGCCATCCGCGAGGCATTGTTGATCAAGGCCACTTTGGATGAGCGCCAACTGGGACCCGACAACCCCAATGACCGACTTCAGAATAGATCAGCCCTCACCATCGTCATAATGCTGTTCGACTTTGGCTTGCCGCCTCGTTTCCGGTGGACCGATGGGGAGCTTCTCAATGATATGGGGTATTATGATGCCCTGTCAAAACGTGGCCTCCTCAAGGAACTGCACGAAGTGGTCAAGGACGCCCCCGACGCCAAAGTCCTTCTGCGGACTTCACCCATGTCGATACGTGCACTCCTGACCGAAGCTGGATATGAAACCATTGAAGAATACGGCGATCATCTCAGAACCAAAGCCTTGCAGGAGCTCAATATGGCGTAAAATCTTGGTCTCTAAAAACCTTGGCCCGGCGCACACCAGCGGGCCCATATGCAAAAGGGCGGCGCAATGGCCGCCCCTTCTGTCGTCATAGCTTGTGTGTGGCGTCAGCTTACCACTTGACGGCTGCGCCGAATGACAGGGCAGCTAATTTCGCATATTGTCCCCGAAACAAACGTCCTTACTACTGGGCAGCAGGCTTCCACGCCTTTGCTGCGGCCTGAGCCTTCTCGACATCGGCGGCTTGCATATCGTTGGTGACACGCTCGAGCGCTGCGCGGGCTTGCGGATGCTGACGAGCGGCGGCAAGGTTGTAGTACATGTGCGCCTTGTTCATATCCTTCGCCATCGGCTGGCCAGCCTCGTACATCTTGCCGAGTTCATAGAGACCGACCGGGTTGCCGCGCATGGCTGCCTTTTCAAAATATGGCTGCGCCTGTTTCAGATCAGGATTGGAGCCGAAGCCCTGTACATAAGCGAATGCGAGGGCATTCATGGCACCTATATGGCCCCCATCAGCGGCTTTTTTGTAATAGGTAATTGCCTTAGCCTTGTCCTGGGCAACGCCGCGACTTTCAGCATAAAGGCCCGCGCAATTGAACTGCGCATCGGCGTCCCCGAGATCAGCAGCCTTGCAGATCATGTCGAAGGCCGCCTTGTAATCCTGCAATACACCCTCGCCGCGATAATGCATAAGACCGATGCGGTTCATACCCTTGGCCGATCCCTTGTCGGATGCCGCGAGATAAAGCACACGGGCCTTGTCGGGGTCAGCCTGCATGCCAACACCGAGTTCAACCATCCGGCCGAGATAGAACGCACCATCCGCCTGGCCGCCATTGAACGCATCATTGAAGGCTTTGACAGCGACGTCATATTTCTTGGCATCCAGTGCTTCCAGCCCGCTCTTGACGAGATCGCCCGTCGCGACAGCAGCCTTGGTGGGCTCAGGCGTCTTGGCCTTTTGAGCGAATGCAGCCGTTGACGAGACGAGCCCGAGGCCAACCAGAAGCGCGAAGCGGGAAAACGAACGCATGGGAAACATCCTTCAAAACAGTTTCATGGAAGCGGTAAAGTAGAGTTCGGAGCTCTTTCCGTAGTTGCGCGTGCCTTTTTCATAGATGGCGCGGGCATAAGAGATATCGAAAATGAGGCGCCCGTGATTGTAGCGCAAGCCGCCGCCGAGACCGGCACGAGCAACGTCATGCTTATCAGCAAGTTGGCGGCCAAAGCCGTAATCGGCAAAAATGTAGGGTTGGGCGGACGTGAGGAACTCGTGGGCTAGGACGAGATTATCCTTGTTGTCGCCGAGGATTTTCTCGGCGGGCAGCACGAAGGAAAACTCCGAACGGATGACAGCCCCCCGATCAACCTTGGCGGCGTAATTGGTGAAGCCACGGATCGAGGTTGATGATCCGAGTGTCAATTGGTCGTCGGAATAAAGGGGATGGTCGGTCCATTGTCCGCTGAGATCAAGGCGAAATGTGCCTACGTCCTTAAACCCTTTCATGATTCCGGTGGACGCGTCGGCCTTCCAGAACTGCGCCCGTGGCATGTCCCTGGTCGCTTGGGCTGGGTCCCTGATGGCATCGAACAAGGTCAGGCCACGGTTGACGCCCGCGCCATAATAGAATTGCCAGGTCTCAAACAGATGGGTACGCGACCCGCCGATGCGTAGGATTGAGAACGTCTGTTCGTTCAACGCGACATCGTTGATATGGCGGTCGCTGCGCCGCCAAGTGAGCGATGTATCAAGGTTCGATGTGACGTCTTTGGCGCGCTCAACGGCGTAGGATACGCCTCCCGCCGCGATGCCGGTACGGTTGAACAACTGCACACCCTGGGAAATATCATTCAAGCTCTCGGAATACGACCCATTGAGATTGAACATAAATCGTCGCCAGGGCACCTGGAAGCTCGCCGTTGCTTCGTTGGTGTTGATACCGGACGCGAATGTGCCGCGCCACATGTCGTTGATACCGATCAGGTTATCTTTGGCGACATCAATGCGTAGTCGTTGATCGACGGTCGAGCCGGTATTATTGAGGGCGGCTCCGTTGGTTTCATAGCCGATCAGCAAACGGAAACTGTCTTTGCGAGCATTGGCGTAAATCACGTTCGAAGTGCCCGGCTCGCTACCGGCTTCGAGCTTGGCCTCGGTGTGGTTTGATGAGACCCGGTTCATCAAATCGGCATTCTGTTGGATGCGATCGATGTGGAGCGGTTCGCCGGGTTGCAGATTGAATGTGCCCCATGGCTTGAGGCCGTCGAAGGTCCTGCCGCTCAGGAGTTGGAAACTGTCGAGGGGCGCACCCAGCGCATCGAGGAAGTTATTCAGTCCCCGGAGAATCCCCCATGGGCCTTTAGCTTCCGAAACCGGTTACCAGGCCTTTGATACCCGTGCGCCGAGGGCAAGGTCTTCGTCGGTTTCTGGTTCCTTGTAGACGATCTTACCAATGCGCCCGGTGTAGACATCGACCATCAGGATCTTGCTCTTACGGATATCCTGATCGGGCAATGTGCCTTGTGTCGTCACCCAACCTGCGCTGGAATGTACTTCATTAACGGCAATCACCAGTGCATTGACGAGGTTGTTGTCGAGGCACTTATAGGCAAGAGGCTCGACCTTCTTGCGCACTGCCTCAACCTCAACCCGCTCAATGCCACGGATGACGATCTTCTCAAGTGGAAAGCAGGCTTTGGGATCAAAACCTTTTACATCGGGCACCTTATCATGCGTCCCAACGGTCAGGGTCTGTCCGACCAGTTCGGGCTTTTTTACGGGCTGTTGTGCCTGTTTTGCTTTCGATGCAGCCGCGTGGGCGGGGCCGATCAGCGAAAAAGCAATACCCACCGCCACCAGTGCCTTTACGCCCTTCCGCTTGCTCATGGAATGAAATCCCTGAACTGTCCGATGGGCTTTCCGTGTGGTGGGCCGATGGGTTTGGCGTTACGGATCTCCGTCGTTCCATTCGGGATGTCGGTGCCGGTCTTGCCTTCGATAACGCCACCGTCGATGACGACTGGGGCACCGGAAGTGATGGTGACGGAACCGATGGGCGCGTAAATATAGCCGCCGATTGGCTGGTAGCCGAGCCAGGCGGTTGGACCGGCCCAGAAATTACCCAGCCCGCTCGGCCGGTTGACGATGGTAGGCACGAAAGCGGCGCTGTTTGTTACACTCGCAGCATTGATCGCCAAATTGCCGTAGGCGATAATGAAACCGCCGTTGTTGCTGAGGCTTTCTGTGGCATCAATCGACAGGCCGTATTGAGCATTCATCACGCCGCCGGTGGCATTGACTGTGCTCGATCCCCTAGCCCAACAGGTGATGCGGCAATTCTTTTCGAAACTGCCAGAACCGGTCCAGATCGCGTTGTTCTCAACCGCCCGTGCGGTGATCGCTAGCGAGCCGTCAGCTGCCGAAATCTCACCACTATTGACCACTTTGTCGGCATTAATCACGACATTGGCCGCGAATATCAACGCCCGCTCGCCGGGCAAGCGCAACTGGCCGTAATCGAATGTGGTTATGATCCGCTTCTTCTTGCCAAACAGCCAGGACAGCCAGAAGCGTTTTCTCGTGGTGGTTACCTGGGGCGTACCACTCGCCACAGCGCCAACCGTTTGGGTCAGATTATTTAGCGTCGCCCCGGCATGGACATATACCGTGCCATTGGACAGGATACGCCCGCTGTTATTGGTAATATTGCCGCCAGCGTCGATCACAACGTCTCCGGATGCGCCATAGGCAAGCGCTAAGCGGTCGGCGCTCTCAGTGAAAATGTTGATGTCGCCTGTCGCCTGAAGCGTCACGGCGCCGCGCGCATCCGGATCATCGCCCTGCCGCGCACCGATAATCTGTCCAAGCACATCAATATTGCCGGAATTGGCCAATACCGTGACGGGGCCGGAATTCGAGGAAAGATAGCTCGCACGATCGGGTGCATTGAGGATGGCAACTGAAGCACCGCTCAGCTTAACACCGCTTTCACCGAGAATCGTGCCGCCACGGCTTGAGATTTTTCCGGAGGCATCAATGGTGAAAGTCCCGACGGTTGATTTGCCAAAGCCATCGAAATTAACGCCCGCTCCCTTGGCTGAAACCGCTATTTTGACGCGACTTGCGCTCATATAGCCGTTGGGTGTCACATCGACCAGAACCTCACTCGTGCTGCTATCGAGATTGCGCCGCGCTTTGACAAGCGGGCGCAATGTGCTGGAGGCGGGCACATTCGTATCCAGGGTCAGCTCGGAATTGCCCGCCAGCAGGGATATTTCTGCGTTTGGTGAGACATGCTCATTGACAATGGGGCCATCTACCTTGATGCGTGCAGCGAGTAACTGCAGGGTGCTCATCGTGCCGCCAAGGCCATAACGGCCGACAGCGATATCGCCGGACCCGGTGGGGACGATTGGATTGCCAGAGCTGTCGTAACGTACAGTACCGCCCGACAACACGACGCCGCCGGTATTGACGAAGGTGCCGCCATCAACCGTGATGCCGTTCGGATTGGCCAGCACCACATGGGCGCGCGACCCCAACACTTCGACGGGGCCGTAGAGGTAGGAACGGCTGGTCGAGGTCACCTG
Organism: Microvirga sp.; assembly: GCA_031546825.1. Taxonomy (GTDB): domain Bacteria; phylum Pseudomonadota; class Alphaproteobacteria; order Rhizobiales; family Beijerinckiaceae; genus Hohaiivirga. Next base: position 9,443 of record JAVBJU010000008.1, on the reverse strand, counting down.
ATTGACGATGATGGTGGCTCGCGTGGTGGTGTTGTCAAGATTGGCACCAACGGGTGCAACCGAAAACTGTGAATAGGTGTTGTGCGAAACACCGCCTGGGCTGACCGGAGCAATTGAGATTGTCGGGCGGCCGGAGGCACCGGTGGTCATGCTGGTCGCCGTGCCGCCATCCGGTACGATTTGAGCCCCCGCGCCCGATACCCCGATGATTGAAAAAAGCGCTGTCGAAGCAACCAGAGAAAGGCGAAGCGCTGTCATTTTGCGCGCTCCCTGAGGTTTTTCAGCCCGTCATCGAAGCCCGTGAGTGTCACGCCGATATCGGCGGGCTTTGCCTTTGCCGTCCAAATGCGGAATGACAATTCTTTTGCGCGCCCCCATTCCTTTTGCAGGGCGAGCGGAATCGGAAAACCGGCATGGCAGCCCGAAGTGTTACATGTCTCAACCAGAAGTTTGTAGGTCTTCTTGCCGTCGACGCGCATTTCAATGCCCGGCGCAATATAACCGCCCAACGGGATGGATACGATGCCGACCAAATCGTCCTTCTTGGTGCCTTTAACAATGGTCAGCGCAAAAACCGTTTGGCCGGTGTCATTTGCGGCCAGCCGCTGCGACAGGCGGCAGCTAGTCTGGCGATCCGGTGATGGTGTCGCTGCTTCTGTGGGATTGCCTGTTGCCGGACAACTAACTTCCCAGGCATCAAAGCGCTTTGCACTCTCCTGGGAATGGGCTGAGACAGGAAGTCCGATCAAGCCGAGGATGAAGAGCGTACAAAGCGATGTGCTTCTGCGTGCCCATGACACCAGAATCCGCTCGGAAATCCTTTGTTCCGGCACCATCCGCATTCCCTATCCCCGTTGGATCGAATCATCCGCTCTTCCCCCTTAATGGATGGGTCGGTTATTGCATGCAAGGAAATTTTTCTTTATTGAGGAATGAGGTTAAGCTTGAGCGCAGTCTGGGGCTTGGTTTGGCTTTGCGGATATGGCTGCATTTTGCGTAAGATTGGGGCAAATTTGATGCGGTTGATTGGGCAATCTGGGGTTTCCCGTCGTGTTTTGAGCGCGGTCTTGTCTGCGGCTTTGGTGTTGAACGGGCCGTTTGGTGTGCTTGTATCGGCACGGGCTCAGGTGGTGAGCGATCCGCGTGCTCCGATCCAGTTTCAACCGCGTGTGGGGGCTGCGGCGAACGGCGTGCCGGTGATTGATGTCACCAAGCCGTCGTTTGGTGGGTTGTCCCATAACAAATACGAGCAGTACAACGTCGACACGCGCGGTGTCATTCTCAACAATTCCGGGCTTTCTGGCACCTCGGTGCTGGGCGGGCAGATCTGGGGGAACCCCAACCTTCAGAACAGCCGGCCGGCCTCGGTTATTCTCAATGAAGTGACCGGCTCATCGGCGTCGCTGTTGAATGGGCCGACCGAAGTGTTCGGCTCCAAAGCCGATGTGATCGTTGCCAACCCCAATGGCGTGACCTGTTCTTCGTGCACATTCATCAACACCGGTCGCGTGACCTTGTCGTCGGGCGCGCCGGTTGTCGATTATGACCGTGGCACGGTGGCGTTCTCGGTAACGCGCGGCAAGGTGACCATTGATGGTGCCGGTGTGGCCGCCATCAATCCTGACGGCACGGTTGGCCGGATGGGCAATCTCGATCTCGTCGGTCGTCAGATTGAAGTAAATGCGCCGATCAATGCGGCGGGTGCCGTGCGCATGCGGGCTGGCGCGATTAACTGGAACCAGACCAGCGATGTCGCGAGCCAGATTGCCGGGGCGGCTCCTGTTACGGGTCCGGGCATTGTCACGGGTGCCAATGGCATCATCCAGGCGGGCACGATTTCGGCGATCTCGCATGATGTTAATGTCGGGGTTCAGTTCAATGGTGATCTGACGGCGCTCGGTATCGAGACACCAGATGGGCGCGGCGGCGTGACCAGGCTTTCCGGTCTCGTTGCCATCACCTCCGCGGGCGATCTTGCGGTTACCGCTGCGGGCTCCACCGGCGATCTGCGCTATGACGCGGCGGGCATATTATCGCTGAACGGCACGCAGCAAGCCATGGGTCGACTGACGGGCGCGGGCGGCGCGATCACCATCGGCGCTGTGACGGTTACCGCCAATGATGCCCTCGTGCTGGAAGCGGTACGGGATCTCTCCAGCAACGGCGTTCTGCAGGCTGGCACCAGCATCGGCGTGGTTGCAGGCGGCACTGTGACGGCATCGGGCTCGATGGCCGCCACCGGGCAGATTGATATCGAAGGGGCGAATGTCACCACGTCCAGCTTCCAGGCGGTCGGGTCGAGCATCAATCTCGCCGGGCTTTACAATGTCAGCCTGGAGCAAAGCGTTCTGGCCGGGCAAGACCGCGTGTCGGTGCTCGGGCACGATGTGCGGCTTGGCGAAGGCACCGGCTTCCAGTCGGGTGGGATGATCCATGTGGATGTGCGCGGCACGCTGACCAATACGACCACGCTCAATTACCCCAACCTGACCCTCAATCTCGGGCGGGCGCTGGTCAACGAGGCAACCGGCCAGATTGTTGCCGATAATCTGATGTTGACGCTGTCGGACAGTATTAGCAATGCCGGTCTTTTGTATGGGCGGCTTTCCACGGTGGTGCGCACGGGCGCGCTGACCAATCAGGCCAGTGGCACCATCTATGGGCCGGATGTGACGGTTGCGGTTAATGCCAACCTGCTCAACGCTGGCAAAATCCTGTCGGAAGGCAAGCTCGCGGTCACGGCTCTCGGCGCGGTCATGAACGCAGGCGCGATCCAAGCCAATGGCGATCTGACCCTCAAATCGGCTTCCTACACCGCAAATTCCGCGCAGGCACTGCTTGCGGGGGCAAAGGCCGATCTGATTATTTCTGGCGCGTTCGATAACGCCGGAACACTGCAGGCGCTTGGTGGCGTGACCCTTACCGCCGCAAGCCTCACAAACCACACTGGCGCGACCCTCTATGGCGAAGGCATCTCCCTGACGCTGAGCGGCGCGGCATCCAATGCCGGGCAAATTCTGTCGCTGGCCAGCTTGTCGATTACGGCGGGTGATGTGTGGAATGTCGGGACGATCCAGGCCAATGGTGCGGCAACCGTCAATGCGGTTTCCTATGGCGGCGAGACCGGTTCACGCCTGAGCGGCCACACTCTCGCACTGGCATTGACCGGTGCTCTGGCCAATAACGGCACCCTCATCGGCACCCAAGGGGTGACGGCGTCTGCGGCCTCCCTTGGCAATGGCGGCGTCATCTACGGCACCGCAGTCAATCTGAGCATTCTGGGCGATGTCTCCAATGCCGGTCAGATCCTGTCGGAGACCGATCTCACATTGAGCGGGGTTGGCCTCAATAATACCGGCTCGATCCAGGCCAATGGCACCATCGGCTTGACTGTCGCGTCCTATACGGCGAACGCCTCCGGCAGCGTTTCGGGCACGGAGGTTGCGCTGACCGTTGCGGGAGCCATCGATAACTCCGGCCAGATTCTTGCGGATGACGCCTTGAACATCCGAAGCCAGATCCTCGCCAACCGGGCGGGAGGGCGCATCGGTGCCTATGACCTCACACTGCAGATCGCTGGCGATATCGGCAATGCCGGTGCGGTTGAGGCCCAAAACATCCTCAACATCTTCGGCACCAACCTCACCAATGCCGGCAAGATCACCGCGCTTGAAGCAAGCCGGATTGACCCCAATGATGCCTCAAACCGCATCTCTGGCATCGCCCTTTCGGGCGCGCTTGCCAATAGCGGCATCATCCAGACCACCAACAATCTGCTGGTCAATGCTGCCTCCCTCACCAATGCCTCCGGCGCAACCATTCAGGCGCATGCCCTGTCGCTCACCCTGCCGGGCGCACTCACCAATCAGGGCGTCATCACCTCCGACACTTTGCTGCTGATCACCGCCTCCGACCTCACCAACAGCGGCACGGCCTCAAGCGCCGCCATCCTGTCGGGTGGCCAGCTGCAGATTGCCCTGTCGAACGCGCTGACCAACGGCCCCCACAGCCTGTTGCAGGGCACGGCCTCCACGGTGATCTCGGCCAACACCTCCAATCTTGATCTGTTCCACGCCAATGATGTGGCCGCCGGTCAGTTCAATTACGGCAAAGACTTTGCCCTCACCCTGCGCAATCAGGGCCTCACCATCGCGGCCGATCAGTCTCTGATTGTCGATGGCTCGCTCTATCTCAACTACGGTGGCGATGTGACGGTGCTTGGCACGTTGGCCTCGCGCTCCGACCTGTCGCTGACCTCGGGTGGCTCCATCACCGTGGGCAATAACAACCCGGCGGCGTACGGCGGCGCGATCATTTATACCCGGGGCAATGCTGCCCTGACGGCTGCGGGCAATCTCAACAATTACTCCTCGGTGATCGAAAGCGTCGGCGACATGGCGCTTGATGTGGGCGGCACCATTCTCAACACGCGCGGTGCCACCGCCGTGCGGCTGTGGTGGGTAGAGGAACGCGGGGGCGGCTCGGAAAGCACCTGGGAGCACAGACACTACGAGACCTATGAGACCACCGATGCCGCCATCATCAATGCCGGCGGCTCTCTCTCGATCCGCGCGGGCGCGGTCAAAAACAACGCGTCCACCCTGTCGTCGGGCGGCAACCTGGTTATCGAGGCCAACTCCATCGAGAACCAGGCCCGCCCCTTGCGCCGCTATTACGACCTCTACAAGACCGGCTGTGCCGGTTCAGGCGGCGATTGCAACAAAAGGGCTATCGCGGCACGTTCGAAGAACCGTCAACCGAGACCTCGGCGCTGATCTACGCGTCCGGGATCGCCGATATCCGCGGTGGCACGTCGGTGGTGGGGTCTGGCACGTTCCAGGCCGAACAGATCGTCATCCGCGGCCAGTCTATTGCGCTGGGCATCACTGACCCCAACCAGGCGATGGCCGCACCGCGCCTGCCTGACCCGGTCATTGATCTCACCCGCTACTTCAATGCGCCGGGATCAACCGGCGTCGATGGCCGCACCGGCGGCTTCTCAGGGCCGTCAACCCACCCGGTCACCATCAATGGCATCACCTATCTCAATGCCGCACCCATTCCGGGTGACGCCAATGAGCGTGGCCCCGGCTGGATCCTCGAACAGGTCGGCGATGTCCGCACCAACCTCGCTTTCTTCGCCGATCCGACCACCGAGCGGCGGGCCATCCAGCAGGCCATCCTCGACCAGACCGGTCGCGCCTTCCTCGACCCCAAATACCGCAACCCCGCCGAGCAGCAGGAAGCGTTGTGGCAGGGCACGGTGGACTTCCTCAAAAGCCACCCCGACATCAAGCTCGGTGACACCCTCACCGCAGCCCAGCGCGCATCTCTGACCGAGCCGATCCTGTGGTATGTCGCCCAGAATATCAACGGCCAGACCGTTCTCGTGCCGCAACTGATCCTGCCGGAGACACGGCTTGCCGAATGGACCAAGACCAACGGTGGCGCCGTGGTCGCCGACGACATCTACCTCTCCGGCGGAACCATCTATAACTCCGGTGCCATCCTTGCCACCAACACCCTGTCAATCTCCGCCGACACGTTCACCAATGAGCGCCGCTCCGCAACCTTGATGGATGGCGCAAATGGCATCCGTGGAACCCACCATGTGGAGATGATCCAGGATGGTGGCCTGCTCGCCGGGAACGTCATTCAGATTGTCACCACCGGCAACCTCACCAATATCGGCGGTACCATCATTGCTGACAAGGCGCTCAATCTCGTGGCGGGGGGTGATCTCATCCTCACCAGCACGGTGGTGTCGAACAGCGCGTCGGAAACCTCCAAGAAATACAGTGCGGAATCCTCCTCCACCCAAAATTACGGCGGCACGATTTATTCGGGCGGGGATGCCACGCTGTTTGCGGGCAATAACCTGACCATCGCGGGCTCTTCGGTGATTGCGCTTGGCAATGTCTCATTAATGGCGGGTAATGACCTGTCGATCTCCTCTGTGACAGATGTGAGCCACCAATCCGAAACCAACAAATCGAGCAATGTGTGGCGTACGAAGACAACCTCGTCCAGCCATGACAGCACAACGGAAGTGGCATCAAACATCGTCGCAGGCGGCAATCTGACGGTTGCAGCAGCGGGCAACGTCAATATCCACGCTTCGAACCTGGTGTCCGGAAACGATATGCTGGTTGCGGCGGGCGCAGGCGCAAACGGCAAGGATAACGCTTCCGTCACCATCACGGCAGGACAGAATACCACAGCGAACAGTGCGAATCAGACCAAATCCGGTATCGGCGTCGGCTCAGGCGATGGCTGGGCCAATTACCGCGGTAGAAAAAGCACCTCCATTGAAACCGATACCCTCGAGAATGTCGCCTCGACGCTGGCAGCGGGTGGCAATCTGACGATAACGGCCACGCAGGATATCGCCATTCAGGGATCGATTATCTCGGCAGGCGGCACGGCGGGGCTTTCGGCTGGGCGCGATATTACGGTCACCCCCGGCGAGAACAGCTCAAATTACGACTATAAAAGAACCGTTTCCGGCTTCGGCATCGGCGAACGTTCCTACGATAGTGAGTTGAAAGCGCAATACGGCTATCACCGCGAACGGCAGGAATACACCCAGGACCAGACCACGATCATCCCGTCGGTGATCCAGGGCGGTGCGGGTGTGGTCATGAATGCGGGTAACGATATCACCCTGCAGGCGGCCACCATTGCCTCACCTGGCAACATTACCCTGACAGCCGGTCATGATATCAATATGACGGTTGCCCATGACACCTATGCCACGACCACGAAGACTGATCAGTTTTTCACGGGGGTGACGGCAAAAGCAACCCAGAACGTGACCGGGATCATCTCGAGCTTGCAGCAGGTGGACGACATCTTCAATTCGGGCCACGGCGGTGCAGGCTACCAGGCGGTCGGAGTGATCTCCGGCGTGATGAAAGCGATGGACACGATTTCTGCGGCGGCGGGCGGCCCGCGCGGCAGCGCCAGCATCACCGCGGGCGGCGAAGGGAAGAAGACCAGCGCCTATGAAAGTGTTCTGACGGCGCATGGCACCTCGCTTGAAGCGGGTGGCAACCTGACCATCACCGCGGGTAACGACCTTCACATGATCGGGGTTCAGGGTCATTCGGGCGGAGACATGACGCTTTCCGCGGGCCATGATCTGATCATCGAGAGCGCGCAATCCTATGCTGCATCCGGGTCTAAAGCACAGTCGTGGAACGCGGGCGCGGGAGTTGGCGCAAGTGCGGGCGCAGGCGGCTATTCGGCAGGCTTCCATGTGGAAGGCGGGTTCTCGCGCTCGGAAAACGAGGCGACAGCCACCGAACAGGTGAACTCGCATCTTGTGGCCGATGGCAAGCTCAGCCTGCATTCGGGCAATGATACAACGATTGCGGGCGCGGTGCTTTACGGCTCCGATGTGAAGCTCGACGTGGGTAACAATCTGACCATTCAGTCACGTCAGGATCTTGGGCACACGGAGGGCGACTCTGTTCGGGCTGGCGGCTCGGTGACGATTGGCTACGGGTTTGCCATGTCGGTCTATGCTGGCGGCGGAACGTCCGAGAGTGATGTGGCGTGGGTGCGGGAGCAGACCGGCATCTACTCGGGTGGCAAACTTGATGTGCGGGTTGAAAACCATACCCAGATCGATGGCGCGGTGATTGCCTCGAGAACTGACGATCTCACGCTTGACACCGGCACGCTCGGGTTCACCACCATCAAGGACCACGATACCGGATCGTCATTCGATATGACGCTCAGCATGAGCTATTCGAACCAGAAAGATACACCGTATTCGTGGGTGACGGCTCAGAATAGTGGATCGGGTGCAGGTACTGGTAGCGCAGGTGGCAGCAGCGGAAGCACGGGCGGAGGTGAGAAAAGCGGTACCCTCAATCAGAACAATACGATTCTACCGCCAGGACCATCTATAAGCGGCTCGATAGCGGAGCCTGACCGTCAGCAGGACACCAACGCCACCATCGGCGCGGGCACCATCATTATTCGCAATCAGGACGCGCAGAAGCAGGATGTGGCGGCGGTGAACCGCGACCTGTCGCAGGCACAGGTGATCACGAAGGACGAAAGCGCGGGTGTCAGTTTCTACGCGTCAAGCCAGGCCGTGAACAACATAGCCAGCCCGAAAGCATTTACCCAAGATACGCTTAGGGGATTTGAGCGCACGTTCGATCAGCTTGCGGCGATGGGGAACAACACTGCGGCGCAACTGCGCGAAGCCGCAAGAAATGGCACTTTCAATCTCGATACTGTTGAAGATCTTAAGGCCTGCACGGGGCAGCAAGGCTGGAATCTGCAGGACCTCTTTGTGACCAAAGCCTATGCGGCAGGGACATGCCAGGTCAGGATTGGCGGGGTTTGGAAGGAGTTTCGCGTTCAAGATGCTGAGGAGTGTTATCAGACAGCTCTAAAAATGATGCAGGAAGCAGGATTCAGTTTCTTGCAGGAGACCAATCAACTCGGGCGCACACAGGATGATGGCCCCGGTGCCGGTGTAAGAATTAATGATATACAGAGATATCTTGGCCAACAGGCGATACTAAACGGACAACAATCCCCCGTTATGTATGGGGAAGACGGTACCCTACCGGCTCCGATGCAAGTGCAATGGAATGGAACAACCCAGTATCTGTATTCCAATCCAATCACGGGTGGACCAGAATATAATAACCCATATTTTCCTGTCCAAAATGTTGGTAACGCCCCAAATGTAAAGGAAGTGACCAGAAATTCCATCGGAACAATGGGAATTGTTGGTGACCCTGACGCATTACAGCAAGCGGTAGGCGTTCAAAGCCCGATGTTGACGAGTATGGGAGGATATCAGTTGGGTGTCGCCCTTGATATCACCGGGCTAGCAAGTATGGCGGCACCAGCCGTTATAAGAGCAACTGCCACCGGGACGAATGCTCTCTTCTCAGCGTCGGCTGAAGGAACTATGTTTATCCGTACCGAAGCGGGCATCATGTTCCGCGCGGAAACCAGTTCCGCGACTCCGTTCTTGGTTGAAGGGGCGGCGGGCGCAGGGAACGGAGCCACTGGACAGTTCATCTCAATTTCAACTGTTGGGGTACTAGGGGTCAGCGGCTCTAGCCTTGGGAAAGGTGGATTTTCAGGCGTTTACAATTATTATATGGCAGAAGCGGGGGTTATTGACGTAAGCACCCCAACTGGGGGAGCTGTTTTCTATTCAGGCGGGGGCGGTGCCAATGGAGCTTTTGCACAGACATATGCTAGCGCTAACGGACTTTATACAATTGAAATGACGCCTGGTGGATCATGGCTCAATAATGCCCGTTTATTTAGAGCCTGCCCCATAAATCCGAATTGAGGGGTTGAGCGGCTTTTTATGCTGTGATTCCATTGTTTTGCGAAGAACGATGGAGGGTCGTATGGCATGGACAAAAGCCGCTCGTGCGAAGTATGAGCGCAAGGGTTTGCGT
>JAVBJU010000037.1:0-14490 GCA_031546825.1 Microvirga sp. | reverse complement strand
CGCAAACCCTTGCGCTCATACTTCGCACGAGCGGCTTTTGTCCATGCCATACGACCCTCCATCGTTCTTCGCAAAACAATGGAATCACAGCATAAAAAGCCGCTCAACCCCTCAATTCGGATTTATGGGGCAGGCTCTGAGGTCAATAAGCAGCGTGAACTGAATACGCTGAGGTCGCGCCTGGTTACGGTCACTCCCGGCGATTACATCGTTTCCTTCGCAGAATGCTCAACAGGTAATAAAATCTACCGCCTGGGTCAGGATAAAAATACCCTGTTCGCGAGTAATCCGGATGGCTCCCAATTGATTGGTGGAGCGAATTTCATTCACGTTCCGGCGGGGGCTGTGGTTGACGCAGGTTATCTTGAGATATCACAGACCCAACAGGGCTTCCTGTTCATTCCCAGTAAGGGGAGACTTGTTGCCTATGGCGCAAACGCCAACGACCGCCAGGAACTCGAAAGCAAATTTCCAAGGCTTTACGCCAAGATGAAGTTTACGAGTTTTTCAAGTTTCATGGGTCGGTCTACGCGTTAATTGGCGCGGTTTGGCTCAATGGTGGCTTTGGGGTCAGTGCTTTAGCCTTGCCCGCGGATGGGCTGCCTCAAAAGCGCTCATCAAGCGGGCGGCATCCACCTTGGTGTAGAGCTGGGTCGTGGTCAGTGAAGCATGGCCCAGCAATTCCTGAATACCGCGCAAATCGCCGCCGCGTGACAGCAGATGCGTGGCGAAGGAATGGCGCAGGGCATGAGGTGTTGCGCTTTCGGGCAGGCCGAGCGCGCCGCGCATCCGCTCTACAGCAAGCTGAATGATGCGGGGCGACAGAGGCCCGCCCCGGGCTCCCACGAACAGAGGGCCTTCCGGCATCAGCGTGTAGGGGCAGCTTTTGAGGTATTCCGCCACGGCATCCTGTACCGCCGTGATCACCGGGACTGTGCGTGTCTTTCCGCCCTTGCCGGTGACTGTGATGCTGTCCACCCGTCCGACGGGCGCGTCCCGCCGCGTGATTTGCAAGGCTTCGGAAATACGCAGGCCTGCACCATAGAGAAGCCCCAGCACAGCGGCGTCGCGGGATATCACCCAGCCTTCGCGCTCTTCGCCTGCGCGGATTTCCGTGCCCGTCATCGCACGGGCGGCTTCTGGCGGCAGCGGACGCGGCAGATTGCTTGGTACTTTAGGGCTCGAAATCGCCGAAAAGGCCGAGGCGAGCCCATGCCCTTCGCGTTCCATGAACCGCGCGAAAGAGCGCAGCGCCGCAAGCTGCCGCTGAAGGGAGCGGCTCTCAACGCCCGCTTTGCGGCGGTGGGCGAGGAAAGCGCGAATGTCGAGTGGTTTCATCCCCACATAATCGTTGATGGAGGGGGGGGCACCGAGATGTTCGCATAAGAACGTCAGAAACTGGCGCAGATCACGCGCGTAAGCCTCCACCGTTTTCGGCGACAGCCGGCGCTGCTTGCCGAGCGCCTCCAACCATTCGAAAGCGAGGTTCTGGATATCACGCGCGCCCGGCATGAAGCCTATTGCTTCGCTCTCGGTTTTGGGGTTGGCTGCTGGCACTCTTTCCATCCTTCGGCTTGAGCCAGGATTATCCGCTAATTTAGTTGACCAAATACGAATGAAACCCGGTATCGCCGATATTCTGATCCCGCTTGCGCTCGACACGGCTTATTCCTACGCCGTGCCGGAACACATTGTGCTGGCCGAGGGCGATGTGGTGCGGGTGCCGCTGGGTGCGCGCGAAACCTTTGGCGTGGTGTGGAAACTGCGGGAAGGTGCGCGCGGGAACCTCAAACTCGTGGCCAAACGGGTCGATGCGCCCACCTTTACTGCGCAATTGCGCAAGCTGGTGGAGTGGGTCGCCTGGTACACGCTTGCGGCGCGGGGCTCTTGCCTTGCATTGGCATTGAGGCCGCCGGAGGTTGATCAGGTTGATGCCGTCCGGCTCGGGGTGCGGCTTGCGGGTGCCTTGCCGCAGCGGATGACACCCGCGCGTCTGCGGGTGGTTCAGGCGGCTGAAGGTGGGATCCTGCGCACCAAGCGTGACCTTGCCGAAAAGGCAGCGGTCTCGACCAGCGTCATTGATGGGCTGATCGACGAGGGCACACTCGCCACTGAGGCGATGCCAATGCCTCCGATTGCCGACCGGCCCGACCCTGGCTTTTCCACCACGAACCTGTCTGATGACCAGCGGCGTGTGTCTGAGGCTTTGCGAGCGGAGGTTGTGGCCGACAAGGCCGTGGTGACCCTCCTTGAGGGCGTCACCGGCTCCGGCAAAACCGAAGTGTATTTTGAGGCGGTGGCCGAAGCGGTGGCGCGCGGCAAGCAAAGCCTCATTTTGTTGCCGGAAATTGCCCTGACGGCGCAGTTCCTCGACCGGTTCGCCAAACGCTTCGGCGTGCGGCCGGCGACCTGGCATTCGGGGGTGACGGGCCGCAAACGCGAACGCCTGTTTGCTGCGGTGGCTTCGGGTGAGGCACTGGTGGTGGCGGGCGCGCGCTCGGCGCTGTTTCTGCCTTTCAAAAATCTCGGGCTGATTGTGGTCGATGAGGAGCACGAGGCGGCCTATAAACAGGAAGATGGCGTTCATTACCACGCGCGAGACATGGCGGTGGTGCGGGGTAAGATTGAGGGCTGCCCGGTGGTGCTGGCATCCGCCACGCCTTCCATGGAAACGCGCGTCAATGCGGCACGCGGGCGTTACGGGCGTTTGCATCTGCCTGAGCGCTTTGGCGGGCGGGTGTTGCCCAGTCTGGCATCCATTGACTTGCGTAAAACGCCGCCTTCCACCGGGCGCTGGCTGTCTGAGCCCGTGGTGCGGGCGATGCGCGAAACGCTTGAGGCTGGCGATCAGGCCTTGTTGTTTCTCAACCGGCGCGGCTATGCGCCGCTAACCCTGTGCCGCTCCTGTGGCCACCGCTACGAATGCCCCAACTGCTCGACCTGGCTGGTGGAGCACCGCTATCGCCGCGCGCTGGTGTGCCACCATTGCGGGCATGTGGAGCGCAGCCCGGCCAACTGCATCGAGTGCGGCAGCGTCGACAGCCTCACTTGCTGTGGCCCCGGCGTGGAACGCATTGCCGAGGAGGCTGCCGAGCTTTTTCCTGATGTGCCGCGTATCGTGCTCTCATCCGACATGGCGGGCGGCACCGAACGAATGCGCCGCGAACTGGAAGCGGTTGCCGCCGGGGAGTTTCCCATCGTCATTGGCACGCAACTCGTTGCTAAAGGCCATAACTTCCCGAAGATGACGCTGGTCGGGGTGATCGATGCCGATGTCGGCCTCACTTCCGGAGATCCGCGAGCTTCCGAGCGCACTTTCCAGCTTTTACAACAGGTGACGGGCCGCGCCGGGCGCGGCGAACGGCCCGGTCGGGCGTTGTTGCAGACATACCAACCCGATCATCCGGTCATCGCCGCCCTCGTTTCGGGGGATGCCGAACGGTTTTACGCCGAAGAGACACGTGTGCGCGAAATGGCGGGGCTTCCGCCGTTTGGCCGCCTTGCCGCGCTAATTGTCACGGCCCGTGAGCGCGAGGCGGCAGAGGCCCATGCCAGAGTGTTGGCACGCGCTGCGGCTCCGCCTCCCGGTGTCATGGTGCTGGGCCCGGCGGAAGCGCCGCTGTTGCAATTGCGCGGGCGCTATCGCTACCGCCTGCTGGTCAAGGCAGAGCGCGATGTTACCATTCAGGATTACATCCGCGCCTGGCTCGCCCGGGCCGAAAAGCCCAAGGGCGATATCCGGGTGATTGTGGATATCGATCCGCAAAGCTTCTTCTGACCGGGTGGCAACTTATTCAGATGTAGTGCGGCACTGTTCACGGGTTTGCGAAGGTTGCAGATACAGACTTTGGTAGAGTCAGCAGAAACCGCGTGAACGCCCGCTGGAATGGAGACATAGCAGGCGTATTTGAGGCATCATTTGCTAGTCCCTCAAATAGTTATTCATTGCATAATAACGGTTTTATGTGGTTTTCCCAGACTTGGAGCCGGGCGTTTTACCCCTCGGATCACGACTGGTTTTTGACGGTTGGGGTGGAGTACTGCGCGACATAAAAGCGCTGCGGCTCGGCGAAGGTGTTCCAGCGCTCGTCATCTAGGGCGAAGCCGCCTTGCGCCACCCTTGTTGCCATGCTAACTCGGTCACGCCTTTCGATGGGGCGCTGTTGTTGCAACCTCGCTTCAACCCTTGTTATTTCGCTGTTTTTTGCCGTTTCTTTTGGCTGAAAAGCGGTATGCAGGAAACTGTGAGAGAGATCTGTTGGCTCAACTCGGTTCAGATACGGAATCATATATTGCCACGGCAGCTGGGCGCTATGCGCTGGCGCTGTTCGGGGTCGCGCTGGAGGCTGGCTCGATCGATAAGGTCGAGGCGGATCTTGCGACATTCGGTGGCTTCATTCAGGAAAGTCGCGATCTGCGGCTGCTGATCACCAGCCCGGTTTTTACTTCCGGGCAGCAGGAGCGGGCTATTGCCGCCATTCTCGAAAAAGCGGGAATGAACAAGACAACGACCGACTTTCTTCGCCTTGTGGCAAAGAAGGGGCGTTTGTCCGTGCTGCCTGAGATCATCAGGCTGTTCCGGGACCGCGTTCGTGTCTCCAGGGGCATTGTTCGCGCCGAGGTCTCCATGGCTGAAGAACCTTCAGCCAAGACGCTCTCGTCAATTACGGCCACGCTGAAAGAGACGGCGGGCGCCGAAGTTGATGTGACTGTCAAAATCGATCCGAATCTCATCGGCGGGCTCATCGTACAGATGGGCAGCCGTATGATGGACGCTTCCGTCCGCACTAAACTCAATTCCATTCGTCTTGCGATGAAAGAGGTCCGCTGATGGACATTCGTGCCGCTGAAATTTCTTCGATCCTCAAAGAACAGATCAAAGGTTTCGCTTCTGAAGCCGAAGTGACCGAAGTTGGTCGGGTTCTCTCGATCGGTGACGGTATTGCCCGCTGCTACGGCCTCGATAATGTCGAAGCCGGTGAAATGGTGGAATTTGAGGGCGGTGTGCGCGGTATGGCGCTCAACCTCGAACTCGACAATGTCGGCGTCGTGGTGTTCGGTTCCGACCGCAGCATTCAGGAAGGCCAAACGGTCAAGCGTACCGGCTCCATCGTTGACGTGCCGGTTGGTAAGGCGCTGCTCGGCCGCGTGGTCGATGCCCTCGGCAACCCCATCGACGGTAAAGGTCCGCTCAAGACCACCGAGCGTCGCCGCGTTGACGTTAAGGCCCCCGGTATCATTCCGCGTAAGTCGGTGCATGAGCCGATGGCGACTGGCCTCAAGGCCATTGATGCCCTGATCCCGATTGGTCGCGGCCAGCGCGAACTCGTGATCGGCGATCGCCAGACCGGCAAGAGCGCCATCGTGCTCGACACCATTCTCAACCAAAAGTCGCTGCACCAGACCAAGGACGAGAGCAAGAAGCTCTATTGCGTCTATGTCGCCATCGGTCAGAAGCGCTCGACTGTTGCCCAGTTTGTGAAGGTGCTGGAAGAGCAGGGGGCGCTGGAATATTCCATCATCGTCGCCGCAACCGCTTCCGACGCCGCTCCGATGCAATACATTGCCCCGTTCGCCGGTTGTGCGATGGGCGAGTATTTCCGCGACAACGGCATGCACGCCGTGATTTTCTATGACGATCTGTCGAAGCAGGCCGTTGCCTATCGTCAGATGTCGCTTCTGCTGCGCCGCCCGCCGGGCCGTGAAGCCTACCCGGGCGATGTGTTCTATCTGCATTCCCGCTTGCTGGAACGCGCCGCTAAGCTTTCCGAAGAATACAAGTCCGGTTCACTGACCGCGCTGCCGGTCATTGAGACTCAGGCCAACGACGTGTCGGCTTACATCCCAACCAACGTGATCTCGATCACCGATGGCCAGATCTTCCTTGAAACCGAGCTGTTCTATCAGGGTATCCGCCCTGCATTGAACGTCGGTCTCTCGGTGTCGCGCGTCGGCTCCGCGGCCCAGACCAAGGCGATGAAGAAGGTTGCGGGCAAGATCAAGGGTGAACTGGCGCAGTACCGCGAAATGGCGGCGTTTGCCCAGTTCGGCTCCGATCTCGACGTGACCACCCAGCGCATGTTGAATCGCGGTTCGCGCCTGACCGAACTTCTCAAGCAGGCACAGTTCTCGCCGCTGAAGATGGAAGAGCAGGTTTGCGTGATTTATGCCGGCATTAACGGCTACCTTGATCCGCTGCCGCTGGATAAGGTCAGCGATTTCGAGAATGCCCTGCTTGGTGCCCTGCGCGGCAAGCATACCGACATTCTCGAAGCAATTCGCACCTCGAATGATCTCGCCGACGATACGGCTGCCAATCTCAAGGCCGTCGTCGAAAATGTTGCCAAGGGCTTCGCCTGATTAATTTCCGGCTGAGTTAAGGAGCGCTGAATGGCGAGCTTGAAGGAACTGCGAACCCGCATCGCTTCGGTGAAGGCGACGCAGAAAATCACCAAGGCCATGCAGATGGTCGCGGCAGCAAAGCTGCGCCGCGCCCAAACTGCGGTTGAGGCTGGTCGTCCCTATGCCGAGCGCATGGAGCAGGTGCTGAGCGATCTGGCTTCGGCTGTCACCATCGGGCCGGATTCCCCGAAGCTTCTGGCCGGAACCGGCTCGGACAAGACCCATCTTCTCATTGTCTGCACTGCAGAGCGCGGGCTGTGTGGCGCGTTCAATTCGTCCATCTCGCGGCTTGCCCGTGACCATGCCAACCGGCTTGTCGCCGAAGGCAAAACGGTCAAGATCATCTTCGTGGGCAAAAAGGGCTACGACGCCATGCGTCGGCTGTTCGAACGCTACATGGTCGGCAAATACGACTTCCGCTCCATGCGCCAGATCGGCTTCGCCAACGCGGAGGAGGTGGCGCAGAAGGTGCTGGCCATGTTCAAGGCAGGCGAGTTTGATATCGCCACCCTGTTCTATGCCAAGTTCCGCACGGTCCTGCATCAGATCCCGACTGCCCAGCAGCTCATTCCGGTGCAGTTCGAGCGCAGCGCCTCCGACACCGATGCCGGACAGGCCGCAGTCTACGAATATGAGCCCAGCGAAGAAGCCATTCTCTCCTCGCTATTGCCGCGCAATATCACCGTTCAGATCTTCAAGGCACTTCTCGAAAACGCGGCCTCCGAGCAGGGCGCGCGCATGGGTGCCATGGATTCCGCCACACGTAATGCCGGTGAAATGATCCGTAAGCAGACGATCATTTATAACCGCACGCGTCAGGCTAAGATCACCACCGAACTCGTTGAAATCATTTCGGGCGCTGAGGCGCTCTAAGCATCACTATAGAGGATCAACCCATGGCCAAGAAAGCCACAGCCGTTAAAGCGACTGACGCCGTACTGAGCAAGACGGGCAATGCGGGCCGTGTCACCCAGGTGATCGGTGCCGTTGTCGACGTCCAGTTTGACGGTCATCTGCCCGCGATCCTGAACGCGCTTGAAACCACCAATCAGGGCAACCGCCTTGTGTTGGAAGTGGCGCAGCAACTCGGCGAAAGCACCGTGCGTTGCGTCGCCATGGACGTCTCCGAAGGCTTGGTTCGCGGCCAGGCGGTTTATGACACGGGCGCGCCGATATCGGTGCCGGTGGGTGCCGCAACGCTCGGTCGCATCATGAATGTCATCGGTGAGCCGGTTGACGAAGCCGGTCCGATCAAGGGCGAAGCTATTCGCGCCATTCACCAGGAGGCGCCGAGCTATGCCGAGCAGTCCACCGAGGCTGAAATTCTGGTCACCGGCATCAAGGTTGTTGACTTGCTCGCGCCTTACGCCAAGGGCGGCAAGATCGGTCTGTTCGGTGGTGCCGGCGTCGGCAAGACCGTGCTGATCATGGAGCTCATCAATAACGTCGCCAAGGCGCACGGCGGTTACTCCGTCTTCGCTGGCGTCGGCGAACGTACCCGTGAGGGTAACGATCTCTATCACGAGATGATCGAGTCCAAGGTCAATATGGACCCGAAGGATAACAAGGGCTCCGCCGAAGGCTCCAAGTGCTCACTGGTCTACGGCCAGATGAACGAACCCCCGGGTGCCCGCGCCCGTGTTGCGTTGACCGGTCTGACTGTCGCTGAATATTTCCGCGACCAGGGCCAGGACGTGCTGTTCTTCGTCGATAACATCTTCCGCTTCACGCAGGCGGGCTCTGAAGTGTCCGCGCTTCTCGGCCGTATCCCTTCGGCAGTGGGTTATCAGCCGACGCTTGCCACCGACATGGGTGCCTTGCAGGAGCGTATCACCACCACCAATACAGGCTCGATCACCTCGGTGCAGGCGATTTACGTGCCCGCCGACGATCTCACCGATCCGGCTCCGGCGACGTCGTTCGCCCACCTTGACGCCACCACCGTGCTGTCGCGTGCCATCTCCGAGAAGGGCATTTATCCCGCCGTGGATCCGCTCGATTCGACCTCGCGTATGCTCGACCCCCGCGTCGTCGGTGAAGAGCACTACAAGATTGCCCGTCAGGTCCAGGCCATTCTCCAGCGTTACAAGGGATTGCAGGACATCATCGCCATTCTCGGCATGGACGAGCTTTCCGAAGACGACAAGGCGACAGTTGCCCGCGCCCGTCGTATTGAGCGCTTCCTGTCGCAGCCGTTCCACGTTGCGGAAGTCTTCACCGGCTCGCCCGGCAAGCTCGTGGCGCTTGAAGATACCATCAAGAGCTTCAAGGGTCTGGTGAACGGTGATTACGATCACCTGCCGGAAGCAGCGTTCTACATGGTCGGCTCCATTGATGAGGCGATTGAGAAGGCCCAGCGTCTGGCCGCTGAAGCGGCGTAAGGTTTTACGATATCGGCGGCGCGTGTTTGCGCCGCCCGCCTTTATGATTGAGGACAGCACGATATGGCTACCCTGCACTTCGAACTCGTCTCGCCAGAGCGTGTGCTTTTCTCAGGTGCGGTCGATTCCGTCATTCTGCCTGCGATTGAAGGCCAGATGACGGTGCTTGGCGGCCATGCGCCGCTGATGACGACGCTCTCGACCGGTTTCCTCGTCATGACCATCAACGACAAGCCAACTCGGTTTTTGATCCGCGGCGGCTTTGCCGATGTCAACGCGGCGGGGCTTACGATTCTCGCCGAGAATGCTCTTCCAGAAAACGAATTGAGCAAAGACGTCTTTGCACGTGAAATCGCCAATGCCGAGAAGGAGCGCGACAACACGGAAGATGTTGATATGCGGGCCGATGCCGAATTGGCGTTGCAGCGTCTCAAGGACATTCAGGCGCAATTTAGCTGACAGCGCTTAACCGCGATTGGCGATGGCGACACCGGCTGCCGCAATCATCATACCGATAATCTGCATCCCCGACAGTGTCTCGCCAAACGCGAGCCAAGCCATCAGTGCTGCCAACGGCGGCACCAGATAAATCAGCGAGGCGACGCTGGCAACTGCACCCTTGCGGATGAGTGACAGCAGCAGCAAGATCGCGCCAATGGACAGCCCGAAGATCGCCCATAGCCAACCGATGACGAGGTCTCGGCTCAGGGTGATGTGCATGGTCTCAGTCGCATAGGCGACGGGGAGCGTTATCACAAAGGCAGCGGCATATTGCACCACCGTACCGGTCAGGAGATTAATACCTGCGCCGGTTCGTTTCTGCCAGATGGTGCCGAAGGTGATCGCCAGCATGGCGATGAGGCAGGCCATGAGCGCTGGAAGCGGGATGCCGCCCTGCCATCCAAGTTTAGGCAGGATGACCAGAAGAGCACCAGCTAAACCAATTATGACGCCACTCCACCGGCGCAAGGAAACCGCTTCACCGAGCAGCGGACCGACCAGCGCTGCGGTGGCAATCGGCTGCAACCCGACGATCAGCGAAGTTATGCCGCCTGGCATCCCATGGCGCACGGCCCAGAACACGCCGCCGAGATAAGCTGCGTGCAGGAGAATACCCGAGACGACAGCACTGAGCACTTCCCGCCCTGTGCGCGGCCATGACGCGCCTGTGATCACGGCGAAGACGGCGAGCACGGAACCTGCCCCGATATAGCGTACCAGCATGAAGGTCAGTGGCTCGATATGCGGTGCGACCAGCCGCGCCACAATGAACCCCGTCGCCCAGATGACGACGAAGAGGGCGGGCGGCAGCAGCGTCGAGAGGGGGCGGGGTTCGGGCATCTCTGACCATGAAGAGTGAGCTTCACAACTTAGGGGCGCTGCCGCAACGAACCAATTGAACGAACTGTCTAGAGTAGCGCGCGTTTTAGGTGGATCGCCGGTTAAACGCGCTTCACTCCAGAGGTGGGAATAGTGCGGTAATGCGTTGGATAGCACATTCTTTTCCGATATGAGGTTCGCTTGAGGAGTGGGGGATCATGGAACAAGGCGAACAACAAGCGGGATCCTGGCAAACGGCCTTCGGCGTTCTGCTCATGAACTTCTTTAGTCTTGGCGCTGGCTATTTCTTTCTCGGGCGCTGGAAGAGGGGGCTGTTATTCGCGGGCAGTACGATCATCACATGGTGCGGAGTGGCCGCGCTGCGCATCGGTGTGCCGTATTGGGTCTATCTGGGCTGGGCCCTTTTCCTCGTCGTCCATATTATTGGCTTCTTGCTGGACAGTTGCATCAAGGGGCGGAACGGTAAGATCACGACGGGGCGACCATACCAGAAGGCGCCATTCCTCATTTTCTGTTTTGCGGTGAATTTGGGCGCGGGCTTTCTGCTCGATCAAGATATGACAGAGGGAAGCAAAGTGCTGTTCAGCATCCCTTCGGCCTCGATGGAGCCGACTGCGATGGTGGGCGACTACATTGTCTCCTCCGGCTCGTTCAACCAGGGCTGGGTGCGGCGCGGCGATGTGGTGGTGTTCAGGCGACCCGACAAGACCTACTGGATCAAACGGGTGATCGGCCTGCCCAACGAGACGTTCCAGATGAAGGCTGGGGTGCCGCATATCAACGGAAAGCCCCTGTTGCAGACGCCGCGCGGTATCACATCAAAAACCAGCGCAGGCAAGAATGTGCCGCTTCTGGAGGAAACGACGCCGGAAGGTATGCGTTACGAGATCATGATGAGCGAGAAAAATGGTCCTTTGGACAACACTGCCTTGATCACCATTCCGGCAGGCCATGTTTTTGTTCTCGGCGATAACCGGCAAAACAGCCTCGACAGCAGGTTTGCAGGCATCGGCAGCATTTCCCTTGCCAATGTGGTCAGAAAGGCCGAGCTGATTGTCTGGTCTGCTGATTGGTCCCGCCTTGGTCAGTGGGTGCAATAAATTTACTACCGCCTTATATTGAAAGTGTTTCGGTTGTTTCGCCTGTCACAGGCCGGAGGTTTCTTGCGTCGCTCTCTAACCATCGCATGGCTCACTTTTCAGCGCTTCCTGCGCCATGATGCGTGGGCGGTGGCAAGCCATATCTCGCTCTCCATGCTGATGGCGCTTTTTCCGTTTCTCATCGTTCTGACAGCTTTGGCGAGCCTTGTGGGACAAAAAATGCTGGCGGTTGAGGCGGTGGACCTGATGCTGGATGGTTGGCCGTCGGGGATCTCCGGGCCGATTTTACGCGAAATTCACGCCATCATGACCGGGGCACGCACGGGCGTTGTGACCTTCGGTGCTGTGTTCGCACTCTATTTCTCCTCAAGCGGGATCGAGGCGCTGCGCATTGGGCTGAACCGCGCCTATGATATCCGCGAACGGCGCTCCTGGTGGCTGCTGCGGCTGGAATCCATTTTCTTTGTTGTCACCGGGGCAGCCCTGTTGCTGGCGGTGGCTTTTCTTCTGGTGCTCGGCCCGCAGGCCTGGCAGCATCTTGTGGCTTTCTGGCCGGTGCTCGCTGATCTGCTCCCGCAATGGGATGCCGGGCCACGCCTGACGGCGGCGCTTGCCATTGTGCTGGGGGCTTTGCTTTTCGCCCACAAAATCATCCCCTCCGGCGACAGGTCTGTTTTATCAATCCTGCCGGGGATTGGCGTCACGCTGGCGCTCTGGACTGCGGCGACGTTGGGGTTCTCATGGTATCTCCAGCTCTTTCCCGGAGCCTATACCTCAACCTATGGCGGCCTCGCCACCATCATGGTGGTGCTCATCTACATCAACATGCTGGCAGCGATCTTTTTGTTCGGCGGCGAAGTCAACGGATTGCTGCGCCGCCGCGCTGCATTTCACGCTTCACGCAACGCGCTGACGAGGTCGGCGTAAAGATCATCCACCGCTTCGATACCAACGGAAAGCCGCAACAGATCGGGCGGGCAGGGCGAGCCTTCACCTTCAATTGAGGCGCGGTGCTCAATCAGGCTTTCAACGCCGCCGAGCGATGTGGCGCGCTTCCATAGCTTCACCTTGGCGGCTGTCGCAATCGCCGCCTGCTCCCCGGCCTTGATGCGGATCGACAGCATATAACCAAATCCGTTCTCCATCTGCCGTGCGGCAATGGCGTGGCCGGGATGGGAATGCAGACCCGGATAGAGCACCTGAGCCACTTCGGGCAGTTGCTCAAGGCGCTGGGCCAGCACCATCGCATTCATCGACTGTGCCGCCTGGCGCACATGGAGCGTCCGCATTCCCCGCATCAATAGGTAAGCCTCGAACGGGCCGAGAATGGCGCCCTGACCCTTGCGGATCACCTTTATGCGCTCGAAAAAGGCATCCGATTTCTTTGCGGCGAGAACGCCCGCAATCACATCCGAATGGCCGTTCAGCACCTTGGTGGCCGCGTGCATGACGATATCTGCCCCAAGCGTCAGCGGGCGCGTGTGGTAGGGCGAAGCGGTGGTGGAATCGACCGCAAGCCGTGCCCCGGCCTTGTGGGCGATCTCAGCAACAGCCGCGATATCGGTGACGCCCCATAACGGGTTCGATGGCGTTTCAACCCAGACGAGCTTGGTCTTACCCGGCTTGATGGCCGCTTGGAGCTGTGCCGTGTCTTCCAACTCGGCAAAGTCGATGAGAAGCCCCCAGCGGGTGGCTTCCGTCTTCAGCCAGTGGCGCAGCGACCAGTACATCACCTTCGGCGCAACCACATGATCGCCGGGATCTAGCGCCTGGAACACCGCAGTCGCCGCCGCCATGCCGGACGAGAAGAGAAGAGCCCCGGCATCGGCCTCTTCCAGCATGGCGAGCACCGCCTCTGCCTCGCGCACAGTGGCGTTGTCGGGCCGACCATAGACGAAGCTCGACGAATAGCCGTTATCCTCATCGCGGATATAGGTGGTGGAGAGGTGAAGCGGCGGCACAATCGCCTTGGTGGCGGCGTCGATCTTGCCAAGCGCCTGCGCGGTGAGGCTGCGCTTCGACCAGTGTGCCGGGCGTGTGGCGGGAAAGGGCTTATCACTTGTGTGGGGCATTCATGTTCTCCCTATTCCGAATCTTTCAGCATCTCGATCAAGCTTTTTTTCTCGGATGACCAACGCATTTCAGAAATGCGCCAGCCTTTACTGGTCTTGACGAGATTGTAGGTGATCGTTGACGGTCCGACGATACTGTCATTTAAAGATGCAACGGCCAAAGCCGTGTTGTCGGTGGATTGCTGGATTTGAATATCGGCTTTGATTTTGTCGTATTCTTGCCCACCCGCAAACAAATCAAATTCTAGGCTACCGGGTTCTCCGACATGAGCGCGGCTATCGGCCTCCACGAGATCAATCACGTCACGGGTGAAATAAAGATCTGCATCCTTACCGGTCAGGTAGTTGAACGGTACATCTTTCTGTGAGGTGTAGTGTCGGTAAATGTCCTCAAGAAATTCCTTCGGGCCAACCTCAGAGGCGTCTTTTGCGTCATCGGGTTTTTTTAGAATATCAATGAGGCTATCCCGCCTGCCTTCCCATCGGATATCAGCGATCCGCCATCCCGAGGGTAATTGCTTGAGGGCATAGTATATTCGCTTGGTCATCCCTGTATTGCTCAGCGTTACATATGCGGAATCAACCGTCTTTCCGTCTGAACGCAGTTGTATTTTGGCCGTCAGGTTGACCCAGTCCTGTGCATCGATGAAGATGTCTGCATCAATGCGTCCGATCTCTTCACCCGCTTCCTCACTATCTTTGACAAGTAAGGCAGCCAGCTCCGGCGTAAAAAATCTGTCTTCTTTCCCGCCATAATCCGTTCCTCTTCCGTTTTTGCTCACGTAAGGCGCATAAATGGCATCGAGGAACTGTTTAGCCCCTTCATCTGCCGATGCTGCTCCTGCGCCTGCGTTTGTAGCCCAGAGGCTTGAGATGAAGAAAGCAACTGCAAAAACGCGAAAGCGTGGGGAAGAAAAAATTTGTGAGAGAATTTGGCAGCGCATTTTTGTGCTCAAGCAATGGGGAGGAGGCAGTGCCTTGTAAGCCAATTTTCCCTGCTGCGCATCAGACGTTTGGTGCAAGCACCCCATTTTCCCAACCCGTGCAGTGTCATTAGAGCCTGCCCCATAAATCCGAATTGAGGGGTTGAGCGGCTTTTTATGCTGTGATTCCATTGTTTTGCGAAGAACGATGGAGGGTCGTATGGCATGGACAAAAGCCGCTCGTGCGAAGTATGAGCGCAAGGGTTTGCGT
>JAVBJU010000032.1:0-16747 GCA_031546825.1 Microvirga sp. | reverse complement strand
AACGCAAACCCTTGCGCTCATACTTCGCACGAGCGGCTTTTGTCCATGCCATACGACCCTCCATCGTTCTTCGCAAAACAATGGAATCACAGCATAAAAAGCCGCTCAACCCCTCAATTCGGATTTATGGGGCAGGCTCTGACAAATTTAGCTGAGCAAGCTTCTAGTGAATATATAAAAGCTCAAAAATTGCTATCTGATAAAGCGGCTGAGCTTGAGAAAGAATTTCAGGTTAAAAAAGAAAAGATCGATTTAGATTTTATTGAAAAAAATAAAATTTTAGAAGAAAAATATAAACAAAAAGAAGCAACGTTAGAAAAATCAAAAAAAGATTTAGATGATAGATCAAACAAATTAGATGATAGAGATCATACCCATGTGCGAAGACAAATAAGAAATGATTTAAAAGCTCATATTGCGGAACTCGCAAAAGATTTTCATTTAACAAAAGGGACTCAAAAATTACGGACTCCTATTTTTTTTATAGCACTATTTGCCTTGTTATTAATAGGAGCATTATTTGTTTGGCACTCCTATATTGCATTTGGATTAAAATATGACTCTATGTCATCAATTGATATTGTAATGTTGGCAGCAAAAACAACTACACTTACTCTTGGGTTCCTTGCAGTCCTCGCGTGGTATCTTCGTTGGATGAATAGCTGGTTTGAACGCCATGCCGAAGCCGAATTTCAGTTAAAGCAATTTGAACTGGATATGGAACGGGCGAGTTGGGTTGTCGAAACAGCGTTAGAATGGCGACAGACACAAGAAAGTGCGATGCCTGAGCATTTAATAGAGAGCATTTCCCGAAATCTTTTTGTTAAATCTGAGAAGGACGAAGTTCCCGATATAACCCCTGCCGAATATCTGGCATCAACCATCTTAGGGCGTTCTGCATCTGCAAAAATAGCCTTTCCTGGCGGTGAGGTCGAACTAGATAGAAAGGCCTTGCAAAATAAGAAAAAGCCTTCAGGGAATAGCCGAAACAATTCCTAAGATTCAGCCAGTCATATTTGCTGCTTCTTTTCTCCTTCGGAGGCCAATGAGTTTCAGCACAAACCCCAGAACGAAGTATGCGATGGTGACTATCCCACAGCGCCAAATCTCCACCCAAACATCTATTGCAGCACTTTTCCTGCTCCTTTATGGTTTCGCTTGATTTTTAAGGCCCGTCACCCGGGCGCATCCTCCAGGAGAGAAGAATGATACAGAGGTCTTCACGGCGGCGGTTTTTGATGACGGTGGCGGCGGGTGCGTTTGCGGCGTTGCCGTTTGGCGCGGGTTTTGCCGCTGAGATGCCGCTGGTGGCGATTACCTCGATCATTGACCATCCGGCGCTGAATGCGGTGCGGGATGGCGTCAAGGATGAGCTGAAGGCGCAGGGCTTTGGCGAGGACAAGGTCAGGGTTGTTTTCCAGAATGCCCAGGGCCAGCCAGCAACGGCGGCGCAGATTGCCCGCAAGTTTGTTGGTGACAAGGCGGCGGTGATCGTTGCCATTTCAACGCCTTCCGCCCAGGCTGCCCAGGCGGCGACGCGGGATATTCCGATTGTGTTCTCGGCAGTGACTGACCCGGTTTCGGCGAAGCTCGTGGACAGCGCCGAAAAGCCCGGTGGCAATGTCACCGGTGTGTCCGACCGCGCGCCTATTGGCGAGCAGCTTGATCTCATCCGCGAAATGACGCCGAACGCCAAGACCATCGGCATTGTTTTCAACCCAGGTGAGGCCAACTCGGCGGCTATCGTGACCCTGTTCAAGGAAATGGCCACGAGCAAGGGGTTTAAGGTTGTCGAAGGCCCGGCCACTCGCTCGGCGGATATTTCCACCGCCACCCGCTCGCTGGTGGGCAAGGTCGATGTGATCTATGCCCCGACCGACAACACGGTGATTTCAGCGTTTGAGGCGGTTTCCGTGGTTGCCACGGGGGCCAAAATCCCGCTTTACGCCGGTGATACCGATAGCGTTGCGCGCGGTGCTTTTGCTTCGCTCGGATTCAATTATTATGGCCTCGGGCGCCAGACCGGGGATCAGGTTGTGCATCTCCTGAAGGGCGAGAAAGTCGGTGCTCTACCGGTGGTTTACGCCAAGGGGTCCGATCTCGTCGTCAGCAAGAAAACCGCCGCAGCCATCGGCGTGACCATTTCGAATGCGGTTCTCAATCGGGCCAAGAAGGTTCTGGAAGAACAATAATTCTTGCAAAATGGGGTGCCTTCGCGCTTATTGCGGGGTGTGGGCAGTGACCCTTCGGCGGGCGGAAAACCGGCTGGAGGGTGGACTGTTTTTGTAGTTCAGACTACAATTTACCCTAACATCAACAGGGAAAGACCGTCGCCGGAGCCGGGGGGACATGAGTTTATTCGCGTTTATGGGTGGCCTTGAAACCGGTCTGCTCTACGCCTTCGTGGCGTTAGCGGTCTATTTTTCGTTCCGCATCCTCGATTTTCCCGATCTGACGGTGGACGGAACCTTTCCGTTTGGCGCAGCGATGACGGCAACGCTGATTGCCTCCGGCTGCAACCCGTGGATCGCCACGTTGTGCGGCATGCTCATGGGCAGCCTGGGCGGAATGGCCACGGCCTATTTCTCGACCCGGTGGAATATTCTGCATCTGCTCGCGTCGATTCTCACCATGACGGCGCTCTATTCCATCAATATCCGCACGATGGGCGGCGTCTCCAACCTGTCGATCATGAATGCCCCCACCGTGCTCACACCATTCTACGGGCTGGCGAAAGCCGTCGGGATGCCGGATATGTTCCTGCGGCCGCTGGTGCTGTTTGGCATTCTCGGCCTCGTCTATCTGATGCTGGTGTGGTTTCTCTATAGCGAAGTGGGGCTTGCCATGCGGGCCACCGGCGCGAACCGGCGCATGGCGCGGGCGCAAGGGGTTGGCGCGGATTGGCAGGTCATTGGGGGCATGATGCTCTCCAACGCCCTCGTCGGACTTGCTGGTAGCCTCTATGCCCAGATCAATCAGGCGGGCGATACCTCGATCGGCCCCGGCACCATTGTGATTGGTTTGGCTTCGGTGATCATCGGCGAAACCTTGCTGCCGTCGCGGCGCATCTGGGTGCGGCTCCTGGCCAGCATCATTGGCGCGGTGGTGTTTCGCATGGTGACGCAGATGGCGCTCGAAATGGACGTTCTCGGTCTGCAAGCCTTCGACCTCAACCTCGTCACCGCCGTCATCGTGCTCTGTGCCTTGTGCCTGCCGAAGCTGAAGCAGAAGGTGTTTGCATGATCGACGTTCAGAACCTCTCCATCACCTTCAACCCCGGCACGCCGATTGAACGGCAGGCGTTGAAAAACATCTCATTGCGCCTCGACAATGGCGAGTTTGCCTGTGTGATCGGCTCCAATGGTGCGGGTAAATCCACCCTGCTCGGTGCCATTGCCGGTGACGTTGCGGCGACCTCGGGGCGGGTGATGGTGTCCGATAACGATGTGACCAAGCTGCCCACTGAAAAGCGAGCGGGCTTCATCGCCCGCGTTTTTCAAGACCCGCTGGTTGGCAGTTGTGGGGATCTGACCATTGCTGAAAATCTGGCGCTTGCCGCCGCGCGCGGTCGCCGCCGTGGGCTGCACAAGGCGCTGAACCGCGCCTTCATCGCCACGGTGAAAGAACGCATTGCCGAGCTTGGCCTTGGCCTCGAAAACAACCTGACCCAACCCATGGGTTCGCTCTCCGGTGGTCAGCGGCAGGCGTTGTCGCTGGTCATGGCGACGCTCGCCCCGTCCAGCGTGCTGCTGCTCGATGAGCACACCGCAGCCCTTGATCCGCGCAATGCCGAATTTGTGCTGGACCTGACCCGGAAGCTGGCGGAACGCTTCAAGCTCACGGTGCTGATGGTGACCCATTCCATGCGCCAGGCGCTTGATATGGGCACGCGCACGCTGATGCTGCACGAAGGCAACATCATTTTCGATGCCTCCGGCCCGGAGCGCAACGGCCTGACCATCAACGACCTGCTCGACCGCTTCCGTCAGGTGCGCGACGAAGACATCTCCGATGACAAACTGCTGGTTGGCTGAGGGCTTCCCTCAGCCTTTAACCTTGCGGGTATTCGGCAGGCAGATCGCCAGCATGCCGATGGCAGGCAGGAACGCGCATACCTTGTAGACAAAGGTGATGCTGGTGTGGTCAGCCAGCCAGCCCAAAGCCACCGCGCCGACGCCGCCAAGTCCGAAGGACAGGCCGAAGAACAACCCGGCAATCAGTCCGACCTTGCCCGGCACCAGTTCCTGCGCATAAACGAGGATAGCCGAAAAGGCCGAAGACAAGATTAGTCCGATGATCACCGTGAGCACGCCGGTCCAGAACGGGTTGGCATGGGGCAGGATCAGCGTGAAGGGCAACACACCGAGAATCGAAAACCAGATGACCGCCTTGCGGCCGATGCGATCGCCGATGGGGCCACCCGCCAGCGCGCCGATGGCAACAGAAGCGAGGAACGCAAACAGATAATACTGCGCGTTCTGGATGCTCATGGTGAATGTCTTAGTGAGATAAAGCACGAAAAACGTATTCATGCTCGCCATGTAAAACGCCTTCGAGAACACCAGACAGCCGAGAATAATCAGCAAAAACCGCACCCGGCTCGGCGGGAGCGTAACCGGGGCTTGCGCGGTGGCCGCGCGCTTGGGGCGGCGTTGCTGCCTGCGGCTCCAGAAACCAACGCCGGTGAGAACGCCGATGGCCAAGAGCGCCACGAGGCCGACAGCCGCAAGCATGTGCTGGCCGTGAGGAATGATGAGGGTTGCGGCCAAAAGCGGCCCGAGCGCCGCGCCCGCATAGCCGCCAACCTGGAAGATTGACTGCGCCAGCCCGTGCTGACCGCCCGACGCCATGCGCGCCACGCGCGATGATTCCGGGTGAAACACCGAAGAGCCGGTGCCAATGAGCGCCGCCGCGAGCAAGATCCAGAGATAGTTCGTGGCGACCGACAGCACCAGCACGCCCGCCAATGACGCCGCCATGCCGACCGTCAGCGAAAACGGCCGGGGGTGACGGTCGTTATAAATGCCGACAATCGGTTGAAGAATTGAGGCCGTCACCAGAAAAACCGCCTGAATGAGCCCGCTCTGGGTGTAGTTGAGCGATAGGCTGCGCTCAAAAATCGGGATCATCGTCGGGATCATCGACTGCACCATGTCGTTCATCAGGTGCGAGGCACTGATGGCGATCAGGATGTTGACGGCGATTTTCTCCGGCAACCTTGAAGAAGACGGAGACGAAGCGGGCTGATTGAGGGAGCTCATGGGATATTCCTTGCCCGCACGGCGGGCGGGCCACTCCCATAGGCCTGTTTTTGCCCAAGTGCAAACCCCTTTGTTTTTTTGCCGGACTTGCTTATATCTTTCCCGTCGCCCTGCAATCGCATCCGTGCTTTCGGGGAGACAGTAACCGATAGGGGTGCCTCCTTCGTGGGGCTGAGAAATACCCTTTGAACCTGATGCAGTTCGCACTGCCGTAGGGATTTCGGACGATGCTTGAAGCATTTTCAAAAGCATCCGAGCACTCCCCGTGGCGGAACCTCTTCGACAGGAGATCCGCAAGATGAAGTCTTCCCGTAGTCACACCTGGTTTTCGCTAGCGCTGCTTTGGTTTGGCGCAGCCGTGTCGGTGGTTGAGATCATGACCGGTGGCCTGATTGCCGCCGCTGGCACCGGACCCGGCCTCGCCGCCATCATCTCGGGGCATCTCGTCGGCGTCGTGCTGCTTGGGCTCGTCGCGCTGATCGGTTACCGCGAACAGATGCCGACCATCATGTGCACCCGCATGTCCTTCGGCGTGAAGGGCTCATGGGTGCTGTCGCTGCTCAATGTGGTGCAACTCATCGGCTGGACGGCGGTGATGATCCAGCAAAGCGGCGTTGCGCTCGGCGGCATCATCACCACGCTGTGGGGTATGGAGGTGACAGTTCCCGCAACCATTGCCCTCGGTGCATTGATCGCGCTGTGGTCGGTGTGGGAAGCGGCGGGCAAGCATCGCGGCAATACCATCACGGTTATTATCCTGTTCCTGTTGACGGTTTTTATCAGCTGGGTGTTGTGGGGAAAAGTCTCGGTAAGCCCTGCTATGACGGCCTCCGCCGCCCCATCACTGTCGTTCCAGCAGGCGTTTGAATTGTCGCTGGTGATGCCGTTGAGCTGGGTGCCGCTGGTGGCGGATTACGCCTGCAAAGCGAGAAGCGCCCGTGCCGCCACGCTGGCGCCAGCCTGTGGGTATCTTGTGGGTAGCCTGTGGATGTATGGCATTGGCTTTGCCGGTGCGCTGGCTACCGGCGAGGCAGATCCGACACCAATGCTCCTGGCAGCAGGCCTTGGCATTGCCGCACTGGGTGTGGTGGTGCTGGCAACCGTCACCACCACGTTTCTCGATGTTTATTCAGCGGTGGTCTCGGCCCGCAATATCGCGCCTGCCCTGCCCGAAAAAACGCTGAGCATTGCCGTGGTGGTGGTTGGCACCATCGCCGCGCTGTTCACCAATATCTACGAGCCGTTTCTGCTTTTCATCGGCGCGGCCTTCGCCCCGATGTGCGGGATTTTGCTCACCGATTATTTTGTGCTCAAGGTCGATCACCGCGCACTGAAAGTGGATGCGTTGAGCCTGCTGGCACTCGCCATCGGCTTTGGCACCTATTTCGTCTTTGCCCGCTACGGCAGCCCCGCCGGACCGGGCCTGACCAGCATGGTGGTGACGGGTGTGGTGCAGATGGGGTTCAGAAAACTGGATTTGCCGGAGAAAGCCAGGTCACGGGAGTAGCGGGTTTCAAACTGCATTCTCCGCAATGCGCTTTTCGGCTTCGGCAATCGCCTCGACCGTGCCCACATGGAGCCAAAGGCCATCGAGGCGGAAGCCGTAGAGACGGTGTGCGGCGATGGCGCGGTCGAACAGGAGGTTCATGGATACTGGGCCTTCGGGGATATCGGCGAACAGCGTCGGGTTGACGATGGCGACACCGGCATAGATGAACGGGGCCATCTTGCCTTCGACGCGACGGCTCAGGCGGCCGAGCGAATCCATGGTGAAATCGCCCTTGCCGTGATAGCCGATGCTGGCGGTATCCGAGGCCAGCAGCAACAGAATATCCATGTCATCGGGCCGCCAGGTCTCGATCAGGCGCGGGATGTTGGGATGGGCGCGTTCAATCCATAACTCGTCGGAATTGACGATGAGGAAGGGCGATGCGCCATCGGGGGCGAGCAGTGGCAGCGCTTTCTTGATGCCGCCTGCGGTCTCCAAAAGCTCTTTGCGCTCGTCGGAAATGACAATTTTCGGGGCTGTGCGCGTGTAAAGATGCGCTTCCAGCTGTTCGGCCAGATAATGCACATTCACCACCGCTTCCGGGATACCGGCATCAGCCAGCCGATCCAGCGCATGATCAATCAGCGCCTTTCCGGCGATTTCCACCAGGGGCTTGGGGATGCGTTCAGTCAGCGGGCGCATACGTTTGCCGAGGCCAGCCGCCAGCACCATGGCGCGGCGGATATCGGAAGGGGCGGTGGTTTTCTGTTTTTTTGTGGTCATGATGTTGATTTATGGTGTTTCAAGATTTGAGGAAAGATGCGGCAGATGGGTGTCGTACCATTCCTTGAGATTGGCGAGCGCCGGATGGGCGAGGTTGCGGCGCAGATAGCCTTCGATGCGCGGCAGGTGACGCAGATAATGTGGTTTGCCATCGCGTTTGTCGAGCCGGGCGAAGATGCCAAGAATTTTGGTGGCGCGCTGCGCGCCAAGAATGGCATAGGCGCTGGAAAAAGCCGCCATGTCGAAGGCTTCGTTTCGGGCGCGCCGCTCGCGGATATAAAGGCCGAGCAGTTTCAATTCGAGCTCGGCGGGCACATCGACGCGGGCATCCTGCAACAGCGATACGGTGTCGTAGGCCGGGTGGCCGAGCACGGCATCCTGAAAATCAATGACGCCGATGCGTTTGATGCCCTCGCGGCCTTCAATCCAGATGAGATTGGGAGAATGGTAATCGCGCAAGGTCCAGGTTTGCTGGCCTTCGATCACGTCCTTGAGGGTTTCGCTCCACACTTTGGCAAATTCGAACTTCGCAGGCGATGACAGCATCCGCCCGGCAATGTGGGGCACATACCATTCCAACAAAAGATCAACCTCGATCAGCAGCGCTTCGAGATCATAGGGCGGCAGGCTGTGGTTGACGGTGTCGGTTACCGGCAGCACCGGGGGCACAACGGTGGAATGCAGATGCGTCAGCAGCTTCACGGCTTCGGCGTAGCGGTCGGGAATGGGGCCATTGTCATCGACAACCGGCGTCTGGCCCAAATCTTCCAGCACCAACAGCCCGGTTTCGAGATCTTCACCATGGATTTTCGGGGCGCTGAAGCCGAGCGCCCGCAAGCCGCGATCCATGGCAACAAAAGCATGAACGGTTTCGGCGAGCTTGGCGATGGCGGAATAGGGTTTGCCGCGCCGCACCGGCGGGCCATCGGGCCGTGGCGGAGAAACCATGAGAATGGCGCTTTCACCGCTGGGCTTCACCAGCCGCTCATAGAGGCGGGTTGAGGCGTCGCCCTGCATGAGAATGCGCGCAGCGCCGTTCCAGCCGCTGCGGCGCAGCACGCCTTGTATCGCCTCCATGCGCGCCAGCCGGGGGGCAAGGCCGCCCGCAGCGGTGAGGGTGGCGATGCGGCGGTTGGGGTCGTTGAGGTCGAGTTCCAGCGTGATGGTGAGATGCGATGGCGGCAAGGCACCCGGCGCGCGTTCCGGCCATTCGATCAGCGCGATGGCACCTTCAGTCAGCTCTTCCCAACCCAGTTCCACCAATTCGCCTTCACCGCTCAGCCGGTAGAAATCGGCGTGAATGATCCGGCACGGCTTCTGCTGAATGATGCCATCGTAATCTTGAATCAGGGTGAAGGTCGGGCTCGGTACTTCAAGCTGTGGATTTTGGGCAAGCACGCGGATCAGCGCCCGCGCCAGCGTCGTTTTACCCGCGCCAAGGCCGCCGGACAGGGCGATGGTATCGCCGGGGCGCAATTCTTCGGACAGCGTTTGGGCGAAATCGAACGTCTCGGCAAGACTACCAAGGGAAACCCGCCATACCGGGCCGAGATTTTCCTGCGTATTCATCGATATCCGTCCCTGTTGCTAAAACTCATGATTTGACTTGCCCCGCCGTGTCGTCCGCGCGGATGGGAAAGCCGCAGGACACGATAGTGCCGCGCTCTGGCTCCGCCGTCAGGTCGATATGGCCGCCGTGCAGCTCTACCAGATGCTGGACGATGGTCAGTTGCAGCCCCGCACCGCGATGCCCGCCGCCCTCTTCGCGGCGCTCAAATGCGCGGGTGCGTATCATCGCCTGGGCACCGCGCCCCTCGTCGGCCACACTCAGCACAATCTCGTCGTCGGTGCGCCGGGCTGCGATGGTGATAGTCTGGCCCGCAGCGGAGGCTCCGATGGCACCGGACAGCATGTGCAGAAGCATCTGCCGCACGCGCTTGCCGTCGGCGGTGAAATGGCCGATGTTTTGCGGCATATCGACCACGAGTTTGAGGCCGTTTTCGGCGATGCGTTCCTCGGTGCTGGCGACCACGGCTGTGACCGTCTCAAGGATATCCACGCGTTCCGGTACGAGTTCCAGCGAACCGGCGTCGAGCCCAGCAAGATCATGGATATCATTGAGCAATGCCAGCACGTCTTTCGACGAGCGCTCGATATCGCGCGAATATTCGCGCTGTTTGTCGTTGAGCGGCCCCATGGTTTCGCTGCCCAGCATCTCGGTAAAACCGAGAATATTGGTGAGGGGTGTGCGCAGCTCATAGGAAACATCGTGGATGAACAGGTCGCGCAAGCTCGCGGCACGCTCCAGCGCCTCGTTGCGCTCGGTGAGGGCGCGGGCGACGTTTTCGCTGGCGGTGATATCGGAGAAGGTCAACAGCGTCGCGCCATCCGGCAGCGGCTGCGCGGTGCAGTTGAACACCGTATCATCATTGCGGGCGATGCGACGGCTGATGGCAACACGGCTTTCCGGCAGCGATGCAACGGCGGCACGTAGTTCATTCCAGGCGGCACTGTCCGATGCCACCAACTGGCATTGGCGGCTGACGGCATCAATATGCGGATGGGTGGCGATGAGTTCACCGGGCAGGCCCCACATTGTGGCAAACGCCCGGTTGGCCAGGCGCAGCTTGCCGTCGGAGCCAAAGACGGCCACGCCTTCGCCCAGGGTGTCCAAGGTCTCGCCCTGCACGCGCACCACGGCGTTGAAATCGGTTTCCAGCCGGAAGCGGTCGGTCACATCGTCGAACAGATAAGTGACGCCGCCCTGCGGGTTGGGGTTGACCACCACCCGCAATGCGCGCCTGTCGGGCAGGTGCCACCATATCTCGCGCTGTTCCAGCCCGTGATAGGCCGAGAGAACTTCCGCTTTCCAGGCGCGGAAGTCGGCTTGCTCCGGCAATTGTCGTTCGCTGCGCAGGCGGTCGAGAATTTCGCCGTCGCCGGGGCGGCCGTCGAGAAATGCGGAGGGCAGTTTCCACAACGCTTTGTAGGCCGAGTTGTGGAAGGTGAGCTTCTGGCCCTTGTCGAAGATCGCCACGGCGGTGGGCAATTGGTCGAGCGTGCGGCTATGGGCTTCGGCCTGCTGTCGCAGATCCGAGCGCATGGTTTCCACATCGGTGACATCGACGGCAATGCCGGCGCTGCCGCTGGGGGTTGGCTGCTCGATGACATCGATAATCCGCCGCCGCCCGGCAATAACTGCGGGTGCGCGTGCCTCATAGACTTGCCCCATGCGGCGTAGCCGCGCCGATTCGGTCCGCGCCGTGCGGTCGAGCAATTCGATGGAATGCTCACGCACCTCGGCGAGCGATGGCGTTTCAACGGCCTCAAGAAAGGCGCGGTTGGCCCACACGAGCCCGTCGCTGGCATTGCGCAGCCACACCGGCTGCGGCAGCGCATTCAGCAGGCCAAAGACGATATCGAGATCGGCTTTCAGGGCCTCGCGCTCTGCCTGCGTGGCCAGCAGTTTGGATTGTTCGCCCGCAATATCCCGGAGCCGCAATACCGCCTGCCCGGCGCTGGTGGCACCGAGCGCCTCAACCGGCCCGCCATCCGGGCGGTGCAGCACCATGCGAAACCCCGTGCCAGACTGGCGCAATGCGGCTATGGCGCTTTCCAGCGCGTCAGCTTCGCCTAAAGCCAGCCAGAAACCGAACGTGAGCACCTGTGTGCCGCTCATATCCGCACCGGCAACGCTGGTATCGCCCTCGAAACGCGGTTCTTCGGTGCTGCCCCAACTGACAATGAGCTGACGTTCCATGCCGAGTAGAAGCCGGATGCGATTATCCGCGTGGCGCAGATCAGTGATTTCTGCCTCAAGGCGTTGCCTTTGCAGGCGGTGGCGATTGCGTTCGCGCTTGAGGGCAATGGTTGCGGCAACCGCAAAAGCCCCGAAGCCTGCGGCGATGGTGAGGGACACCAGCGCGCTGGCATCAAACCCGGCGGGCAAAGCGAGGGTATCGAACGGGGTGGCGTGGGCAAGCGATGGGGCGATGAGGCTCGTGCACGAGACAAGCGTCCCGCGCCAGCATCGACCCCATTTCAGCCGTCCCGCACCCATGAAATCCCTTTGACAATGGTTGCCCGCGAATCAATCGCGCGAACACCAGATTCTACATGCCAGAAACAGAGGGAAAGATCACCCGTCTGAATGGCTTGGGTCCTTCCGGGTTTTGAGGATGTGCCAAAGAAAAAGCCCGGCGCGATGGCCGGGCTTTCGGAGTGTTCGGTAGGCGGTGTTCAGTAGCGGTACTGTTCCGACTTGAACGGGCCGTTGCTGGAAATACCGATGTAATCGGACTGTTCCTTGGTCAGCTTGGAAAGCTTGGCACCAACCTTGGCGAGGTGCAGCATGGCCACCTTCTCGTCGAGGAACTTCGGCAGGGTGTAAACCTGAAGGGCGTACTTGCCGGGATTGCAGAACAGCTCGATCTGCGCCAGCGTCTGGTTGGTGAACGAGGCCGACATCACGAAAGACGGGTGGCCGGTGGCGTTGCCGAGATTGACCAGACGGCCTTCCGACAGAAGAATGATGCGCTTGCCATCGGGGAACTCGATCTCGTCCACCTGCGGCTTGACGTTGCTCCACTTGTAGTTGCGCAGAGCCGCGACTTCGATTTCGTTGTCGAAGTGGCCGATATTGCAGACAATGGCGCGGTCCTTCATGGCCCGCATGTGGTCGGCGGTGATGACGTTCTTGTTGCCGGTGGCGGTGACAAAAATGTCGGCACGCGGCGCGGCGTCTTCCATGGTGACGACTTCATAGCCTTCCATGGCAGCCTGGAGCGCACAGATCGGGTCGATTTCCGAAACCATCACGCGGCAGCCGGCATTACGCAGCGACGCGGCGGAGCCCTTACCCACATCACCAAAGCCCGCAACCATCGCCACCTTGCCCGACATCATCACGTCGGTGCCACGGCGGATGCCGTCGACGAGCGATTCACGGCAGCCATAGAGATTGTCGAACTTCGATTTGGTGACGGAATCGTTGACGTTGATGGCCGGGAACAGGAGCTTGCCTTCCTTGGCCATGGTGTAGAGGCGGTGCACGCCGGTGGTGGTTTCTTCGGAAACGCCACGGATGTTCTTGGCGAGTTCGGCGAACCAGCCGGGCTTCTCAGTGAGCGTGCGGCGGATGAGAGCGAACAGAATCTCTTCTTCTTCCGAGCCGGGCTTGTCGAGGAAGGCAATATCGCCCTTCTCGGCGCGCAGGCCAAGGTGCACCAGCATGGTGGCCTCGCCGCCGTCGTCGAGGATCATGTTCGGCGTACCGCCATCATGCCACTCAAGAATCTTGCGGGTGTAGTTCCAGTAATCAACCAGGCTCTCACCCTTGATGGCAAACACCGGAATGCCGCTCTTGGCAATGGCGGCAGCGGCGTGATCCTGGGTCGAATAGATGTTGCACGAGGCCCAGCGGATATCGGCGCCCAATGCTGCCAGCGTCTCGATCAGCACGGCGGTCTGGATGGTCATGTGCAGGGAACCGGCGATGCGCGCGCCCTTGAGCGGCTGCTTCGCGCCATATTCCGCGCGCAGAGCCATCAGGCCCGGCATTTCCGATTCGGCGATGGAAAGTTCCTTGCGGCCCCAATCAGCGAGGCCAATATCCTTGACGATGTAGTCGTGCGACATAACGATATCCTTATATCCATGAAGGGTGATTGGCCGCCTCAATACCAGAAAGTCTGAGATGGCGCAATAAAGATATAAAGATTTCTTTATGTCGAACTGTCGGCGTGGCCGCTGCGTACGATGGGCATATGCCCATGCCTATCCCGGCAGCACCCGCGCCTCATCTGGCAGCATGATGGGGATGCCGTCGCGGATGGGGTAGGCGAGGCGGGCGGTGCGGCTGATGAGTTCCTGCGCTTCTGGATCGTATTCAAGCGTGGCGCGGCTCAAGGGGCATACCAACAGTTCGAGCAGTTTCGGGTCAGCCCGCAATGGCAGGACGGCGTGGGCCGTCTGCGGCACGGCGGGCAGGGAGGGGGAAACGCTCATGGGGCCGCCTTCATTGCAAGGTGGTGTCGGGGAGACCGGCGAGGCGGGCAAGCTCCATCTCGGTGATGGCAATGAGTGCCTCGGCCCGCTCTTTCAGCGTTTCCGCCTCAAGCAGCGCCTGCTTTTCGCGCGCGCCAAACGGGCTCATCATCGACAGCGCATTGACCAAAGCCTCATTGGGTGTCTGGTCGATGCCCTTCCAGTCGATATCGAGTTCGGCGGCTTTGGCGAAGGTGCGCAAGGCTTTCAACACGCCATCGCGGTCCACGTGGTCTTCGCCATCGCGCGGGCAGAAATCATGGGCATAGGGCTCAAAGCTGGCCCGAACCTGACGAAAACTGGTGGAGCCTTCAAGCTCATCCAAAACGCGGAAGCGGGCAATGCCGACGAGGGTGATGAGATAGCGGCCATCGCCCGTCTCGGCGAATTGGGTGATGCGCCCGGCACAGCCGACGGAATAAAGCCTGGGCACCACGGCGCTCGCGTCATCGTCGGGCTGGATCATGCCGATGACGCGGCTGGTGCGCAACGCCTCGTCGATCATGGCGATGTAGCGCGGCTCAAAAATGTTGAGCGGAATTTGCCCGCGCGGCAGCAACAATGCCCCCGGCAGCGGAAACACCGGAAACGCCACCGGACAATCGGAAGGGTATCGGTAAACGGAATTCATGCTCATCGCTATCTCATGGTTTTTACGCGCGCCAGCAGCCATGGGCGGCAGGCGCACGGGTTTTACGAGAACAACACCGAAGAGAGCTGCCGCCGTGCGCCGATGGTTGCTTCATCGGTTGCACCCCACGCCTCGAAAAACTGCACGAGCTGCTTGCGCGCGCCGTCGTCATTCCATTTACGGTCCTTGCGGACAATATCAAGCAGGAGATCGGCGGCTTCTTCGCGCTGGTTGCGCCCGTTGAGCGCCACCGCAAGATCAAACCGCGCCTGATAGTTCTTGGGATCGGCGGTGATTTGGGCGTAGAGACCATCGAGATCGCCAACTTTTTCCGCCTGTTCAGCGAGATCAATGGCGGCGCGCACGGCGCTGAGGCTCACGTCGTCGGCCTTGGCAGCGGGAGCCATGGCCAGGAAGCGCCGGGCGCCTTCGAGATCGCCAAGGTCAAGATGCAGGCGGGCCAAAGCGGCGATGGCCACGAGATTTTCCGGGTCTTGCGACAGCGCGGCGGCATAAAGTTCGGCGGCCGCGGCAGCATCCCCCGCCCCGGCGCGCTCGGCCGCCTGTTCCAGCAGCAACTCGACCGGCGAGGGGCCAGCCGGGCCGCCCACGCGCTCAATGAACTCTTTCACCTGCGCTTCCGGCACATTGCCCATGAAGCCATCGACAAACTGGCCGTCTTTGAAGGCCACCACCGCCGGAATCGACTGAATGCCAAGCTGCTGGGCAATCTGCGGATATTTTTCGATATCGAGCTTAACCAGTTTCACCTTGCCGCCCGCGGCGTTCACTACCTTTTCAAGCACCGGCCCGAGCTGCTTGCATGGGCCGCACCATGGTGCCCAGAAATCAACCAGCACCGTCTGCTTCATCGATTCGTCCAGCACATCCTTGGGGAAGTTCTGGGTGGTGGTGTCTTTGATAAGGGTTTTTTCGAGAGTGGCGTTAGCGTCGGCGGACATCAAAAACCTCATGCGCGCAAGGGGCGCCGGGGGGCGCGAAAAATCTCTGGTGGGCGGATGCGCCCAACTGTGCTCCCGTTAGATGGGGATGCAGCAGCAATGCTTCAATATTAAGAGTGCCGGTTCATGTTTCCGGCGGCACCGGCAGTGCCATGATACACGGCTCATGCCCGGTGGCACGTAAAAATCGGATGAGGTCTTCGCGCGCAAGCCCCGTGGTCATGGTGTTGACCAGCGGGTGAAAGTTCACGCGCTCATGGCGCATTAGCTCGGCGTCAAGAATAACCGTGACATGGCCTTCGGTGTCATTGATCGCGCCGAACGGCGTCACCGAGCCCGGCGCAACGCCAAGATAATGCATCAACTGCTCTGCCGAGCCAAAAGACAGCCGCCCCTTGCCGCCAACGGTTTCATGCGCCCGCTTGAGGTCAATGGCCGTGTGATCCTTGGCCGTGATGAGAAAGATGCGGCCCTTCTTGTCTTTGACGAACAGATTTTTTGAATGCGCCCCCGGAATGGCTTCCTTGATCGCCCCCGATTCCGCCACCGAAAACGTGGCCGGATGCGTGTGGGTCTCATGGGCGATATTGAGGCTGTCGAGAAAAGCAAAAAGCTCAGCGGGAGTGCGGGCAGACACGGGGCGAAAACCTCGCAAAACAGGGGTATCACGCATGCTCTAACGGAATCATGGCTTAAATGCAAAAGCAGGACGCCATGGGGAGGCCATTTGATAAGGCAGAGGACCGCTGAGGAATTTTTGTCTTGGCACGGCGCGATTGCAGCCCTGTTGTGGTGCATCAGGGCAAAAAAGAGCCGGGTGACCGACCCGACCGACGTATCAAACAATCTTCAACAACGCTCACGCAAGCGGCCCCGCCGGTGCGGCGCAGTGCAGACCGGAAGCGGGCTGACAGCGAGCCGCATTCTGCGACAAGCCTCCAATTTTCCCGCTGCCGCTTTGATATCCAACGCTGTGCCTGGCTTAACGCCAAACCATCGGCGCAACCGCCCTCGCCGCCACGAAAAGCCACCCATTTGCCATGCTGGGCATCTGTTGATGGTTCCCGCGAGGCATCGTTGCGCCACAAAAAGCCCCATCACGCAGTTTTCCACGCATTCAAAAACCGTTGTTTTTCCAGCCGTTTCCGCGCCATCGTGAAAAAAACCGACAAACCATGCAAGACCCCTCTTGCCAAACCGCGCGGTTTGGGGCAAATGATCCACCTCGCTCGATGCAAGACATCGCGGCGCGGGTGTAGCTCAGGGGTAGAGCACAACCTTGCCAAGGTTGGGGTCGAGGGTTCGAATCCCTTCGCCCGCTCCAATCTCCTCGCGGAGACGAAAGCGTTGAAAACACGGTCCTTCGGGGCCGTTTTTCATTTCTAGGACCAGTTAAATTCGGGATAGCCGAGAGGGCTTTTGAGGCGCTCGGTTGCAGCGCGGTTACATGAATGGCTCGCGCCGGCGTTTTGAAGTCGCGGCTAAGGTGGGAACTCATTCGGGTTCGATGATGGGCACTTTGTTCGTGACAACCTCAATGCAGTCCCAATCTGTGGCAATGACATAACACCAGCCA
>JAVBJU010000015.1:0-12886 GCA_031546825.1 Microvirga sp. | reverse complement strand
CGCAAACCCTTGCGCTCATACTTCGCACGAGCGGCTTTTGTCCATGCCATACGACCCTCCATCGTTCTTCGCAAAACAATGGAATCACAGCATAAAAAGCCGCTCAACCCCTCAATTCGGATTTATGGGGCAGGCTCTGAGAGGAGACGGCGCACGAGGCTGGCGGTATTGGTGTTTTCCTCAACGCAACCTTCCTGGAATTTGTTGAACTCTTCGCGGGTTTGCCGGTCAAGGTCCTTGCGGTCCACGACGAAGAGGCATTTCTCGATATCGTCATTATCCTTGAGAAGCGTTGAGGCTTTGAAGGAGGTGAGCGTCTTGCCGCTGCCGGTGGTGTGCCAGATATAGCCGTTGCCGCAATTCTCAGTGATGCAGTCCACAATCGCCTTGACCGCATAAACCTGATAGGGCCGCATCATCAGCAATTTCTGCTCGCTGGCGACGAGCACCATGTAGCGGCTGATGGTCTGGCCGAGGGTGCATTTGACGAGGAAGGTCTCGGCGAAGCTATCCAGGCAAGTGACCTTTTTATTGTCCACGTCTGCAAATTCATAGACCGGCAGAAAACGTTCTTCAGAATTGAAAGCGAAGTGCCGGGCGTTATTATTGGCGAAGTAGAAGGTGCGATCCCGGTTGCTGACGATGAAGAGCTGTAGGAAGCAAAGAAGCGTCTTGGTGTAACCGTTGCCGGGATCGTTCTTGTATTCGACGATCTGCTCCATGGCCCGCCGGGGGCTGATGCCGAGGGTTTTCAGCTCGACTTGAACGACAGGGACGCCGTTAATCAAAATTATTACGTCATAGCGATGATGACTGTTGTCCGTATTGATGCGCAGTTGATTGACGACCTCGAAGGTGTTCTTGCACCAATCCTTGATGTTGACGAGAGTGTAGTTGAGCGGCGTGCCATCATCGCGGGTGAAGCTGTTGCGCTCGCGCAAGATGCGGGCTGCAGTGAAGACATCGGGCGTGACAATCTCGTCAAGAAGACGGGTGAATTCGGCATCGGTGAGACGGACTCGATTAAGCGCTTCGAACTTCTCTCGGAAATTCCGCTCCAGCGCGAAGCGGTCGCGGATGTCCGGACGATAATCGTACTTGAGGTTCTGTAGTTTCGTGACGAGTGACGTTTCGAGGGCGCTTTCAAGGGTGTTCATGGTGAAAGTGTCACTCCACGGACTATAAAGGCGTGCGAACGCCCCATTAAAGATTTCGATATGTGTAGCTGCAGATTGGCAAAAAGGATAGCCTACGGGAGGCCCGACCCACTCCGTACCCTGCGCCTTGCCTGCCCGATGGCGGGATACTTCTGGCCCCAAGCAGAGGCTTCAAACCCCACCATCGGCTTTCCGTCCTTCAAGAATGACGGTGATGTATAATCCGCCCCCTACCGCTCCCCGAAAATCGCCGTTCCCACCCGCACATAAGTCGCCCCAAGCTGTATCGCCGCGTCGTAATCGGCGCTCATGCCCATGGACAACGCCTTCAGCCCGTTACGCTCGGCAATTTTGCGCAGCAGGGCGAAATGGGGTGAGGGGGGCTCGTGGAAGGGGGGGATGCACATCAGGCCAGCGATTTCCAGGCCGTGGGTCTCGCGGCAGGTTGTGATGAAGGCATCGGCATCGCTGGGCAGCACGCCGCCTTTTTGCGGCTCTTCGCCGGTGTTGATTTGAATGAGGAGTTTTGGGGCTTTGCCTCCCGCCGCCACTTTCCGCTCAATTTCCTTGGCCAGCGCTTTGGCCAGAGAGGCGCGGTCAACGCTGTGGATCACGTCGAACAGT
Source organism: Microvirga sp. (assembly GCA_031546825.1). GTDB lineage: Bacteria > Pseudomonadota > Alphaproteobacteria > Rhizobiales > Beijerinckiaceae > Hohaiivirga. Next base: position 11,105 of record JAVBJU010000015.1, on the reverse strand, counting down.
TCCACCGCCTCGCGCGCCTTGTTGGATTGCAGCGGGCCGATGAGGTGCAGCACGGTGTCGGGAAATTTTTCGCGCAATTGCGGCCATTTTTCCGCGGCTTCCTGCACGTAGTTCTCACCAAAGTGTGTGTGCCCGGCGGCGAGCACTGGCGAGATCCGCTCAGCGGCCTGGGTTTTGGAAACCGCGATCAGCGTCACGTCATGGGGTTTGCGCCCATAATCTTTGGCCGCGCGGGCCACGGCATCTGAAACATCCCGGTAACGGGCAGCAAGTTCACTCACGGGTCTTAACTCCAGAAATCCGGCAATCCGCCTCAGCTTGGGCCTATGATTTGTCTATTTTTTCGCGTTTGTCCATTTGACAGTTCAAGCGTCTCGTGGCCTAGTCGCCCTAGGCGTCCCGAAGCCATTGCTTCGGGCCATAAATCTGTTTGTTTCAACTGTCGAGAACGATCCGGAAAATGAGGCCTGAGCGCTACAACGCCAAAGAGGCGGAGCCCAAGTGGCAGAAAACGTGGAACGAAAAAAACCTGTTCCGCACCGATAACGCCGATCCGCGTCCGAAATATTACGTGCTTGAGATGTTCCCCTATCCGTCCGGGCGCATCCATATGGGCCATGTTCGCAATTACACCATGGGCGACGTGGTGGCGCGTTTCCGCCGGGCGCGCGGCTTCAATGTGCTGCACCCGATGGGCTGGGACGCCTTCGGCATGCCCGCCGAAAACGCTGCCATGCAGAATAAGGTCCACCCCAAGGCGTGGACCTATTCCAACATCGCCACCATGCGCGACCAGTTGAAATCCATGGGCCTGTCGCTGGACTGGAGCCGCGAGATCGCCACCTGCGACCCCTCCTATTACAAGCACCAGCAGCGCCTGTTTCTCGATTTTCTCAAGGCGGGCCTCGTGGACCGCAAGACCGCGCGCGTCAATTGGGACCCGGTCGATAACACCGTGCTCGCCAACGAGCAGGTGATCGACGGCAAGGGCTGGCGCTCGGGGGCCGAGGTTGAGCAGCGGGAACTGACCCAGTGGTTCCTGAAAATCACCGATTTCGCCGAAGAATTATCCGACGCGCTCGATGGGCTCGACCGCTGGCCGGAAAAAGTGCGCTTGATGCAGAAGAACTGGATCGGCAAGAGCATCGGTGCGGAGCTGAAATTCCCGCTGGTCGATGGCTCGGGCGCGCTCACCGTGGTCACCACCCGCGCCGATACGCTGTTTGGCGCATCCTTCCTCGTGGTTGCGCCAGAACATGCGGTGGCAACCAAGGCGGCAGAGAATAACCCGAAGCTCGCTGCTTTCATTGAAGAGTGCAAGAAGGGCGGCGTGTCGGAGGCGGAGCTTGCCACCCGTGAGAAGCTCGGCATGGATACCGGCGCGTTTGCGCTGCATCCGATCAGCGGTGAAAAGCTGCCTATCTGGGTGGCGAATTACGTGCTGATTTCCTACGGCGAAGGCGCGATTCAGGCGGTTCCCGGCCATGACGAGCGCGATTTTGAGTTTGCTCTGAAATACAACCTGCCGATCACCCAGGTGGTGGCATGGCCGCAGCATCCGGAATGGAGCTTCGACAACAAGACCTGGCAGGAGCATTATGCCGAATACGGCGTGATGACCAATTCGCCGGGCTTTGATGGCCTGACGACCGAAGAGGGCAAGACGCGCGTCACCGATGCGCTGCGGGCCAAGAGCATGGGCGAAGCGCGCACCACTTACCGCCTGCGCGACTGGGGCATTTCACGCCAGCGTTACTGGGGTTGTCCGATCCCGGTCATCCACTGCGCCGCCTGTGGCACGGTGCCGGTGCCCGCCGAAAACCTGCCGGTGGAACTGCCGGAGGATATTGATTTCGACAAGCCGGGCAATCCGCTCGACCGTCACCCGACCTGGAAGCGTGTGGCCTGCCCGTGCTGCGGCAAGGATGCCACCCGCGAAACCGACACGATGGACACGTTTGTTGATTCGTCGTGGTATTTTGCCCGCTTCACGGACCCGACACTGACCGACCGCGCCACCGATAAGGCCACCGTCGATCACTGGCTGCCGGTGGATCAGTATATCGGCGGCATCGAGCACGCCATTCTGCACCTGCTCTATTCGCGCTTCTTCACCCGCGCCATGAAAAAGGCCGGGTATGCCGGTCTTGATGAGCCGTTCAAGGGGCTGTTCACCCAGGGCATGGTGGTGCACGAGGTCTATTCCGACGCAGACGGCAAATGGGTTGAGCCACGCGATGTGCGCATCGAGACCGTCGATGGCCAGCCGGTGGGACGCCATGTGGACACCGGTGCGCCGATCACCATCGGCCCGGTCATCAAGATGTCGAAGTCGAAGAAAAACACCATCGACCCCGACGAGATCATTGCGTCTTACGGCGCGGATACCGCCCGCTGGTTCATGCTGTCCGATTCCCCGCCCGAGCGCGATATCATCTGGACCGAAGGCGGCGTGCAGGGTGCGCATCGCTTCGTGCAGCGGGTGTGGCGTCTCACGGCCAACATGGCCGAGATCATTGAGGCGGGCGCGCCTGCGGGCGATACCGGCCCCAAGGGCGTTGCCCTGCGCAAAGCGGCGCATAAGGCGCTGAAGCATGTGGGCGAGGATATCGAGCGCCTGCGCTTCAACCGCTGCGTCGCCCATATCTACGATCTCGCCAATTCCGTCACAGAACTGCTCGCGGATGCAGCCAAAGCCCCCCTAGAGCCGAATTTCGACGGGGTGATGCGCGAAGTTGGCGGCATTTTTCTGCGGCTTCTGGCACCGATGATGCCGCATCTCGCCGAAGAATGCTGGCTGGCGCTGGGCCTTAAAGGTCTCGCCGCTGAGGCGGCCTGGCCTGAGACCGATCCGGCCATGCTGGTTGAGGACACCATCACGCTGCCGGTGCAAATCAACGGCAAGAAGCGCGCCGATGTGGTGGTTGCCGCCGATGCCGACGCCGCAACAGTCGAAGCCGCCACGCTGGCGCTTGAGGCGGTGCAGAAGGCGCTTGAAGGCAAGACGCCGCGCAAAATCATCGTGGTTCCTGGGAGAATCGTCAATGTCGTCGCCTGATCGCAGAACCTTCGTCAAGCTCGGGCTCGCCGCAACCGCGGCGCTCGCGCTGTCGGCCTGTTTCAAGCCGCTTTACGGCCCGACGGCCTCCGGCCAGGACCTCTCGACAGTACTGGCTTCCATTACCGTCGATAAGGTGCCAACCGCCGTCGAATACGAGGAGTTTGCCAACGAGTTGCGCAGCGAGCTGATCTATATGCTCAACGGCTCCGGCAAACCGGCGACCAAGCGCTATACCCTGCGCATGAACTTTCTGCAGAACGTCGCTTCGCCGATCATCGACAGCGAAACCGGCCGCGCCACCACCTCGACCGTCGCCGGATCCATCGACTTCACCTTGCTCGACTCAGATGGCAAGACAGTGGCCTCCCAAGGCCGCGTACAGGGCATGGTGACCTACGAGCGCCCGGCACAGCGTTTTGCCTCTCTGCGGGCCCGCAGGGACGCTTATAACCGCCTTGCCAAGGAACTCGCCGGTCATATCAAGACGCGGCTGGCGCTGACCTTCTCCGGGCGCTGAAAAGAGACAAAAGAAATGGTGGCCCTCAAGACCAGCGAGATCGACGGCTTCATGCGCCGTTACGGCCCCGCCTCGGGCCATCCGGTGGTGCTGGTCTATGGCCCCGATGCCGGGCTGGTCAACGAGCGCGCCAAAACGCTCGCCTTCAAGGCCACCGAAAACCCGGAAGACCCGTTCCAGCTCATCCGCATTGATGGCGACACACTCGCGGGCGATGCAGCCCGGCTGATCGATGAGGCCTGCACCGTCGGCTTGTTTGGCGGGCGGCGCACTGTGTGGGTGAAGCCCTCAAGCCGCAACTTCGCACCTGCGGTGGAAGCGCTGCTGGCCGTGCCGTCGCTTGAAGGCGTTGCAGTTGTCATCGAAGGCAATGATTTCTCCAAATCCGCGCCCTTACGCGCCCTTTGTGAAAAGAGCCGTAACGCCGTGGCACTCCCGTGTTACGCCGACAGCGAGCGCGATGTGGGCGTGGTGGTGGATGATATGTTCCGCCAGGAGGGCTTTACGCTATCGCGCGAGGTGCGCCAGGCTATTGTGGCGAGCCTCGGCGGCGACCGGCTGGCGTCGCGCGGCGAACTGGCAAAGCTGCTGCTGTATGTGCGTGGCCAGAAAGAAGTAACGCTGGATGACGTTGAGGCGGTGCTGGCAGATGTGTCGGCGCTGGTGATGGATGCCATCATTGATGCCGTCTTTTCCGGCCAGTCAGCGGCGTTTGAAAGTGATTATCGCCGCCTCACCGCCGAAGGCATCCCGGCGGCCACCATCCTTGGCAGTGCCTTGCGCCACGCCTTTGCCCTGTTGCAGGCGCGCATGGACATAGAAAACGGCGGCAGCGTCAGTGGTGCGGTGGAAAGCTGGCGCGGCCTGCATTTTAAACGCAAGGCCCAGGTCGAGCGGCAACTTAACCGCTGGACGTCCAACGGACTGAAAACTGCCATCGACAACCTGCAAACCAGCCTGCTCGACACCCGCCGTAACGCGGTGCTCGCCGTGGATATCGGCGGACGCGTGTTGCTGTCGCTGGCCGTTCGCCGCGGATGACGCGTATTTGTGGTTTTGTGGGTAGACGTTTCAGGAGATCGCCATGCCCGATGATAAAGCCATCACGATCACGCTTGACGCGTTCGACGCAGCCATATTGATGGAGCTTCTTGCCGAATTTCAGAAAGAAAAGGCAAATTCAACAGACCTCAAGAATTTTTCTGATTGTATGATTGCGGGAATTATTGAAGCAAAAATTGAGTCCCAATTGGATTTTGTCTTTTCGAAAGACTACGCGGAGCTGTTATTGAAGGCACGCCAAGCCATCGTGGCTCAGTACAAAATTTACCCGCAGGCTTCGCCAACGGAGTATGCGAAGCGCTAAATATCCATAACTTCCGCAACAAATAAAAAAGGGGCGGCTCGCGCCACCCCTCGATCGTTCTTGCATCCCCCCACAGCTCAGGCGCTGTCGCGCAGGCGCTTGCAGAGATTGTCGAGTTGATCGAGCGACTTGTAGCGGATGCGCATTTCGCCGCTTTCGCCCTTATGGCTGAGGTTGACCGTCAGGCCGAGCACATCCTCAAGCGTCCGCTCCAGGGCGCGGGTGTCGGCGTCCTTTTCGTCCTTGGGGCGGCGTACTTTCTTGAGGTCGCCCGAGGCATTGATGACATCGGCCTGGGCGAGCTTTTCAATGTCGCGCACCGTCAAGCCGCCCTCAAGCACCTTGAGCGCCACTTGCTCGGGATTACTGCACGACAGCAATGCGCGCGCCTGGCCAGCATTCAAGCGGCCATCCACCACCATCTCCTGCACCGAAGCCGGCAGGTTGAGCAGACGCGTGGTGTTGACCACGTGCGAACGGCTCTTGCCCATGATCTGGCCAAGCTCGTTGCTGTTATAGTTGAACTCATCCATCAACCGCTGGAAACCGGCGGCTTCTTCAATGGCGTTGAGGTCTGAACGCTGGACGTTCTCGATGATGGCGTATTCCAGCGACATGCGGTCGTCGATATCGGCAACCACCACCGGCACCGAATGCAGGCCCGCGCGCTGTGCTGCCCGCCACCGCCGCTCACCGGCGACAATTTCGTAGGCATCCGGCATATCGGGGATCATCCGCACCAGAATTGGCTGGATGATACCACGCTGCTTGATCGATTCCGCCAATTCCGCGAGATCGGTTTCCTCGAAATACTTGCGCGGGTTGCGCGGATTGGGCCGCAAAAACTCAATCGCTACCTTGCGCGAGCCGGGGTTCTTGCGCTCGCCCATGCCGAACTCTTCGCCAACGTCGCCGATTAATGCGGCCAGGCCTTTGCCAAGACGTGGTCTATTTTCTTCCGCCATGTTCTTTACCTCTGCGGCTCTCGCTTCCGGCTTTCAACACCGGGCTAAAATATCGTGATGCGCGGCCTTTATTTGCACCGTCATCGTGGATCGTCAATCACTGAACGGCGCATAAATTCTTTTCGCGCTGAATCACTTCCGAAGCAAGCCTGAGATAAGCCTGCGAACCGGGGCATTTGAGATCGTATAGCAGCACCGGCTTTCCGTGCGATGGCGCTTCGGAAACGCGGATGTTGCGCGGGATCATGGTATCATACACCTTGGAACCCATGAATTCGCGCACATCGGCCACCACCTGGTTTGACAGGTTGTTGCGTGGATCAAACATCGTCAGCACAATGCCGTGAATGGTCAGGCGTTGATTGATGTTGGCCCGCACCTGTTCAACCGATGACAGCAATTGGCTCAAACCTTCCAGCGCAAAAAACTCACACTGCAGCGGCACCAGAACCGCATCCGCTGCCGCCAAGGCATTGACTGTCAGCAGATTGAGCGAAGGCGGACAATCGATCAGCACATAGGTGAAGCCTTCCGACGACGCCTGTGCCAGCCCGTCAATTGCCGCGCGCAGCCGCAGCGCACGGTCACGGTGCTGCGAAATTTCCATCTCAAGACCGAGCAGGTCCATGGTTGAGGGCGCAACGAACAGGCCCGGGACGGCGGTGGCCACCATCACCTCAGCCAGAGACATTCCCTCGGCAAGAACGTGGTAGGTCGAGTGGTGGCGGTTGCGCCGGTCGATGCCGAGCCCGGTCGAGGCGTTGCCCTGCGGGTCAAGATCCAGCACCAGAACCTTCTCGCCAATGGCAGCGAGCGCCGTGCCGAGATTGATTGTGGTGGTGGTCTTGCCAACGCCACCTTTTTGGTTGGCGAGGGCCAGCACGCGCGGTTTACGCGTCTTCGCAGTGGGGGTGCTGCGCAGCTCGGTTTCGGTCATGGTCATGGTCATCTCTTTTTCTGCCCCGCTTCAAAACGCGCTTCCAGTGGGAAGGGTGGCTTCAGCGGCTTCAAGAATTCTGGGTTGATCCTAGTGGAACACGAGGGCTACGGGAATTGCCGGAACGGTTTGGTCCCCGCTGTTCACAGCCTGTGCACCAGTTTTGTGATGCGCAAAATGGCGGATTCGCCATCAACGCTGCTTGGAAGAATTTCATAGTCCAATTCCCAATTCTTTTCGGCTTCCGCCAACTCGGTTGCGACTTCGCGCCCCTTGGGAAACAGCGCCGTCGCGCCTGATTGAAATAGCGGCTCAGTCCAGCCCAACAGCTTACCAAGCGGGGCCAGAGCCCGCGCCGTCACAACCTCGATCTTGCCCGCGACCTCGGGAATAACCTCTTCCAACCGCCGGGCATGGATGGTTGCCGGGGCTTCGGTCAGGCGTGCGATGTGGCGAAGGAAGGCGCATTTGCGCACATTGCTTTCAACCAGTGTCACCGAAAATCCAAGCTCGGCCCCCATAATCGCCAGAACCATGCCGGGAAATCCCGCGCCGGAACCGAGGTCGAGCCAAGACTTTGCATCGGGCGCAAGCGCCTGCAATTGCAAGGAATCCGCAATGTGTCGGGTCCAAGCCTGCGCCAGCGTCGCCGGGCCAACCAGATTTTTCGCGCTCTGCCAACGGCCAAGCTCGTTCACCAGACAATCGAGACGCGCGACCGTCACCTCCGATAGCGTGAAATCTTCCAGTACTTTGCGGCGCTCGTCCGACATCTACATTCCTTGCTGGTGACCGGGCATAGGGTAAATCTGTTTCACGTGAAACAATATTATGGAACCAAAAGTTAATAACCTTTATATATCAATATCTTATTCACGATTAACTGACTCCAATTTTCTATCTTCCAGCGGAAGAGGCCCTTCCTCCCATTTCGCCGCAAGCCTTTGGTTCACGGCTCGCTGCTCAGGGGACAGCTTGGCATCAAGCACCGCCCGCTCTCTGGCAGCAGCCTTATTGCCGTTGCGCTCGGACAGCAGAAACAACAGATGGGCTGCGCGTTCATCCTGCATCACGCCACGCCCTAAGCGGTAGCAAAGTGCGAGTTGATACAACCCCTCCACATTTCCCTGTTCCGCCGCCCGGCGGTACCACACGCTCGCTTGCGCCGCATCGCGCCGGACACCGGTGCCGGTACGATAAGCGCCGGCAAGCTCCACCTGTGCATTGTCCGAGCCGTTTTCCGCAGCCTTCCTGTACCACTGAAATGCCAGCTCTGGCGAAGCCGTGACGGCAACACCTGTGCTGTAGAAATTGGCCAGATTGTTCTGCCCATCGGCGTTATTTTGCAGTGCCGCCTTGTAATACCATGCCGCGGCTTGCGCCGGGCTTTTCTCCCAGCCACCAAAACCGGCTTCGTAAATCAGGCCGATATTGACCGCCGCCTGAGCATAGCCCTGGCGATCTGCCTGGTGCAACAGCTCCATGGCTTTGCCGATATCCGGGGCAACATTCCCGCCACCACGCTTGTAAAGCAGCGCCAGATTGTACTGGGCACGGGCAAAACTCTGATCCACGGCCTTACGATACCAATATTCCGCCTGGCCGAAATCCTGCCGGACACCCTCGCCCTTGTGATAACGGGCACCGAGATCCGCCTCGGCATCGACATCGCCTTTTTGCGCGGCAAGGCGGAAATAACGCACCGCTTCGGTCTGGCTGCGCGGCACGCCGCGCCCGCGGCCATATGCGACGCCGATATTGTAAATCGCCTCGACCGAACCACCTTCTGCCGCACGACGATACCACTGCATCGCTTCACTGTGATCCTGCGGCAGCTCTTTGCTGCCGTTGGTGTAGAGCACCGCAAGCTGGTTCATGGCGTCGGCATGGCCGTTCTCTGCTGCCTTGCGGAACCAGGTGATGGCAGCCGTCAAATCTTTGGCAACGCCGCGCCCCTCTTGATAGGCATCGGCCAGTTCATACTGCGCCTCATTGGAACCCGCTTCCGCCGCCCGGCGATACCAGAACGCGCCCTGTTTTTCGTCGCGGACAAAGCCGTCCTCACCGTCCATGAAACCCGCAGCCAGATGAAGCTGCGCCTTGACCGAGCCGCTTTCGGCGGCCTTTTGATACCACTGCCGCGCCTGACTTGGATCCGCCTTGCCGCCTTCCTTGTCTTCGAAGGCAACGGCAAGGGCATATTGCGCCTGTGCGAACCCGCGTTTGGCGGCGTTTTGCAGCAAGGTGCGGGCGTGGGCTTTGTCCTGTTCCACGCCGCTGCCGGTGTCATAGGCAAGGCTCAGGCGGTAGAGCGCGGCATTGTGGCCCGCATCGGCGGCCTGTGTGAAGAACTTCACCGCTTCGTGCGGATTGGTCCGAACCCCCAATCCATCCTCATGGGCAACACCAAGGTTATAGAGGGCTAATGCGTTACCTTTGGCTGCCGCCAGCCGCCACCAGCGCAAGCCCTCGGCATAATTGCGCGCCACACCCAGTGCCTTGAAATGGGCGTAACCCATTTCAACCTGCGAAGGCGCATCACCCTCATCCGCGTTAAGCCGATACCACTTCAGCGCTTCGGCCTCGGCCTTATTGCCGTTGCACGCCCGCTGCAAGTTGAACGCCAGGCTAAAACGGGCTTCGCGAAATCCCTGTTCCGCAGCCTGTCGATAATACTTCCGTGCCGCCACACAATCCTTGGAGACGCCGCCACGACCGACCTCGTAGGCAAGGCCAAGATAGTGTTGCGCCACGGGCAAACCGCCCTCTGCTGCCTTGCGCAGCCATTGCACAGCCGCCTTCTCATCGCGGATCGTGCCGACGCCCGACCCAAGGGCCATCGCCAGATTAAACTGGGCGGGGGGATAACCGAGCGTTGCCGCGCGCTGCCACCAATAGACTGCGCGAGAGGGGTCATATTTCTGACTGCCACCGCGTGCGTAAGAATTGCCAAGCCTGCTCAGCGAAGCGCCATCGCCGCGCTCGGCCACCATGCGCCAGCGGTTGGAAAAGCCAAATTCCGCATCGTCGCCGCTGACGCCAACCGACGCATATCCCCGCAGGGGCAATGCGCCGCCTGCCAGGATCATCGCCAGAAGAAAAATTCGCGTCCGCATCAATGCCCCTTGGCCATAAAAGTAATGCGCGTTTTAAGGAGATCGCCGGTTAAACGCAAAAGCATTACTCAATAAAAGAATTTAGAGCAGAGTGCATTTCAGATTTAATGCGCTGCGCTCTCAGTCTCGACTTGTTTTGCCATCCAGTCTTGCAGAAACCCGTCGTTTTTCAAGGCCATCCGGTCGTGTTCGGGGGAACCATGTGTTTCATGGTAAACGCGCTTCTCTCTCATGCGCCTCGATGGAAGCGCTCCGCCCCACCCGCCTTGCATGGGCTGCAAGCAGGGTAATTGCCGCAGGTGTCATGCCTTCGATGCGGGCCGCCTGACCGATGGTGGCGGGCTTTACGGTTTCAAGCTTGGCCTTGAGTTCGTTGGACAGGCCCGGCAAACCGGAGAAGTCGAGATCCGCTTCGATCACGATCGCTTCGTCGTTGCGATAGGCGGCGATATCGGCCTGCTGGCGTTCGAGATAAACCGCATAGGTTGCATCCGTCACCAGCCGCTCAGCGATGGCTGGCGTGACTGCATTCATCTCTGGCCACAGCGCAGCCAACCGCTGCCAACTCAGCCACGGGTAGGAGAGAAGCTGAAAGGCGCTGCGGCGGACACCATCCTGATTAAGCTCGATGCCGCTCTTCGCCGCCTCAGAGGGGGTGACGGAGAGTGCATTGAGCATCGCGCGGACGCGGTCAAATTCATGCTGCTGTTTGGCAAACATTCCGGCGCGGTGGCTACCGACGATGCCAGCAGCAATCCCCTTTTCGGTCAGCCGCTCATCGGCATTATCCACCCGCAGCGACAGCCGGTATTCCGAGCGCGAGGTAAACATGCGGTAGGGCTCACTGACGCCGCGCGTGATGAGGTCGTCGATCATCACCCCGATATAGCTTTCGGCCCGGTCGAAGGTTGCACCTTCGGCACCCGACGCCTTGCGCGCCGCGTTGAGCCCGGCAACCAGGCCCTGCGCTGCCGCTTCCTCGTAGCCGGTAGTGCCGTTGATCTGCCCGGCGAGAAACAGCCCCGATACCGCTTTGGTTTCCAGCGTCGCTTTCAGGGCACGCGGGTCAATGTAATCATATTCGATGGCATAGCCGGGCCGCAGCACCTTGACCTTCTCAAGGCCGGGGATCCCGGCAATGAA
>JAVBJU010000027.1:0-3298 GCA_031546825.1 Microvirga sp. | reverse complement strand
CGCTATACTCGGTCAGGATAGGCGTCTGGCAAAGGATTTCGAACGCTCAATACTCAGCGCTGAAGCATGGATGACCATCGCAAGTATCAGAGCAACAATACGAAAAATCGCAACCTATGGATTATGAGTCAGGCTCTTAGTCAGATAGTGAGCTTTCTGCAGTCGCATTAAAAACCCCACCAGACACGTGCGCATGCACATGAATGAAACAGAGCTTCGCTGTTTCATCTGATTATGTCAAAAGCCAACTTGAGGGACAGCAGGTTCTTGCCTCCCGTCATCAATTGAAAAAGTCTTTGCCAATCCCTGCATTGTCCGCTTCTGCTTTACGGTCCCGGCACCACGTTTCTTTGCCCGATTGGGTGACGCGATCCGTCACCCATTTTTGGTAGGATTTATCAAGCTCGGCTTTGAAATATTCAACGTTCTTAGAGGCAGCATCAATGTTCGGTAACGCTTTTACGTATCTTTCGGCTTCAGATAACGCCGCGTCTTTCTTTGCAGAGGGGCACATCTCTGCGGCACCCCGAAGGATTACGACTCTCATCCTCGCAGATGCCATGGCGATGTCGTGCTTTGCTTTTCGCTCGCCGATAATTCGGTTCTCAAAATCCATCGTAACGGCTTCGGCAATTTGCGGGGTGCTCTGGTAAACGTGAAGATGTGCTGCGGCGTGTGCTGCGCGTTCTGGTTTGCACTCCGCTACCATTGCATCTCCCAAAGGGTCGAGATCAGCGATAATACTTACTTTCCGATCAAAAGCTTTCAGCAGGCAAATGTCATAAAATAGAATGGCGTCTGAAATCTTTAGATAGTCATCCAAATGTTTCTTTGTAGATTGAGCTGAGCAGACGCTTGGCATGAAAACGCAAAAAGCAAGCAACAAGAACCGCTTCATAATGCCTCCATTTGGCTCGAATTTACTTTAGAACATAACGCGAACATATCGGGGTTTCCGCTTCCAAGCAAGGAATATTTCGGAGGATCATAATGGCAGATCGGCTGACAGCTGAAGATCATCAAATATTACAGGACTTTGCCAACAGCTCCTGCTTGACCCATAGGCCGTCGCTCCGGCCTCCCTCAAATTTCACCCATTCACACAATGACCCAAACCCGCTGACGAGCGGGTTTTTTCATGCGGCGCAGCCGGCCGTTGGTAACGGGCTGTCCGAGCGGCGGGCGCTCGTCAAAAGCCCGCACCCGATGCCGGGGAACGGGCAGTGCGTCCAGACCACGAAAGAGTCGAACAGATGACTGAAACGATGATGAATGAAGCGGCGAACGAACAGGCTGCCGAGGTGCTTGATGCTGTGCTGTCCGAGCCGGAAAATGATATCGGCCCGGAGGAAAGTGGCGAAGACTATTCCGATAACGCGGCGGAAGCCGCAGCGCGGATGGTGCCTCTTGCTACCTTTCTTGGCATGCGTGACGAGGCCAAGGCGGTGGGCGCGGAGAACGCGGAACTGAAGCGCATCATCACCATGATGCAGCAGCCGCAGATGCCGCAACCGCCTGGTCTGCCGCCGCAGCCTGAGGGCATTCCCGACCCGGCCACCGATCCGGCGGGATATGCCCAATACATGGCTATGCTGGAAAACCAGGCCATGCAGGCCGAAGTGCAGCAGGCCCATGAGCAGTTGAGCTTTGTGGAAAGCAGCCTCGATGCGGCCAAGGGCCATCTTGGGGGTAAGAGCTTTCAGGAGGCTTACGAGGTGGCGCGTGCCAACCCGCAAATCGCCAAAGAGGTTCTTCTCCATCCGAGCCCCGGCGAGGCGCTGGTGGCGCTTCATCATCAGCTTCAGCATTTCAAATACGCCGTGCAGAACCCCGCCGGCATGGCCCGGAACTCCTGGGCACCACCGCAGGCCGCGCCCCAGCCGCACTCTTGGCAAGGCGCAGCCCCTTATCAGCAAGCCTTCATGCCCGCCCCGTTGCCGTCTTTGGCGGGCGCGCGCGGGGGGAATGCCAGCGCACTTGCGCCGCTTCTCTCCGACGATCCCATCGATGACCTCCTGAAATAGGCAAGGGGCTCACACGGCACTTTTCGCCGTGGATTTATTGAAACCGCGCCGATGCTCCCAATCGGGAGCGGCGCTTTGAGGAGTTTTATATGACAACCATCGACCTGAATTCGGAACTTGCCGTCAAGCGCTGGTCGCGCGATGCCTACCGTGAATATGTGCGGCAGTCCGGTTTCAAAAACTTCATGGGCAAGAACCAGAACAGCGTGATCCATCTGCGTTCCCAGGCCAAGAACGAAGCCGGCGAAGCCATCAATATTCCGCTGCTGGCCAAGATCAAGGGCGAGCCCAAGCGCGGCTCGCAGCCCATCGAGGGCAATGAGAAGGGCATGTCCAACTATAACTTCCGTGTCGGCATCGATTGGGTGGGCGAGGGCGTGGCCGTCTCCAATTCCGACCAGTTCCGCACGGTGGTGGACCTGTTGGAATCGGGCCGTTCCGGCCTCGTCAACTTCATGGCGGAAACCACCCGCAATGACATCATTGATGCGCTCAACTCGAAAAACGGCATCCGCGATGTCACCGGCGTGTCGGGCTATCTGCCTGCCGCGGCGGCTATCCGCAATGCCTGGATGGCGGCGAACACCGATCGTATCCTGTTCGGCGGGTCCACTGACAATCTGGTTTCGACCTTCGGCACCAGCGTGGGCAAGGTCGATACGCCGCTCACCAAGGCGGTCGTTCAGAACGCCCGCATGTTGGCGCGCACTGCAAAGCGCATCATTCGCCCGGCTGTGGTGGAAGAGCGCAACGGCATGAGCGGCAAGGGCGGCAATATTGTCGAGTGCTTCGTGATGTTTGTAGGGGCCAAGACCTTCCGCAACCTCAAACAGGACCCCGAGATCCGCGAAGATTTGCGCTATGCCATGGATCGCGGCAAGGCCAACCCGATTTTCCGCCCGGATGATCTGATGATCGACAATGTCATCATTCGTGAAATCCCGGAAATCACCGAGCGCTGCATTCTGCCGGGGCAGGGCACAGCGGCCAAAGATGTGGAACCCTACTTCCTGTGCGGTGCCCAGGCGGTGGCCTATGCCATTGGCCGCGAAGCCACCTTCAAGACCGATGCCCGCGATTACGGCCACATCAATGGTGTGGCGGTGCGTGAACTGCGCGGCATTGAGAAGACGGTGTTCACCGGCCCGCTGGATGACGCCACCTCCCAGATCGACCACGGCATGTTGACCGGTTACGTGCTGGCTTAACGCCACCGTTTCAATGGTCGCATGGCGGTTTGTGTCGTGCGCGGCGGGGCGGCCTCTTTCCCATGG
>JAVBJU010000031.1:0-137515 GCA_031546825.1 Microvirga sp. | reverse complement strand
ACGCCGTAAACGTCGCACCACCGGACTCTGCAAGAACCTTGGTGATCGCAGCCGTCAATGACGTCTTGCCATGGTCAACGTGACCAATCGTTCCAATGTTGCAGTGCGGCTTGTTCCGCTCAAATTTTGCCTTGGCCATCGGCGTCGACCTTTCCTAATTCAATCCAAGTTACCGGCCTCTCCCAAGAGACGCCCGCTTATCATATCTCGTTTCCGGCTGATGAACAGCCGCCGGACCAAATATCGCAGCGGAGGAATCTCCGTCTGCGAACATCGCTCCTAGAAAGCACCGACTTCCACGCCCTGCCTGATTTTCATCGGCGGGCAATAGCTTGCCGCTGCATTCTCTCTTCGCGCAAGCGACAACCATCCGTTGCCGGGCAAGCACTGAAAGCACGCGTTTCTATACATGAACCTCCGCGGTCCGCAAGTGTCTATTTGCAAGATGCCGTTGATGGCATCTCGAAGGGGAGCGTCCATGAGCCAGATTTCCTCGACTTCAGGACTGCTATGACCTTTTGAAACAGGCCGTTAAAGGACAAATTCACCAATTCAGGCAGGTGGAGATGCCTGCCATGCAGCGCCATTACGACGAGATAAAACTCGTGGTGGTGAATTCATTAGCTTGAAAGAAGCAGGGATAATTTAGCAGGTGGTTGGAGCGGGTGAAGGGAATCGAACCCTCGTATTCAGCTTGGAAGGCTGCTGCTCTACCATTGAGCTACACCCGCATCGCGTCGTTTCTTTCGGAGTGGTGGGGGAAGTAGGACTCGAACCTACGAAGCTTACGCAGCGGATTTACAGTCCGCCCCCTTTGCCGCTCGGGACATTCCCCCTCACGCCGACCGAAACGCTAATGCGCTGAGGCCACAAACGAAAGGTATCGACAACCGCCGATCAACCCTCCGTGGGCGCTCCTTATGATTTGGCATCGTGGTTATGTCAACCGGGGAGCGCAGCAAATTTGCAAACTTAACGGAATACGCCACGTTTTTTTTCGTGTAAGTACGGACTTCCCCTTCTTAAAACTCATTTTCAGGCCACTATGTACGACGCACCGAAAAAGCCTTTCTCCCATAAAAATCCCCGTAAGCCTTTTGGTGATCAGGGTTATCGCCGCGGCGGGTCCTCCCGCCCGGTGGCTCTTGACGTCGCCGTAATCTATGGCTGGCATCCGGTGGTCGAAGCCCTGTCTAATCCGAAGCGTAAGGCCCGCCGCCTGCTCGCCACCGAAAACTCGGCCAAACGCCTGCAAGAACATTTTGGTCAACTGGCCATTGAGATCGAACTGGTGCGCCCGGGGGATATCAGCAGGCTGCTGGAACCGGATGCGGTGCATCAGGGGATCTATCTTGAAGCGGCCCCCTTGCGCTCACCGAGCCTTGAAACCCTGAGCGACAACGGCATTGTTCTGGCTCTCGATCAGATCACCGATCCTCATAATGTCGGTGCCATCGTGCGCACCGCTGCGGCTTTTAATGTTGAAGCTATTATCACCACCGCCCGTCACAGCCCGGCAGCCACTGGTGTCCTTGCCAAAAGTGCCTCGGGCGGTCTGGAACACGCGCCATTCCTCGTGGTCAAAAACCTTGCGGATGCACTGATTACGCTTGGGGAACGCGGCTTTATGCGCGTTGGTCTTGATTCGGAGGGTGAAGCAGAAATGGCAGCCCTTCCCTTACGCAGCCCCGTTGTTCTGGTGCTGGGTGCGGAAGGTAAGGGCCTGCGCCAACGCACCCGCGATTGCTGCGATGTGATCGGTCGGCTCGACATGCCCGGAAACATCAAGAGCCTCAATGTTTCCAACGCAGCGGCCATTTCGCTTTATGCCGTCAGTCAGATGTTGGCCGCGTCGAAGTAAGCCGATAGCCTAACGCCCAGTTGAACACTCAAGACGCGGGAAAAGCCCATGACACCTGAACTGAAAATCTCCGCTGTTCTCGTCGGTCAGCCAGTGGCATTCGCCCGGGGCAAGGAAAGCGCCATAGCCAAATCCCCCATCGCGGGAGAAGCGCTGATCGATTCGCTGGGCATCGCCGGGGATGCCCAGGCAGATCTCAATGTTCACGGTGGCCCCGACAAGGCAGTTCATCTCTATCCTCAGGATCACTACGCCATCTGGCGGGAAGAGCTTTCGAGCACCAAGGCGCAAGCTCTCCTGAAACAGCCCGGCGCTTTCGGCGAAAATCTCGCGGTTTCCGGCACCACCGAACACGACGCCTGCATCGGCGACCTTTGGCAGGTTGGCAATGCGGTGTTGGAGGTGTCGCAGGGACGGCAGCCATGTTGGAAACTTAATGAGCGTTTTGACGTGCCCGATTTGTCGGCACGGGTGCAGACGAGTTGCCGCACCGGCTGGTATTTTCGGGTGATTGAGACCGGCCTCGTTACTGCCGGTGCTCCCTTACGCCTCTTGGAGCGCCCCAACCCCGCCTTTTCCATCGCGGCGGTTGCTCAGCTGTTCTATCACGACCGCCGCAACTGGCCTGCGCTTGAAGCCCTCGCCGCTCTGCCACAACTGGCTGCGAGTTGGCGTAAGCTCGTGCTGCGCCGTCTTGAGACTCATGACGTTGAAGACTGGTCCAGGCGCCTCATCGGAAACTGAGGCGTTTCATAAGTATTGTTCGACCTTTTAAGTAGAGCATGGATTTCCCCGTTTTTGGCGGGTCTGCAAGTCCGCGCGGCATCGATGCCGCCCCATTTTTCCCGCGTTTTAGCGATTTAACAACAATCAATTCCACGCCAAAACGCCACCGCTCAATTCGTCTGAACTTAAGTCTGACCAACCAATGGGCGATTGTCTTACCTCTTCCTTGCTTTAGCCTTATTTGCCGAGGGAGAGCGTGTAGGCCGCACTGCGATCTTGCACCCTCCTGCGAGATTAAACCCTTGACCGCAAAGAGCTCAACATAGAGTTCGGCGGATTTCTCTGGAGGAAATGACATATGGCATCGGTTTCTGCGGCCCCCAAAGCGTCCAGCCGGACGCGCCCCATGAGCAGTGAGGAGCGCAAGGTCATCCTGGCCTCATCGCTCGGCACGGTTTTCGAGTGGTACGATTTCTATCTTTACGGCTCTCTCTCCGTCATCATCGCCAAGCAGTTTTTCTCGGGCGTCAACCCCACTGCAGGCTTCATCTTCGCCCTATTGGCCTTCGCTGCCGGTTTTGCGGTGCGTCCTTTCGGAGCGCTATTTTTCGGACGGCTCGGCGATCTCGTCGGTCGTAAATATACCTTCCTCATCACCATTCTCTTGATGGGTCTTTCAACCTTCATCGTCGGCTTGCTGCCGTCCTATTCCTCAATTGGCCTGATTTCGCCGATCATCCTCATCCTGCTGCGCATGGTGCAAGGGCTCGCGCTCGGCGGCGAATACGGCGGCGCGGCAACCTATGTGGCGGAACATGCGCCCCAGGGACGGCGCGGGTTTTACACCAGCTTCATTCAGACCACGGCTACGCTTGGCCTGTTCATGTCGCTGTTGGTCATTCTCGTGACCCGCACCATCGTCGGTGAAGAAGCCTTTGCCGAAATCTGGTGGCGTCTTCCGTTCCTGCTCTCCATCGCGCTGCTTGGCGTCTCGGTGTGGATCCGTCTGCAACTTGCGGAATCTCCTGCCTTCAAGCGCATGAAGGATGAGGGCACGGTTTCCAAAGCCCCGCTCAAGGAAGCTTTCGGCACCTGGTCCAATGCCAAGATCGCCATTTATGCTCTTCTCGGCTCCACTGCCGGTCAAGCAGTGGTGTGGTACACCGGCCAGTTCTACGCCCTGTTCTTCCTGGTTCAGACCTTGAAGATGGATTCGTTCACCGCCAACATCTACATCGCGGTGGCCTTGCTGATCGGTACCCCGTTCTTCATCGTGTTCGGCTGGTTGTCTGACAAGATTGGCCGCAAGCCGATCATCCTCAGCGGCTGTCTGCTTGCCGCGCTGTTGTACTTCCCGATCTTCGGAGCACTGACCGCTGCGGTTAATCCGGATCTCGCCAAGGCCCAGGCCACGGCGCCGGTCACCATGTATGCGGACCCGGCTTCCTGCTCGTTCCAGTTCAATCCGGTCGGCGTGTCGAAGTTCACCTCGTCGTGTGACGTTGCCAAGTCCTTCCTGGCGGCGAACTCCGTGAATTACCACAATGAGGCCTTGCCGAAGGGCGCGACCTCCAAGGTGAAGATCGGCGATCAGGAAATCACCTCGTTCGAGGGCACGGGCCTCGGTGCCGATGAGCTCAAGGCAAAGACCGCCGCCTTCACCAAGTCGGTGACGGATGCGATCCGCGCCCACGGCTACCCGGCCAAAGCTGACCCGGCCAAAACCAATAAGGCCGCAACTCTCGGCCTGCTGGTTGCGCTCATCTTGCTGGTGACCATGGTCTACGGCCCCATCGCTGCCCAGCTCGTCGAGCTGGTCCCCACCCGCATCCGCTATTCGGGCATGTCGCTGCCCTACCATATCGGTAACGGCTGGTTCGGTGGCTTCCTACCGGCGACGGTGTTTGCCATGGTGGCAGCCTCAGGCGATATCTACTACGGCCTGTGGTACCCCATCGTGATTGCCTCGGCGACCTTCATCATCGGCATGTTCTTCGTGCCAGAGACGAAAGACCGCGATATTCTGAATTAAGGATATCTGCATATCTGTGATTTCGGGGCGGCGGGGCAACTCGCCGCCCCTTTTTTGTTTGACCCCAAAGGGCCTCAAACGCTCTTGCCGCCCGGCGATGTTTCGCCAATGAGCCAGACCAGCGTATCGGCATCAATATCCGCCACATCAAGCGCAATAATCACCGGCGTCTCGTATGGGTGCAATTCGCGAATACCGCTCATCAGCGGCTGGCACAAACCAGCGCGGCTCTTGAAGATAGCCACAGCTTCCGAGGCCCGCTCGATTTTCCCCTGCCAGCGATAAACAGATTCCATACCCGGCAAGACATTGATGCAGGCGGCAAGGTGGCGCTCAATCAGTGTCTCGCCAACCGCAAGCGCGGTTTCGCTATCGGGAAAGGTGGAATACACGATCAATGGCTTTTCCATGAAAACCTCCCCTTCTCAAAAAGATATGGCGGAGGCCCGTAAAAGGCCCCCGCCATACTGAAAAAGATATTGACGCTTACTTCTTCAGCGCAGGCGGACGCGGGTTTTTCAGGTTCTCGACGGAGAAGACCTGATCAAGCTCCGCTTCCGTCATCAGACCGCGCTCCAGCACCACGTCGCGGACACGGCGGCCGGTCTTGGAGCATATCTTGGCGATGATATCGCCCTCATGGTGGCCGATGATCGGGTTGAGATAGGTGACGATACCGATGGAGTTCATCACATATTCGCGGCAAATATCGGCATTGGCAGTGATGCCATCGACGCATTTCTCGCGCAGGTTTTTGCAAGCGTTGGTAAGCAGCGAAATGCTCTCGAACATCGCCTGGGCGATGACCGGTTCCATCACGTTGAGCTGCAACTGGCCCGCTTCCGACGCAAAGGTAATGCAGGTGTCGTTGCCGAACACTTTGAAGCATACCTGATTGACCACTTCCGGCACCACCGGATTGACCTTGCCCGGCATGATCGAGGAACCGGCCTGAAGCTGCGGCAGGTTGATCTCGTTGAAACCGGCGCGCGGCCCCGATGACAGCAGGCGCAGATCGTTACAGATCTTCGAAAGCTTGACGGCGGTGCGTTTCAGCGCGCCATGCACCATCACATAAGCACCGCAATCGGAGGTTGCTTCGATCAGATCTTCGGAAGGTTTGCAGGGGACGCCCGTGACCTTGGCGAGATTGGCCACCACCAGCGGCTGATAACCTTCCGGCGTGTTGAGGCCTGTGCCGATGGCGGTTGCGCCGAGATTGACCTCAAGCAGCAGCACGGCGGTGCGGCGAATGTTGCGGATTTCTTCCTTCAGCAACACCATGAACGCCTTGAATTCGCGCCCAAGAGTCATGGGCACCGCATCCTGAAGCTGGGTGCGGCCCATCTTGAGAATGTTCTTGAATTCCTTGGCCTTGGCATAGAATGCATCGCCAAGTTTTTCGATCTCGATCGCCAGTTCCAGCAGCTGCGCATAAACCGCAACGCGGAAGCCGGTCGGGTAAGCGTCGTTGGTCGATTGGGATTCGTTGACGTGATCATTGGGGTTGATGATCTTGTATTCGCCCTTGGCATGCCCGGTCATTTCGAGGGCCAGATTGGCAATAACCTCGTTGACGTTCATGTTGACCGAGGTGCCAGCGCCGCCCTGGAAGAGATCAACCGGGAACTGGTCCATGCAACGCCCGTCATTGAGAATGGCGTCGCAGGCAGCGACAATTGCCTTACCGACCTTGGGCGTGATGGCACCGAGTTCGACGTTGGTGATTGCCACCGCCTTCTTGACCATGACCATCGCCCGAATAAAAATCGGCGCGTCGTTGATCGTCTGGCTGGATATTTTGAAATTCTCTATCGCCCGCAGGGTGTGGACGCCATAATAGGCGGCGTCGTGCACGTCGCGTTCACCGAGTAGATCCACTTCCTTGCGTGTTACAGCCTTAGACATTGAGATGCCTCCTTGGTTGAAACCGTCGTAGCTTCTATACCCTTAAAAGCCTGGGTCAGGCCAGCATGGGAAACAGGTTGCGCACACCCGTGACAATAAATTCTATCCCAAGTGCCATGAGCAATATCCCCATTATGCGGGTGATGACATTGATACCGGTTTGTCCGAGTATTCTAACAAGAAACGGAGCGCTCCGATACAAGCCCCAGCAGCAGCAGGCAAAAATTGCTGCTGCAACCGAAAAACCGATGAGACTGAACCAGTCGTTGTAGCGCGCTCCCCACACGATGGTCGATGAGATGGCGCCCGGCCCAGCCATCAGCGGCAGCGCCAGCGGAACAACACCCATATTGGCCGTCACGGCGGCGGCCTGGGCGGTCTGGTTCTTTTCTTCTTTGTTGAGCTTCTGCTCACCGAGCTTGCCGGACACCATCGTCATGGCGATGGAGCACAGTAATATGCCACCCGCGATGCGGAACGACTCGACCGAAACGCCGAACGCCTGAAGAATGGCAGTCCCCAGAAACAGCGAAGTCCACAAGATGATAGCCACCGTGATGCTCGCCGTGAGATTGACGCGGTTGGCGATTGCGGTCGGCTGATCCGCCGTCATGCTGATAAAAACCGGAAGAATGCCAACCGGATTGATGAGCGCGAACAGGCTGATGAAGAACTTGGTGAAAAGCGCAAATTGCGCGGTTTCCAGTATCGGAACGGTCAAGGTGCTCAAACCTTTGTATTGGAAGGAGGAGCGGCGCTTTCGCCTCTCCCCCTACCTCAGATGCACGGGATTAAACTGCCGCGTGCTTTTGCATGTGGCTCAATGAGCCATAGAGCGAGAGCAGCCGACCGTATTCGCCTTCGTCGTAGAAGTCGCACTTGTAGCGCTCGCGGTCGGTGAATTCGATGGCGACCTCGGTGCAGAACCGAACCGCTTCGGCAATGTCGATCTCATGGCTCGCGCCGCTGCCGGAGCCAGCGACTGCCGTCTGGGCAACAATCGGCACACCAACCACTGGCGCGCGGGTTGCAACACAAGGCTGCATGATCGAATTGATGTGGTAGACGCCGTTGTCGTAATCGGTGATGTCCTGGGTTGTGATGGCCATCACCTGCGGCACCTGCCCCGTGGTCTGCTTCATGATGCGCAGGAGATCGGGCGCAACGCGCAGCACATAACCTTCCTTGGCGGTCGGCGTGATGGCGAAGCCGCGCTGGCTGATGACCTCATTGCCCTTGCTGGTATCGGCAGAGAGGATGGCATCCATCGCCGGATCAACTTCATATTTGTTCATGGTGGTTGAACGCACCGGCATTCCCATGAAATCGACCGGCTCACGCTTGGTGATGGCCGCGTCGGTGGAAACGTGTGTGGTGACGATGACATCGCCCTCAAGCTGGTCACCCCAGCTTGCCATTTGCGCGAGCTTCAGCGCCGTGGCGATGACAACAACCGCGCCATCGGCATCGGAGACCTGGCCAAGACGGTTAGGACGCGCGCCAACGGCACCATTGCGACCAATCAGCCCGAGCGTCGGGGCCTTACCGCCAGCCGCCTTACCTTTACGCCCAGCAATGAAGACACGGATAAAATCCGCCCGCGATTCCTCCGTGACCGTTGTGACGGTCACGGTGACACCGTGGGCGGCGAAGGGTGCGAACAGCCTCTCGAGGACCGCGCCGCTCACGTCTCCCCGATCGAACAACTGATAGACTTCGAGAGTCTGTTGCAAGCTCATGATGAACCCCTTACCCGTTAATGTTTTTCATGACGAAGGTCGAGCCAGCCGCAATGGTTTCGACCTTGCCGAGCTTGAAGATCAGCCCGTCAAATTCACCCATCAGTGTCGCCTTGTCGCCCTCGACCAGCAGGGCCGAACCTTCGCGGATCGCCACGACATTCTCGCCCTTGTTGTAGACCAGAAACTCTTCCAGACGCTCTTCACGGCTCTCGCCATTGTGGCCCACCGGCTTGCCAGGGATGAAGTGCGGGTTGAGCTGGAACGGGACCAGATTGAACGCATCAAATGATGGCGGCTGCACAATCGGCATATCATTGGTGGTGCGAATGGTCGGCCCGGCGACATTGCTGCCCGCGCTCCAGCCCATATAGGGCATCCCGCCATTCACGCGCTCACGCACCACGTCAATCAGCTTGTTGTCATAGATGCGGCGCAGGAGCGCAAAGGTGTTACCACCGGCAACTGCCAGCGCTTCTGCCTGCTCGACCGCCTTGGCCGCGTTATCGAAATGATGGATCGAGGTGACTTCCACACCAAGCTTCTCATAGGCAGGCTTCACCTTTGCCTCAAGCGCGTCGAAGCCAGACACCACACTGGCGTAAGGGATCAGCACAACCTTCTTGATCTTGCCCTGAAGGATGGCGTTGAACTGGTCGCCAGCGTGTTCGAGATAGCCCATGCTGCCCTTGCGGGAGCTGCTCATCAGCAACATGCGTTTCATCTGCTTTTCTCCATTCCGTTGAAGCGGGCTTCCCCGCGTGTGGTTTTGAACTGTTAGCGACCAATCATGGCGCGGATCAGATCGACAGTGCGATCAATTTCGCTTTCATCATTGAAATAATGCAGGGAGATTCGTGCCATTTTGTCGATATTGTACCGCTTCATGATCGCATCGGCCATGAAATGGCCTGCCTCAATGATAATGCCGTGCTTTTCCAGCGCCAGTACCATCGCATGGGCATCGAGAGATTTGATGTTGAATGTGACGATGGCGAGACGTTGTGTCACATCTTCCGGCCCGTAAAGCTCGGCTCCCGGCAGGGTCTTGAGCTTTTGGACAGCATAGGCGGTCAGTTCCCGCACCCTGGCGAAAATCGTATCCATGCCGATGCCCGTGGCATAATCGATTGCCTCTTCCATGCTGATGATAGCCGGAACAATCGGACAGCCCGCTTCAAAACGCTTGGCGGTGGGGTTAATCGTTACCGTCTTCGTTGCGGAATCGTAGCTCGAATTCCACCACCCGATGAGGGCGGGCTCGGTCTCAGCAATCAACGGCTCGCGGATATAGAGAATGCCTGATCCTTCGATGGCCCGCAGCGATTTGCGACCGCAAGCTGCGAGATAGTCACAGCCGAGGCGCTGCACGTCGATGGGCACCATGCCGAGGCTCTGGGCGGCACAGAGAAGTGTGCGCACGCCGTGCTTGCGGGCGAGATCACAGATTTCCTGCGCGGGCTGCAAACCGCCGGTGACATTGGACAACTGCGAGAAGGTGACGAGCCGTGTGCGTTCAGTGATGAGCGCGCGGACATCATCGGGATGCAAAAGGCCGTTATCACGGGCGGGAACGGTTACGACCTTGATGCCACGCAGTTCCTGGAGGCGCAGCCAGGGAACCAGATTGCTCAGGATTTCAAACCCGGACACAATGATCTCGTCGCCGGCCTTCCAATCTCCCCCTTGGGCAATCAGGGAAATGGCCTCGGAACCGTTTTTAACGAAGGCAATCTCTGTGGACTTGGCATTGATGAAAGCGGCAGCCTTGGCCCGGACCCTATCAATGCGCTCATAGGTTTCCTTGCGGAAAGCGGGCATATAAAGCCCCTCCTCGCACGACCGATCCAGATAGGCCTTTACGGCTTCCACATTGGCGCGGGTTGGCGGGGCAGCAGCGGCGGTATCGAAATAGACATAACGCTGACAGACTGGGGATTCTTTACGGATTTTTTCGATATCCAATGCGGCCATGATTACCTCCGGCGGATATTCCGCGTCATAGGGAAAGAATGTTGTAAAGCGTTCGCTGTGCCTGCGCCTGGCCTCCGAGGAGAGCCTTGGCCTGCTTTTCCGCCGTTTCAGCATGGAAGCGAAAAATCGGACCCGCGATTCCCAGTGATCCCAGTATTTTGTTCTCTGGGCACAGCAGCGGCACGGCAACACCAAAGGTCTGTCCGTCATATTCTCCCTGGCTGGAACACCAGCCCTGCTCCCTGATCTCGTCGAGAAGGGCGGCTTGCTGTTTATAACGCGCCCGGAACGGCGATTGTGGCAGCCTGAGAATACGCTCCCGCTCGACGGGATCCAGATAAGCGAGAATGACCTTGTTGTGGGAACCGAGATAGAGATCGTAACGGTGCCCGACCTCGACACTATATTTGATGGAGCGCGAGCTTTCCGCAATCTCGATGCAAACGCCTTGCTGGTGATCAAGGAGCGTCAGAAAGACTGTTTCACCCGTGGTTTGAGCCAGATCTTCCATCAACGGGCGAATGGCACCGTTGAGATCCAGGCGCTTGCGAACCTGCTGTCCCAGTTCGAACAAACGCAACCCCAGCCAGTATTTCTTGCTGTCGGGATCCTGACGGAGAAAACCCTGGTCGGAGAAAGTGGCAAGCATCCGCTGAATAATGGCCGGATGGATATTGCTGGCCCTGGCCAAATCGCGCACACCCCAGGACGGCGTGGCCGGGGTGAAATAGTCAAGCAGGGCAAGCGCGTTGGACAGTGTTTTCAGCAACATGGGGACGCTCATATGTCTCGATTAAAGAGACAGCATACTGCATTAAGAGACATGTTTTTCGTACATCACATTGATTAAAGCGTCAACTTCATTCACAGCGCTAAGACAAAACATCGCAGAAGCCGCAAAAGAGCCACTGTCTCTCAAAAGGTAGCTACCCAGTCAGTGTTGTCTTCACTACATTTTCATGCACTTTCCCGATTGCTCGAACCTTTGAGGGGCCCATGTCAGCTCATTCGCCACATCCGCGAGCCCTAAGCGGCGGCACGCTCGTTCTTCTCGTTGTTTTAAGCGTGCTTGGAGCCATTATCGGCATCCAGCTTCTGACCACGCTGGGCGTTACCGCCAACACGTCGATCACCGGCGCCATTGTCGCCATGATCATTGCCCGCGTTCCCTTGCAGCTTTTTGCCAAGTATCGCTCCATTCATATTCAGAATTTGGCGCAATCGGTCACGTCTGCGGCGACGTTTGGCGCAGCCAACAGCCTCCTGATGCCAATCGCCCTGCCCTTCATGTTCGGGCGGCCTGATCTGGTTCTGCCGGTCTTCATCGGCGTGAGCTTTGCCATGCTGCTGGATGGCTATATGCTCTATCGGATGTTCGACACCCGCGTCTTTCCGGCAAGCGGCGCATGGCCACCCGGCGTGGCGGCGGCTGAGGCGATAAAGGCGGGAGATTCCGGCGGCAGACAGGCGGTGCTCCTGGTGGCGGGTGTCGCCGCTGGCATCACAGGCACTGTGCTCGGCATTTCCATGTCAGCTTTCGGCACCGCCTTCATCAGCAACATCTGGGCGTTGAGCATGTTCGGCATCGGCCTTCTGTCGCGCGGCTACTCGATCACGCTGACCGGATACGATCTCAATGCCATATATATGCCCCACGGCCTGATGATCGGCGCTGGTATCGTCGCGCTGTTTCAGGTGGTGGCTCTGATCCGCACCAAGAGGGCGGAGAATATGAGCGAGGCCGAAGTGACCCGCGACACCACCAGCGTCAAACATTCGCTGGGCTTCGGTGCGGTGGCTTATATCGTCCTTGCCGCATTGCTCGCATTCGGCTGCGGCCTCTATACCGAAATGAGCCTCCCCATGCTCATTGCCTTCGTCATTTACGCCGCTTTCGCAGCCTTCGTGCACGAACTGATCGTCGGCATTGCCGCAATGCATTCCGGTTGGTTCCCGGCCTTTGCCGTGGCGCTTATTACGCTGCTCATCGGTATGATGCTTGGCTTCCCGCAACTGGCGTTGGTGGTGCTGTGCGCCTTCGCTGCTGCCACAGGCCCGGCCTTTGCCGATATGGGCTACGACCTCAAGGCTGGCTTCATCCTGCGTGGCTATGGCGAAGACCCCGCTTTCGAGATGGAAGGGCGCCGCCAGCAGCTCATTGGCGTGATGATGGCTTTCATCATTTGTATTCCGGTGGTTTATCTCTCCTACCACGCCTATTTTTCCCAAGGGCTCGTCCCACCGGTCGCCAAAGTTTACATCACGACGATCCAGGCGGGTATTGCGGAAGGCGTGGCCCTCAAGCTCGCTCTCTGGGCCATCCCCGGAGCGCTCATCCAGTTCATCGGCGGCACCAAACGGCAGCTCGGCGTCATGCTCTCCACCGGCCTTCTGATCCCCAATCCGTTGGCAGGTTGGGCCGTGCTGGTCGGTATCGCGTTGCGTCTCATCATCATGAAGAATTGGGGAGAGAAAGCCCGCCCCAGCATGGAAGTGTTTGCCGCTGGATGTATCGCGGGAGACGCCCTTTACAGCTTCTTCGGCTCGATCCTCAAAAGTGGCGTCGGTCCGAAAGCAAAATAACCAGGAGTTATCACCATGTCGCTCACCCATACGCTTACGGTTTTTGAGGCGTTTGACAGTGCCCACGCTTCAGGCAAGACAGTTGTCGATCTGCTCGCTCCCTATGGCCTGAAGGTCACCGTCAAGCCGATCACTGGCCCGAAAGGCACGACCGATTTCGTCCAGATCGTCATTCCTGGCACCGATGGTAAAACGAAGGGCGGCAAGGCGCCAACCCTCGGCATCATTGGTCGGCTGGGTGGTATCGGTGCGCGCCCCTCGCGTATCGGGCTTGTCTCGGATGGCGACGGCGCAATCGCGGCCATTGCCATCGCATGCAAGCTCGGCCACATGGCAGCCAAGGGCGGCGACGCTTTGCCGGGCGATATCATCATCGCCACGCATATCTGCCCCGATGCGCCAACACGCCCCCACCACCCGGTCGATTTCATGGACTCGCCGGTTGAAGCCGAGGCAATGAATGTGCATGAGGTGTCGGATGACATGGACGCGGTGCTGTCCATCGACACCACCAAGGGCAATCGCATCCTCAACCACAAGGGCTTTGCCCTGTCGCCGACTGTGAAAGAAGGTTACATCCTCCGCGTCTCGGAAGATCTGGTGCGCCTTGCCGAGACCTCGACAGGACGTCCGGCGGTGACCTTCCCGATCACGACGCAGGACATCACCCCCTACGGCAACGGCGTCTATCACCTCAACAGCATCCTGCAACCATCCATTGCCACGAAAGCACCGGTGGTCGGCGTGGCGATTTCGTCCGCAGCGGTGGTGCCAGGTTGCGCGACTGGCGCAAGCGATGAGGTGGATATTGCGGCCGCAGTGCGCTTCTCCATCGAAGTCGCAAAGGAGTTCACACGCGGTTCCTGCGCCTTTTATGATCCGGCGGATTTCGCCCGGCTCAACGAGCTTTACGGCTCCATGGCGCATCTGCAGTTGCGTAAATAACACGTGGAGGATCGGTATGCTTGGAACCCTTACCATCGGTCAGGCCCCGCGCGCTGATATCACCCCGATCCTTGCCCAACATCTGCCCACGGGCATCGACATTCTCCATGCCGGTGTCCTGGACGGCCTGTCTCCCGTTGAGATCGCGCAGCGGTTCGCACCGCAGCAAGGCGAGGCGGAACTCATCTCCCGTCTCGTCGACGGCACTGCGGTGCGGCTTGGAAAAGGCCCGATGCGCGCGGCACTTCAGGCGAAACTAACCGAGCTTGAAAACCGGGGTTGCACGCAGATCCTGCTACTTTGCACCGGGAAATTTGATGGTTTGACCACACAAAAGGCTTGGTTGATCGAGCCGGATCACATCTTGCCGCCCGCCGTTGCCGCCCTGATGGCAGATCGCCAGTTGGGCGTGGTGGTGCCGCTCGCGAGCCAGGCCGCCAGTGAAAGCGATAAATTCCGGGTTCTCAGAAAGCAGCCGCTATTCGCCGTGGCATCGCCCTATGCCCATGAGACCGTGAGCCTCGAACGGGCGGCCATCCAACTGCGTGATAGCGGCGCTAATGCCATCCTGCTCGATTGCATGGGCTTCACCGAAAGCCATCGCGAAATCGCCTGCAAGGCATCCGGGCTGCCTGTCATCTTGTCCAACGCGCTGATTGCCAAGCTCTTCGCTGAACTCGCTTCCTGAAAAACACGGCGCAGAACGAAGCGAATGTATGGTGACAATGGAAAAGGGCGTGTTTTGCACGCCCCTTCCGGATAAGCATAGATAGCCAGATATTCAGCGCCTGAAACCGCCGCCGCCACGGCCACCGCCATGGAAACCGCCGCCACCGCCGCGGAAGCCACCACCGCCGCCGCCGTGAAAACCGCCGCCACCACGGTAACCGCCACCCTGGAAGCTGCGGCCTCCCTGGAAACCACCACCTTGGAAGCCACCCGCACGCGGGCTGCTTCTGACATTGCCGCGCATGCGCGCTGCCTGGTCAGCATTGAGGCGATTGCCGATATTGGCGTTGTTCGACCGGTTCCATCCGCCATCGCCGCGTTGTTCCCAGCCACCATTGCCACGGCGATAAACCTGGCCATCGCGTCCGGCGAACAGATTGTTGGAGCCGCGTTGGTGGGCTTGCGCGGCATTGCGCACATTCTGACGCTGCTGGCCGCTCAAGTTCCCGGCGCGATTGCGGGCCTGGTTGCCGAGGTTCTGCCGCTGGTCCGCAGACAACCGCCCCTGCCCATTATTCAGACGATTGTTCAACTGACCATCGAAGCGGTTGTTTGCCCGGTCACGGAACTGGCTGTGAACCGCATTGTTGTTCCAGCGGTTGTAGATATTGGCGTTATTGAAGTGGTTATGGTTGATGATAACAGTGTTACCCCAACCACCTCCCCAGCCCCAACCGCCGCCCCAACCCCAGCCGCCTCCAGCCCAGGCCGCCGTGGCAACCGCACCGAAGACAAAGCCGGTGGCCGCGCCCCAACCAAACCCTTCGCCAAAGCCATACGTTGCCGGGCCGGGATACCACTCATTGGCGACCCACGGCGCGTAGTTGTAGCCGGTGCCGTACACCACCACGCCGCTCGGTGCGACCGCCGTGCCGTAATAGCCGGGCGTATAGCCGACATAAACTTCCTTGGAAGAGGAACCATAAACGCGCACATAAGTGACGTAATGCAGCGGCGAACTAGTCGGGATGCTATAGATCTCGGTAGGCACTTCGCTGGCGACTGCCCATGGGCCGTTCAATGAAGAGGAGCTGAACCAGACACCATTGGAAACGGCGTAATACCGCCCATTGCTCGCCAGAATGACCGCCACAGAGGCATTCGCCACATATTGCAGTTTGGTGCCTTCAATGGCTTTTAGCTGCACAGAGCCATCAATACGCACTTTAAGCGTCGCCTTGGAGCGGTCCACCTGTGCCATCTGCGGAATGGCATTATCGATCAGCGCTTCCCGCGCCTGCGGCGTGCCACTGACGGCGGAAAGCACCGCCCCCTTCGGGTGGCTCTCTGGAATTTTGGCAAAATCCGCCGGGAGCTTGTCATTGGCAACGAAGGACCAATCGGCCCCCGTCAAGGCAGAGCTTTTGAACCAGCGCCCGGAAATCAGAACGTAATAGTTTTGGGTTTCCTCATCGATGAGCATCTGGCTCGATGTGTTCTTCACATAGAGCAGCTTGGTGTCGGTGATAGGCACCAGCTCAGGGTCGCCGATGGTTTGCAACAGTTCGGCGGGAACAGTCGCCACGTAAATTGCCGGATCACCCCCGGCCTCCACCACAGCGGCAATATCCGGCGGCGGTGCGTCAAGCGAAGCGGCGCTCTTCCCGGCGGCTTTCAGCACGGACGCCAAAGCCGCAGGCGTTTTTCCGACAACGCGCTGCCAATCACCGGGCTTGGCGCCGCTGTCGAGCGATTTGGTTGAATACCAGCGCTTAAAGGCGCGCAGATAATAGGTGGCGCTTTGCTCATCGAATACCAAGAGCGGCGTGGTGTTGATGACACGCAGCATTTTTGATCCGGCGATTTGGCGCAGCACCGGCTTGCCATCTATCCGCAGCAGGAAGGCCGGTTGTTCGCTGACATAGATTTGCGGTGCATCATTTTTGATCTCGACGGCCTTGTTGCTCTTCTCTGCTTCACCCACGGCGAGGGCCGATTGCAGGCTGGCGAGCGGGACGTCGGGGATTGTGGAGCGCACATGCTTGCGCAAAGACGCTGCGTAGGTCTCGGCCGCAGTGGGATCGGAAGGGAAGCTGACCTTGCTCACGACGATATCGGTGAGTTGCACCGTCTCGCTCTGGCGATCGATCAGGGTCTTTGCGGAAAACCAGGCCACGCCATACTTCGCATCCGCAGCACCAACCGCTTTGACGGCAACGGCGGCCCGCGCCTCAATATTATCGCCGGCCCAGGAATCGATCTGCGGCTGATAGAGCGTGTAATCGACAGCGCCTTCGGTGAAAGTGCGCGGCCAATCAAGGCCCTCATCCGTCTGGTCAGGTACCGCATCAGCCTTCGCCACCACACGCGACGGCTGGCCCTGCGCCCATACCAGAGATGGCGAGGAAAGCACCATCATACCGCTCAAGGCGCAGGAGAGGATTTTGTGGCTGATGCCGTGAATGTCTTTAGTCATTGGGGGAACCCCTCTGTTCAAACTTCCTGTGCCCCAGCGGACAAGCTGCGGTAGTCCCACGCTTCCGCCGAGGCATCCTGTATATAGAGCCCGAAACCGAAACCGTTATCTGTGCCAGAGCACAAATCAGAACATTGAAGACCTTTCATTAAAAAAGCCAATTGCATTCTTGCTGCATGCGAATGAATGCAGGCTCACTGTTGAATGTGCCTGGCCAGATGCTCCTAAAATATGAAATGACCGCATATTCTCCTAAAGTCAGCATCACGGCTGTAACAGAAAACTGCCGAGTATTTGGGAATGCATGTTACGGACAAGATTAAAACATTACGCAGCAACCCTTCCCTTCCCCGAGGGCCGCCGCGAGGTGCTGCGAATAATCTGGCCTTTTTTGCATGCGGAAGAATATGCAAGCCCATTTTCACCACTGCTATAATCGAAACTGACTAGTGCTTCCCGGAGGTTGCCGGGAACGAGTCGAAGCGGTCAGACTTTTACTTGCCGAGAGTTGACGTAACCGACCATGTCCCCTGTTGCATTCCGGGACATGTTCGGAAGGCCCCATGGCTTACGGTAACTCCGGTCGCAAGACCCCCGTGCCAGACAAGGTGAAATCGGAATTGGCGAACCCTAGCGGTTTCGCCAAACGGGTTCGTTTGTCTCGTCTTTAAACCGAAGCAGGAAGATGGAGCTACGAAGATGCCTAACACCAACAATGACACCTTCAGCGTTGACCAATTTAATGGCGCAACAGATTCTGATATCAACTTGAACGGTGCGTCCATCGGACAGGCCGGCAGTGAAGTAAATATCGCCTGGAACGAGCAAAGCATTGTCAGCGGCGGTAATAGCCAAGGCAACGCGTCGAACGTTGTTGATTCCGGCCTGTTCACGTTCGGCAGCAACTCTGCCAACGATGAATATACCGTCGGACAATCGAACAATCTGTTCGACAATGACCACAACCAGAACGTGTTTGAGGCCGCGCAACTCGGCGGTGCCAATATCGTATTCGCTGGCCAGGACATCACCAGCGGCGGCAACGAACAGGGCAACAGCTCCAACGTTCTCGATGGCAGCTTCACCGGTTTCCTTGGTGGCTTCTCCAACAACGACAGCTATGCGGTTGATCAGTTCAACGGCATGCAAGACAACGACAGCAACGGCAACGGTTTCTCCGTTACCCAGTTGTCCCCCGGCGGCTTCACCGCGGACCTCGCGTTCGTCGGTCAGAGCACCGACAGCGGCGGAAACTCCCAGGGCAACGAGTCGAACATTGTCGACGGTGGCTTTAGCGCCTTGTTCGGCGGCCTCTCCAACAACGACACCTTCGCGGTCGATCAATCGAACCAGATGCTCGACAACGATCAGAACTTCAACATCGGTAACGTCGCCCAGGCCGGAACGGCGAACTTCTCGTTCCTCGGTCAGGACATCAGCAGCGGTGGCAACGAGCAAGGCAACAGCTCCAATGCCCTCGATGTCGGTGCCTCGTTCTTCGGCGGCGCTTTCTCCAATAACGATACGTTCACGGTCGGCCAGGAAAACCAGATGGCTGACAATGACCAAAACGCCAACTCGTTCGACCTCGGGCAGTTGTTCGCGGTCAACATCAACGGCACCACGCAGACGATCGACTCGGGCGGCAACTCCCAGACGAACGCCAGCGACATCATTGATCTCGGCGGGGCCTTCGGTTTCGGCGGTGCTTCAAACAACGATGGCTACACCATCAATCAGGGCAACCTGATGATCGATAACGACATCAACCTCAATATCGGTGTCGTAACCCAGCTCGGTTTTGGCAACGTCGCCACAATCGATCAGGACATCACCAGCGGTGGCAATAGCCAGAGCAACAACTCAAACGTCTTCGATGGAGGTCTGAACCTCTTCGGCGCGTTCTCTGACAACGACACTTATGACGTCACCCAGAGCAATCTTCTGGCAGATAGCGATCAGAACCAGAACCTCGGCGAAGTAACCCAGCTCGTCGGCACTGGAAACTTTGCGGATCTGACACAGTTGGTTGATTCAGGCGACAACTTCGGAACGAACTCCAGCAATCTGTTCGATTTCGGCACATAGTCACGTGCACTGAAACAGCCCACGGCCCGCATGTCACCGGCATGCGGGCCGTGGCGGTAATGAATGCCTCCAGCGTGCATGCGCGCGATCCACAAGAAGGATGAGCAAGGTGCCCTACGATCGTAAAACCGAGCTATTGTGGAACTACCTCAGCCTTGCACAGCTGTCCGACCTGACCAAGATCTGGGGACAGGGACCGGCTCACGCAAGCGGGGGAGAGCCCCCCGACGGTAGCCAGACACAAACCATCGTGTTGCGCACCGACGATGCCACACCGTCATCCGGTGCAACCGCACCGATCCATTCTTCTGACCAGCCCATGACAGCTGCGTCCGACAGCCCGGTTTCGCA
The DNA here is from genome assembly GCA_031546825.1 of Microvirga sp. Taxonomy (GTDB): domain Bacteria; phylum Pseudomonadota; class Alphaproteobacteria; order Rhizobiales; family Beijerinckiaceae; genus Hohaiivirga. Next base: position 118,163 of record JAVBJU010000031.1, on the reverse strand, counting down.
TCAGACCGGAATGGAAGAACTCGGCAACCTGAACAGCCACATCAGTGTCGCCCCGTATATTGCGCCCCACGCAAGCCCGGCCTCCTCGGTGACTATCCCTGATTACGGCGGCACCGGTTACGGGCACAGCACCCACACGGTCCACGTTGTCACTAACACCGTCTCAACAACCACAACCGTTGAGCACACCACCGTTGTGACACCGCCCCCCGCCGCCCCGGAACCATTGACGGTGGTGGTGGCGGACGAGCCGGTTGATCCGAAGTTTTATGGCCCCTCGGAAGTGCACGCCTCCGGTGCCATCGAGAGCGCGGCGAACACACAATCCAGCGACGTGATTACGACGATGGACACGAGTTTACAGAACGGCTGGAGCAATGTGGGCGCGGACCAGGTCGGCAATATCATTGCGCAGCTTCAAACGGCAGGCGAACAATCTGCGCATAACTTTGTCATTGATTACGTCCATGGCGACATGACATCGCTGACCACAGTTCACCAGCTCAATACGGTCTTCGATAACGATATCAATGCGGCGCGCACTTCTTTTTCCGCACCTGAGGGCGCAACCCTTGGTGACAACAATCTTGCACAGTCGGTGACCAGCGGCGGCAATAGCTCAGGCAATACGTCCGTCATGCATGGCAATGCTGATACCGCCAATTATGATGTTCTCGTGGTGACCGGCGATCTGACCAAGGTCAACAAGATCATGCAGGTCAACTTGATCGATGACACTGACCACAACACCGTCAATGCCCATGCCGATATTTCGACGCCCTATGGCACCGCCTCCTCGGTTTGGGAAGCTGCCATCCATTCCGGCGGCAACACCGAGGTCAATATCGGCTTCATCATCGACAACAACACAGGCAGCATCTATCTGGTCGGCGGCACCTACGGGACCTTTGCGTCGGCAACCCAGCTCAATATCCTGTCGAACGCCGATCTCAATGACATCCTGAACCTGTTCCACTCGCAGGAAGGCACTGGCTTCCTCGGTTTTTCAACCGACAACGTGATCCAAAGCGGGGGCGACAGCCAGTCGAACCTTGCGGGCTTCCTCGGTGATTCCGAAAACCCGTCTTCTACGAGCGGCGGCACCATGGCCCCATCGGACCTCACCTCCCTGCTCGCCTTCGCCAATCTCCACCCAACCCAGGAAGATGGCAATATCCATGTGCTGTTCATCGACGGCAACTATACGATCATCAACCTGGTGGTACAGATCAACGTCATCCACGATGCTGATTACAACACGCTTGATGCGGGCGCTTCCGGCGCAACCGGCGCACTGACCCCGCCGCCAGTGGCGGAGCCAGAGGACACGAGCGCGGTCGATACCAGTGCATCACCGGATGGTACAACCGGCGACCCGACGAGCCCTGACGACACAACCGGTTCCGACGAGACGGCGCATGCTTCCGACACCGACAATCCGTCCGAGGTTCATACTGAAAGCACCGGCAACGAGGCCGATCATACGGCAACAGCCGACACCGTAACGGCGACGGAAACGGCTCCAGCCACTGAAACGCCACTCGTTTCAGACACCACCACGGAGCCCCCCGCCAGCAATGACAACCACGTGGACAGCGGCGCGGACACCCCCCTGCCGGTTTATGTCGACCATTCCAGCTTGAATTACGATCAGATTGCCACGAGCGGCGACAACAGTGGCGGTAATCACGCCACCATCATCGATGGTGGAAATGGCGGCCCGCAGATCACCATCGTGCAGGGCCATTACTACGAATACAACGAAATCTACCAGGTCAATATCCTGATCGATTCAGACCACAACACCATCACATCGGCAATGAATGTCGCGACGCACGCTGGCGGCGACCATACGGACGGTGTGCAGGACACCAGCCACCTCATCTCCGCCGATGACATTCTCAAAAGCATGACGGGGTAACGAAATAATACCCACGATCCCCAAGACCGCCTGCCTAACGGATGCCCGCGGCGTCCCAAGCGATTAGAAAATGGAGACATCAGGATGACCACGCCAATCACCGGCGACCAACCAGAGTTCCGCACGCCCACAAAGCCACCGTTTTCTGATCCGGTTCTGGCGGGAGCAATTCCTGTTCCCCCCGCGACCAGTGCGGCAGATGAACCTGCAGGTCAGCAGAAGAGTTCCGAAACTGATGCCAACGGTTGGACAGCGCCGGAAAAAGCGCCAAAGAAAAAGACCGAACGGCCCCCTTCCCGTGCCGGTCAGGAAGCGCTGAAATCGGCGCGCGAAGCTTTTCGCCGCAGCATGTTGAGCGTTGGTGCATTCTCGATTGCCATCAATATTCTGATGCTGTCGGTGCCAATCTACCTTTTCCAAATTTCCGATCGCGTGCTCACCAGCCGCAGCATGGATACGCTGGTCATGCTGTCCGTTGTCGCCTGTGGCGCGCTCATCATGATGGTCAGCCTTGATTCCGTGCGCCGTTATCTCCTCACCCGCATCGCCATGCAAATCGAAGCATTGCTCGGCGGCCCGGTTCTTGCGGCAGCACTCGCCTCGGCCAATACCGCCGCCTCGCGTGACGTGCAGGCATTGCGCGATTTGCAGCAGTTGCGCTCGTTCATGACCGGGCCGGTGATGCTTCTGTTGTTCGACGCCCCCATCGCACCAATCTATTTCGCTGCCGGTTTTCTCATACACCCGGTGCTTGGCTGCATCATGGTCGGCGCGTGCGTTGCGCTGCTGGCCTTAGCGCTGGTCAATGAACGAGCAACGGAAAAGCCCTTTTCCCAGTCGGGCAATTACGGCATCCGCGCCAATATGCAGGCCGCCGCCCAAGCCCGGAACGCCCAGATCATCTGCGCAATGGGGATGACAGAAGAAAGCATTTCTTTATGGGGCAAGGAAAATGCCCAATCGCTACGCAGCCAGGTGATCGGCATGGATCGCAACCTGCACATCTCCAGCCTGTCGCGCCTTTTGCGCCTCATCACCCAGATTTGCCTGCTCGGCTCCGGTGCTTATCTCGCCATGAAAGGCGAAATGACCGGCGGTATGACGGTGGCTGCTTCGCTGATCGCCAGCCGCGCACTGGCACCCGTGGAAGGCGCGATTGAGGGCTGGCGCTCCTGCGTCCATGCCAAATCAGCATGGCGGCGCATTCGCAACCTGCTCGAAACCAGCGCCAAAGAGCCGGAACGCATTATCCTGCCCAAGCCTGAAGGCCGCCTGTCGCTGGAAAAAGTGCTCTACATTCCGCCAGGAACCAAACGCACCATTCTCAATGGTATCACCTTCGCGGTTGAACCCGGCGACAGCCTCGCCATTGTCGGACCTTCGGGCGGCGGCAAATCGACATTGGCGCGGATGCTGGTTGGCTGCGTCGCCCCGACCGCCGGTGCGGTGCGTCTGGACTTCATGGACCTGCGCAACTGGGACCGCCGTCAGCTTGGCGAGAATATCGGCTATCTACCGCAAGACATTGAGCTGTTTCCCGGCACCATCAAGGCCAATATCGCCCGCTTGCGCGAAGATGCGCCTGATGAGTTGGTGACTCGTGCCGCCCAGCTTGCTGGCGTCCATGACATGATCTCCACCTTCCCCGATGGATACGAGACCGAGATCGGCCTTGACGGCTCACCTCTTTCTGGCGGTCAAAAGCAGCAGATCGCGCTGGCCCGTGCCTTCTACAGCGAACCGCGCCTGATCGTTCTCGACGAGCCCAACGCCAATCTCGATCCCAATGGCGAAGCCGCTCTTGAACGCGCGATTCAACACGCGGGAGAGCTGGGCATCACCGTGGTTCTGGTCACGCAGCGTCCATCCATCCTGCGATGCGTCAAGCGCATCTGTGTCGTCAAGGCCGGTCAAGTCGCGGCATTTGGCGAGCGCGATCAGGTGCTACCGCGCCTCTCGGGCAAAGGCGACAGCATTGAAGAGATGGCGGATGCCCAAAGCCGCGCCCACCCCCAGACGCCACCACTTTATGCGGGGACATCGGTGCAGATGCAGCGCCCCGCATAAGCAGGCAATATGGATATCCCGAGGCACAGCCATAAGGACGGTAGCATGAGACAGATCGCACAACCCGGAAAAGACTGGTATGACAGCGTACCCCGCAATATCCGCGCTCCGATCCTCATCGGCATGTTTGTCCTGATTTTCGGCGTGGGCGGCTTTTTTCTCTGGGCTGCGGTTGCCCCAATACAGGGCGCAGTGATTGCCGGCGGCAACTTTGTTGCCACTGGCCAGAACAAGATGATCCAACACCTTGAAGGCGGGGTCATCCGCGAACTTCTCGTCAAAGAAGGCGATGTCGTCAACAAGGGTCAGGTGCTGATCCGGCTTGACCCCACCGACCCGGAAGCCCAGCTGTCCCGCCTTAAACTGCGTGAAATCAGGGCATTGGCGCTGCGCGCCCGCCTCAATGCGGAAATATCCGGCTATACCGACACCACCTTTCCACCAGAACTCCTCAACGGCAATGGGGACAGAGATGTCGCGTCGATCATCGAAGGGCAGCTCAAGGAATTCAGGGCCCGCCGCGACAATCTGAAATTCACTCTGGCCGCCATCACGGACGGTATCTCGTCTATCCGCGAAAGTATCATCGGCAACGAAACCCAGATCACCGCAGTAAAACACCAGCTTACTCTGATCATCGAAGAGCTCGAAGGCAAACGGGATCTCTATGAAAAGGGCTACGTCCGCAAGTCTGACTATCTGGCACTGGAGCGTGCCAAAGCCGGGCTTGAGGGACAGATAGGCCAATTGAAAGGCGCCGTATCGGACGCCCGCGAACGCATCTCGCGTGAGGAGCAGCGCATTCTGCAAACCAAGACAGAGCTTGTCCGTGGTGCCACCGAACAATTGCGCAATGTCGAAACCGAGCTTGATGACGTGCGTGAACGGATCCGGGTTGCCGAGAACGCCTCATCGCGCGTTGAAATCAAGGCCCCCATGCGCGGCGCTGTCGTCAAGATGCACTACAACACTCCCGGTGGCGTGATTGGTGCGGGCAAAGACGTGCTGGAGCTTCTGCCACTGGATGAAAGCCTGATCATTGAGGCACGCGTGCGACCGCAGGATATCGACAGCGTGCATGTGCAACAGGCTGCGCTGGTGCGGCTGGTTGCCCTCAATCAGCGGGTAACGCCCATGGTGCCCGGAAAGGTGACCTATGTCTCCGCCGATGCCGTCCCGGATGAACGCGCGAGCCGTGCTGGCATCGCCACCAATACCTACGTGGTGCGCGTCGCCATCGACGAGAACGAATTGCACAAGGTCTCCAACTTCACATCGACGCCGGGAATGCCGGTGGAAATCTTTGCAAAAACCAACGAGCGAACATTTTTATCTTACCTGCTGAAACCGGTCATGGACAGCTTCGACCGCTCTTTCCGTGAGCGGTAAAACCCAGCAGGCCAACGGACATAATAAATTAAGACAACGAGAAACTGGCTTTCAAATTTAGCCGGTCATAGATGGAAGCGACGATGGATAAAGTGTTGTCCCAGATGGCTCGGGTCATGAACTCCGCTGTGCACGCACAGGGCCTGATACTCGACATGCTCAATCGGTTTTTTGAGGCCGAAGGCAGTATCGTTGTTGAATTTGACAGTGAGTTCAAGATATTCGCCAGTTGGCGCTCAAAGGGCATCGATCATGTGAGCGACCTTGAAGCGACCATTGCCCGCCATTGGTTCTATTGCGCGACGGCGGCAGCAGCACAGCCTGCCATGCTCTCCACATCCCGCAAAGGAACTGCACTCGACAGTTGGTCGCTTGGCGACAACCATACGTGCCTCACCGCTTATCTCAGCGGCTCCGAACATAACCGACCAACGGCATGGTGCGTCGTACTCAAATCGGAGCCCGGATTTGATCCGGCAGCCGCACTGCCCATGCTGTCCAAACTGCTTGACCCGATCCAGACCATTCATAGCGTTTCAAAGGGGTTCACCGAAGTGGCCTCTCAGGGTGTGCTCAGTTCTGTGGTTGCTGAAACATCGCCTTGGGGGATGGTCGTTATCGACAGCAGTTGCCAGATGCGGTTCATGAACGCCCGTGCCAGATCCATACTTGCCCGCAACAATGGGCTGACCCTGGCGAACGGACGGGTCAGAATATCCCGCTCCGCCAGTGACCGGGCCTTGCAGATGCTACTTGATAAGGCGCTGTCCAGGGGTGCGGACGACATCCCCCCCAATGACTTGCGCATCGTTTCGGTTCCAGCCAGCGACGGCAAGGTTGGTTACGCCATTGAGGTAAGACCATTCCACGCCATGAAACAGGTGATGAGCGAACCCGGTGCCCTGCTCATCATCACCGACTTCGATTCCGCCGTGAGCGCATCGTGTTCAACACTGGCCAAAGTCTTTTCGCTCTCCGAACGCGAAGCCGAGTTCGCGGAGGTTTTTGGCCAGGGCTATCGATTGCAGGAAACGGCACAGATGATGCAGATATCGCCCAATACCGCGCGCATCCATCTCCAACGGGTTTTGCGTAAAACCGGCACTCAAAATCAGGTGGAACTCGCCCGCGTTCTCTCGCGCCTGCCCCATCATAGCGCCCATGGCGAATGAGCTTTACTCCCCTTCACCGGGAGAGGGCCCATGCGGCTTATAGCCCAGCGTTTGGGAAATCTCGTGGGCGGTACTCAATAAACGTCCGCTCAAATCTTCGATCCGGCTGTCATCAATCTGGAATGTGGTGCCCGCCATGCTGATGGCTGCAACCACCCGACCACTCATATCGCGCACCGGCGCACCGAGACAGCGCAAGTTGCGGACATCCTCTTCGTCATCAATGGCCCAACCCTGCGCCCTGACCATTGAGAGATGCTTCCGGTACGCCGCCTGGTTAGGAATGGTATTGGGCAGTTTTTTCACCCATTCGAGCTGCTCCAGGAGCGCATCCACTTCCGCCTCGGGCAACCATGCCAGAAGGGATTTTCCAAGCGAAGAACTGTGGAGAGAGACGCGCTTGCCAACCCAGGAACTGATGCGAATCGGCTGCTCGCATTCGAGCTTGGCCAGATAAACCGCTTCGGTTCCTTCGAGCACGCCGAGGTGGCATGTCAGTTGAACCGTGTGCGCCAGGCGACGCAGGCTGGACACGGCAGCATCGGTCACATTGCGCTGAATGGCTGCCATGGAGCCAAGTTCAAACAGCCGCAACCCCAGCACATATCCCCCATCGGCCTCCTTATGCAGGGCACCGACACCCTTGAGGGTGAGCAGCAACGTATGCGCGCTGCTTTTTGGCAAGTTCAATGCCTTGCGGATATCGGTGAACCCGATACCCGGTCGCTTGGCCACAACGGCAAGAATATCGAACCCCTTACATAGGGCTGGCACCGGCAAATGCATGGAAGGTTTCACCATGAGTTCATTATACAAAACCTATGGTTCTAGATAATGGACTTATGCGTCGACGCCAAGCGTGTACAATGTCACACGGGAGGCAGCATCGATAAGGTTCAGGCCCCGCGATGCGTTCGTTGCAGAGCAATCATTTGAGTAAAAAGAGAAAACGCCCAAAACTCTCGTGGAGAGCGGTACATTTTTCATGCGTTATGGCATCGGACAGGTTATGCTAAGCTTCAGAGACTGTTTGATAAGTCCGTCGGGTCGGTCCGTTGGTTCTTTTTCGTCCCGGACAGCACAACGATTTCGCTCCGTTGAACACATCAGGGCTGTGATCGTTCCTCGCCGGGCAAAAAAACCTCAACGGACACTAAGCCCGTGACTTATCAAACGGCCTCTCACTCCTTATTTTCGGAAACGCATGACCCGTCGCCTCGCTATTATCCTGACGCTTTGCCTCGTCGTCGCGGCCGCAGCCGCCCTTTCTGCTTGGGCGCTGACATCGGCTAGCCCCGCGCAGATGCTCGTCCGGCAATTGAATAAGGATTTCAACCTTGAAGTCACCATCCACGGCAGGAGCACCCTGTCCTTGTTGCCCCGGCCGCGTCTCAAGGTGGAGAATGTTGAAATCCGCGGTATCGGCGGGCGGCTGGTGATCCAAAATGCGACATTCCGGGGTCATATCGGCTGGTGGAGCCTGCTCTTTGGGCAGAGGGAGCTTTCCGATGTTGCGCTCAGAGATGGGAAAACAACACTTGATGTGCGCGGAACGGACGAGAGCTTCTGGAGCCAATGGGCGGCATGGATGCAATTGCGCAATTCTGTCAGCCCCATCCGTCAATTCCTGACGACGAACGGCTCGCTGAGGGTTCTGCGCCATACCCACCCCGATATCGTCCTGACTGACATCAACACCGCCATCGACTGGCCAGGAAACGCAGACCCGCTCTCGCTCACCGGCAGCCTGCGCTGGAACGGCGAAACCATCACCATCGGCAAGGCGAATGTGCAGCCCGCCGCGCTCCTCAGCGGAAGAGCCGGGCCGTTTTCGGTTGAGGTGTCCGCCCTTGATTCCAAATTGTCCGCAGCAGGAACAGTACAGCTTGATCGCAGCCGCAATGTCACATTCGCCGGAAAATCATCATTTATCAGCGCCTCTCTGCGCCGCTTGACGCAATGGGCAGACTTGCCGTTGCCCCTCTCAACGCTTCTTGAAAAAACCGCGTTTGAAGGGGCTTTCACCACGACACGCAATGTGGTGTCTTGGCCAGCGGTGCAGATCACGCTCGGCAAAAGCCGGTTCGAAGGGTCACTGGCCTTCCGCGTGGACGCCGCCTCTAATATGATTTCAGGAACATTAGCAACCGATGATCTTGACCTGACCGACTATCTGGCACCGCTGAGGACCGTTGCCGAAGATAACACCAGTCTGTCCTATGCTGGCATCAATCGCGCCGACCTAGACCTCCGGCTTTCCATAGCCTCCGGCATGATCGGTACACAGAAATTGTCCGATATCGCGCTTGGTCTCATCATCAAACCCGACCGGCTGGAGGCCACCTTATCCCGCGCCTCACTCGAGAACGGCACGGTGAAAGGGCGCTTTCTGTTGACCGGTTCCGCGCTGGATAAGGAAATTCGACTGCAGGGCAATGTCGACAATATCGATATTACCCGCTTCCTCCCCGCCCGCACCGATGGTTACGTTCCGCTGACCGGTGCCTTGCGGGGACAGATTTCACTGGAAGGCCACGGCAGTGACATGCAAGCTGTCTTGAAAAGCAGCCATGGCAAGCTGTCGATATCGGTGGCGAATGGTGAGATCAACGGCGTCAACCTGCCTGCCCTGGCGACCATGAGAGTCGACCAACCCCAATTGCTGCAGGCTTCAAACGAAAAGACCCGCTTTGCCACCGGCGCATTCGCCATGCCGATTGCCGCAGGAGAAGGCGCGTTTTCCGATGGCGTCCTGCAAAGCAACGGCGAACCCGCGAGCCTGCAAGGCCAGATCGATCTCGCCCGCCGCACGCTTACCTTGAAAGTTACGCCACGAGGCAGCGCGGCGGCGCCTTCTCCGAGCCTGATCCTCTCGGGTCCATGGCGCGCACTTTCCGCACGGCTTCACCCGGACGATGGCACCAGCCTCCCCCGCTGACGATCAAAAGCACAAGACACCACTGAAAAAGAAAAAGCGCCGAAATTCGGCGCTTTTCCAGTAATTTACGGGTGGTTGAACGGATCAAGCACCGGCTTCGATTTTGACGCTGTCCACGGCCTGATCGAGTTCAACGACCAGCGGTGTCGGCAAGTTCAATGCTGCGGCGAGACTTGCCAAGAACGCCTTGTTGGGTGCCGTATCCGGATCGATGGCGATACGCGCAGAGGTGTAGATTTCCACCGCTTCCTGGGGCGAGCTTGCCGTTGCGGCCAACTGCTGGGCCGAAGCGGGCTTGGTCATCTCGTTCTGCAACCAGGCGCTCTGATCGGCGCTCAGTGCAGATTGCGACATTTCACCGAGGATGCGACGCTGTTCATTCTCGTCGATCTTGCCATCGGCAAGCGCCGCGGCAATCATGGCCCGCACGAGCTTGAGAGCGCCATCGCTCGTTGAAGCGACCGGGTGATATTCATGAGGAGCAGGCAACGCCGCAGCCGCCGTTCCGGTGGCATCATTCTTCGCCTGGAAATTCTTCAAAGCATGATAGGCAAGGCCGCCGATGAGGGCGACGCCACCGAGCTTGGCAGCACTGGTCGCCAGCCCACGTCCGGCCTGGGTTCCGAGCAACAGACCGGCCGCGCCAATCGCTGCGCTCTGCACCAATCCGGGGTTCTTGGCGACAACATTCTTCACCGCGTCGATGAGACCGCCGCTCGAAGCGCCGCCGGCACCAGCGAGCACCTGACTGAGCATATCGCCCAGACCACCGCCAGCACTCGGCTGACCAGCCTGCGCCTGCGGAGCACCGCCGCCGCCAAGGATCTGGCCGAGCAGCCCGCCAAGGCCACCGCCACCCTGCGCCTGCTGGCCACCGCCGCCAAGCATCTGGCCGAGAAGCCCACCAAGACCGCCACCGGCCTGCTGACCCGGCTGGCCTTGTGCGCCGCCCAGTACCTGGCCCAGAATATCGCCGAGACCGCCAGCAGCGCCGTTATTCGCTTGCCCGCCACCTGTCGAGGCTGCACCGAGCAGCGCGTCGAGAATACCTTTGCCATCAACCATGACAGCCTCCTCCGGTGTCCCCGAAATGGGAACTATAGGGAAAATAGCGCGTGGACAGCTTTGGCACCATAGAAAATTACGCATTTGGCTTTTGCGACCAACTGCGTTTTGCTGGTTTTGCCGTGCCCCACGCACGCAACACTTGATAAATTTCGTTCTTGATTACCTTGTGTCGTTGGCGCTTTTTACCAGAAAAATCAAAGAGATCAAATCAAAGAAATGGGATTTTAGCGGGGGCAGGCGAAGGGCGGGAAGGTGCTGGCGGTGCCGAAATTCATCGCGGAGATCACCATGATATTGGCGAGCGCCAGTTCTTCTTGCGAACGCGGACAGACATTACGGTTTTCGAGGCAGCCGGAGGCGATGAACGCCTTGTGGCTCAACATAAATTCCGCGCTCAGGCCCTTGGTGCCGAGCCGTCTCAGCGCGTCGGTCCAGGCGCGCTGGTAGCGGGTACATTTTTCAACCCGCCAGTCGGCGGCGTGGGAGGCGCCGCTGGCGAGTAATAGTATGAGCGTTAAAGTAACGACACGGCTCAAAGTTGTACCCTATGGTACGCCTCATGATAGATCGCGGTGTGCACCACCCCGTCAGCGCGGACATAGCCGCGATACATGCCGGAGCTGTTGAACGGCAGCACGACATTGCGCCGGGCATCGACCGCGACCAGCCCCCCGGACCCACCGATGGGGGCCAGCACCTCATGCACCAGCGAGTCCGACGCCTGTTCGAGCGACTGCCCCGCCCAGCGCATCCGCGCCGATATCTCGTGGCCGACCGCGTGGCGGATGAAGAACTCGCCGTGGCCAGTGGCCGAGAGGGCGCAGCCCTTGTCGTCGGCCCAGGTGCCCGCACCAATCACCGGGGAATCGCCAACGCGACCCGGCTTCTTCGCCGTCATACCACCGGTTGAGGTGGCAGCGGCGACATGGCCCATGGCATCACAGGCCACCGCGCCAACCGTGCCGTGCTTGCGGGATTCGTCGCCGTCATCGGGCGCGTTCTCGGCGCGGCGCTTCAGCTCGGCCTGCAACGCCTCCCAGCGCGTCTGGGTGAAGAACCATTGCGGATCGACGAACTCAAGCCCGGCCTCCTTGCAGAAGCGCATGGCGCCTTCGCCGGAGAAGAAGACGTGGTCGGATTTCTCCATTACGGCGCGCGCGGCCAGTACCGGATTACGCGGCCCGCAGATGCCGGAAATCGCCCCTGCCCGTCCCTCAACGCCTTCCATCACGGCGGCGTCCATTTCCTGCTTGCCATCGCTGTTGAACACAGCCCCCCGTCCGGCATTGAACAGGGGCTCCTCCTCAAGCTGGATCACGGCCGCGGTCACCGCGTCGAGCGAAGAGCCACCCCGGCGCAGCACCTCATAACCGGCGGTCAACGAGCGCACGAGACCAGCGTGATAGCCTGCTTCACGCTCCGGGCTCATGGTTGCCTTGTTGATGGTGCCTGCGCCACCGTGGATGGCGAGAACGAATTCGGAGGATTGTGTCATGGCGTGAAACCTTCAGCGCAGAAAGGAAGAAAGGGCGGAAACGGTATTGACCCAACGCACGGCGATTGCAGCGGTTTCCGCATGGAATGAGACCGTGAGCGCATCCTGCCGCTCCGCTCCCGGAATGACGGCAACGAGATCGGCAAGCGACGGGTGGTTCATGGTCATGGCAAGAGTAAAGGGCGGCGACAGCACGAAGGGCTTCATCCCCTTCGCCGCAAAAACAGCCTGGGCCGCACCTTCACGGATGGCCGCACGCGCGCCTTCCACCGATAGATTATTGGCAGAGCGATTGCTGAGCGCCTGCTTGGTCTCAACCATCACCGCATCGGGAAAATGGGCACGGTTCTCGGCAATGCAGCGGTCATCACCCGAAACCAGCGCCACCGGCACGCCAAGCGAACCGGCATAGGCCCCATAAAGCCCGGCCTCACCGTAAGGCACATTATTGAGACGGATGTCGCGGAAGGCAAAACCGTTGGTGGTATGGGCCAGTACGCCAAATTCCGAGGCGCGGGCATGGAAGCCAAGGCAGAACACCGCATCAAAGCTGGCATCCAACCCTTCGAACATATTCAACGGCTTGGGTTTACCGAGAATGACGCGCGCCGCCGGGTTGAGCATTTCTGGAATGAGATTGGTCATCGGCCCGTGGCCGTCATTGACCAGTATCTCTTCGGCCCCGGCCCGAAGCGCACCGGCAATCGCCGCATTGACCTCTTCGGTCATCAGGCGTCGGGCGCGTTCGTATTCCGGATTGCCGGGGCGGGTTTGCTCGGGAGAGACAATGCCCGCCACGCCCTCAATATCGGCGGAAATGTATATTTTCATGGTGTGTCTCCGTTGGCGGCGAGCCAGTCGGCAAGGGATGGCCGGTGATGGCCAGTTCGCCCGGTAAAAGCGGGCGCGGTGCACAAAGCGTTCAATACCGCCTCCTGCGTTCCCTCGGCGGCCGCCTGAAACAGAATGTCTATACGGTTCTCAGCAAGCATCATTGTTGGAATGATGGCCCGCGTCTCATCATGGCAAATGCTCTGGGCGGTCGAGAATGCCAACGCAATATCGCCGCTGCCATTGCCCCAGAAAGCACCGAGCCGGGCGAGCCCTGCTCCACCCCGGCGGGCAACGCGCTTCAACTGCCGGTGATCAAGGGGAATATCGGTTGCCATCACAATGATGACCGAGCCGCGCTCGGCCGCGCCTTGTGTCTGGGGCTTGGCGCATCGATCATCGGGAAGAGTGAGATCGCCCGCCCGTCCAAAATTGGCGAGCACCAACACCCCGAGGTGATGTGGCACCCCGTCAAGATCAATCCGCCGCGACGCCGTGCCGATGCCGCCCTTGAAGCCGAAACAGCTCATCCCGGTTCCAGCACCGATAGCACCCTGCTCCATGAGCCCGGCTTTGGCACTTTGAATGGCTTCAAGCGCATGGGTTTCCGTCACCGCCATCGCCTGAATATCACTGAGATATCCGTCATTGCATTCGAACACCAGCGGATTGACCGTGCCGGTCTCGCGCCCAATATCGGGGTTCGCCGCCATGGCTTGGCGGATCAGCGCCGTGGCGCAGGCCGCAACGCCAAATGTATTGGTCAGGAGGATCGGCGTTTCAAGCACGCCCAGTTCCTCGACCTGCATCATGCCGACGCTCTTGCCAAAGCCATTGATGACCTCAACCGCTGCTGGCGACTTTTGTCGGAAGAGGTCACCGCAATGGGGCAGGATCGCAGTCACGCCGGTATGCACATCGCCCTCGTTTAGCGTGACATGCCCGACCTGCACCCCGGAGACATCGGTAATTGCATTGAGCGCTCCGGTCGGGAGCGTGCCGCATGTGATACCAAAATCCCGGGCGAGTGGCATGGCGCTTATCCCTGTTTTAGCTTCGGGTCGAGCGCATCGCGCAGGCCGTCGCCGAGAAGGTTGAAAGCAAGCACGGTAACGAAAATGGCCAGTCCCGGATAGAGCACAAGGTGCGGCGCACCTTCAAAATAGCTTCGTGAATCCGCCAGCATTCTTCCCCATTCGGGGCTTGGGGGCTGCACTCCGACACCTAGGAAGCCGAGGCTTGCTGCTGTCAGAATGGCAGTGCCAATGCGCATGGAAAAATAGACGATGATACTTGGCAAGGTGCCGGGCAAAATATGGCGCAACATGATGACGCTATCCCGCACACCAATCGCGCGGGCCGCGTCCACATAGACACTGGTTTTCAGCGAAAGGGTGGAGCCACGCACGAGCCGGGCAAAGACCGGAACCGAAAACAACGCCACGGCAACGACGACATTGGCGATATCGATCAGCAAATGGCCCTGAATACGCAGTGCCAGCAACATCGCCATCATGGCAATCGCCAAAACGATGCCGGGGAATGACAGCAACACATCGCAAAAGCGCATGATGATATTATCGAGTTTGCCACCATAAAAACCGGCAATCAGCCCAAGCGTAACACCAACGATGGCGCCCACAGTGACGGAAAGGAACCCGATGGATAATGATATGCGTGTTCCGACGATGATACGGCTCAGAACATCCCGGCCCAATTCATCGACGCCGAGCCAGTTGTCGGCACTGGGTGGATCAATCGGGATCCCGACCATATCGACGATACTGTATGGCGCGATGAAATCAGCGAATATCGCCACGAAAATCAAGGCAATGAGGAACAACCCGGCAACGACTGCGATTTTCTGGCGACGAAAACGACGCCAGAACTCATAGAGTGGGCTGCGAACCAGATTGGACTGCGCTTCAGCGGCGGCGGTCATTTGTAGCGTATCTCCGGGTTCACAAGAGCGTAAAGGACATCGACGATGAGGTTGATGACGATAAATTCCAGCGCCAGCATCATAATGAGCACCTGAATCGCTGGGAAATCACGATATTCAACGGAATCGATCAGGAGGCGGCCGATCCCCGGCCAGCCAAAAACCCGCTCGATCACAATGGAGCCGCCGAGCAGGAAGCCAAACTGCAACCCCAGCATGGTCAGCACCGGAATGAGCGCATTGCGTAAAGTGTGTTTCCAAACCACCCAGCGCCCGGGCACACCCTTGGCACGCGCCGTGCGAATGTAGTCCTCACGGAAAATCTCGATAAACGCTGAGCGGGTAAAGCGCGCCATAACAGCAGCCACACCAAGCCCCAGCGTAAACGATGGCAGTATGAAGTGCTTCCAGGTGCCGTAACCGTTACTTGGCAACCAGCGCAAGTGCACCGCAAACAGCAGTATCAGCATCGGGCCAAGCCAGAATGTGGGCAACGACAAACCGGAAATCGCCGTCGTCATGCCGAGATAATCAGGCCATTTATTCCGGTTTACCGCAGATGCCACACCAATCAGCAACCCGACGATGGTCGCCCAGGCGATGGAGCAGACGGTCAACCACAAGGTCGGCATGAAGCGCTCGCCGATTTCGGTCGATATCGGGCGCTTTGTTTTGATGGATCTGCCGAAATCCCCTTGCAGCGCATCGGTCACGAAGCGGACATACTGGATGACAATTGGTCGGTCGAGCCCGAGATCCTGCCGTATGAGTTCCACATCGGACAGGGGCGCGTCCGGTCCCGCGACGATGCGCGCCGGGTCACCCGGCAACGCACGCACGAACCCGAAGGCGATGATCGAGACAACGATCATCACCGGGATCACGTTCAATAGGCGTTTGACAAGATATTGAAGCATAAAGGCTCTCTTCGCCGGACTGCCGGGACGGATAAACGCCCCGGCCAGCACGTGATGTTACTTGAGTTCGGACGCTTCGAGCTGGAAACCGCGATCCGGCATCATATAGAAGCCTTCAAGGTTTTTGACCTTGCCAGCGACGATGCGGTCGTTACCGAGGAAAATCCAAGGTGCGTCCTTGAACACTTCCTGCTGCACGATGGCATAAGCCTCAGCGCGCTTGGCGTTGTCGGCAGTGGCAAGAGCTGCTTCGAGAGCCGCATCAACCTTGGCATTCTTGTAATAGGCCGTGTTGAACAACTGCGGCGGCAACCCCTTGCCCCACAGCAGCGGGCGCAAGGCCCAATCGGTGTCGCCGGTCGAGGCTGACCAGCCGCCATATTGCATCTGGACGGTCGCATCTTCCGGCTTCTGCACACTGAACACGGTGCTCGCCAGAACGCCGGATTCGAGCATTCGGATATTCAGCTTGACACCGATCTGCGAGAGTTGCTGCTGAAGAAACTGCGCGGCACGGGACGAACGGGTATTGTTGTAGCCAATCACCTCGGTCTCGAAGCCGCTGGCATAGCCCGCTTCAGCCATCAATTCCTTGGCCTTTTTCACATCATAGGCATAGGTGCCCTGCTTGACGTAATAGGGCATCAGCGGCGGCAGCGGAGAATCTGCCGGCGCGCAATAGCCGCTATAGACCACCTTGCAATAGGCTTCCTTATTGACAGCGTGATTCAGAGCCTGGCGAACCTTCAGATTGTCGAAGGGCTTCTTCATGGTGTTCAGGCTGACATAAAGCTCAACAATCGACGGCTGGTTGATAACCACCAGATTGCTGTCGCCCTCGACCTGCTTGACCAGTTCGGTAGGCAGATCGGTTACAAGCTGCGCTTCACCGGTGCGCAACATCGCAACGCGGGTGCTGCTTTCGGGAACGGAGCGGAAGGTCAGGCCATCAACCTTGGGCAGGCCGGGCTTCCAGTAAGTGGCGTTCTTTTCCACTTCCATCACGTCGCCGTTCCAGCTTTTGAACTTGAACGGACCGGTGCCGACCGGGTGACGGCCGATTTCCTTACCCCATTGCTTGAGCGCAGCGGGCGAAATCATCATGGCGCCTGCATGGGCAATATTGTTGACCAAGGCGCCGAAGGGGTCCTTCAGAACGACCTTGACAGTATAGGGATCGACCACATCAACCTGTTTGACCATCGACAGCAGGCTGTTGCGCTTGAGGCGGTTGGCCGGATCGGCCACACGCTCGATGTTGAACTTGACGGCTTCGGCATTGAAATCCGTGCCGTCATGGAACTTCACGCCCTTGCGCAGATGGAAGGTGTATTCGGTGGAAGTGGCATTCACTTCGTATTTTTCCGCAAGCAGCGGATAAAGTTTCATGTCCTGATCAAGACCATAAAGGCCCTGATAAATGACACGGCTCGCCGATTGCGACAGCGTATCATTGATATCAGCCGGGTCGAGATTGACCAGATTGTCCTGAATGACGACCGTTAGGCTCTTGGCAATTGCCATGCCCGGCAAGGCCAAGGCGATGGCAACGGCACCTGCCATTACATTACGCTGGATATTTTTCAGCATTGAACCTGTCCTTCTTCAAGAAAAGTCCCCCACCGGATGGCGGGCGACAAAATGATCGTGTTCGACTTCAACAAGCTTCGCGACATGCGGTTCATCACCCACCAGCCGCATCGGGCTCGGTATCTCGCCTTCGAGCATGGTCATGCTGCGGTTGCGCAGGGCCGGATCGGCAACCGGCACCGCTGCCATGAGGCGGCGCGTATAGGCATGTTGCGGGTTCTGGAAAATGGCCTGGCGCGGACCAATCTCAACAATCTGGCCGAGATACATCACCGCGACACGATGGCTGATGCGCTCAACCACCGCCATATCGTGGGAAATGAACAGATA
Source organism: Microvirga sp. (assembly GCA_031546825.1). Lineage (GTDB taxonomy): Bacteria > Pseudomonadota > Alphaproteobacteria > Rhizobiales > Beijerinckiaceae > Hohaiivirga. The sequence goes on along the minus strand of JAVBJU010000031.1, from coordinate 100,503 downwards.
GCTCAACCCCTGCTCGCGCTGGAGGTCCATCATCAGGTTGATAACTTGCGCCTGAATGGACACATCAAGCGCCGCCACCGCCTCATCGGCAATCACCACTTTGGGGTTTGAGGCAAGCGCCCTAGCAATGCAGATGCGCTGGCGTTGTCCGCCTGAAAACTCATGCGGATAACGCTTGGCATGGGCAGGTGGCAAACCAACCTTCTGCAACAACTCGGCAACGCGGGCATCCACGGCCTGCCCCTTGGCAAGCCCATGGGTCAGGAGCGGTTCGGCGATGGAGAAGCCGACGGTGAGACGCGGATTGAGCGAGGCAAACGGATCCTGAAAGATATACTGGATATCCTGGCGCAGCTTGCGGCGCTCTTCCGGGGACTGCGCGGAGACATCGCGCCCCTGGAATATGATCTTGCCAGATTTCGGCTGCAAAAGCTGCATGATGGCGCGCCCGGTGGTGGACTTGCCACAACCGGATTCACCAACCAACGCCAGCGTTTCGCCGGGGCGCAAATTGAAACTGACCTTTTCAACAGCATGGATATTGCCGGTCAGTTTGCCAAACACGCCGCGCCGCACATCAAAGCGCACCACGAGGTCTTCAACGGTGAGAATGGGCGGAGCATCAGCGCGGACGGTATCTTGCGCTTCGGCATGTTCGGTATGGATGCTGGCAGCTTCGCCCACCTTGAGAAGGTCGAACTTGCGCGGCAGCGGCTCGTCTTTCAGGCTGCCGAGCTTCGGCACCGCCGACAGCAGCGCCTTGGTGTAGGGATGCTGCGGAGCGGCAAAAATCTGTTCTACCGGCCCCTCCTCAACCTTCTCGCCGCGATACATCACCACCACGCGGTCGGCGACCTCAGCCACCACGCCCATGTCGTGGGTAATGAACATGATTGCCATGCCCATTTCCTGCTGAAGCTGGCGCATCAGGCGCAATATCTGGGCCTGAATGGTGACATCGAGCGCGGTAGTCGGCTCATCGGCAATGAGGAGGCTCGGGCGGCACGAGAGTGCCATGGCGATCATCACGCGCTGACGCATTCCGCCGGAGAGTTGGTGCGGATAGCGGTCAAGTAGCTTTTGGGCGTCGGGAATGCGCACCTTTTCCAGCATGGCGAGCGCTTCGGCGCGGGCGGCATCCGCCCCCATGTTCTGGTGCAGCATCACCGCTTCGGCAATCTGGTTGCCGATGGTGAAGACCGGATTGAGCGAGGTCATCGGCTCCTGGAAGATCATGGCGATCTCGTTGCCACGTATACTGCGCAACTGGTCAGCCGTGCCCTTGGCAAGATTACGGATCTGCCCATCGCGGCCTAGGAAACTAACTGCGCCCCGCGCAATTTTACCGCCTGCATAATCAATCAGTCGCATCAGGCTAAGCGATGTCACCGATTTGCCTGAGCCGGATTCCCCGACCACGGCAACCGTCTCGCCCGGCTTGATGCTGAAGGCGAGTTCTTTAACGGCTGTGAAAAGCCCATCCTCGGTGTTGAACTGAACGGTCAGTCCATCAACGTCAATGAGAGGGGTCTGCGCCTGTAATGCCATTCACCACTTACCTGCTACGCCGGAAACCTCGGGGCATCCGGCCTGAAAATGCTTGTCGCCCCACCGCTTCAAAGAAACGAAGCGCATTTAAAATGAAACGCACTTCTCGCCAGATTCACTCATGCCGTAACGCTTTACGCGGGCCCGGCAATCCACTGGGAATGGGCGTTCGCCTATCTCTAGAACAGGACATGTTTCCAGGGAAACGAATCCTGCCTGCGCTGCCATATGTCGCAAGGCTTTGTGCGGTTAACCGCCCCCTAACCGCAACCTGCTCCCATACGCCAAGAGCGGGAAAAACGTGATGGATCATATCAGCGGGGAATGCAAGAGCTTCACGAAAATTGCGCAAAATCAAGAGAAAGGACTGTTTTTGTGCGTTCACAATAAAAGTGCCAGTATTATCCAACTCGGGAATGTAAAATAATTTGATTAAAAAATAGGCAGATCGATGTTCAACGGAGCAAAGCCCGTTATTGGTGTGGGCAAGCCTATTCGAGCCTCGTCGATCCGACTACCCCGCATAAAGTGGAGGTGACGGGGACGGTTTGAGACGTTATTGACGCGAGCAACCGAGGACTTGCAAAACATATTTTTAGCGGGGCATCGCGGGTCAAAATCATTATTTTGCAAGAGCTTACTTGATGAACCAGAGTATCGCGGTGGTTTCGCGTCAAAGAATCGTTTTCGCCACATCGTTTGGCAATTTCCTTGAATTTTTCGACTTCACGGTGTTTACGAGCTTTATCGTCATCATCAGCGCCGTCTTCTTTCCGGCGGCCGACCCAACCACCGCACTCATGAAATCGCTGGCGGTATTCGGTGCGGGATTTTTCATGCGCCCCATCGGCGGCATGGTCCTCGGCTATTATGCCGACAGGTGCGGCCGCAAATCGGCAATGATCCTGACATTGGCACTGATGACACTGGCAACGCTCACCATTGCCTGCGCGCCGGGCGCGGAGACAGCGGGCATATGGGGAGCGGTGATCCTGGTTTGCGCGCGCCTCGTGCAGGGTTTAGCGGCGGGGGGCGATGTGGGTGCTTCCACAGCCATGCTGGTGGAAAGCGCGCCACACGATCGTCGTGGATTCTACTCAAGCTGGCAATTGGCAACGCAGGGAGCCTCCACCATGTGCGGCGGCTTGCTGGCCTGGGGGCTCAGTGGCTCCCTCTCCCAGGAAGAGATGATGGCTTGGGGCTGGCGCGTGCCCTTTTTCATTGGCGCGGCGCTTGGCCCCATCGGGTTATATCTGCAATTGCAAATCCAAAGCGAGGCGGGGAATGGCGCAGCCCCCCTTAAACGCGCGGACACGCCTCAAACCACCCTTGCGACACTGACCCTGCTGCGCCAGCATTTGAAGGAGATTCTGGTTGGTATTCTGCTGACCATTGGCGGCACAATCACCGTTTATCTCAGCTACTATTATTACGCGACCATGGCCGGGCGTTTTCTCGGCATTCCGCAAAGCTATACCGGCGCAGCCATCGGCCTTAGTGGCTTTCTCGCGCTGATGCTATCACCAGTTGCCGGATATCTCAGCGATATTTACGGGCGCAAGCCAATGGTGCTTTACTCCCGCCTCGTAATGCTCGTGCTTGCGGTGCCATCCTATTGGCTTCTGGCGCGCTACCCCTCGCCTGCCGTGCTGTTCCTGACAGTGGCGGTGATGGCAAGCCTGACCACGCTGGGTGCCGCCCCCTCGATCCTCATCGTCAGCGAGACTTTTCCGCGAGCCATTCGCGCGCTGGGCTTCGCCATCGTCTACAGCGTTGGTGTAGCCCTGTTCGGTGGATATGCGCAGTTCTTCGCCACCGGGCTGATCGGCTGGACCGGCAGCCTGCTTTCGCCCGCGATCTATCTCAGTGCGGGTTGCCTCGCGGCCCTGGTGGCGCTGTGCTTCGTGAAAGATCAGTATCGGTCGGAACTGAAGTGAGATAGCGACGGGCGGCCACAGCCGCCCGGCCTTTCGATGGATTATTGGCTACGCACCGAATTGTCAGCCATCGTCGCCTGCATCTCGGCAGCTTCCGCCAGTTCTGCCCGCTTCTCAGCCTCGGCCTCAGCGGCGGCGTGGCGTTTGATCCATAGCCCCGCCCCAATCACGCAGATGGCGACGACACTCACCAGAATGGTGCAGACCGCGTTGATCTCCGGCGTCACACCAAGGCGCACCTGGCTGTAGATGCGCATGGGCAATGTGGTCGCGCCCGGCCCCGAGGTGAAGCTGGCGATCACCAGATCATCCAGTGACAGCACGAAAGCCAGGACAAAACCCGCGCCGATGGCCGGGAAAATGATCGGCAGCGTCACCTTGAAAAAGGTCTGCAACGGCGTCGCGCCAAGATCCATCGCCGCTTCTTCGAGCGAACGATCAAAGGTGACGAGGCGCGACTGCACGATGACGGTGACGAAGCACATGGTGAGCGTGGTATGCGCCAGCATCACCGTCCAAAAGCCGCGTTCAAAGCCAACGGCCACGAACATCAGCAACAAGGCAAGGCCGGTGATGACCTCGGGCATGGCCATGGGGGCATAAACCATGCCAGTGAAGAGCGTGCGCCCAGTGAAGCGGCCATAGCGTTCCAGCGCAATCGCGGCCATGGTGCCGAGCACCGTGGCAAGGCTGGCGGAAACCAGCGCAATGCGCAGCGATATCCACAGCGCGTCGAGCAATTGCTGGTTATGCCACAGCGAGACATACCATTGCGTCGAGAAGCCGCCCCACACCGTGACGAGGCGCGAAGCATTGAAGGAATAAACGATCAGGATCAGGATCGGCAGGTAAAGAAACGCAAAGCCGAGCACCAGAGCCGTAATGTTAATGACGCCAAGCCGCCTCATCGCCTGTTCTCCTCGGCACGCCTGGTTTCGATGTGCTGGTAGATAGTAATCGGAACAACGAGACCACCAAGAAGCCCGATGGCCACAGCGGACGCCACCGCCCAGTCACGGTTGGAGAAGAACTCGCTCCACAGCGTCTTGCCGATCATCAGCGTTTCCGAGCCGCCGAGGAGATCGGGGATGACGAACTCACCAACCACCGGGATGAAGCATAACAGCGAGCCCGAAATGATGGCGGGCTTGGCGAGCGGCACCGTGATTTGCCAGAACGCGCGCCACGGAGGGCAGCCGAGATCAAGGGCGGCTTCGAGCAGGGAATAATCCATCTTCTCAAGCGTCGCATAGAGCGGCAGCACCATGAACGGCAGATAGGCGTAGACAATACCGATGAAGATCGCCGTCTCGGTGCCAAGGATGTTCAAGGGCTGGGAAATGAGGCCGAGGCTCAGGAAAAGCTGGCTCAGAAGCCCCTCAGGCTTGAGGATGCCGATCCAGGCATAAATGCGAATGAGGAAGCTCGTGAGAAACGGCAGAATGACCAGAGCTAGCAACATCGGCTGCCAGCTTTTGGGCGCTTTCGCCATGGCATAGGCCATGGGGAAGCCAACGATGAGCAGAAACACCGTCGAGATGGCGGCGATGCGCATCGATGAGAGGAAAGAGTCGATGTAGAGATTGTCGCCAAGCAGCGTGCGGTAGTTCTCAACATCCAGCGCGGCGAAGAAGCCGGGAATGTCGTTCCAGTCCCATACCGGCGCATAGGGCGGCTGGGCGGCGACATAATGCGAGAAGCTGATTTTCATCACAATCGCAAATGGCAGCAGGAAGAACAGGATCAGCCACAGATAGGGAATGCCGGGAACCAGCGCTCTTTTGAACCGGGATGTGCGGACGGGGGTTTCCATCGCTTGTTACCGCGACAGGATGACAGCGGAATCGGGCGCAAACGACAGCTCGACCCGTTCATCCCACGAGATGGGGTTATCCACGAAGCGGTTGACGTTGGCACGCGTCACCCGCATCAGGGCGCCGCAATCGAGCTTGACGCGGTAGACCGTCCAGTCGCCGAGATAACCGATATCCCAGATCTCGCCCTTGAGGAGATTGGGGGAGTTTTCGGGGAGATGGCGGCCGATCATGATCTTTTCCGGGCGCACGGCGATGGCCACACCCTGGCCGTCATCGAGCACTTCATCGGGATCATCCACCGTCAGAAACTGCTCGGAGGCGGCGGTGGCGAGGTGCCAGCGTCCGGCTTCGTCACGGCCCGCGACCTTGCCATCAATGACATTCACATCGCCGACGAACTCGGCGATGAAACGGGTGGACGGCTGTTCGTAAATTTCGCCCGGCGTGCCGACCTGCTCGATATGGCCCTTGTTCATCACCGCGATACGGTCGGCCATGGTCATGGCCTCTTCCTGATCGTGGGTGACGACGAGGAAGGTGGTGCCCAACTCGTTTTGCAGATCCATCAATTCGAACTGGGTCTCTTCGCGCAGCTTCTTGTCGAGCGCACCGAGCGGCTCATCAAGCAGCAGCACCTTGGGTTTCTTGGCCAGTGCGCGGGCCAGTGCCACACGCTGGCGCTGACCGCCGGAAAGCTGCGCCGGGTAGCGCTTCGCCAGGTTCTCAAGCTGCACCAGTTTCAGCATCGCCGACACGCGCGCCGAGATTTCGCCCGACGCCATGCCTTCCTGCTTGAGGCCGAAAGCGATGTTCTTCTCAACGCTCATATGCGGGAACAGCGCGTAGGATTGGAACATCATATTGACCGGGCGCTGATACGGCGGCACCTCGGAAATATCCTGCCCGTTGAGGATGATCTTGCCCGAGCTTGGCTGCTCGAAGCCCGCCAGCATCCGCATCATCGTCGTCTTGCCACAGCCCGACGGGCCGAGCAGGCAGAAGAATTCGCCCTGATAGATATCGAGCGACAATTCATTGACAGCCATGGTGTCGCCAAACTGCTTCGTCACCGACTGGTAGCGGATCAGCGGCTGCGCTGCCGGGTTGTTCCACGGCGCGAAGGTGCTGCGTACGGCACCAAGACGAACACGTTGCGATTGCAAAGCCACTGAACCATCAACTCCTGCGGAAACCATCGCTTTTCCGCGCAGCTTTCACAGCAGCACGGCGCGTTGCGACACACGACCTAAAAACCGGATTTCAAAACGCGGCCATTGCCTTGCCAGCCATGGCAAAAACACGCCGCGTGAACGGTCCTAGTAACCGCAGCGGACGAGAAACACAACCATCAAATTGCCCACGCAAAAGCGTTATGCCCGAAACCTCCCGGCACGGTCAAAAATCAGCCGTCCTCGCGCAGCGCTTCCGACACCCGTGTCTGCATGATTTCGGGTTTCATCAGGATCAGCGCGCCGCGTGTGCGCTCGATCAGCCCTTCCTGGGTCATGGCCGAAAACTCACGCGTCACCTGCTCGCGACGGCAGCCGATGCGGCCCGCCAGCACATGGTGATAAGGCGGCGGTGTCACCACCTTCTGGCCGTCATGGCCATGGCGCAGCACCGACATGCGCAGGAGTTCGGAATAGAGCCGGTGGCGCAGATCAAGCACGGTGTGTTCGACGAGGCGCGCGTTCAGCTCGCGCACCCGGCCCGACAGAATGCGAAACATCCGCTCGGCCACAACCGGAGCGTGAAACAGCATTTCGCGGAAAATGGCGGCGGGCATGATGCACACTTCGCCCCGCGTCAGTGCCGTGACATTGGCCGACCGCTTGACCCCGTCAATGGCCGCAAGCTCGCCGAAAATCTGGCCACCGCGCATCTCATTGAGAATGACTTCCTTGCCCGCGGCGGTGCGCATGAGGATGCGCACATCGCCCGAAATCAGGAAATACACATCGGTCGACGGGTCATCGAAATCGAGCAGAATTTCGTTGGGATCAAACTTCTTCCAGCGGCAACGGGTTTCCACCGCCGCGAAATCGATACCGGAATCCTTCAAAAGGGAAAAATCGGCCAAACGCGCCATTTTGATTACCTATCCTTCGCAACGACTGAATGACAAAGCAAAAGACAGCCATATTCAAGGCCCAGTTGGAGAAAATTCGCCCCCTTTCCCGCGCCGCACGCCCCTGCCCCCTGCTCCCTCACCTCAGGCAGCGTCGGGAGGCCCGGCGCAAAAGGTTTACGCCTTAACGATTTTGTCGCTGACAACCCCGGCACGGGCGCAGGCATTGCGCGTATCGACCACCAGGCGCGCGTCATGAACAAGCTGTGCGTAATTCACCGCGTCGTGGTCGGTGACGATCAGCACCGCGTCATGGCCCGCAACCACGCCCGCATCCAGCGCGACGCTCTGGCGATTCCGCAAAGCCCCATATTCGCGCGTTGACGGGATGACCGGAATGTGGGGGTCGTGATAGGCAACCACCGCCCCGCGCTCACCCAAAAGCTCCATGAGTTTCAGCGCCGGGCTTTCGCGGATGTCATCGACATTCTTCTTATAGGCAAGCCCGATAATGAGCAGCCGCGCGCCGTTGAGCCCCTTCCCCGCCGCCCGGTCCAGCGCCTCGGCCAGCCGCTCGACCACATGATAGGGCATGCGCGTATTGATCTCGCCCGCAAGCTCGATGAAGCGCGCCGGAATATCAAATTCCTTGGCCTTCCACGACAGATAGAACGGATCAATCGGGATGCAGTGCCCGCCAAGGCCAGGGCCGGGATAAAACGGCATGAAGCCAAACGGCTTGGTCTTTGCGGCATCAATCACCTCCCAGATATCGATGCCCATCGCCTCGTAAACCACCTTCAATTCATTAACGAGGGCGATGTTCACAGCGCGAAAGATGTTCTCAGTGAGCTTGACCGCTTCCGCCGTCGCGGTGGACGACACCGGCACAGTTTTGTCGATCAGCGCCGCATAAAGCGCATCCGCCACCGCCAACGCATCCGCCCCATCGCCCCCCACCACTTTGGGGATGCGCGTGGTGGTGAAATCAATATTGCCGGGGTCTTCGCGCTCGGGCGAGAACGCCAGCAGGAAATCAACGCCGCTTTTCAGCCCTTTGCGTTCCAGAATGGGCCGCACCACTTCCGTGGTTGTGCCGGGGTAAGTGGTTGATTCCAGCACCACAAGCTGGCCCGGACGCAAAGTTGCAGCGATTTTCTCGGTGGTGTTCTCGATATACGACAGATCGGGCGTGCCATGTTTGGTGAGCGGCGTCGGCACGCAAATGATAACCGCATCCATGTCGCCAAGGCGGGAGAAATCATCGGTTGCCGAAAAGCGCCCGGTGGCAAGGGCCACGGACACCGCATCCGGCTTCAAATGCCGGATCATCGGCTCCCCGCGATTGAGCCCGGCAATGCGCTCCCCATTAATATCTAACCCCGTCACCCGGAACCCGGCAGAGACGGCCGCCAGCGAGAGCGGCAGGCCGACATAGCCAAGGCCGATGACGCCAATGGCGTAATCACGGCGGGCGATGGCGGAAAGGAGGGCGGATGGGGGAAAGGGCATGGAACTCTCTCGCAAGGACAGGTTGCACACCTTAAAGCATTTTTCGTTTAAGTGGATACCGGTTAAACGTCAAAAAATGCGACAAAATAAAGAAAATTAGAGCACTTTGCGATTCCGTAAGAACGCAAAGCGCTCTAGCGGTCAATCGGGAACCCGGAAAGTCGCATTTCACGGGAAAGGGAAGCGAGGAGGACCAAATGCTCAGTTGGACCCCGGCACCCAATCCTCGCACCGTAAGCCATCAACGCGGTCGAACTCGCGCAGGTTGTTGGTGACGACGATGAGGCCTTTGCTGCGCGCATGGCCCGCGATCAGCACATTATAGCCGCCGATGGGCAAACCTTGTCGCTCCAACGAAGCCCGAATATCGGCGGCATGGGCTGCGGCAGCATCATCAAATGGCAAAACAGTGAGGCGGGCGGCAAATTGCTCAACCTGATTTCTATTATCCACCGGCTTCATTGATTTTGCTGCGCCGTGCAACAATTCGGTCAGCACGATGGTCGAGATACACAGAGAATCTGCCTCCGCATTGAAGCGCTCTCTCAAACCACTCGGGCGATCCCGCAAGATGCGGATGCAAAAATTGGTATCGAGCAGGTAGCGCAGCATTCAGAACGCCTCCCGCTCTTGGGCGCGAGGCTGGTCCCGCTCTCCAAGATCGACACCAGGAGCCGCAAAAAAATCGTCCCAGATGCTATTGGCGGGCACGATGATACGCCGCGCCCCATCGCGGATAATCTCCACCTCCCGCACGTTTTCGGGAAAAGCGACGTCCTTGGCGAGACGAACTGCCTGAGAACGATTGGTTTGAAATAAAGTTGTGCGTGTCATCCGACATATCCTCAGTGGATATACAATTTATATATCCCGGCGGGATATGTCAAATGGATGGCGATACGATGAAATGCCACCAACACGCGCCAGCAAGCTGCGCATCAGAATTTCAGCAATCCCAATACGCAGCTCATAGCGCGAATTCATTCAAGTTATGCCGGTTTTTGAGGCAGACACCTACTCTACTGGCAATGGCGATGATAGATCGTAATTTTTCACCGTTGCTTTCAGCCGATCGGCATAAGTGTAAATATCATCGAGTGAGTCTATCGAAACGCGCTCTTCTATTTCTCCGCTAAACAAACTTATATATTTTTTGGACCGATTGAAATGCAGGCGCGCAATTGGCTTACGGTTATTGTTATCAAGCAATATCGCACAATAAGATTTTGCGTCCCGTATATCTATGCGAGAAGGCCTAACCTCCTCGCGCAATGACGATTTTATAATCATATAGCCTTCAATTTCTTCTTGCGTCGTAACAAGATCATTCTCATCACTTGGAGCAGAAGCTGAAGGAGCATCAGGCTGGGACGGCTCCGTCAATGCATTTGTCAAGCGGCTCTTCAAAGCATCGGTAATAACTTCACGGAATGCAGTCTTAGTTATGCCGGTGAGAAGTTCTTTGGCTGCTGCGGTCATCCTTCCTTCATAAACATTCGAGGACACGATGCGAACAAAGTCCTCCGTTGGCTCATCCATAAGAGTGCAGATAGCCTGCTTAATACCGGAAGTGTATTTGAGCCTTTCCGCAGTAGCTAGAATATTTGGAATATCAAAAGAACTTTTTTCGAATTTTTTTAATTCGGCAATATTACCAACACTCATATCCGTAATATCGAATATAAAAAATGGCTTCGAATCAAGTTTATTTTGTTCATCCAAATCTGTATAAAATTGGAAAATTTTACCGTTCGTTAAAATGCCGAATTTTGCAGCAGTCACTGTGAAATATCGAAAAAGCTGGCTTGTATGCTTTCGCTCTAGAGTAGTAAATATAGGCTTACACTCAACAAGTATGCGAATTTCGTTATCAACCTTAAGCGCATAATCTACTTTTTCGCCTTTTTTCCCTACCGCATCTGCTGTAAATTCCGGTATCACTTCGAGTGGATTAAAAACATCATACCCAAGAGCACGAAGAACCGGAAGTATTACAGCATTTTTAACTGCTTCCTCTGTAAGAATATGGTCAGTATTCTGCTTTAATCGATCAGCGATAGTTCTAAGGCTCTCTTCCAAACTGTTCATTTGCTCCCCCTCTTGATGAATCAGAGAAAGTTATTCCAACCAATAAGAGAGTCAAGACGTGTTTTCGAGACGCGCTTGGCACCTATTCCTCGATACTCCGCGGTGCATTTAATGATAACGTTTGCAGTGTCCGCAGAGACCGCATTCAAACAGCTTCTGGCAGCACGGCATTATGGCATCGCGACCCAGCTCCCATTATTCGCCGCCCTTCTCAGCCCAGCACCCGTGCAGAATGCCCCTGTCGCGCCAGCAAAGTCACTGCCTGCTTATCGAACGAAACAAATGTCTCCCCGCCGAGCCAATTGCCTTCATAGGCAATCAGCCCATCGGCGAAGTCGCCTCCGGCATCGAGGATGGCCAAGCCCGCTTCCACAGCGGGGCGGTTCATCACCACATTGGCGGAATGCATCAATGCCCGGATTGCTGCGGAAATAGCGGAATTGTTGAAGCCGTAGACCTTGCGCAGCACCCACACGAATTCGCACAAGCACGGCAGCGGGACGGCAATTACCAATGCCTCTTTCAACGCTTTGGCGGCGGCTTGGGATTGGTTGACATCATCGCCCACGACCGCGCGAACGAGAACATTCGTGTCGACGGAAATCTTCATTTCTCGCCAGCCCAGCCAGCCGATGCGGCAGCATTGATTTCTTCGATTGTTGCGACTTTTTTACTTTTCCCAGCCAGAAGGCCGAGGAAGCCATCTATCGATTCCGAAGGTGTGGCAGCCTTCAGTTCCGCCTTGCCATCGGGCAAAAGATTGAGCTCGACCTTCTCTCCCGGTTTGATACCGAGATGCTGCAAGACGTCTTTCCTGAAAGTGACCTGGCCGCGCGTGGTCACGGTTAATGTCGTCATGACGCTCTCCGATTGACTTGATATAGTAATGCAAAATTGCATTACCGTCAATACCAACCATCGAATGCCATCTGTCGTTGGGCGGCGTTATCCAACGCGCCGCTAGACAAAACAAGGAAAGCCCCAGGATCATCCGCAGCATTCGCAGGCAGTTCGGCAAAAAATGAGGCGGGAGCATTTCACATGCTTCCGCCTCTCTCTGTTTCACCCCCACAGCTTCTTCTCACAAGGCGGTAGGGCCGTATTATTTGCGCTATGGCAGCGCGTTTACCACTTCACGGTGGCGCCGAGCCTGCCGTTCCAGCCCTGGTTGCCGTGGCCGTCGAGGGAATGCTGGTAGGCGCCAGTGGCGAATATGTTGATGGTGTCGCTGGCCTGCACCGTCAGGCCCGCACCAAGTTCACCCCATGTGCCGCCGAGCGAGGTGGAGAAGGTGGCAGCATTTGCACCATAGATATTGGAGACCTCGGTCTTCGCGCTGCCCATGAATTCGTGCCAGACATTGGCCCGCAGCCACGCCGTGACCGGACGCGCCTTGGCACCTTCCATCGTGTTCCAGGTTTTTGACACCCGCACGCCGAACCGGCCGCGCAGACTGTCCGCGTCATCGAAGCGATAGCGGGCATTGGCATCACTGGCATCGTCGAAGGAAACGCTCTGGTAGACGATCTGGGCCTGTGGGTCGATGGTCCAGCCGCCGCCCAGACGGAACTGGTAACCCGCCTCAAGTGAGCCGAGAATACCGAAGCTTTCAGGCGAGATTTTCTGGCCGAGAACGCTTTTGGCGTCGGTGTCTGAATACCAGGTCGCCTGAACCACCGCATCGGTATACCAACCCTGCGGCGCGTGATGCGTCCAGTAACCGGCAACCGTGTAGGCGTTCATGTCAAGCGTGCCGGCTTTACCGCCGAACTGGTCCTTCACATCAGAGGTAAGCTGGCCGTAACCGACATAGATACCTGCTTTATCGAGCGTGCCATTGGCCTGCTCGTGGGCAAAGATATCCAGCCCGGCCTGGATGCCGCCGAAGGTGTAATCATAGCTCGGGCCGTGGCGGAAGAAGTTGCCCGCATCATGCAGGCCGCGATCTCCGAGGAGGCGCGCCCAGCCAGATGAGGCCCAGCGGGTTTTATCGGTTGGAGCCTGCGCCTTAACCATGCAGCGATTGTTATTGGCCGAATTTCTGCACCATACCGCGCGCTCTTCGGTGACGGGAGCAGCGTTGATCCAGGTTTCGCCGACACGTTCATGCAAGGTGCCGAGCATCGAGTAGCCGTATTCGAGGGCGAGCGGCTGGAGCGTCATCGCCACCGGCACACCGGGCTGGAGCGTCGATACCGTTTCGCCCTTGCTATTATTATCGGTTACTACGTTGCCGTTGTTATCGATAACCACGCTGCTGCGCAGATACCAATTGCCATCGCTGGCACTATCGTCAACCCCGTTCTGGTAGAGATTGTACTGGTAAGCACCGGCAACTTCCGGAGCATTGAGGATGAACGCACCAGATGCGGACGCACCCTTGTTCAACACTTCAACCAGCAAAATGCCGTTGCCGACGGTCAGGGCGCCAGCAGAGCCCGGAGCTTGCACCACTTGAATCCGCGTTGCCGAAGTGCCGAGGCGGGTGCTGTCCGTCACCAGAATATCGGACTGGGAATTCGCGCCGCCCTCGTTGAGAACAGTATCAAGCCGGAGCGTGCCGCCATTGGACACGAACACGCCGCCGCCATCCTGGCCTGCGGTTTTTCCACCTGAGATGACCAGAACGTCTCCGACCACCGATTGGCCGTTTTCCACATTGGCGGTGAGATCAATCACACCGGCATTGTTGAAGGTCTGGACACCGAAAATGTGGCCCTGCGTCGGGCTGTTCACACTCATGGTGTTGAAGGCGTAGCCCTGGGGCAGATACATGCCGGTGGTGTCGAGGGTCTGGGCAGTGTCGTCGCCCCTGCCGAGCAGGGCAATGGTGCCGGTGTTGTTGACGACGTTGGCGCCAGAGGTACCGAGATTGGCAACGGCAACGCGCAAGGCTTCGCGCACGCCATCGCTGTCTCTGTCGCCGAAGTTACGCAGGTTCCAGCGCCCGGAATTGTCGAGCGTGTTTGTGCTTGCACCAAGTGAGATGTAACCATTGAGCGTGCCACTGTTGGCGATGCTCAATTGACCGGTCGTCAGGGCACGCGCTCTGATGGCGTAATCGGTCGGGCCTCCGATTATACCGGCATTGTCAATGCGAACATCGGAAAAGCCACTGCTGATATCGACACCAACGAGAGCGGAGATGTTACCGCTGGCCTGGTTTGTCAGCGTATAGGTTCCACCACCCGTCGCATCAAAGGAAGCAGCGAAGACACCCGCGCCCTTGGGAGCAATCAGCGAACCGCTATTGGCAACGGCGACAGTGCCATTGCCAGAGGTCGAAATGCCATGGCTGCCGCCCCCTGCGGTGTGAATTTCGGCGGCGTTTGCGACCGAAACGGTGCCGCTCAGGGAATCCGCTTTGATGCCCATGCTGACATCACCGCCCGTCGAAATGGCTCCGGCGACCTTCAGATCAATCGGGGCATCTTTTCCGGCCAAGGCTGCAACACCGTGGGAATTTGACCCGGTCGTGGTGATCGTGGAATTGATGTTGCCGCGAACATAGGCCCCATCGGCGGCGGTGCCGGCCAAACTGGAGACATGAGCCCCGGTCAGATTATTTCCCGTGGTATTAATGGCCGTACCCGCGAGTGTCGTCAACGAGACATGCGCAAAGCCGGTATTGGCGTCATTCCCTGCGCCAGACCACGCCACCAAGCCGAAACCGCCCCAAGGCGCGTTTACTGTGCTAGTCGCGTCATAGCCGATACTGATTGTTCCACTGCGATAAATCAAATCAGCAGAGCCATGGCCGCGGTTGATGGCTTCGGCACCATAAATATAGAGAACGTTACTCCCATTGATGACATTGATGCCGATATCGCCACTTGCATCTATTTTCATGGCGTAATTAGATGTCAACGCAGTGGAAAGGTTATCGACGGCTCGCAATCCATGAACTTGGCCGCCAGCCCCATCCATTGTTATGGAAATTTTTGGCCCGTTATAGGTAATTGACGCATCACCAAGAATTTCCGTATTGGAAATTCCATGAATAATCTGGGGATACGCTGCATTTCTGTAAACAGAAATTTCAGAATTGCTATTGATGGTGACAGAACCACTCGCTGCACCTGCAACGATGCCGCCCAGTGTCGCTTGTATTTTGCGGTTACCAAGATCATTTATGACGATATTAGTGTCCGCCGTAGCTGCCCCAGCACTGGCATAAATGCCCGTACTGGTATTGCCAGCGGCATTGATATCCCCAAGATTTTCAATCAGAATACTGCCGCCGGTGCCGGACGTTAAACGGGCCACGATAGCCGCAGTGCTGCCAGCATTCGTGTTGATATATCCGCTGTTTTTAATGTGAATGGCACCGCTTTCAGCCGCCGCCAGAATTCCAAAAGACGACCTTCCGGCAGTCGTAATCGTATCGGCATTATCGATGGTAATATTGCCGGTCCCGATCGTCGTTGCCTTGATACCGCCGTGCTCACCCATCGGGTTAAGCGTAAGGGCAATGGCGCCGCCTGACGCGGTCACCGAAACGTTGCCACCATTGCTGCTCGCCAAGATGCCCGACGGCTGCGTGGTGGAGCTATTGGTAATGGACGCCCCCGTGGCGACAACAGTATTGGAATGCGCAGTTGTCACCACGCTGGAAAAACCAAATTGGCTCAGGGTCCAGTCGGTCAGCGTGCTGACGACGTCACTGCCCGAAAAAATGGTCGCAATCGCCGTGGCATCCGTTCCGGTGCAGGTGATAGCACCCGAGTTCACCCCGGAACACGCGGCATTTGCCGAACTGGTCAAGCCAAATCCGGTTAAAGCCGCCAAGGACGCAGATAACAACAAGGTGCGACGCGTTGCAGACAGAAAACGGCTGGAAGACTTGCGAAACATGACAGAAACCCCGTTATATTGAATTGTCTTGTTCCATATCGTTCAAGACATTGTTGATTAAAATGCAGAGCCCATATCCGGCTCCAATTGTATTTCCACTCTGAGCCGTCGCCTCAAAAGACAGAGGATGCGTCTGACACTGCCGCGATAGCGAATAGCACCAAAGAAAAAGAGGCAGCGCGAGGGTTCACAACAAAGGGTGACTTCCCCATGCGCTAGGCGCGGTCAATATTGCTAATAATAAACGCCATCCCTCTCGCTCCTCGTTTTACATCGAGCGCTTGCTTTTCGTATTTATCGATCAATTGTACAAAGCCATAAAAACATACGTCAAACGCGATGTTTTAAAGTCTCGAAAATCCATGGAGAAAGTCTCCCTACGCAGACTTCGTATGTTGATCAGGCCTTAGAAATGCAAATTTCAATATTACTTTTCGCAGATACTGGCATCTACACGACCAAGCGGAACCACCGGGCGCGGGATCTCCGTAGGAGATGCGCGGCTTAACGGGTAGCTCACAGAGCGCATTTCCCTTGCCAAACCGCCCTAATCACGCCAAAAGGCGGGCATGTTGCACCTGAATGACATCACCTATCGCATTGGCGACCGCCTGCTGATTGAACACGCTTCGCTGGCGCTGCCCACCGGCGCGCGCGTCGGGCTTGTGGGGCGTAACGGCACCGGCAAAACCACGCTGTTCAAGATCATTCAGAACGAGCTTTCGACGGAAACCGGCACCATTTCCCTGCCGCGCAACACCCGCATCGGCGCGGTGGCGCAGGAAGCGCCGGGCGGGGCGGAGAAGCTGATTGATGTGGTGCTGGCGGCAGATACCGAGCGCCTTGCGCTGATGCGTGAGGCCGAAACCGCCGATGGTTTGCGCCGTGCCGAGATTGAGACGCGGCTTGTCGATATCGGTGCGCACGCGGCACCGGCGCGCGCGGCGGGCATTCTGCATGGGCTTGGCTTTGATTTTGAGGCGCAGCAGCGCCCCTGCTCCGACTTTTCCGGCGGGTGGCGCATGCGGGTGGCACTTGCCGCCATCTTGTTTTCAGAACCCGATTTGTTGCTGCTCGATGAGCCCACCAATTACCTCGATCTCGAAGGCACGCTGTGGCTCTATAATTACCTTGAGCGCTACCCCCACACCGTGCTGATCATCAGCCACGACCGCGAATTGCTCGATACCTGTGTCGAGAACATCGTGCATCTGCAACAAGGCAAGCTGACGCTGTATCGTGGCGGCTACACCTCCTTTGCCCGGCAATATGCCGAAAAGCTGGAGCTTGCGGGCAAACAGCAGGTCAAGCAGGAGGCTGAGCGCCAGCATCTGCAAGCGTTCATCAATCGCTTCAAGGCGAAGGCATCCAAAGCGCGCCAGGCGCAATCGCGCGTCAAGCGGCTGGAAAAGCTAGACCCCGTCGCCGTGTTCATTGAAAACGAGGTGCGCGGTTTCGACCTGCCCGGCCCCGAGCGCCAACTGGCCCCACCCTTGATTGCCATTGAGGGCGCAGCGGTGGGCTATGGCGAAACCGTTATTCTCGACCGGCTCAATCTTTCCGTTCTGCCCGATGATCGCATCGCGCTGCTCGGCTCCAACGGCAACGGCAAATCAACCTTTTGCAAGCTGATCGGCGGGCGGCTGGCGCCGATGAAGGGCACCATGCGCGCGCCTTCAAAAATGAAGGTCGCCTATTTCGCCCAGCATCAGCTCGATGAGTTGCGCCTGCAAGCCTCGGTGTTTGACCATGTGGCAGAGAAGATGCCGGGCGCGGCGGTGGCGGTCATCCGTTCCCGCGCCGCCCGCTTCGGCTTCTCAGGCGGACGGGCGGACGCAGCGGTCTCCACCCTTTCGGGCGGCGAGAAGGCGCGGCTTCTGATGGGGCTTGCGGCCATCGACGCCCCCGACCTGCTCATTCTCGACGAGCCGACCAACCACCTCGATATCGACAGCCGCACAGCGTTGATGGAAGCAATCAACGATTATTCCGGCGCAGTGATGCTGGTGAGCCACGACCGCTTTCTGATTGAGGCCTGCGCCGACCGGCTGTGGCTCGTCGCCGGGGGCGCGGTCAAGCCCTTCAATGGCGACATGGACGATTACCGCGATTTCGTGCTGGCAGGCGACACCACACCGACGAAACGCGGAAGCGACACCGCACAGGCCCCGACCCGCACCGACGAGCGCCGCGCCGCCGCCGAAAAGCGGGTGGCGCTGGCCCCTCTGCGCAAAAAACTCGAAGCGCTTGAGGCGCGCATGAAAAAGCTCAGCGATGTCATCGCCAAGGTCGATGCCGCGCTCGGCGACGGCACCGCCTTCCTCAAAGACGCCACAAAAGCCTCCGAGCTTGCCCGAATGCGTGCCGACGCGGCCAACGCACTGGAAAAGGCCGAAGAGGAATGGCTTGAAATCAGCAGCGAAATCGAGTCTGCTGGGGCATAGGCACCTGCAACGGACTTCTTTTGGATTGTGACATCATGAGCATCGATACCATCATATTATGGAGGCCGGTGGGGCCGGAGGAACTGCAGCTCATTGAGCAAACCGAGATGAAGGCATTTCCGCCCCGCCTTCCCGACCAACCAATTTTCTACCCGGTCACCAGCGAAGACTATGCCATCAAGATCGCCCGTGATTGGAACGTACCGAAAAGCGGCGTGGGCTATGTGACCCGTTTTGCGGTGCGCCGGGATTATCTGGAGAAATATGCGGAGCAAGAAGCCGGTGGCAAAGCGCACCGCGAATATTGGATACCCGCCGAAGATCTCGACGCTTTCAATGCGGCCATCGTCGGCGAAATTGAAGTAACGCAGGAATTTCGCTGAATGCCCACACCGAAAAACATCGTCATTCTCACCGGCGCAGGGATCTCGGCGGAATCCGGCATTCAGACCTTTCGCGCCGCCGATGGCTTATGGGAGAACCATCGCATTGAGGATGTGGCAACGCCGGAAGGTTTTTACCGCAACCCGCCCCTCGTGCAGCGTTTCTACAATGAGCGCCGCGCCCTGCTAAGCGACCCCAAAATTCAACCGAACGCCGCCCATGTGGCGCTGGCCGCGTTGCAGCAGCAACACCGGGGCAAGGTCACGCTGGTGACCCAGAACATTGATGACCTGCATGAGCGCGCGGGCTCAAAGGACGTCATCCATATGCATGGCGAACTGTTGAAAGTGCGTTGCGTGGAAACCGACCAAATCCACGACTGGCCGCACGATGTCAACGACGACAGCCGCTGCACCTGCTGCACGCCCGGCCACGGTGTGCGCCCGCATGTGGTGTGGTTTGGTGAAATGCCGCTGGGCCTCGACCACATCGCCGATGCCATCCATCAAGCCGACCTGTTCGTCTCCATTGGCACCTCGGGTAACGTCTACCCCGCCGCCGGTTTCGTCTCGGATGCCAAGGCCTATGGCGTGCGCACCATGGAGATCAACCTCGAGCCGTCAAAGAACGATTATCTGTTCGACGACGCCATCTACGGCCCCGCAGGCACAGCGGTGCCGCAATGGGTGAAGAGCGTGCTGGGGGCGTGAGGCAACCGGACGGGCGTTGATCAGCCCGTCCAGATTCTTGTAACCTACACCCCGCCTTCGGTGCGGTCGGGGGTGCGGATACGATCAAGCTTGTTGTTGGTGAAGAAATACAGCTCGCGCCCGGTCGGCTCGGCGTAGAGCACCTGGGTTTCACGCCCGCCGCGGCCGCTTTCGCCGATCAGGATATCGGTTGGAGTGCGGCCTTTGAGGCGCACCAGTTCGCATTCACCCATGCCGAGAACGATGGCAGTTGCAGTGGTTGGGGCTGCTGCCGAGCAACTACCGTCCTGATTGAGGATCGGCCCGCTGAATTGCGGCACGATGGGCTGCTGGGGCACCGGTGGCTGATACGCCACGGGTGCGGGCGGGCGGCGGGTGTTGCCGGTCTCACAGGCAGCAACGCCAAGAGCCATGAGCGCCACAAGCGGCAGCAACAGCAGATTACGGGAACGGGGGGTCATGGCAGCACCTTTGGCGGCAGAGATTCGTTTTCTGAGAAACTTTGCGCGTAATGGAAAGCGGTTGTCAAACAGGACGTTGGCAGTGCCATGCCCTACGCACGGGATTTCGTGGGCGATGTCAGAAGCGCGTGCCACCGGAAAAGCAAAAAGTAGCGGTTCTATCCCGGGGACCGGGTGTCATCGGATACTGACACCTCATGCGGGCAAACATCTCCGCCCGGCTCTTATCGCGGCTGTAAAACATATGCCCGCCGGGAAGGGTCAATAGCTGCACGCGACCTCCCATTGCGGGCAACTGGTTGAGCAGCAGCCGATTGGTGAAATACGGCGTCACCAGGTCGGTCTCGCCATGGATCACCCGCACCCACATGTTGGGGTCAAGCGCCAGCGCGCGGCTGAGATTGGTCAAGCTATCCGGCGCGGTTGAGCGCCCCCTTCCCCAATCCCAAGCGCGGTTCACCTCACTGTTGAGCAACTGATATTGAAAATCATCGGCCTTGTAGCCAAGACGATTGCGCAGGAGATCGACCATCGCGCTGGTCAGCGGCGCAGTCATGCCGGAGAGCAGCGGGTCATCGAAGCGGGAGAATGACCCGGTCGGGTCCGGGTCTGGCGCACGCACCACGGTATCGTAAGCGCTCAGAACCTGCTGGCTGTCACGCAGGCGTTCGCGCTGGAAGGTACGCATATCGATGCGGCCTGCCATACGGCGCACCAGGACCGGATCGAGCCCGGTGAGCGCCGTCATTTTCTCGCTGACGCGCGCCACCGCCTTGTCATCCTGCAGGCCGCGCATCATGTCAGAGAGGAAGGGGCCGGTGGCATATTCCTCCACATCTTTGCGCGCGGCGGCGTCAAACGGCTTGCCTTGCAATTCGAGATTGGCAGCGGCGAGCGAGGGCAGCAACCCAGCCTGTGCCCAGGCGGCGTAATCCGATTGGAACACCCAATTGAAGTCGAGCACCGGCGAAATCAGCACGAGGCCGCTAAACCCGATACCCTGGCGGGTCTGTAATTTTTCCGCGAGCAGCGGCCCGCGAAAGCCACCATAACTCTCACCGACAAAAAACTTGGGTGACGCCAACCGGTCGTTTTCGCGGATCCAGCGCGCGACCGCTGCGGCCAGAATATCGATATCTCCCGCGACGGAATAAAAGCGCTTGCGCACCTCTTCGCCACCCACAACGCGGCTATAGCCGGTGCCGGGCGGGTCGATAAAAACCAGATCAGTGAACGGCAGCCAGCTTTCGCTGTTATCAACGAGCGCAATGGGGTCAGACGGCGAAAGCGTCTTGCCGCCCGCCTGCTCGCAGGCCTTTTCACCGGCGCATTGCGCATCCATCGGCAAGCGCCATGGGCCAATCGCCATCAGATTAAGATAGGCCGAGGCCGCACCCGGCCCGCCATTCATGGCAACCGTAATGGGGCGCTGATTGGCAGAGGGTATTTTTTGCCGCTCTTCCTTGCCGTTTTTCTGCGTGACCCAGCCGTCGAGGGTATAGGAGACAAAGCCAACTTCGGCCTGAACGGCACCGCTGGCATCTTTAATGGAAAGCATGCCGACTTTTGCGGTGAATTCATAGGTGCTGTCACCAGAGACACCGTCGCCGATAACCTTGATGCTATGCTTGGTGACCGCCATCGGCGGCAAGGGCATGACCTGAGCCTGCCGCGCTTCAGCCCGGCGCGGCTCGGTCGGCGGATGCTCCTGAGCCTGCAACGCACCAATAAGTGAGCAGGAAATCAGGCTTACCATAACCACAGCCAACAGACGCACCCGCATCACAGACATCACTCTCTCCCGGCGGGAACCAGCCCACGTGCCTTTGCCCAGCATAGCCGATGCAGCATCTTATTGTAACGCGTGTCGTTGGTCTTCCAGCCTCACGCTTTTTTGCCCCAGCGCCCGTCATCATCCTGTTGCCAGTAAGAAGCCTCGAGGTTTTGAGCCTTGACGGCTTTCCATTGTTCGCGCGCCAGCGCCAGCAACTCGGGGTCGTTGCCGTTGAAGATGATGATGATGCGTTGGTAGGCAGTCATATCCTGCGGCAACTTAGAGCCTTCGGTGAGAAAGCGGACATCGGCAGCATTGGTATTATCATCTTGCAGGGTCAGCACCACCGGCTGGCTGGCGGCATTGGCGTCGCTCGCCGGGGTATGGGGCAGAAAGCTCTCCTCGGAAAAAGTCCAGAGATGATCATCGAGCGCGCCCATGCGTTCTTCGCTGGCCACCTGCACCACGGCACGCCAGCCCCTCTCCAGGGTTTTCAGGAGAAGGGATGGCAGCACCGCTTCAAGAGGCTGGCGTTGCAGATGATAGAACCAGACTTCGGCCATGGCCGCTGTTACCCTTCGTAATGGTCGCGCACCAGCTTATCCAGCAGGCGCACACCCCAACCCGACGCCCAGCCCTGGCTGAGTTCGGTTTTGGGCGAGCCCATCGCCGTTCCGGCAATGTCGAGGTGCACCCACGGGGTGCCGTCCTTGACGAAGTGCTTGAGGAAAGCAGCCGCGGTGCAAGAACCGCCCATGCGCCCGGCACTGTTGAGAATATCGGCGAATTTCGATTCGATCATCTTGTCGTATTCGCTGGCGAGCGGCATGCGCCAAACTTTCTCGCCGGTGGCTTCGCCGACCGTCGTCAGTTGCTGCGCCAGCGTGTCGTCATTGCTGAACATGCCGGAATAGGCACTGCCGAGCGCCACCATGATGGCACCGGTGAGGGTGGCGAGATCGACCATGAAGCGCGGCTTGAAGCGCTCCTGCGCGTACCACATGATATCGGCCAGCACGAGGCGGCCTTCGGCGTCGGTGTTAATGACCTCGATGGTCGCGCCCGACATGGCGGTGACGATATCACCCGGGCGCTGTGCCTTGCCGTCTGGCATATTTTCGACGAGGCCAATGACGCCAACCGCATTGACCGGAGCGTTACGCCCGGCGAGTGCCATCATCAGGCCGGTGACGCAGGCCGCGCCGCCCATGTCGCCCTTCATGTCTTCCATGCCCTGCGCAGGCTTGATGGAAATGCCGCCGGTATCAAAGCAGACGCCCTTGCCAATGAAGGCTACGGGAGCATCCTTTTCCTTGCCGCCATCCCAGCGCATCACCACCACATGGCTCTGGCGCGGCGAGCCCTGCCCCACTGCGAGCAGCGAGCGCATACCG
Source organism: Microvirga sp. (assembly GCA_031546825.1). Taxonomy (GTDB): domain Bacteria; phylum Pseudomonadota; class Alphaproteobacteria; order Rhizobiales; family Beijerinckiaceae; genus Hohaiivirga. The sequence goes on along the minus strand of JAVBJU010000031.1, from coordinate 77,512 downwards.
AGCTTGTCGAGGTCTTTCTCATCGAGAACCTCAACCGCAACACCAAGCTTCGACAGCGCACCGACGCGCTTGGCGAACTCTTCCGGGAAAAGCACATTGGCAGGTTCGTTGACGAGATCACGCGCCAGGATGACGCCATCGGCCACTGGCTCGGCTTGCTTGTAGGCCTTCTTCGCAGCGTCGGTGTCGGCAACGGCGAACACAACCTTGGACAGCGTTTCGCTCTTGTCCTTCTTCTTGCTCTTGTAGCGATCGAATTTATAGGCGTTGAGACGGGCACCCAGCGCCATCGCCGCAACATCATCCATGGAGATGGCTTCGTCGGCGACGATCACCGCCGTGCCGGTTTTGATCGCAGCCGCACAGGTCCCGCCGAGGCGCGCCCAATCGCGCTTGTCGGCATCCTTGTCGGGGCCAAGGCCCACCACAACGAGCCGCTCGGTCTCAAGCCCCATGGGCGCGGGAATGACGATGGTGGCGAGATATTTGCCCGAAAAATTTTCGGCTTTGGCGGCCTTGCGCACCAGTTCCGAAAGCCCCTGGCCGAGCATCCCGACAGCCGCGTTTGACGGCTCCAGATCATCGCTCACCAGAATGACGGCGGTTGCGGCGTCTGCCTTGCCGAAAGACTTGAAATCGATTTTAAGCTGGCTGGCCATGGGGGTCTCCAAATACAGAACAGGGAATGCGCCTGCCCGATGGTACTCGAGCGCGCCAATAACTAAGGAATCTCAAAAACAGGGCATCAGGCCCAATGTTTCCTTTGTAGCGACTGGCACGCAAAAGGCAAAGCATCTGCCGAGACATGTCTGGGCCAAAAACGCAGCGCACGACCAAAAGATGATTTGCCGCACACAAGTTGGTGTGTACCGCGCTTAAAAACTTGCCCTCGCTGCCCCGGCGCGCTAGTCAGTCAAACCACTATAAGGTCCAAGAGCTTTCATGCATATTATCGAGCGCTACATCCTGAAAATAGCCACCACGGCCTTTCTGGTGTGCCTCGTTGCGCTCACGGGGGTCATGTGGATGACGCTCGCGTTGCGGCAGTTCGATGTCATCACCGCTAAGGGCCAGACCATTCTGATCTTCCTGCTGATGACCACCCTGTCGTTGCCGATTCTGGTGACGCTGGTGGCGCAGGCGGCCTTATTCATTGCAACGCTATACACGCTCAACAAACTCAACAGCGATTCGGAGCTGATTATCATGACGGCGGCGGGCCTTCCGCCGCGGCGGTTGCTGATGCCGTTCCTGACGCTTGGCGCTGCGGTGTGTATTCTGGTGGCCTATCTGACGATTTACCTCACCCCCATGACCTCGCAGCTTTTGCGCAACATCGTGTCCCAGGTCCGGGCGGATTTTGTGTCCAATGTGGTCAAGGAAGGCCAGTTCACCACTCTGGATACCGGCATAACCTTCCATTTCCGCGAAAAGGCCGGAGATGCGCTGCTTGGCATTTTCATGCAGGACCGCCGCGACGTCGGCAAATCCATCGTTTATATCGCCGAGAGAGGCCGCACGCTCACCATTGATGGCGACAGTTTTCTTGAACTTCAGAACGGATCCATCCAGCGTCAGCAGGCGAAAACCCGCGATTCCTCCATTGTTGCGTTCGACAGTTACGCCATCAATCTTTCCTCGCTGGCCAAGGATGGCGGCGATGTGTTCTATAAACCGGCCGAACGCACCACCGCTGCCCTGTGGAACCCCGACCCCAACGATCCCGTCTACAAAGCGGTGGCGGGCCGTTTCCGCGCAGTGCTGCACGACCGGCTATCAGCCTTTCTCTATCCGCTGGCGATGATGCTTATTGCGCTTGCGGCGCTCGGTGACGCCCGCACGACCCGTCAGGGACGCGGCGTGTCGATTGCAATTGCCATCGTCGCAACCGCAATCCTGCGTATTGCCGGTTTTGCGGCACTTTCAGCCTTAACCCGCACGCCGCTCGCGCTCATTCCGCTCTATGGCGTACCCATCGTAACCATCATTCTGGCCCTCTTCTTCTTCTTCAAGGGCTCCGCCACGCAATTCTGGAGGGCGCGCATCGGCCGCTGGGTGAGTGCGCACCTTTCCCTCCCCTTCCTGCGTTCGCCAAAGGCTTCATGATGCTGATCGGACGTACTCTCGGGCGCTATTTTTCGATCCAGTTCCTCAAGGTTATCCTTGCAGTGTTCCTGACGGTGTTCGTGCTGGTCTACACGCTCGATTTTGTTGAACTGATGCGCCGTGCCGGTGAAACACCCGGCGCGTCACCCGGTGCCATGGCCCGCCTTGCCCTTTTTCGCACCCCGGCGGTGGCGGAACTGGTGATGCCGTTTGCAGTGCTGTTCGGCTCAACGGCGGCGCTTTTGCAACTCAGCCGCAAGCTCGAACTGGTCGTCGCCCGTGCCGCCGGCATTTCTGCGTGGCAGTTTTTGCAACCGGGCATTCTTGTGGCCATCCTGATCGGGGTGTTGTCGGTCACCGTGTACAATCCAGGCTCCGCCTTTCTGAAACAAAAGGCCTCTGAAATCGAAGCCCGCATTTTCGCGCGCTCCAACCAAAACAGCATCAACAAGGATCTGTGGCTGCGCCAGAAGAGCATCGATGGCCAATCAATCGTGCGCGCCGAGGGTGTCATTGAGGGGAGCACGACGCTCACCGGTCTGACCATCTTCGTTTTCGATGCCAATGGCGCTTTCAGGGAACGAATCGAAGCCGCTGAAGGTCAGTTGCGTGAGGGATATTGGATTCTCAAGGAAGTGCGGCTCCTGTCCACCACGGAAGAACCGCAGGCCTACGATGAATATCTTTTGGCCACGACACTCGAAGCGTCGCAGGTCCGGCAGTCGTTCACCGCCCCCGATTCGGTGCCATTCTGGGATCTTCCCGAGATCATCAGCCGAACAACCAAGGCCGGCCTTGATGCCACACGCTATGAAATTCACTATCAATCATTGCTGGCCCGTCCGCTCCTGCTGATTGCCATGGTTTTCGTTGCCGCATCGGTTTCGTTACGATTTTTTCGCTTCGGCGGGGTCGCCAAGATGGTTCTTGGTGGCGTTGTTGCGGGCTTCGTGCTTTACGTGTTGCAGCAAATCATGGAAGATCTTGGCGGTGCCGGGTTCGTCCGGCCAGTGGTTGCGGCATGGTTCCCTGCTGTAGTAGGAACTTTGCTTGGCGGACTCGCCATTTTGTATCAGGAAGACGGTTGATGACCGTCTCGAGGTTGGGAACAGGAATGAATCGCCTTCGAACAACGGTCGCAGCTACAGCGATCGCGGTGATGCTGGGAAGCATCTCCGGGTTTGATTCTGCTTGGGCCCAATCCACCCTCAATGACATGATCTCGAAGAAAGCCGCCACTCAGGATGGCAAGAAGGACAGGTTGTTCGTCGAGGCCCGCGAGATCATCTACAATAACGACAAGAACACCATCACTGCCTCCGGTGATGTTGAGTTGCATTATCAGGGCCGCACTTTGCAGGCCGATCGCGTTATTTATAACCGCGGCACGGGCCGGGTCTTCGCCGAGGGCAACGCCCGGATGACCGATGCCAGCGGCACGATCATGACCGGCTCGCAGTTTGACCTCACCGACGATTTCAAGACCGGGTTCATCAATTCGCTCAACCTGGAACAGAAAACCGAGCAGGCCGGAAAGACATTCACCGGCCATTTCTCCTCGCCGCGCGCCGAACGCATTGACGGGGAAACCACGGTTTTCAACCGCGGCGTCTACACGTCCTGCAATGCCTGCAAGGACGACCCGTCCCGGCCGCCGCTGTGGCAGGTTAAAGCTGCGCGGATTATCCACAACAATAGCGAGCAGACGATCTATTACGAGAACGCCACTCTCGAACTCGCTGGCATTCCAGTGGGTTATCTGCCTTATTTCTGGTCACCGGACCCGACCGTCAAGCGCAAGACCGGCTTCCTGTCGCCGCGTTATGTCATCAGCAATAGCCTTGGCTTCGGCGTCCAGATGCCGTTCTTCTGGAACCTCGCCCCCAATTTCGACATCACCTTCAGGCCGGAATACCTCTCGAAGCAGGGCTTCCTCGGTCAGGTGGAGTGGCGGCACCGGCTGGAGACAGGCACCTATTCCGTGCGTGCCGCAGGCATCTTCCAGCAGGGCCCCGAAGAATTCGCCGCCTCGCCCAATGGGGCGCGGGAGCGCGATTTCCGTGGTTCGCTCGAATCGGTCGGCCTGTTCCATCTCAACGAGCGCTGGAAATGGGGCTGGAACACCACCCTCGTCACCGACAAGTGGGTTCTCGACAATTTCCATATTCGCAGCACCAATCTGTCGGATATCTTCTTCCGCGAAGCCATTTCGACCGCCTTCCTGCGCGGCAATGGGGATCGTTCCTATTTCGATCTGCGCGGGTATTATTTCCAGGGATTGTCGTCATACGACTGGCAGAAGCAGCAGCCCGTTGTGCTGCCGCTGGTGGATTACTCGAAGCGGATCAACCCGGAATCGATCGGCGGCGAGCTGTCGATCAACATCAACCTGACCAATCTCCAGCGTCAGGCCGCCGCTTTCCAGCAGAGCCCGACGCAGATATTCAAGCTGCCCGGAACCAATTATGATACCTGCGCCATATTCCAGCGCGGCCAATGTCTGGTGCGCGGAATATCCGGAACCTATGCGCGCGCTTCCACAGACGTTCAGTGGCGCCGTGAGTTCATCGATCCGCTCGGTCAGGTGTGGACGCCGTTTGCCTTCATGCGCGCCGATGTCTTCTATTACGCACCCGATTACACCGGTTACCAGAACAACGCGCTGCGCAATTTCTGGAATACCGACGAGGAATTCGCCGGACGCTTCATGCCCGGCGCGGGCCTCGAATACCGCTATCCATTCGCCGCGGACTTCGGCTCGAATGCGCGCCAGACCATCGAACCCATCGCCCAGATCATCGTCCGCCCCAACGAGGCGCGCATCGGCAAGCTGCCGAACGAGGATGCCCAAAGCCTTCTGTTCGATGACACCACCATCTTCGAATGGAACAAGTTCTCGGGTTACGACCGTGTGGAAGGCGGCACGCGCGCCAATTTCGGCGTGCAGTATTCCATATCGGCCGATAACGGCGCCTACGCCAATGTCCTATTTGGACAATCCTTCCAATTGGCCGGGCGCAACTCCTATGCCACTGCGGACTTGGCGAATACCGGCCTCAATTCCGGCCTTGAGACAGATGCTTCGGATTATGTGACCCGGCTGCAATTCTCGCCAAAGAAGCAGTATAGCTTCATCACCCGCGCCCAGTTCGACCACGCCAGTTTCGGCATGAAGCGCTTTGAGACCGGGGTGACAGCAGACTTCAACCCCGTGCTGCCCATAACCGCCTCCGCGCTCTTCGCCACCTATGACCCGCAGCCGGAGAACGGCTTCGGCTACCGGCGCACCGGCATCATGGGCGGCATCAATTATCACATCACGCCCAACTGGTATGTGACCGGCTCGGCCGTGATTGATCTCGATCGCAAAGCGCGGGCACTGGCCGAATACGAAGCGAATTTGGCACTCAATCCCAGCGCGGTTTACTTTAAAAAGGGCCGCATCGCCATCGACACGCTTGCTGTCGGCGTGGGCTATAGCGATGAGTGCACCGAAATCTCGCTCAATTATATCGTTGCCCCGCGCGATATCTCGTCAACAACCGGGCAAACCGAGCGCAACCAGACCATCATGATGAAACTGGAACTGAAGTCGCTCGGGACAATAAATGCCAAGCAGAATGTTGGCAGCGGGACCTGAACGAATATGACGGGACGGCCCCTCATGGCAGCGCAGCAGGCGATATTGGTCACGCAGGGCGACCCTGCTGGTATCGGCCTGGAACTCACTTTACAGGCATGGCGCAGCCGTTTCGACGTTGATCTCCCGCCATTTGCGCTGGTTGCCGACCCGGCGCATGTCGCCGAACTCGCCCAAAGATTTCAATGGGATATCCCGGTGCAACTCGCCACGCCGGAGACGGCGGTCGGATTGTTTGCAGACGCCCTCCCCGTCATCCCGCTCAACACCCGTGTCACCGCAATGCCGGGTCATCCGGCACCGGAATCCGCGGCATCAATCCTTGAATCGATTGAAACCAGCGTTGCCTTTGCACTCCAGGGCCGCGCCAGCGCAATCGTCACCAACCCGGTCGCCAAATTTGTCCTCAAGGCGGCGGATTATTCCCATCGCGGCAGCGGCGAGTTCCTGGGCTCACTGGTGGAAAGAGCTCTCGGCCATCCGGTGCACCCGGTGCTCATGCTGTGGAGCGACCTTCTCGCCGTGGTACCGGTCACCACCGATATCCCTTTGACCGATGTGGCGCTGTGCCTGACCTCTGAACTGATCATCTCGACAGTCAGCGTGGTGGCGTCCGACCTTACCCGCCGTTTTGGCATCGAGCGCCCCCGTCTCGCCGTCGCCGGGCTCAACCCCCACGCGGGCGACAACGGCAGTCTCGGCACCGAAGACCGCGACATCATCGCGCCAGCCATCACGCTCCTGCGCCGCCGCGAGATAGATGCGCGCGGCCCTTACTCAGCCGATTCCCTGTTCCACGAGCGCGCCCGCGCAGGATATGACGCGGTCATCGCGATGTATCATGACCAGGCGATGATCCCCATCAAGACGCTGGCGCTCGACAGCGCCGTCAATGTCACGCTCGGCTTGCCGCTCATTCGCACCGCGCCGAGCCACGGCACGGCTTTCGATATTGCCGGACGCGGCATCGGCAACCCGATCAGCACGATTTCCGCCATCCGCCTCGCCGGACGCCTCGCCGCGCCCGGGCCAGTGCACTGATCCCATGAGCCAGGTCGATAACCTCCCCCCCCTTCGCGACGTGGTGCAGACCCACGGCCTGATGGCTAAGAAGTCGCTCGGCCAGAATTTTCTGTTCGATCTTAACCTCACCTCACGCATTGCCCGCGCAGGTGGCCCGCTCACCGGCCAGACGGTTGTTGAGGTGGGTCCTGGCCCCGGTGGCCTGACACGCGCCATTCTGGCCAATGGTGCGGACCGGGTGATCGCCATCGAGCGCGACAGCCGATGTATTCCAGCCCTTGAAGAGATTGCTGCCTATTATCCCGGTCGGCTCGACATCATCGAAGGGGACGCGCTTGAGATTGATATCGCAGCGCACATCGGCAACCAGCCAGCGCGGATCATCGCCAATCTGCCCTATAATGTCGGAACCGCCCTCCTCACGGGCTGGCTGACGAACGACGCCTGGCCGCCATGGTGGACCTCACTCACACTGATGTTCCAACGTGAGGTGGCGGAGCGGATTGTCGCCGACGAAAGCGATACCGCCAATTACGGCCGCCTTGGCGTGCTGTGTGGCTGGAGGACGGATGCGCATATCCTGTTCGACATCCCGCCCTCGGCCTTCGTACCGCCACCCAAGGTGACTTCCAGCGTCGTGCATCTGTCGCCGCGAACGGCGCCGCTGCCATGCAACCTGAAGACGCTTGAGGCGGTCACCCGCGCCGCGTTCGGCCAGCGTCGCAAAATGCTGCGCCAAAGCCTCAAGAGCTTGTCGGCTGACGCGACAACGCTGCTGCGCATGGCCGGTTTGGCGGAAACCGCGCGTGCCGAGGAAATCTCAGTTGTGGGATATGTGGCCCTCGCCAATGCATATGATTCTTGCGCAACCCATTCATAAACAGTTGCTGCGTTGCGCCTTGTGCCGACACATTAAAATTTATTTTCCCTTAATCGCTTTACTCTCGGCCAGAAGATTTTTAGATTGTTAAAGGCTCCCATCAGGCGGCCCCCAGCGACATTTAAAATTGCAGAAAAGGGAAAATATAAAAATTTCGTTTTCTCAAAAGCCAGAGGCGCTCAGACTCCTCTGAAACAAAAAGAAGCTACAACTTAATTTTCGGCAAAGTAACCAGCGGAAACCAGGCAGGAACGGTGTTTCCTTCAACCGCCCTCCCGTGAATTGCTTTCAGACGATCTGAAACCCTAACGCTGTTTCTCTTTCCGACCGAAGTTCTCTTGTAATTATTCTGACCCCAAGGGGGGGAATCCATGCAGACACTCAGTGCCGCAGAAAAAACAAACACCACCGCAGAAACAAAAGTCGATTATGGCAATCGCATCAGAGCGATTTTCGCCGCCTCCTCCGGCAATCTGGTCGAATGGTATGATTTTTATGTGTATGCCTTTTTCGCGTTCTATTTTTCCAAATCCTTTTTCCCCACAGGCAACCAAACCGTACAACTCCTGCAGACATCAGCCATTTTTGCTATTGGCTTTTTGATGCGTCCGCTTGGCGGCTGGATATTCGGATATATTGGCGATCGCTATGGCCGCAAAAACGCGATGGTCATATCAGTCTACATGATGTGTTTTGGGTCATTCGTGATCGCATGTCTTCCGACATACAACACCATCGGCCTTCTCGCGCCCATCCTACTCATGCTCGCCCGCATGTTCCAGGGATTGTCGGTTGGCGGCGAGTACGGCGCAACAGCCACTTATATGAGTGAGGTCGCAACCAAGGGTCGTCGGGGTTTCCTGGCCTCGTTCCAGTACGTTACATTGGTTGGTGGCCAGTTGCTTGCGGCTTTAACCGGCGTGATTATGCCGTGGGTTCTATCGGACGCCCAAATGCTGGATTGGGGCTGGCGCATCCCCTTTGGTATCGGCGCAGTGCTCGGTCTCGTCGCTCTCTATCTGCGTCGGACACTGCACGAAACATCAAGCCAGAAGACGCGCGACAGCAAAGAAGCCGGGTCGATCACCGCCCTTTGGCAATATCGGCGGGCATTCCTCATCGTTCTCGCCTTCACGGCTGGCGGCTCGCTGTCATTTTACACCTACACCACCTATATCCAGAAATACCTCATCATCAGCGCAAAGATGGATACCAAGACCGCCAACTACGTGGCAACCTCAGGCCTGTTTTTCCTCATGATTATTCAGCCGCTATTCGGATATCTTTCAGATCTGTTCAGTCGCAAAACCTTCATGCTGATTTTTGGTGGGTTGCTGGCAGTTGTGACCATACCGCTGATGACGGCTCTCGGATCGGCCTCCCCATATACCGCTCTTGGCCTCATCCTGCTCAGCGCCTGCATGTTGAGCTTCTACACCTCGATCAACGGCCTCCTGAAAGCGGAAATGTTCCCGCCGCATGTGCGCGCACTTGGCGTCGGGTTGGCTTATGCCATTTCCAATGCCATTTTCGGAGGTACAGCTGAATTGGTAGCCCTCAGCTTGAAAAACTGGGGCTATGAGAACATCTTCTTCTACTATGTCTCGGCCATGGGCGTTCTGGTGTTCTGCACCTCGCTGCTCTTGCACAAGGGCGAAGGCACCCTCGAAAACGAAGACTGAGACTTCGTGCATCGCAATAAAAAGAAACCCGGCTGCAAAAACAGCCGGGTTTTTCTTTTGCCATCGAAGGTCTTGACCGTTCAGGCCAGCAGTTTCCCGATAAATTCCGGAAGGCCGCTCTGGCGCACCCGGCGCAAGCGCTCGGCGCTCAGAATGGCTTGTAGCGCGGCATAGGTCTCGTCGAGATCACTATTGACCAGCACATAATCATAGGCCTGCCAGTGGGAAATTTCCTCACGGGCATTCTTGAGCCTGCGGTTGATGACCTCTTCGCTATCCTCGGCGCGGCGCTCCAGGCGCATCTTCAATTCGGACATCGACGGTGGCAGGATGAAAATGCTGACCACATCTTCCGGCATCTTCTCGACAATCTGCTGTGCGCCCTGCCAGTCGATATCGAACATCATATCATCGCCGCCAACCAGCACCTGTTCGACCGGCTTCTTCGGTGTTCCGTAGAAGTTGCTGTGAACTTCCGCCCATTCGAGCAGTTCGCCACGATCACGCATGACGGCGAAGTCTTCTTTCGAGATGAAATGGTAATGCACGCCATTCACCTCCGAGCCACGCCGCTCGCGGGTGGTGACCGAAACGGACAGCTTGAGCCCGGCATCCTTGCTGACGAGCAGCCGGGTCAGAGTCGATTTCCCGGCTCCCGAAGGTGAGGAGAGAACGAGCAGAAGCCCGCGTCTTGAAAAGGGCGCATCGGTCATGAGTTATTCCACATTCTGAACCTGTTCGCGGAACTGTTCCACGACGGCTTTAAGTTCGAGGCCGATCCGCGACAGGGCGATACCATTGGCCTTGGCGCAAAGCGTATTGGCCTCGCGCCCGAAGTCCTGGGCAAGAAAATCGAGCTTGCGCCCAACGGCACCGCCTGCGGCGATCAACGTGCCAGCTGCTTCGACATGCGCCTTGAGGCGGTCGAGTTCTTCGCGAATATCGGCGCGCGACGCGAGAATGAGCGCCTCCTGATACAGGCGGTTGTCGTCGAAGCTGCCACGGGTATCGAGCAAAAGGTCGATCTGCGCTTTTAGCCGCTGCTTGATGGCCTCGGGTTGGCGTCCCGGCGCGTTTTCAGCCTCGCTCACCAACTGGGAAATCGTACTGACCTGGCCCTTGAGCACGGCTTCCAACGCCAGCCCTTCGGAATTGCGCGCCTCAACGAGGGCGGCGACAAGCCGTTCGATACCGCCCCGGAGCGCAAGCTGCAAAGCCTCCTCCACGCCCTCTTCCTGCACATCTTCCTGTTCAATCACCCCACGGATTTGGAGAAGGCCATCGAGGCTGGCTTTGGCCATGCCGGAGGGCAACGCCAGTGTGTCAACGGCGGCGATCAAAGATTGCAGCAATTCGCCATTCAGGCGCACAGCCGGCGCAGTTGCCGAGCGGCTCAGCGACAGATTGAGCTGGCATTGCCCACGCGCCAGTACCTGCTGGATGGCTTTGCGGGCTTCCTCACCAAGAGCCTCATAACCTGGCGGCGTGCGAAACCGGGTTTCCAGTGCCCGGCCATTGACGCTCTTGAGCTCCCACACCCATTGATAGGGTCCGCTCGTTCCAGCTTCCCGGGCAAAACCTGTCATGCTGGCGATGGGCATTGGGAACTCCTGTTGGGGGCGCTGGGCGGGTTGTTCAGCATCGTCGTTTTGATGGGCCTGCGCTTAACCGCCCCTCAAAACGTCTCACATAATATAGCAATGCGCGTTGCCGTGAAATCCGGTTAACGCGCATTGCTCTCATGGTGTTTGTTTTCAACGGGCGCGTCACTGCGCCTTCATATTATCCGGCAAGGTCTGCGGGCTGTTTAAGTCATAGGTCCTGTTCTTCAGCGGATCCTTGTTGGTGCCTTCCGAAGCGTCAAACCCCTTGGCGCGACCCGGCGTGCCCGTTGCAGGCGCTGCTGCGCCGCCATCGGTTGTTGCGCCATCCGCTTCCGGTTCGGTCCGGTCTACCGTATCGCTTTGGTTTTCGGCGCTGGGCTTGGCCTTTTCAATCTGCCGCCAGCGCTGCACGCTGCGGTTATGCTGATCGAGCGTCTCGGAGAACGTATGGCCACCGGTACCATCCGCCACAAAGAACAGATCCTTGGTGCGTGACGGATTGGCAACCGCTTCCATGGCCGCACGTCCTGGATTGGCGATGGGGCCGGGCGGAAGCCCTTCGATCACATAGGTGTTATAGGGCGTGGCACGCTCGATCTCGGAGCGGCGGATGCCGCGCCCGAGCGTACCCTTGCCACCGACCAGCCCATACACGATGGTCGGGTCAGATTGCAGCCTCATGCCGCGCTTGAGACGATTGAGGAACACCGAGGCCACACGGCTGCGCTCGTCGGCGCGGCCCGTTTCCTTTTCGACGATCGAGGCCAAAGTCACCAGTTCCTGCGGCGACCGCAACGAAACCTCGGATGAGCGGCGCGCCCATATCTGGGCCAGAGCCTGCTTCTGCGCTGCCTGCATCCGGTCGACGATCTGCTGGCGGCTGTCGTTGCGTTCAAATTTATAGGTGTCGGGCAGCAGCGCGCCTTCGCGCGGCGTTTCCGAGATTTCACCGGTCAGAATGTCGCTTTCCATCAGGCGCGCCACAATCTGGTCGCTGGTCAGGCCCTCGGGGATGCTGAGCGTATGCAGGATCGACTTACCCTGGGTCAGGGTTTCGATGGCCTCATTGATGCTGGCCCGCTGCTTGAACTGGTACTCACCCGCCCTCAGGTTCTTGCTCTTGCCGAACCACACCGCCGCTTGAAACAGCATCTTGCTGTCGATCACGCCTTCGCGCGTGAGAATATCGGCAATTTCAGCCGTTCCGACATTGCGCGGAATAAGAATGACCTTGGCGTTTTCCAGAGGCCCCGGGGCCAGAACCCGGTTTTGACCATACATCAGACCCGCAAAAGCCATGACGCCACAGATGATGATAAAAGTCAGCAACGCGCTCAAGCGGTGAAGAAAACCACCACGGCGGCGCGGTGGCGGTGCCATCAGCAGCGGCGGCGGCGGAATTGCCACCGGCTTCAGCGCTTCACCGGGCGACTTGGCATCAATGCGCTGTTCGCTGTCGAACGGCGGCAACATGGCCTCAGGCGTCGGGGTTATCTTTTTTTTGCGGAAAAACATGCGATCCCTTACACATTGAACAACCGGGCATGAATCCCGAGTAAAATAACTTGTTACTGAACTGTAGCTTATTCCCGCTTTTGTTATTTTTTAGCGATTTGAGCATTCACCCTAGCGCGGTGAAAATGCGTCTTGCATGGCGATCCGTCAAGGATTTTTGCACCATGCCTCTATCGTGCACGTACAGTCCTCAAACCCGAAATAACGGAGTCAATAACCGGCAAACACCCTGTCTTTGCAAGGCTCGCCGCCACTATGACACGGGGTCAATGAAAAAAGGTGGCAAAAAGGGTAAAAAGCGCCGCAGCGCTTCCTACCCTTGCGTTTTTCAGGATACCCGACGCAGCACGAGCGAGGCGTTGGTTCCGCCAAAGCCGAACGAATTGGACACCACGATGTCGAGCTTCTTCGCTTTCGCCTTATGCGGCACCAGGTCGATCTTGGTTTCGACCGAAGGGTTATCGAGATTGAGCGTCGGCGGCACCATCTGGTCGCGCATGGCGAGGATGGAGAAGATGGCTTCAACCGCCCCAGCCGCACCGAGCAGATGCCCGATCGCCGATTTGGTCGAGGACATTGCCAGCCCGTCAGCCGCCGCGCCCATCAGCCGCTCCACGGCTCTCAGTTCGATTTCGTCACCGAGCGGCGTGGAAGTGCCGTGGGCATTGACGTAATCAACCTGGGACGGCGAGACCCCAGCGCGCTTGAGCGCCGCTGTCATGCAGCGATAGGCCCCGTCGCCGTCCTCGGTCGGCGACGTGATATGGAAGGCATCACCCGACAGGCCGTAGCCGATGACCTCGGCATAAATTTTGGCGCCGCGCGCCTTCGCGTGCTCGTATTCTTCAAGCACCACAATACCAGCACCCTCGCCCATCACGAAACCGTCACGGTCTTTGTCGTAGGGGCGTGAAGCGCGGGTTGGCTCGTCGTTGTAGCCAGTGGAGAGCGCACGACAGGCGGCAAAGCCTGCAATGGAAATACGATTAATGGGGGATTCAGCACCGCCCGCGACCATCACGTCGGCATCGCCCAAGGCAATGAGACGCGCGGCATCGCCAATGGCGTGCGAGCCCGTGGAACAAGCGGTCACCACCGAGTGGTTCGGGCCCTTCAGGCCGTGCTCAATGGAAACGTAGCCACTGGCCAGATTAATGAGACGACCGGGAATAAAGAATGGCGATACGCGGCGCGGGCCACGTTCATGCAAGGTGATTGAGGCTTCATAGATGCCGCCGACCCCGCCGATGCCCGAGCCGATCAACACGCCAGTCGCGCATTGCTCATCATGGGTCTTGGGAGCCCAACCGGAATCACGCAGTGCCTGGGTGGATGCCGCCATCGCATAAACGATGAAGGGATCGACCTTGCGCTGTTCCTTCGGTTCCATCCAATCATCGGCATTGAAGGTGCCATTGCTACCGTCCCCGAGAGGGATGGAGCAGGCAATTCGCGCCGCCATATCAGAAACATCAATGGCCGTGATGGCGGATGCACCACTACGACCCTCAAGAATAGCTTTCCAAGTCGGCTCGACACCGCAGCCAAGCGGCGTCACCATGCCGAGGCCCGTCACGACAACTCGCCGCATGTCCACCTCTGAGCAAAAATGAGCCCTTACGGGCTACGGATAATAACGCCGGATGGAGGAACCACCCGGCGCGAAAGAATGCAGATTACGCTGCTGCCTTTTCCAGGAATTTGACGGCATCGCCGACCGTAACGATCGTCTCAGCAGCGTCGTCCGGGATTTCGACGTTGAATTCTTCTTCGAAAGCCATCACGAGCTCAACGATATCCAGGCTGTCTGCGCCCAGATCGTCAATGAAATTGGCGTTTTCAGTGACCTTATCGGCCTCAACGCTCAGATGCTCGACAACGATCTTTTTTACGCGCTCGGCGACATCACTCATTGGTCTTAATCCTTATCCGTTTCGGAATTCACCGCCGGGGCACTTTCTGCTCCCGACGGCTTTGGTGGGTAAACTGTTTCAAACCCGATACCACATACACGGCTCAAGCCAATGGCGAAACCGTTTTCTGTTGTAAGGTTTATCAGCCCTGTAATTTATCCCGCTGTTTAACACAAGCCCCAAGCTTTTGGGAAGCACGAAGAAGCAGCGGCAGGAATTGCCACGCTTCCCCGTATCCCACTCAGAACATTGCCATACCGCCGTTCACGTGCAGGGTCTGGCCCGTCACATAAGCAGCTTCATCGGAGGCAAGATAAACCACCGAGGAGGCGATTTCAGCGCCAGTGCCAAGCCGTCCCGTCGGGATCGTGGCCAGAATGCCCTCACGCTGCTTGTCATTCAGTACATCGGTCATGGGTGAGGCGATGAAGCCCGGCGCAATGCAGTTGACGGTGATGCCACGGCTGGCCACCTCGGCGGCGAGCGCCTTGGTCATGCCAATCAGACCCGCCTTGGAGGCCGCGTAATTGCCCTGCCCCGGATTACCGGTGGAGCCGACAATCGAGCCTATATTGACGATACGGCCGGCACGGCGCTTCATCATGCCCCGCACCGCCGCGCGCGACAGCCGGAAGGCCGAGGTAAGATTGACGTTGATAACGCTATCCCAGTCCTCATCCTTCATGCGCATGAATAGGCCATCACGGGTGATGCCTGCGTTATTGATGAGGATATCGAGCCCTTCCATGGCCGCCTCAGCAGCCGGAACCAGCGCCTCAACAGAATCTTTGTCGGAGAGATTCGCTTCGATCACATGAACACGGTCGCCAAGCGCTGCCGCCAATTCATCGAGCGCTGAACGGCGGGTTCCGGAAATGGCGACAATTGCGCCCTGGGCATGGAGCGCCTTGGCGATTTCACCGCCAATGCCGCCGGTTGCGCCGGTAATCAAGGCCTTACGGCCAGTCAGATCAAACATGGGGGGCTCCTCAAGCCTTGAACGCGGCGACGAAGGCCGCGATATCCTCAGGGGTGCCAATGGCCGAGCCGGTGGCATTGGGGGCAAGGCGCTTCACCAATCCTGTCAGCACCTTACCGGCACCAACCTCATAAAACGCTTCGACGCCTTCTTCCGCCATCTTAACCATACTTTCGCGCCAACGCACAGTGCCGCAAACCTGGCGCACCAGCCCGTCGCGGATGGCTGCGGGGTCGGAAACTGGCGCGGCCTCAACATTGGTTACCACCGGAACCACTGGAGCCTTGAACGCAGCACCAGCGAGCGCCGCGCGCATCACTTCGGCCGCAGGTGCCATCAAGGCGCTGTGGAAAGGCGCGGAGACCGGCAGAAGAATGGCGCGTTTGGCACCGCGTTCCTGGGCAATGGCAATGGCACGATCCACCGCCGCCTTGTTGCCTGACACCACGACCTGGCCCGCGCCATTATCGTTGGCTGCGTCGCACACTTCGCCCTGGGCGGCATCTGCGGCGATCTTGGCAACATCGTCGTATTCCAACCCGAGAATGGCGGCCATGGCCCCCTTCCCTGCCGGGACCGCGCTCTGCATGGCATTGCCGCGGATACGCAGAAGGCGCGCGGTCTCGGCAATGGGCAAGACATCCGCAGCCGCCAGCGCGGAATATTCACCAAGCGAATGGCCCGCCACGAAGGCCGCATGTTTTTTAAGATCAAGCCCGGCTTCGGCCTCAAGCACGCGGAACGCGGCAAGGCTCGTCGCCATCAGGGCGGGTTGAGCGTTGGCGGTGAGGGTCAATTCCTCGATCGGCCCGTCCCACATCAGCGCAGCAAGCTTCTGCGACAGGGCCTCGTCCACTTCGGCGAAAACATCTTTCGCCACTTTGAAGTTTTCGGCCAGGGCCTTGCCCATGCCAACAGCCTGGCTGCCTTGCCCCGGAAAGATGAACGCGCGTTTCATGAAGCGACCCCTTTGAGAAAGCCCATCCTGATCGGGCGAATAATGCAAAAAACGGTCTTGGCCAAAGGCTTTTGACCGGATTTGCCCGACTCGCATCATGGCTCGCTTGAGTCAAGTGCGCATGCGCATTTCCTGCCCGCAACAGCTCATGCGCGACACCGTCACCGTGGAAAAAAGCGAGGAGCGCGCGTTTGTGGAGCGCTCCACGCCCCCTACGGGATAGAAGATACATCCGCCTTCGGAACTCTACCTCACAGGCACCCCGACGAACGATGCGCGTGTGAGTGCAAGGAAACTCATCTCTCCCCCTTGTCCTGCCCCCGGTTTTGGGTGTAAGAGAGCCGTTCTTCAAAAGTTTTGTTAACGAAAGGCAGCAGTCACCATGGCTCGTGTGACCGTCGAAGATTGTATCGACAAGGTCGATAACCGTTTTGAACTGGTGTTGCTCGCCAGTCATCGCGCCCGACTGATCTCTGCTGGGTCGCCCCTGACCATCGACCGCGACCGCGATAAAAACCCGGTGGTGGCGCTGCGCGAAATCGCCGATGAGACGATTCCGCCGGAAGATCTGCGCGAACAGCTCATTCACTCCCTGCAGAAATACGTGGAAGTCGATGAGCCCGAAGCCGAGACGGTGCCGCTTATTGGCAACACCACCATGGCCTCAGCTTCAGCCGATGATTCGGATGTGCAGTTTGACCACATGAGCGAAGATGATCTGCTGCGCGGCCTCGAAGGGCTGGTGCCGCCATCGAACAGCGATGACGACGATTAATCGCTTTAAAAATTGAATTCTAAAAAACCCGGCCATGTGCCGGGTTTTTTGTGGCGCAAAACCTCGCTATATGTGTAAAATTACGATGTTTTTAGGCATCCGGTAAGGAGCCGGACGTATAACCTCTCGCATGGTGCGGAAAAATTCGCGCGGCTCGGGGTAGGAAGGTACGGAATGATACGGCAGTATGAACTCGTTGAAAGGGTCAAACGCTACAACCCGAATACCGACGAGGGGCTGCTGAACCGCGCCTATATCTACGCCATGATGAAGCATGGCGACCAGAAGCGTGCTTCCGGTGACCTGTTCTTCTCACACCCGCTCGAAGTTGCAGCTATTCTCACCGACATGAAGCTTGACGATGCCACCATCGTGGCCGCCGTTCTGCATGACACGGTCGAAGATACCGACGCCACACTTGAGGAAATCAGCCAGGCGTTCGGGCCGCAGATCGGTGCGCTGGTCGATGGCCTCACCAAGATCAAGCGCCTGGACCTCGTGTCAAAGCAGGCCGCGCAGGGCGAGAACTTCCGTAAGCTGCTGTTGGCCATTGCCTCCGACATCCGCGTGCTGCTCATCAAGCTGGCCGACCGCCTGCACAACATGCGCACCCTCTCCTTCATGCGGGCAGACAAACGCATCCGCATCGCGCAAGAAACCCTCGACATCTATGCGCCGCTCGCCGGACGCATGGGTATCCAGGAGATGCGCGAGGAACTGGAAGAGCTCTCATTCCAGCACATCAATGAGGAAGCCTACACCACAATCAACCGCCACCTGTCCGAGCTGACCGGCAAGAACGAACTCCTGATCGAACAGATCGTGCAGGAACTCACCGAAAAGCTCGATGCCACCGGCATTCGTGCCAAGGTGCTCGGACGGCGCAAACGGCCCTACTCCATCTGGCGCAAGATGGAACAGCGATCGGTTTCTTTTGAGCAGTTGGCTGATATCTACGGCTTCCGCATCATCGTTGAAAAAATCGACGATTGTTACCGCGCGCTCGGCATCGTCCATACCACCTGGCCAATGGTGCCTGGACGGTACAAGGACTACATCTCGACGCCGAAGCAAAACGATTACCGCTCAATCCACACCACTGTGATCGGCCCCAAACGCCAGCGCATCGAGTTGCAGATCCGCACCGTGGCGATGGACGAGATTGCCGAATTCGGCATTGCCGCCCACGCCCTTTATAAAGAAGGGGTCAACGACGAGGCTTATCTCAACACCGAAAGCTCGTCCTACCGCTGGCTGCGCCGCACCATCGACCTATTGGCCGAGAGCGACAACCCGGAAGACTTCCTGGAGCACACCAAGCTCGAGCTGTTCCATGATCAGGTATTCTGCTTCACGCCGAAGGGCCGCTTGATCGCGCTGCCGCGTGGCGCAACCCCCATTGATTTCGCCTACGCTGTCCATACCGATGTGGGCAACACCGCAGTGGGCTGTAAGGTCAACCACGTCATGTCGCCGCTGCTCACCGAGTTGCAGAATGGTGACGAGGTGGAAGTCCTCGTTGCCGAAGGGCAGACACCACCCGCCGCCTGGGAATCGCTGGTGGTCACCGGCAAAGCGCGCGCCTCCATCCGCCGCGCCACCCGCGCCGCCGTGCGCCGCCAATATGCAGGCCTCGGCCGCCAGATTTTGGAACGCGCTTTTGAACGCGCCGAAAAGGCGTTTTCCGACGAAAAGCTCACCGCCGCCCTGCCCCGCCTCGCCCGCTCATCGGTTGCCGATGTGCTGACCGCGGTTGGGCGTGGCGAGATGTTCTCAGGTGACGTGGTGCGCGCAGTTTACCCCGATTACAAGGATGGCGGTCGCAGCGACGGCGGTAAAAGCAGCCTGTTGCTCAACCTCGCCTCCGATCAGGTGGTCAAGGTTGATATCCCGACCTTCGCCGGAGAGGCGAACGCCGGCGCCATCCCGATCCGCGGCCTCAACCGCGATATTCCCGTGCGGTTCTCGACGGAAGGCGGCGCCATTCCCGGAGACCGCATCGTCGGTATTCTCACGCCCGGCGAAGGCGTGGTGATCTATCCCATTCAATCGCCATCACTCGCCGCCTTCGACAATGAGCCGGATCGCTGGGTGGACGTGCGCTGGGATATCGAGCCGGGCGAGCATGCCCGCTTCCCAGCCCGCATCAAGCTGCACTCGCTCAATGAGCCGGGCTCGCTCGCCCAGATTGCCCAAACCATCGCCGACCACGACGGCAATATCGACAGCGTCTCGATGAAACGTCGGACCCAGGACTTCACCGATGTCACCATCGACCTTGGCGTGTGGGATCTGAAACACCTCAACGCCATCATTTCCGAGTTGCGTGCCAAGCGCATCATCAGCCGGGTGGAACGCGATACCGGTTCTGCCAAATAAGCGCCCTATCCATGCCCAAGTTTGATGGCTGGTGGGTTTTATGGGAATAGAGACAAGGGTGCTTGGGTATGGTGAGTGACGCCGTCGAAATCATCATCGGCTTTCTGCGAACCTATCCGCATGTCGCCTATATCGCCGTTTTTCTGCTGGCTTTATCTGAATCTATTCCGGTTATCGGGGCAATCGTTCCCGGCTCCGCCATCATCATCGGACTTTCAGCCTTGGTGCCGGGCGGCGTGTTGATGCTGTGGCCGCTGCTCGCCGCAGCAACTCTCGGAGCGATTGTCGGCGATGGCGTGGCGTTCTGGCTTGGGCGCAGCCATCGCGACACCGTTCTGCAATCGCGATGGCTCAGGCGCTACCCCGCCGTCATCGACAAAACCCGCGCGTTCTTTGACAAACACGGTGACAAGAGCGTGTTTCTCGCCC
Source organism: Microvirga sp. (assembly GCA_031546825.1). GTDB lineage: Bacteria > Pseudomonadota > Alphaproteobacteria > Rhizobiales > Beijerinckiaceae > Hohaiivirga. Next base: position 57,629 of record JAVBJU010000031.1, on the reverse strand, counting down.
GTTTCGTGCCGGGCGTGCGCGCCTTCGTGCCGATGATGGGTGGCGTCATGGGCATGTCGCGACTGCGCTTTTATACCGCCAATATTGCCTCGGCCATCGTCTGGGCACCGTCACATATTCTGCCTGGCGTGTTGGCAGGTGCGGCCTTCAGCAGCTATGGCCGGGCGGCAGCGAAACCGCTGGCTATCCTCGCGGTTATTATCGTGGTCGGCGCATGGCTTTCCTACCATGCCATCCGCTTTGTGCTGCGACGCGGCATCCCGCTGTTGGAAGCCGGCGCGGAGCACTTACGGCAATGGGGGGCAAAACGCACCTCCCTACCCCGCCGCATGATCGACACTCTGTTCGCGGCCCAGCGCAATGAAGCGATTGTCGTCCTGACGCTGATGGCGGTGGTGGTCAGTGGCCTTTGGCTGTTTCTATCACTACTCGAAGACATGGCGACCGGCGACCCATTGGTACAGGCCGATCAGGCAGTTTTTCAGCTTTTGCAGGATCTCCATACCATTCCGGCCAACAAGGTCATGGTGTTCATCACCGAGCTTGGTGACCCGGTGGTGGTGATTGCGCTCGCCGCGGTGGTTTTCCTCTGGCTTGTGGCGCACCGGGCTTGGCGCACCGCCGCGTATTGGCTCACGGCAGTAGCGGGCTCCTCACTCCTCAACACCGTCATCAAGATCGTGCTGCACCGTCCACGCCCCAATGTGGACCTTTACACCGGCCCTGCCGCCTTCTCGTTTCCAAGCGGTCATTCCACCGTCAACATGGTGCTCTATGGCTTTCTCGCCTTTCTGATCGCCCGCAGATTGCGCCCGCCGCTCAGATTGCCGGTGGCGCTCTGTGCGGTGGCGATGGTGTTGTCCATCGCCTTCTCGCGCCTCTATCTCGGCGCCCATTGGTTCTCGGATGTCGCCTCGGGCCTCGCTTTTGGCTCGGCATGGCTCGCGCTTCTCGGCCTTGTTTATCTGCGTAAACCCACCGAGCGCAAAGTCGGCCCCTATGGCCTCATTGCCGTATTCGCGCTAACGCTCGCGCTAGTCGGCGGCGGCCATGTCTGGCGTAGCCACAACAGCGATCTCGCCCGCTACACCGTGAAACGCGCCATGCCGTTGATGGCGGAAGCGCGATGGTGGAGCGCTGGCTGGCAGCAACTGGCGGATTGGCGCACCGATATCAAAGGTGAGCAAGAAGAGCCGCTCAACATTCAATGGGGCGGCCATCTCCATGACTTGGAACCGATTTTGCTGGAAAACGGCTGGCAGACGCCGCCCGTTTGGAACCTTGGCAATACATTGGTGTGGATCGCCGGGCCACAGCCCTACAGCGCATTGCCGGTCATTCCCAGTTTTTCCAGCGGTCGCCTTGCGGCCCTGACACTCTTCAAACCCGGCCCCGACGATCACACCCGTCTGGTGCTGCGCATGTGGCGGATGGATGCCGACCTGATCGGCGAGCCGCCCACCCCGCTCTGGGCAGGGTCGGTGGTGATGGAGCGCATGGCGCGCCCCCTGTCGCTCATCACGCTGAGCATTGACCAGGAAGATGTCATCGCACCACTTGCAGTGTTGAAAGACGTGCTTCACGACAAGCGCCTCATCTACCGCACGCAGGACGCACCGGGACGCGGAACAGTGGTTCTGGCGCAACCGAAAGGACAGCCCCATGGACAAAAATAGGGGCTTTCCGCTGTGACCCGGCCCGTTCTCCGCACCGCGCTCATCGAGGCCGATACGCCCCGCGCCCATGAGGTGATGGGGCATTTCTCCCTTGCAGAAGACCAGCAAGATGCCTCAAAGCCCGAAGGCATTTTGGCCCGCGCTCTTTTGCGCAAAATGTTGAGCGAAGAGACCGCAACCGCCCCTGCCCCATGGACGTTCCGACGGGGCCAAAACGGCAAGCCCGAAGCTCTTTTCAACGGCGCACCTTCGCCGTTCGCCATATCCCTCTCCCATTCCGGCCCCTATATTGCCTGCGCCATCGCCAAGGCGGATGCGCTCGGGATCGATATCGAGGTGCACAAAGACTGGCGCGACCTCAAAAACATCGCAGAACTTGCCTTCGGACCGGAAGAACAACGCATGGTCGCGCGCGAAGGCGCGGACGCGTTTTACCGCATCTGGACATTGCGCGAGGCTTTGGCCAAGGCAACCGGGCAAGGGTTAGAGCTGGCTGCAGATGGGGTGGATCAGTTTGCCATGACGGTAAGCGCAGACGGAGGCTTGGCCAAGTTGTCTTCCGAACGCACGGCAGAATGGCAGATGGGCTACCGACAACCCATCGCCGGTCTAAGTGCCGCCATCGCAATCCGCAGCAAGGCTTTCCCAACTTGGACGTGGGAAGTGATAATTAAGTAAGGCATCACCGTCATTCCAGTGCCCTTGTGCATAACCATCAAAGCCCCGGCAGCGATGCGGCACGTCTCCCCTGTGCGCGCTGGCTGAGCCAGATGCTGCCGATGACAATGATTGCACCGGCGATTTGAACAAGGGTCAATGTCTGACCAAGGAAAAGCCAGCCGACAGCCACAGCCATCAACGGACTGAGAAAGCCAAGGGAAGATACTACGGATGGCCCCAACCGGGCCACTCCCCGGAACCATAGGGTATAGGTTAGCGCAGCGCCAATAAGACAAAGCCAGAAAAAGCCAGCAATATTGCGCATATCTAAGCTCGGTAGAGACGGTTCCAGCATCAGTGAGACGGGAAGCAGCAGAAATCCGCCGGCGGTCAATTGCCATGCCGAAAAAGTCAGGGCGGAAACCGGAGGCTGCCAAAGGCGGCTGAGGACTGTACCAAAGGCCATTGAAACCGCACCACCGAGTGCTGCGGCAATTCCGATCAAATCGAGAGGTGCCGCAGGCGTCAACACCAGAAGCCCAACCCCGCCCAGCCCGGACAAGGCTGCCACAATACTGGCGGGGAATATCGCTGTACCGAGGAAACGGCGCGCCAACACAATGACGATGAGAGGTTGCACTGCAGTAATCGTCGCAACGACGCCTCCGGGAAGTCGGTAGGCAGAAATAAACAGCAGCGTCCAGAATATTGAGAAGTTCAGTGCGCCAAGCACCAGGCTTCGCCACCACCAACTACCATTTGGCACTCTGCGTACGATCAACAATAATAACAGGCCCGCCGGCAATGCGCGAAGCATCGCAACTGTGATTGGAAAGCCATTGGGTAAAAACTCGGTAATGACGAAATAGCTGCTGCCCCAAATCAATGGCGCAATCGCGGTGACGAGAACAATGGAGCAGCGCGCTGACGATTCTTGTGATGCAGAATCGAGGCTGGCATGGCTGGGACTATTTTTCATGCAAAATCCAGTACATCAATCAATGGGCGCCGCGGCTTCTGCGGCCAATTTCCGGAAGCTGCGCGTCCCACGGTCATGAGCAGGACTGGAATTTCGTCCGCTGCAAGGGCGAAGTCCCGCGTAACCGCATTTGGGTCAAACCCCGCCATGGCTCCCGTGGCAAGACCATGCGCGTGAGCGGGCCACCATCAGCGCCGCTGCTCCGAAGTCGCGGACCGCACCGCCTCGTCGCGCTGCATACGTGAATGCCCCGCATAGAGCGCCTTCGCTCCTACAACCCAACGCTCCACCATTTCATCGGAGAGCGGAAAAGATGTGTCAAAGAGATTCGTGGAGGCGCGCTGTTGGATGGCGTCGACAAGTTTCTGGCAACGGACAACTTCGTTTTGCATGGATATCCCTGCTTTCGCAGCCGGGCGGCTGTGTTCAATGAATGCTTCCACGCAATTAGACCGCATTGATATCCGGTTGGTAATATGCCAAAAATGAACAGCACTCTATACCATTGGTGTTTAATATGGACAGATTGACAGCTCTAAAAGTGTTTCGGAAAACAGGGGAATCGGGCAGTTTTGCGGAAGCGGCGCGCCAACTTGGCTTGTCTCCTGCGGCAATCAGCAAGAATATTGGCGAGTTGGAGGCACATCTGAAAGTTCGCCTCTTCAACCGCACAACGCGGCGGATGAGTCTGACCGAAGCTGGTACGATCTATCTCGATCGCATCTGTCGGATATTGGATAACCTCGAAGAGGCGGATCGTGCCCTCGATCCCCTCCATGAGACGCCGAGCGGCACGCTTCGGGTGGCAGCACCAATGACCGCAACACTCATGTGTCTGTCTCGCGCCATTCCACGCTTTCTTGCGCAGTACCCTGCCATCTCGCTGGATCTCGATCTGGATGATCGTCGCGTTGATATTGTCCGAGATGGATATGATCTTGCCATTCGCGGCAGCGATAACCTTGAAAACTCCAGCCTGACGGCGCGCAAACTGGTGGTTATGCCCCATGTCCTTTGTGCAGCCCCCTCGTATATCGCGGCCTTCGGCGAGCCGACGACACCAGAGGCACTCCGCTCGCACCATTGCATTCGATTTAGCCTGTCAGGCCATGCGAATGCATGGGAGTTCAGGGAGGGTGAACGAACGGTGCGCGTCGCAGCCAAGGGCCGATATTCCGTGACATCGAGCCTCGCGGTGCGTGACGCCCTTCTGGAAGGTCTCGGAATAGGGCTGATCCCGGCACCCTATGTGAGGGAAGAGATTGCGACTGGCCGACTACGTCCCATGCTAGAGAACTGGTCGACAAGTGATGTCTCAATCTATGCAGTCTATCCGTCCAGACAACATCTGGCGCCCAAGCTACGGGCTTTTCTGGATTTTTTGATTGTTGAGATGAAAGCCAGCTGTTGCGCGTGAACTAAGGCGAAGGTCACTTCATGCCCTGCCGATATGGGAGAGCAAACAAGCAAATTTTTCAAGTATTTCAGGAAATTTAGATTGAAGCACTCGAAAGAACAAACCGACATATCAATTTGTTTCGGATATCACCCCTGCTCACCGCAGGAGCCTTGGCCGAGCAATCTTACGAGCACGCCGAAGACAAGGCAAAGCTCGGGATGACGAAGTGATCGACCTCTCCAACCGCCGTATCCAGCCGCAGGAACCGCATCTCGACGCCATAAAGCCGGAAGAGATTTTCCGGTGTAATAACGTCTGAAACCGGTCCGCAGACCGCTTCGCCCTCCGGCATCATCAGAACGGCCTCATCCGCGATGGCGATGGCGTGATTTGGATCATGGCTGGTGAAGATGATCGATTTGGCCGTGCTGCGCCGGATCTCGCGCAGAAGGTTAAGCAAGCGCTTTTCGTTGCGCAGATCTAGCGCCGCCGTCGGCTCATCAAGCACCAGCACATTCGCACCGGTTGCAATGGCACGGGCAAGCAGCACGAGCTGACGCTCCCCTCCCGACAATCGATCAAACGAGGCATCGGCCAGATGCGCAACATGAGTCATATGCATGACTTCGAGCGCAGCCTCCTGATCGGCAATAGTCGGGTGCCCGAACAGACCCAAGCGCGCGGCGCGCCCCATCACCACCACGTCGAGAGCGCGATAGGGATGCGCCAGGGCAACCTGCTGCGGCACATAGCCGACAATGGCGGGGGCTCGTCTTCGACCAGCAGAAAGCTTTTGCTGGCCGAGCACGGTGCGCAGCAGTGTTGTCTTGCCACGCCCATTGGACCCGAGGATCGCAACGCAGCATCCCGGCGGCACCCTCAGGTTGATGTCTTTCAAAACGGTGCGATTGCCGAAGCGGACGCAGATATTTTCCAGTTCAATCATCGCACGCGCTCCCGGTAATGCCTGCGCAGCAGGATTGCGAAAGCCGGAGCGCCAACAAGGGCGGTGAGCGCTCCCAGTGGGATTTCTGCGGCTGTCACAGTGCGCGCCAATGTGTCGGTGACAATGAGGAAAGCCGCACCCAGGACGGCCGCAGCCGGGATGAGAATGCGGTTATCCTGCCCCACTATCATGCGCGCCGCGTGCGGGATGACGAGGCCGATCCACCCGACAACCCCGGAGACCGAAACTTGGCTGCCGACAATGATCGTGACGGCGATGAAAACGATCCATCGCTCAAAATCCGGCCACGCCCCAAGGCTGCGTGCTTCGGCGTCGTCAAGCGACAGGATATTGAGACGAAACCGCAGGGAGACAAGGATGCAGCTCCCGATGAAAAGCCCTGGCGCGGCGAGAAGCAGGCGCTCCCAAGTGGCAGAGGCCAACGAACCCATCAACCAGTAGACGATGGCCGGCAAGGGGCCGTCGGGATCCGCCACGAACTGAACCAGCGAAACCAACGCGCCGAACAGAGCGGAAACCACGATCCCAGCGAGAATGACGGTGACGATTTCCGACCTGCCGTTGATGCGGGCCAAAAGTCCGACTGCAGCTAACGAGAAGAGGCCGATTATGAAGGCGAGACCGAGCAGCGAAAAACCCCACCAGCCCAGAACAATCGCCAGAACGCCGCCAAACGCAGCTCCCGGCGAGATGCCTAGCACCTGCGGTGACACGAGGGGATTGCGGAAAACAGCCTGAAGAGCGGTTCCGGCCATGGCGAGACCCGCTCCAGCGAGACCAGCCAGCACAAGCCGCGGAAGCCGCACCAGAAGGACGATACGCTCATCAATCTGAGTGATTGCCCGTGACGGATCGAGGCTCCACAACCATAGAATATCGAAAGCGCGTGCCGGCTGAATCGCGAACCTGCCGACGCAAAGACCGACGGCGATGGCCGCGAAAAGGCCGATCCAAAGAACCGCAAAGATAGCAACGCTTTTGCTGATCCGAAAAGTTCTCTCCGGTTGCACGCCGGATAATGTCTGCACTGCGTTCACCTTCATGGTGCGCTCCGTGCAGTAGCCATGAACTGACCATAATGGGCGGCGGTGCCTTGCATTTTCATATGCAGTATATCGTCGATATCGGCATCCATGAGGTCGTAGCTATACAAAACCCGGTAAGCTTTACGCATCTCGCCGCGCAAGTCATATTTGGCCACGTCAGGCTGGAGCAGATTGGCGACCCACATCCAAGTCAGAGGCGATTCTTGATTGGGCGGATCCCAGCGATAACCGCCGAGCGGCATCTTGTAGACCCGCTTTGCTTGGGCGGCACGGGTCATCGACAAGATTGGGTCCTTGTAGATAAAATCAACAGTGAGCTTTTCCTCGAAACTGTTGAGGAAAATCACTTCCGGATCCCAAACAGCAACCTGCTCCCGGCTGACCGGTTTGGCGCCGTTTAAATCCTGCGCGACATTGCGACCGCCGCCGAGCTCCGCCCAGAAATTCATGTAGCTTGGCCCAGATCCTGCGGCGACGAGCCCGTTGAGCGCGCTCTGCAGATAGAGCGTCCTAGGTTTCTTATCCTCGGGGATGGCCTTGAGCTTGGCTTCGATATCGGACTGAACCGTTTTGCGCCAGGCTATGAGGGGAACGATGCGATCCTCACGGCCCATGGCTTTCGCGGTGACCTCCATGAACTCACGACCGCGCTCCTCAGTGCCATACAACACGAGCATCGTGTTTAGTCCGGCATTTAGCAAAGGCTTCACGATCCCGTCATTACGACCGCCCCATTGAATGACGAGATCCGGCTTCACGCTGGCCAGTTCCTCGACATTGGGCATGAAATTTGCACCGGCGATGGCCGAGGAGATGCTTTTGGCCTCCGGGAATATCCGCCCCAGAATGCCCTGCTCAATCGCGCTCTTGGCCACCGGATTCATGCCGACCAGCTTTTTGGTGGAGCCGTCAATCGCAATAATTGTCGATGCCAGCGGGATGGGAATCGAAGCAATCCGCTCAGCCGGCCCTTCCAGTTTGATATCCCTGCCGGTCATATCCTTGACCATAACAGGTTCGGCGCGCAGCCCCGACGGCAGGCAACAGGCCACACCGAACAAAACGCGCAAAAGCCAATACTTTCTGAAATGCCTCATGACAGCTACCCACTCCTGTGGCGGATACACCTGACTTGCGCATCCGAAATTGATAACTGTTCATTGCAGACCCAGGGACATTCAACAATACAAAAACCATTTATTTTAATTATTCGAAATACAAAAATGTGGATACTTGTTTTCAAATTACAACAAATAAAATATACCACCGACACAGCCACATATAATTATAAAATTCAAGGTGACGAACTTAGCAATGGCCATCGCCTACTGAGCCAACAATCGGTACGGCAGATAAAGGTGTAAAAATTTGCAGCCAATAACTTCCAGTCAAACTGGAGGTTATTGGCTCGTGCCGGCGACGTTCTCAGCGCCTGTGTCAGGCTCACTCCGGTCGCCTGCCAAAGACGATGTAATTGTCGAGCATCTGCCAAGCCGTGCCGGTTTCGCTAAAGCCCGCGTGCCGCATGGCGGCGATGTGGAAATCGACCGAGCAGTCTTCGCCACTGGTGGCCCGTTTCGGAACACGACTGGCGTAAAAGGCATCCCGAGCAGCTTTCAGGGGGGCAAGGTAGGGATTGGTCTCGGCCTTCCGCCACCACATTTCCCAATCGTCTTCGCCACGTGCCACCGCATCAGCCTCGATCCGCTTGCGGACAGATTTTGCAGCCGTTTCCAAGGTCGGCCAGCGTCGATCAAAGCGCATGTGATCGCCGTTCATGACGATCCCACCGGGAGCCAGCAACTCCCCAGCAGCGCCATAGAATTCGGCCAGGTCCCCAGGGGAAATCCAATGCAGCGCGGTAGTCGACACAAGCGCCACTGGCGGGCGCGCCCCGAGTTCCTCGACTGCGGTCATAACCTTCCTACACCAAGAGGCATTCGTAATATCCGCCTCGAGCACCCGGACGCGATCCCCGTCGGCGGCAAACGAGACCCGCGCCATCTCCAGCAGCATCACATCGGCATCAACTGCAATGACCCGCACCGCAGGAAAGCGGTCCAGCACACGGCGGCTAAGTGAGCCTGGCCCGCACGCTGCATCGATCAACGTAAAATCATCTCCGAAAGCCGAAGCAAGGATTTCGAACATCACATCAAACCGCTCCTCCCGCTGCTTGATATAGCCTTCCTGCTGTCGGTCCCAGCGCGCCAACAGCTCAAGAATTCCAGTATCACCTTGCATTACTTTTCCCTTTGATACGGCTGGATCAGCCAAATTTCCATCGCGCCAGCTCGACATCGAAATGCGGCGGAGCCTGCGGAGCAATTTTTACGAAGCGGCCTTTCACGCGGAATACCTGCTCGATCAAGCCGTTTTCCGAAAGAGCCGCAGGCGTGCCGCTATACACAAGGTCGCCCTTTTCAAGAATCGATATCCGGTCGCTGATCGCCATTGCGTGGTTAAGATCGTGAATCGCGATGACGATGCCGACGCCCTTGTCACGGCTCAGCCGCCAGACAAGGTCGAGCACCTCGATCTGATAGCCGATGTCCAGAAACGAGGTCGGCTCGTCCAACAGCAGAAACTGGGCCTCTTGCGCCAAGGCGGCTGCAATCCATGCGCGCTGACGCTCACCTCCCGACAGCTCGCGCAGTCCGCGGCCGGCAACATTCGCCAACCCGGTGCTGTCGATCGCCCAAGAAATCGCCTGTTCGTCGTCCGCACTGTAGCGACGGAACAAGCCGACATGGGCGAAGCGGCCTTGCCGGACAAGCTGTTCGACAGTCATTTCATCGGGAGCGGTCGGTTGCTGCGGCAGAATGGACAGCCGTTTCGCAATATCCCGGCGTGGCATCTGATCAAGGGGCTTACCATCCAGCTCGGCCCTGCCCTTGGTCGGTTTGATCAGCCCCGCCATAGCCTGCAAGGCCGTGCTCTTGCCCGAGCCGTTGGGCCCTATCAGCGCGTGGATCTGACCCTGTGCCACGGAAAATTCAAAACCGTTGAGTGCTTTATGGTTGCCATAAAAGACAGACATGTTCGAACAGGATAGTTGCATTTTCACTTTCATGGGCTGCGGCGCAGAATGGCGATCATAATCGGCACGCCACAGAGAGCGGTGATGACGCCTATTGGGATTTCCTGCGCATTGCCCAGCAGCCGCCCCACCAGATCACCAAGCGTGACAACGACAATACCCAGCACAACGGTCAGGGGCATCACCACCGAAAAGTACCTCCGCGCGAGGAAGCGGGCAACATGAGGCACGATCAGGCCGACAAAGGTGATGGGGCCAACAACGCCGACAGCGCTGGCGGCTAGAACACAAGCCAACCCAAGCGCCAGCGTGAACTGAAGGCTGTAAGAAAGCCCGAAGGATTTCGCCACCGGCGCGTCGAAACGCAACAGATCGAGGGGACGCCGCAACAACGGTAAAGTCGCAAGGCCTGCCACAGTGAAGGGCAGAAGAAAGATGACGTGCTGCCAGTTGCGCGCGTAGAGCGAGCCCGAAATCCATTGCAATATGATCTCGATCCGTTCCGAGCCCCAGCCCACCAGCAGGCCGATGGCAAGGGCGTGCACCACAGCCCCGATGGCAATCCCGCAGATGGTGACGCGCAACGGGCTCAGGCCTCGCCTGAGCGCCATCAGGTAAATCACCGCACCGGCGGCGAGCCCGCCGGTTGCCCCAACCAGCGGCAACCATTGGATCGGCAGATTCAAACTGTGTGAGCCTGCATTATGGGTGAATACGGAAAAGACAAGGAATATCACGACCGCGAGCGTCGCCCCTTGCGAAATGCCCATGATCGAGGGATCGGCCAACGGGTTACGGGTGATGGATTGCAGCAACAGCCCTGCGACGGCAAAATGTACGCCCGCCAGCATCCCCGTTGCGATCCGGGGCAAGCGGATATCGAGGATGATCGACCGGGCCTCGGGCGAGCCGTGGCCTTGTAGTGTCGCGAGCGTGTCGGAAAAAGGAACATCGACGACACCTATGAAGATCGCCAGCAGCACCGACGCCACTGCTAGAAGGACCGAGCCGGGCAAGAACCAACGCGGTGCGCCACTTTTCCCCATGGACAGATCGGTCATGCCTTCGCCTCACGGCTAAGGGAAAAGCGTGGGGTTTGGACGAGATAAATGAAGACAGGCCCGCCGATCAGTGCTGTTACAATGCTGATAGGCAGGTCCTGTGGGGCAATAACCGTCCTTGCCACGATATCTGCGGTCAGGGTGATCAACCCGCCAAGGCTCGCGGTCAGCGCCACGGTCCATCCTGGTCCCTGCGGATGAAGAAGACGGACGATATGGGGTGTCACAAGACCGACAAAGGCGACTGGGCCGGCGACGGGCACAACACCTGCCACCGGCAGGACCGAGAGCAACAGTAGCCCGGTTTTCCAGCGAGCAAGATTGAGCCCCATCCCGGCCGCAGCCTCGTCGCTAAGCGCAAGCAGGCCAAGGACGCGATGCGCACCAAGCGACCCGGCAATGCCCAAAAGAACCAGCGGCAGCATATGGGCAAGCTGCAGCCACGTGCGGCCCTGAAAGCCACCCGACAGCCAGAATAGTAAAGCCGGGGTCTGACCACCATGGACCAGGAAAAGATAGATCGTGACGGCTCCGAGAAACAGCGACACGCTAATTCCGCCAAGCGCCAGGTGAAGGGGGCGACCGCCACCCCCCCGTGCAATCCAGAAGGTCACGTAGGCCGCAGCCGCGCCGCCGCCAAAGCCGATCAATGGATAAAAAAGCGCAGAAACGCGAGGCAGAAACACATAGAAGGCGATGATGGCCGCAACCGCCCCCGAAGTGACTCCGGTCAGGCCCGGACCTGCCAGCGGATTGCGCGTCAGGGTCTGGAGCAGATATCCCGCCACCGCCAACCCTGCCCCGCCGAAGAAAGCCGCAAGGCTTCGCGGTAGGCGCAGGATCCAGATAAAGATGGAATCCAGTTTCCCGTCTGGCCAAAGCAAGGCAGATATCGTTGCCTGCGGCGTTAATATCCTGGGGCCGCACATCAGGCCGAAGAGGATGACGACAACAGACAGGAATAGTATCGCCATCGTCATCCTCAACGAGCGCCCGGCGCGAACGCCTTGGGCCCCTTGTTGAAGCGCAGTCATTTCTGCAGGTCTGCCGGGATCAGCTTTGCCGCTTCGCCTCGGATGTTGGCCGCAGGGAAAGTGTCTGGATAGAGGTAGTGGGCCGCTTCGCGCAGCACCACCTCGCGAGCGATGGGGCCGTTGGCTTCTGCCCAGTGGTCCCCCACATAAAAGACACGCCCGTTTTTGACTGCCGAAAGATTTTGCCAGATGGGATTGCTTTCCTGCGACCGCACCGACTTGCCATCGGAGCCCACCTCCCATTCCATGGCAAGGATCACGTCGGGGTCCTTCTCCAACAACGTTTCAAGGCTGAAAGGGGAGTTGAATCGGCCACCGGTCGCCATCGGGCCCAAGACGTTTTTGCCACCGATAGCCACCATGATCGAGGCCGCAGTGTTTTCGTTATGGAACCCCGAAGGCGAACCACCCGCCCACATGATGACAAAGCTGGGGCGCTTGCCCTTCGGTGCCTTGGCCGCAAACTCTTGCAGATGCGCTTTGAAGTCGGCGTTCAGCTTCTCACCCCGTTTCGGCTGGCCGAGTATCTTCGCAATCTGCGCGACCTCTGCATAACTTTCACTGAGCAACTCGTTATTATAGGCAACATAGGGTGCGATTTTCTGCAACAGGTCGGCATTGCCAAGCGTGTAACGTTTGATCGCGATAATGATGTCGGGTTTTGCTGCGGATACCAGCTCGAGGTTCGGCTGTGCCCGCTGGCCGAGCACTTTCATTTTCTTGGTCAGACCCAGAAGAAAATCCGGATTGCGCCCCGGCAACATGTATGTGCTTCCGACGGGCATAATGCCCAAAGCCAACGCAACATCCGCCCCAAGATAGGAAATCGACGCGACCCTTTGCGGCTTCGCCGGAACTTCGACTTTCTCACCGCGCTCGTCAGTGACTGTTTGCGTCGCGGCACCTTGCGCAAAAGCCGCGCCGACAAACAAACCTCCGGCAAGCCCGACAGCCGCAACCCAACGAATTCCTCGCATCATAAACTCCTCAATATCGTGCTTGAACTGAACGCACGTAAAACTGATGATCGCTCATTGCAGCTACGGAGATATTCATCAATATAAAAGAGATTGTTTTTAATTATTAAAAATACAAAAATGTGGATACTTACTTTGAAATTAAAATAAATAAAATATATTTTTAAAATTGCCACGCATGAACTGTGACAGCTCAGGATGACGAACAGAGCAATGCATAACGTCTGCAGAACAGACGATAGGCACTGCAGCAAAATGTATAAAAAACTTATGGCAAAGATTTAGCCAATTAAGCCTGCCATCACCCACTGCTCTCCGCGCGCCCAGCCTTCCTTGGTTTCGGCAACTAAATCCTCCAGCCGTCCCGCTGCAATTGCCCCGCGCAAACCCGCCATCAAGAACTGTTAACAGGCCAGGTTATTCCTGGTCAGCAGCATCATAACCAGAATTTCGTTGCAACGCACGAGATGGTGCAGATAGGCGCGTAAACAGGGCGAAGGTCACTTCATGCCCTGCCGATATGGGAGAGCAAACAAGCAAATCCAGGTCCGCACCACAACGGTGCATATGATGGCTCAGCTTCTCATGCCCGCCCCTCTTATGAGAGTTTTTCTACGCCTGTCGGAAAAAATGCCAGCCATTACCGAGCGGACGAATGACAAAAAATTCCCTGAGCCTCATTGGCGGAACACGCTGTTCCTGATCAACATGGAAATATCCAACCTTGAATTCAGGCGGCACAAAAACGAGCGCCAATGTGAAACAGCCGCCACCGTAACATCCTGTTTCCGGCGGATCATCGGGATTGACCAACACGCCCGCATCGACTGAATGATCGGCATACCCAATCCCCGCCTCAGTGAGCAAGCGCCCCAGCTCGGAAGCATCCTGCTCGATGCGGGACGGCATCTCGGCGGGCCGCGCAGTGATATTCTTTCGGATAGCCTCGAAAGTATCTTGGTTCTTGCGGAAATGCTCCATCATCTTCTGGTCTGTTTCAGTGGCGATCAGGCCATTGAGGCCGAGAAGCGCAATCAACCTGTTCTGTCTAGCGACTTCATCATATTTCGGCGCTTCGCGAGCCAGAAAAGCGAGATAGCGGACATAGCCGGGGTAAGCCGTGCGCATCCCACTCACCTTCCAAACTCCCTCAACACGGGAGAGATGGACATAGCAGCTGATTTTTTCTTCAGGTACGGCGATGTTGTCAAATGAGACGGCCTTCGCCATCAAAGGCATCGCCACAACGACTTTTTCATCTGATCGTTCGAGGAATTCGATTTCTTCTGGCGCCGTGGACGCGACCCCGGACGGGAAGTAATCCCGTATCAGGGCGTGTATCGCAGCACCATCAGGCTTTTCATTTTGTTCCGCGACAGAAGCCTCAACCCAAAGACCGCAAAGTAGAATAGCCAGAATAACCGCGCGCATCACCACCACCCAATATCAATCACCTGGATGGGAATACCAGCGCCACCGCTTTTTGACCACCTTATTGCTCCGCAGTTATCTTGCAGATATCGCTTTCTCGCCGGTCACCGACAGCGTCGGCGCACCGTCTACGGTGATGCCTTACTTCACCCCTGCTCGCCCCGTGCCCAGCCTTCCTTCGTCTCGGCAATAAAGTCCTCCAGCCGTCCCGCCGCAATTGCCGCGCGCAAGCCGGCCATCAGGAACTGATAATAAGCCAGATTATTCCAGGTCAGCAGCATCATGCCCAGTATCTCATTGCAACGCACGAGATGGTGCAGATAGGCGCGCGAATAGGCGGAGGAGGCTTCACAGGATGAGGCTTCATCGAGCGGGCGCGGGTCTTCGGCGTGGCGGGCGTTGCGGACATTGACGCGGCCAAAGCGGGTATAGGCAAGGCCGTGGCGGCCCGCGCGGGTCGGCATGACGCAATCGAACATATCGACGCCGCGGCGCACCGATTCAACGATGTCATCGGGGGTGCCAACACCCATGAGATAGCGCGGCTTGGTGGTGGGGAGATGCGGGTTGACGATATCGATCATCGCCAGCATCACGTCTTGCGGCTCACCCACCGCAAGGCCGCCGATGGCGTAGCCCTTGAGGTCGAGATTGACCAGTTCATTGGCACTCTCAATGCGCAGGCGCTCAACCGCACCACCCTGAACAATGCCGAACATCGCTTTGCCGGGCTGCTCGCCAAAGGCCACGCGGCAGCGCTCGGCCCAACGAAGCGACAGGTGCATCGCCTTTTCGGCGATGTCATCGGTGCAGGGTAGCTTGACGCATTCGTCGAGCTGCATCTGGATATCGGAATCGAGCAGGCCCTGAATTTCGATGGAGCGCTCCGGCGTCAGCACATGCTTTGAGCCGTCGATGTGGGATTGGAAGGTGACGCCGTTCTCTGACATTTTGCGCAGAGCCGCGAGTGACATCACCTGAAAGCCGCCGGAATCGGTAAGGATCGGGTGCGGCCAGCGGGCAAATTCGTGCAAACCGCCGAGCTTTGCCACCCGCTCCGCGCCGGGACGCAGCATCAGGTGGTATGTGTTGCCGAGAATGACATCGGAGCCGAGCGCCCGCACCTGATCGGTGTACATCGCCTTGACCGTGCCAGCCGTACCCACCGGCATGAAGGCTGGCGTGCGGATGGTGCCGCGCGGCATGCGGATCGCGCCGGTGCGCGCTGCGCCATCAGTGGCGGAAACCTCGAAAACGAATTTATCACTCATCGGCTCATTGCTCATTTTACTTTTTCACTCATCGTCCCACGGAAGCAGACGTCAAATTGAATAATGGTAGGTGCATTTCAGTATGGCTTGGAGGGCATTCTGGCTGCGCCCATCAGCATTAAATGGCCCGCCAGGACGTGGGCCAGTTAGCTTGGCATCAAATGCAAAATCTTTATTGCTATTGGGAATGCGCAGATTCACGACGCTTTGCGACAAAGCGGTCAGTTTCAGGCCATCGCCGCTCGAACGTTCAATCGTCACCGTGAAGACACCTTTACGCAGTTTTTCAACGACATGCGCATTGTCGTCATTCCCGATAACAATAGTCTTGCCATCATAGATCAGTTTCAAATTAAGTTCGATTTCGGATGCGGGGATTCTACCTCGCAACTCCACCTTTCCACTTTCAGATTTGCAAGTTAGCTCGGCAGAATTGGAGCCTGCCCAGGCGGCATTCAGCGAAGCAAACATCGTGGGCAGAAAGAAAAGACATTTCCAATTCACATCACTTCCCCCTCATTACGAAACAGCAGTGAGCCGTCGCCGTAGGAATAGAAACGATAGCCGGTCGCGATGGCGTGGGCGTAAGCGCCCCGCATGGTGTCGAGACCACAGAAGGCGCTGACCAGCATGAACAGGGTTGAGCGCGGCAGATGGAAATTGGTCATCAGGATATCGACGGCGCGGAAGCGGTAGCCCGGCGTGATGAAGATGGCGGTATCGCTGGAAAAAGGCTGGATCACGCCGTCTTCGCCCGTGGCGCTTTCGAGCAGGCGTAATGCCGTGGTGCCCACCGCAACGATGCGCCCACCGCGCTTGTGCACCTCATTGAGAGCGGAGGCGGTCTCAGGCGAGATGGTTCCCCATTCGCTGTGCATGTGGTGTTCGGCGGTCTCTTCCGCCTTGACGGGCAGGAAGGTACCTGCCCCCACGTGCAATGTCACGAAATGACGCCCGACGCCGCGCGCCTCCAGTGCCGCCATGAGGCGGTCGGTAAAATGGAGCCCGGCGGTTGGCGCGGCAACGGCACCGTCTTCACGGGCGTAGATGGTCTGGTAATCGGTGGCGTCCCGCTCATCAGTGGCGCGCTTTCCGGCGATATAGGGCGGCAGCGGCAATTCAGCGAGGCGCATCAGCGCCTGATCGAAAGCCGGGCCAGACAGGGAAAACTGCAGGCGCACTTCGCCGCCTTCGCCTTTTTCCAGAACACGGGCGGTCAGCTCATCGGCCTCGCCAAACACCACAATCTCACCCACAACGAGTTTCTTGGCGGGGCGCGCGAAGGCAAGCCATTCATCGGCGCTTTCACGCTTGTGCAGCATGATCTCGACCCGGGCCTTGGCTTCGCCACGATGGCGGTATCCGTAAAGGCGCGAGGGGATCACGCGGGTATCATTGAAAACCAGCGCGTCACCAGGCTGCAACAAGGCGGCCAAGTCCATCACGCTTCGGTCTTCGAGCCCCTGCCCCGGCTTGACGACCAGCAGGCGCGCGGCATCGCGCGGCTCATGGGGCCTGAGCGCGATATTCTCTTCCGGCAGGTCAAAATCGAACAGGTCGACGCGCATGGAGCGGCCTTCTCAAAAAAGCAGGGAACGGCACCGAATGACGCCGTTCCCCGCATAAGTCAATTCGTCGCGTAAGAACTTACACGTCAGCCATCACGCGCATGCTGGTGATGCTGTCCGGGTTGGAGACCGGCTCGCCGCGCTTGATCTGGTCAACCACTTCCATGCCTTCGACCACCTTGCCCCACACCGTGTACTGACGGTCGAGGAAGCGGGCGTCGTCGAAGCAGATGAAGAACTGGCTGTTGGCCGAATGCGGGTTGGAAGCGCGCGCCATGGAGCAAACGCCGCGCACGTGCGGCTCAGCGTTGAATTCGGCGCGCAGGTCCGGCATGTCGGAACCACCGGTGCCGGTGCCGTGCGGGCAGCCGGTCTGGGCCATGAAGCCTTCAATGACGCGGTGGAAGACGATACCATCATAGAACTTCTGGCGCGCCAGCGTCTTGATGCGCTCCACATGGCCGGGGGCGAGGTCCGGGCGCAGTGCAATAACGATTTTGCCCTTGGTGGTTTCGAGAACCAGTGTGTTTTCCGGATCGAGAGACATTTATTTTACCTTTCAGAAAATGGAATGGCCGTTATATGGGATCACTTGATACGGGATCACTTGATGCGGGATCACTTGATGCGGGATCACTTGGCATCCGCTGCCAGCTGCATCTTGACGATCTTGTCAGGCGCGACGACCGTGCCGTTGGTGGCCTTATCGCCCTTCTTGATCTTGTCGACGAGTTCCATGCCCTTAGTGACCTGACCAATAACGGTATACTGGCCATTGAGGAACGAGGCATCGCCGAAGCAGATGAAGAACTGGCTGTTGGCTGAATCCGGATTGGACGAGCGGGCCATGCCGAGCGTGCCACGCTTGAATTGGGCCTTCGAGAATTCCGCCGGGATGTTCGGCAGGTCAGAGCCGCCAGTGCCGGTTCCGGTCGGATCACCGGTCTGGGCCATGAAGCCGTCGATGACGCGGTGGAACACGATGCCATCATAGAAGCCGCGCTTCACCAGTGTTTCGATCTGGGCCACGTGCTTCGGCGCAAGATCAGCGCGCAACTGAATGGTGATGCGGCCATCCTTGGTGTCGAGATAAACCACATTTTTCTGGTTTTGCTGGGCCATGGCCGGGGCGAAGCCGAACATCAGCAGCGCAAGCGCCACAAACAAACGTTTCATAGTGAATTCTCCAAATGGTGTTCGTGTCATGGAAAGGCAAAAACGCTGTTCGCGCTTGCCGGTAAATTTGAACTCAGTGCTTGGCGTATTTCTGTGCGAGTTTTTGCGCCACCGCCACGGGTACGAAGGCCGAAACATCGCCACCCATGGCCGCGATTTGCCGCACAAGCGTGGCGGTAATCGGGCGAACCGACGGGGAGGACGGAAAAAAGATGGTCTGCACGTCCGGCGCCATCACTTCATTCATGGCCGCCATCTGCATTTCATAATCAAGATCGGTGCCATCCCGAACGCCGCGCACGATGGTTTGCACCTTGAGACGCAATGCCGCGGTGGTGGTGAGATCATTGAACGAGAGAATTTCGAGTTTGGTGCCGGTCTCTTTGGCAATCGGCTGGCAGGTTTCCCCGAGCAGAGCGATACGCTCCTCGCCGGTCAGCAGCGGTTGCTTGGACGGATGCACACCAACCGCAATCACCAGCCGCCCGAATAGCCGG
The DNA here is from genome assembly GCA_031546825.1 of Microvirga sp. Taxonomy (GTDB): domain Bacteria; phylum Pseudomonadota; class Alphaproteobacteria; order Rhizobiales; family Beijerinckiaceae; genus Hohaiivirga. The sequence continues at coordinate 38,847 of JAVBJU010000031.1, read as the reverse complement.
CAGGCCCTGCGCACCACATCAAGGTGCCCGTTGGTGATCGGGTCGAAAGAGCCCGTATAGAGTGCGGAATGTGTCATGGAAATTGTTTTACCGGGATTCTCGATAAAGGGCAAAGGGCACCCGCTTTAAAGGGCAAAGGGCACCCGCTTTGGCCTTCCCCTCAAGGCATGTTTCGGCTCGTCGGCCAATTTCCCACCGGGGCACCTCAGCATTTCGTAGAGTAATTTTGGCGGGAAAATATATCGCTTTTTACCTTAAAACACTGAAGAAACATGCAATTGAACGCCAGTCCAGTTTCGTTCAATCTTTCACCCGCCATGGCCTCCAACCCACTAAAACAGTCGTATCAGCGGCTCTTCGTTGACATTTCGTGATTTCTACTTCATATTGCTCAAATCGATATTCGCTAGATGCTCTGACCTTTGAGCGTGTAAACGCCCTCGCGACTGAACTTCATTTGAAATCGAGCTCCATGCCATCTCCCACCGTTGGGGGGCGGCACTCTACACTAAAAGGACTTCTACATGAGCACCGGTACCGTAAAATGGTTCAATTCGCAAAAGGGCTTCGGCTTCATTCAGCCTGACGATGGCAAGCAGGACGTGTTCGTTCACATCTCCGCCGTCGAACGCGCTGGCATTCGCGACCTCAACGAAGGCCAGAAGGTCTCCTACGAGCTCGTCCAGGACAAGCGCACTGGCAAGCAGTCTGCCGACCAGCTCAAGCTGGCCTAAGACTGCCGTTTTCCTTTAAGGAAAACAGCATGAGTTTGGAAAAGGGTCTCTTCGGAGGCCCTTTTTTTGTGACTCAAAATGGGCAACAGGCATAAAAAAAACGGCTGAGACAATGCCCAGCCGTTTTCATTTCAAGCAAAAGAAGAAGCCGAAAGATTACTCTTCCGTCGCGGGTGCGTCATCACCGCCTTCGATATCATCACCCTCTTCACCATTCTCGGCGTCAGGGTCGTCCTTGATGTGCTCGACCGAGACGACGTTTTCGCCTTCTGCGGTATTGAACACGATCACCCCTTGCGTCGAGCGGCCAACCACACGGATGCCGTCCACCGGCACGCGGATCAACTGGCCGCCATCGGTCACCAGCATGATCTGGTCGCCGTTCTCCACGGGGAAGGATGTGATGAGCGCGCCGTTACGCTCATTAACCTGCATGGCAACGATGCCCTTACCGCCACGACCGGTGACGCGGTACTCGTAGGACGAGGTGCGCTTACCATAACCATTGACGGAGACGGTGAGCACGAACTGTTCCAGTGCGCTCAGCTCGGCGTAACGCTCCTGCGACAGGCCGACATCAGCCACGACTTCTTCGTCTGACGGCTCATCGGTCGCAACCTCGCCCTCAAGGGCGCGGCGCATCTTGAGATAGGTGACACGCTCCTCGGCGCTGGCATCCACGTGGCGCAGGATGGCCTGCGAGATGATGGTGTCGCCTTCTGCCAGATTGATGCCGCGCACACCCATGGAGTCACGTCCCTTAAAGACGCGCACATCGGTGGTCGCAAAGCGAATGCACTGGCCCTTGGCCGTGGTCAGCAGCACGTCGTCCTGCTCGGTGCAGATATCGACGGAGACGATGAGATCGCCCTCATCGAGCTTCATGGCGATTTTACCATTGCGGTTGATCGACACGAAATCCGACAGCTTGTTGCGCCGCACGGTGCCGCGCGTTGACGAGAACATCACGTCGAGCTGACCCCAGCTCTCCTCATCTTCCGGCATCGGCATGATGGTGGTGATGCGCTCATTGGGCTCGAGCGGCAACATGTTGATGAGTGCCTTGCCGCGCGCCGTGGGGGCTGCCACCGGCAGACGCCACACCTTCTCTTTATAGACCTGACCAAGCGAGGAGAAGAACAGTACCGGCGTGTGGGTGTTGGCCACAAACAACTGGGTGACGAAATCCTCATCGCGGGTGTTCATGCCCGAGCGGCCCTTGCCGCCGCGGCGCTGGGCGCGATAGGCCGACAGCGGCACGCGCTTGATGTAACCGGCGTGCGAGACGGTCACCACCATGTCCTCACGGGCAATCAGGTCTTCGTCATCGACGTCGCTGGCGAAGTCGAGAATGTCGGTGCGGCGTGGGGTAGCATAGGCCTCACGGATTTCTTCGAGTTCGTTGCGAATGATTTCCATGATGCGGTCGCGCGAACGCAGGATATCGAGGTAATCCGCGATTTCGCTTGCCAGCTTCTGCAACTCGTCGCCGATTTCGTCTCGGCCCAGGGCCGTGAGGCGCTGCAGGCGCAGTTCGAGGATGGCACGCGCCTGGGCATCGGACAGGCGATAGGTGCCGTCGTCATTGATCGGATGGCGCGGATCATCGACCAGTTTGATCAGCGCAATGATATCTTCGGCGGGCCAGTCGCGGCCCATCAAGGCTTCACGGGCGGCGTTGGCATCGGCTGCCGTGCGAATGAGGCGAATGACCTCGTCGATATTGGCAACGGCGGTAGCCAGACCGCACAACACGTGGGCGCGCTCGCGCGCCTTGTTGAGCAGGTACTTGGTGCGGCGGCTCACCACTTCTTCGCGGAAATCGACGAAGGCGGAAATGAGGTCGCGCAGGTTCATCAGTTCAGGGCGGCCGCCATTGAGCGCCACCATGTTCGCGCCAAAACTCTGCTGCAGCGGCGTGAAACGGTAAAGCTGGTTGAGCACCACATCAGCCACGGCATCGCGCTTGATCTCGATGACCATACGCATACCGTCGCGATCTGATTCATCGCGCAGATCGGCAATGCCTTCGATGCGCTTGTCGCGCACCAGTTCGGCAATCTTCTCGATCAGGGTGGTTTTATTGACCTGATACGGGATCTGCGAAACGATGATGGCTTCGCGGTCTTTGCGCACTTCCTCAACGGAGGTGCGGGCGCGCATGACAATGGAGCCACGACCGGTCTCGTATGCTGAACGGATGCCGGAACGTCCGAGAATGAAGCCACCCGTCGGGAAGTCGGGGCCGGGAATATGCTCATTGAGTTCGGTAACGGTGATGTCCGGGTTTTCGATATAGGCGAGACAGCCGTTGATCACTTCGCCCAGATTATGGGGCGGCATATTGGTGGCCATACCGACCGCGATACCACCGGCACCGTTGACCAGAAGGTTCGGGAAGCGCGCCGGCAGAACCGCGGGCTCATAGGTAGATTCGTCGTAGTTTGGCGTGAAATCAACCGTGTCCTTGTCGATATCCGACAGGAGCGGCATCGCTGCCTTGGACAGACGGGATTCGGTATAACGCATCGCCGCAGGCGGATCGCCATCGACGGAGCCGAAGTTGCCCTGACCATCGACCAGCATGAGACGCAACGAGAAGTCCTGCGCCATACGCACCAAGGCTTCGTAAATCGCGCTATCGCCGTGCGGGTGATATTTACCCATCACATCACCGACGATGCGGGACGATTTGACGTGCTTCTTGTCGGCGGTATAGCCGCCCTCATGCATCGCATAGAGAATGCGACGATGCACCGGCTTGAAGCCGTCGCGGGCGTCCGGCAGCGCACGGCTCACGATCACGCTCATGGCGTAATCGAGATAGGAGCGCTTCATCTCGTCATAAATCGAGACGGGCTTGATATCGCTCGCAGGGGCCGCGCCGGGCGCGCCCTTTTCGGTATCTTTCGGATCGGTCAAGTTCGGTCCTTCTACGCGTTCAAATGTACTCTCGGCCCATCATTTCCACCACGGCGGAAACCTGCGACGAATCGCAATTTGGACAGGCTTTCTTGTTGCGGGATACGGCGGCGGATTTCAAGCAATTAAAGGGCTTTTCCATGGGATAAGGCACGCACAAAACCCCAATGGGAGCGATGCGCGAAACAACACTCGCCAAGCCTCCGGGAATGGGCCATATATTGGTCCAATCCCTCCATCTGGTATGGCAATGTCTTTCGATAGTTTCACCTCCGCTCTGGTCACGCTGCTTGTGACCCTCGACCCGATTGCGCTCGCGCCGGTTTTCCTGTCGCTGACGCAGGGCATGAGCGCGCAACAGCGCCGCTCGGTGAGCAAACGCGCCACCATCATCGCCTTTGTGGTGCTGGCGCTATTCTGCCTCGGTGGTGAGGTTGCCATGCGGGCGCTCGGCATCAGCCTGCCCGCTTTTCGCATTGCGGGCGGTATTCTGCTGTTCTGGATTGCCTGTGAGATGGTGTTTGAACGGCGCACGGAACGCAAACAGCAAACCGCCGACACCGCCATCACCAAGGACCACATCCGCAACGTTGCCGCCTTCCCGCTCGGTATCCCGCTGCTCGCTGGCCCCGGCACCATCACGGTGTGCATTCTCTATGCCGGGCAGGCCAAGGGGTCTTATACCTATATGGGCGAACTGCTCGGCGCGCTCGCACTCGGCACGCTGTGCTGTTACATCGTTTTCCGGCTCGCCCCGCAGGTTTCACGCCTTCTGGGCATCACCGGCAACATCGTCATGAGCCGCATGTTCGGCATGGTGCTGGCCGGCATGGCAGTGCAGTTTATCATCGACGGGGTGAAGGCCGCGTTTTTCTGAGGGGACGGGAATGAAGGTGCGGTTTTGGTGCGCAGTGCTGGGGGCGCTGTTTTTGCTGGGACTGATTATCGCGGCGTGCATGATCCCGCTATCGGCAGCACTGGAGCACGATTTAGAAAACAGACTTTTGGCACCTGCTCAATTAGGACACTTGCTCGGCACCGATGCACTGGGGCGCGACAACCTTCTCCGCCTTCTCGCTGGTTCTCGCTTGAGCCTGTTACGGGCGTTAATCGTAACGGCAAGTGCTTTCATGATCGGGGTACCGCTCGGCCTTCTTTTCCGCCGCGCCCCACAATGGCTCCAGTGGCTTCCCAAAGCGCTCGCCTATCTCTCCTTCATTGATCCCCAAAACCAGCTTTCATCGCGATGGCCAAGCCGCGCCCTCCTCGGGTTACTCATGGTAGGCGGGATTGCACCTATTTTACTCGTTTGGCTGATTATTGCCGCCGTGTCGGCTCTTTATGGAGAAGTGTTTCTATCTCAAATCGCCTACGGCGCGACGCTGACACCTGCGATCATCTTTGTCATGCTGCAGGCGCCAGGTACACCTGAGCACGTTATTTCGCCGCGAACTCCATGCCTTGATTGGACATTGGGCGCGTTGATCTTTTCCATCGCTCTAATCACGCAGATGTGGATCGACTTTTTTGGTTCGGGCGTAATGCCACCCATGCCAAGCTGGGGCGGCATTCTTGCCGATCTCCGAGAGTACCGGGCCAGTCCCAACTATCCCCTTGCGGCGGTCTGCATCATTGCGGCCCTGACGGTGGCATCGATTCTTGTCATCGCCGACGAAATCACCGCGCGCCTACGCGCCCGCCAGCCGCTCCAGCAGTCGTTGTAGCAGCATCCGGCGCGGTTCAAGCGATGACAGCTCGATATATTCGTTGAGCGTGTGCATACCTGCGCCGTCAACGCCGAGGCCATCCACAGTCGCAATGCCGAGCGCAGCCGTGAAATTGCCGTCCGAGCCGCCGCCAACGCGCGCAACCTCGCCGATATCCTGACCAAGCTCGGTTCCCACTTCGCGGATGACATCGTAAAGCGCGGCCACCGCTGCGCTGCGCTCAAAAGGCGGGCGGTTCATGCCGCCTTCGACCATCACCTTGGCATTTGGGTCATGGGCTTTCAGCGCCAGTAACTTTTCAGAAAACGCCTCGCCATCGGCCACATTCGTCACACGCAGATCAACCTGGAAAGCACAATATTGCGCCACCACATTGGCAGCGGTGCCCCCGGAAAGCAGGCCCACATTGGTGGTGACGCCTGCCGTGTAATCGGTCATAGCGGCAATATCGAGGATTTGCCGCGCGGCTTCATTGACGGCGCTGACGCCCTCTTCATGGAAACTCCCGGCGTGGGATGGCTTGCCCTCCACCATCACGTTGAACTGGCCGACGCCTTTGCGTGATGTCACCACTCTGCCCTGTCCCCGCGACGGTTCCGTCACCAGCACATGGGCAGATTTTTCGGCAAGCGTCTCAATCAACGCCCGGCTCATGGGACTGCCGATTTCCTCATCGGGCGTGAAAACATGGATGAGCGGGCGTTTCAATCCACCATTGAAAATCGCCTGCTTGAAGGCTTGCAGGGCAATATAGGCACTGGCCTTCATGTCATAGATGCCGGGGCCGTAGACGCGGTCGCCGTCGATCTGCCACGGCAGGTCTTCGGCCAGCGTGCCCAACGGGTGCACGGTGTCGAGATGCGACAGCAGTAGCACCGCCTTCTCGCCATTGTCTGGCCCGGCGCGCAGCACCACGATATCGCCGAGCCCATCCTGCCCGCTGAACCGTTCGATCAGCACCGGCAGCCCGGCCACTTCCTTCTCTACCAGATCCATCATGGCATTGACGCCTTCGGCGGATGAAGTCGGGCTTTCGGTCTCAACCCAGACGCGAATGGCATCAAGCATGTGTTGCGGCGGCAGTTTCGAGGTGGACATGAAAAGCTCCTGAAGCAAGGCACGACTCGGCGCTTGCCGTTATAACGCTACTGATATCACCCTGACCCACGCGAGGGAACTCGCCTGGAGCCCGCTTCAGGCAGGCCCGAAGCGGCGAATGATATCGCGGAAAAACGCTTCAGCTTCGCGGTTTGGCGGACCGCTGCGGGCGCGGCCACGGGTGGCGAACAGCGTTTCCGCAAGGGAAAATTCCTGGAGCGTGAAAGCGGCAATCAACGGCGGAACCGGTGCCGTACCAAGTTCCCGGGTCACGGCTTTGCGGACCAGCAATTCGTTGATCTCGCCAGCGAGATCAGCGTGCAGATCGCAGTGCTCCATCAATGTGGGGAAATGCATGGGCGGCACCGCACGCGCTTCATGCAGGCGCAGCCAACGCAGGGCCATGGCTGGGCGCAAGGAATAAAAAATCTTCTTCTGCTGAACGTCCTCACCCTGCGCGGCAAGCCGTTTATGCATCTCACGTCCGAGCGAAATGTAGTGATAAGCCAACGCTTCGCGCTCAACGATCTGGTCAGCCAGCGCCAGAAAATCTGTTCTGAATGCGGCGTCGACCCGATAGACAATCTTCGAGGTCAGCCATTCCATGATGACGGCGTTGCCGCCCGCCATCAGTTTCACCGCTTTGCCGATATCCCAGCCGTTGACATCAAAAACCGCGTCAAGCGGCGTCTCAATGACATCGCGCGGGGTCCACGGCGTCAGATACTCCTGCTCAGGGCGGATGAACACAAAACGGCAATCGTAGTCGCTATCCGGAGACGGAAAGCCCCAGGCGCGGCTGCCACTCTCGATTGCCAGCGGAATGCACACATTATGCTCCCGTTGTACCGCATCAAGACGTGCGTCGATGGCTCCGACGATCTCGCCATCCATCGCGGGGTCGATGCTCCGCTCACACTGTGTCACGCCATCTGTCATTTAGTTTTCCTTAGCGTTCTGTTTGCCACACTTTAACCAAAGGGCGGCTATAGCGGAACAACGCCGATCATTTTCCGTATGGCACCATGAAACGCATTTTTGCTCTCGCCATTCTCATCCTATGCGCAGTCACGGGCGTTATAACGCTCTTTACCCATTCGTCCGCGCCGCCGCAATTGGTCGCGCCACGCATAACCGTTGCCGAGCAACCACCCCGACAGGAGCAGGCACGCACCGCCGCACCTTCTGCGCCCACCCCGGTGGTGCCAGCCCAGCCGGAGACTGCACAGCCTGCATTGCCCGAACCGCCACCCGTGCCAGTTGTTCCCTCCACACCAGCCACGCCGGAGGTCGCAGCACCCGAGCCACCCGAGCCACCCGAGCAACCCACCATCGACCTGTCAGGTCTTCCGGCCCCGTTACCACCGCGCCGCCCACGCCCGCCCATTTCGGACGAGCCGCAGCCGGAACTCAGCTTGAGCCAAATGGCGAAAGGCAGCCCGATCTTCATTCGCATTTTCAAACGCGAAAACGTGCTGGAACTGTGGACGCGCCATGAGGGCCGCTATCGGTTTGTCAAAAAATACCCGATCTGCGCCTGGTCAGGTGCCCTTGGCCCGAAGCAAATCGTCGGAGACTCTCAAGCACCCGAAGGGTTTTATGCGGTCACGAAAAAGCAGCTAAACCCGAACTCGGCCTATCATCGTGCTTTCAACATCGGTTATCCCAACGCCTTTGATGCCCAGTTGGGCCGTACCGGCTCGGCGCTCATGGTCCACGGCGCCTGCGCGTCAGTTGGCTGCTACGCCATGACAAACACCGCAATCGCCGAGATTTACCCCATCGTCGAGGCTGCGCTCAATGGGGGGCAGAAAGCAATACCGGTTCACATCTTCCCGTTTCGCATGACGGTCAAGGCCCTCAAGGCCCAAGAGACGAGCCCGTGGTACAGCTTCTGGACCGATCTCAAGACGGGCTACGACCGTTTCGAAAAAGCCCGCACGCCACCAACGGCCTTCGCCTGCAAAGGGCGCTATGTGCTCGATGAAAAGGAAGCCGCCAAACGGGGCTGTCAGAAGATTACCGGGTGGCTGTGAAGAGCGCGGCATTTGCTGTTTGCATTTGCCATGCGCTGTGCAAATCTTGGGCATCTCCAGACGGAAGGTGCCGCGATGAAACTTTATCAATCCCCCGTCACACCCAATTCCCGCCGTGTCCGTATTTTCCTTGCTGAGAAGGGCATTGAGGTTCCGACAAAAACCGTTGATCTCGCCAAGAACGAGCATCGCGATCCGGCGTTCACCCGTATTAATCCGTTTCGGCAGGTGCCTGCGCTCAAGCTCGACGATGGCACGGTTGTTACCGAATCCCTCGCCATCTGCCGTTTTTTTGAGGAGTTGTACCCGAAACCAGCGCTGTTTGGCGCGTCGTCCACCGAGCGGGTGATGGTCGATATGTGGCAGAGGCGGATGGAGTTCGGGGTGTTTTTGCCCATCATGCAGGTTTTCCGCCACAGCCACCCCGCCATGGCGGAGATGGAAAAGCCACAAATCGCGGAATGGGCTGACGTCAACCGGCCCCGTGTGGCAGCCGGGCTAGAAATCCTCAATGGGCAATTGAAGAATTATCGCTTCGTGGCGGGAGATGCTTACAGCGTGGCCGATATCACGGCGCTTGTGGCCATCGACTTCATGCGCCCTGCCCGCCTCAAGGTATCATCGGAACTGACGCATCTCGAACGCTGGCTCAAGGATATTTCGGAGCGCCCCAGCGCACAGGCGTGATTACTCATCCTTTTTCAGCAGACGGCGCTCGAAGTGCTTGGCCAGGCGCATGTGGCGGGCAATGGCGTAGTTCATCGCGGTGAGGAAGCCATAGGTGCCGCGCACAAAATGGCGACGGCCGAAATAGGCTTTGAGAAAAGCAGCAGGCAATTCGAAAAAAATGCGCCACGTTGGAATGGTGACGCCGCGCGCCTCAAGGTCAACCGCCTGCTGCTCGGTATAGCGGTTGAGCTTTTCGATCTGGGCGCCGAGGGAGCGCACTGAACGGTGGTGGACACGACCCCTGAGCCGCTTCGTTTGCACGCCCGGATTAAGCTCGACGCGGTCATGGACGATGGACGGCGAATAACGCCCGGCATCACGATGATAAAGCCGCACGGGTGCCAGGGAATAGGCCCACGCGTGTGGCTCCTCCTCACCGGGAAATATCTCGACGATGGGCAGGCCATAGGCCTTTATCCCTGGTTCACCATGGGCAAAAAGCTGCTCGATTTCGCGGGAAAGTGCCGGGGTCACAACCTCATCGGCATCAATATTCAGAAGCCAGCCATGGCGGCACTGCTCTTCAGCAAAGCGCTTTTGCGGGCCATAGCCCGGCCATTTGTTGAAAATGACCCTTGCCCCGAGTTTCTCGGCAATATCTTGCGTGCCATCGGTCGAGCCTGAATCAACCACGACGATATCATCGGACAAATGCTGCACCGCACGGATGGCCTCGCCAAGCCGGTCAGCTTCATTCAGAGTGATAAAGAAGATGGAAATCGGTAACATTCGTCTGCCTCGTCGGCACCTTGGCTACCGTTGCACGCGGATGGATGCAAGTTTTTTCCTGAAAGCGGGATCAATTCCAGCGCTCAGCCTTGGGAAACCGGGGTGATCTCGATATCCGCAGTGAGCGGCAGATGATCGGAAGTGGTGCGGGTCAGGGCGGAGCGCACGGGCCGCGCCTTGCGCACTGTCAGGCCCTCGCCCCGCAAAAAGATGTGATCAAGCCGCACCAATGGCATCCGCGAATGGAAGGTCGGGCGCGCGATACCGGCTCGGGTCATCAATTGCGCATCCTTGAGCTCAGAGCAGAACAGCTTATAGGAGCGAGAGGTCGGCGCGGCATTGAAATCGCCCATCAGCAGCGCCGGACTGTGGCAGCTTTTCGAGCCCAGCCACTCCGCGCCAAGTAACGCCTCGGCCTGCATCAGGCGTTCATTGGGTCGCAGCGACAGGTGGGCATTGATGACCTGAACCGTTTGGCCCTCGTGATCGACCTCCACCCACAGGGCGGATCGTTTGGAAATACCACCGTTTGGTGAAATGCTCGGTAAGCGTTCACCCTTGATGCGCCGCGACGGCAGTGAGGTCAGGATGGCTAGTCCAAGCTGTTCACCAAAAATGCGCGTGGTCGGCTGAAAATACAACGTCATGCCAAGCATTTCGGCCAGCGCCTCGGCACGGTTCTCGCCACCATTATGCAGACGGCCCGCCTTGACTTCCTGAAGTGCAACCACTTGCGCGCCGGTCGCCGCAATGACGCCAGCCGCCCGTTCCGGCATCGTCCGGCGGTCAAGCCCGACGAAGCGGTGAACATTATAGGTGAGAACTTTCAGCATTTTCGTGGCGCTTCGTAGCTCGGCTTTGTGGCACCCACAGGGCCGTTATCTTTGTATATTGGCAAAATCTGCGATGGGGCGACAAATGATGCGCCGCCCTCACCCGCTGATATTGCACGAACGCCAAAACGGTTCCAGCCCTGCCATTGTTTTAGCTTAGTGCCCGCCGCCACCGCCACCCATGCGCGCGGGACGCTTAACGAAGAAAATGGCGATGCACAGCATGGAGAACAGACAGGTCAGCACCAAAAAGACATCGGAGAAGGCCATTACCAGCGCCTCGCGCCGCATCAGCCGCGTCAGACTGGCAATCGCCATGGGCTCCGCTGCCGAGCCGAGCGAAGAGAAACCCGCCTGCATGCTTTCATAGGCCTGAAGCACCGCATCCCGGCTCCAGGTCACGCGCTCACCGAGACGCGCCAGATGCAGATCTTGCCGGTTGTTGAGCACGGTGTTGATGATGGCAAGCCCGAGCGCACCGCCGAGATTACGCGTGAGGTTGAACAGGCCGGAAGCGTTCTTGATGCGATCGGGCGAAAGGGTGCCGAGTGCGATGTTGTTGATCGGCACCATGCACATCATCAGCGACACGCCGCGCAAGACCTGCGGCAGGAGGATTTCGGAAAAATCCCAATCATGGGTGATGCCGGTCATGATCCATGTTCCCGCGGCAAAGCCGAGGAAGCCGCCGACGATCATCACACGCGGATCGAGCAGTCGCATGAGGTTTCCGGCAATGGGCGCGGTGAAGAACATGCACAGGCCCGTCACGAACATCGTCTCGCCGATCATGCGAGAATCATAGCCACGCACGGCAGCAAGATAGACCGGGAAGAGATAAGTCAGACCATAGAGCCCAACGCCCATGACGAAGGAGAACAGCGAACCGGATGCGAAGTTGCCATCCCCGAACGCATAGAGATCCACAATCGGCTGTTTTGCGGTCAGCACCCGCCAGAAGAACACGACGCCGGAGATAACAGCGGCGATGCTCATCACGAGCACGGCGTGGTCGTTCAACCAGTCATGGTTCGGCCCCTCCTCTAGCGCGTATTCGAGCGCACCGAGGAAAACCGCCATGGAAAGAAGGCCGGTCCAGTCGAAGTTTTTGAGTAGCGAGAAATCCGGCTCATCAAAATCGACCATGAAATAGGTGATGATGGAGACGGCAATGCCCGGAACCACATTGATGAAAAACAGCCAATGCCACGACAGCCAGTCGGTCAACACCCCACCAATCGTCGGGCCGATGGTTGGGGCTAGCGTCGCCACCAGCCCGATCATCGGAGAGATGATGGGCTGTTTGGAACGTGGGAAGATGGTGAAGGCGGTGGCAAACACCGTCGGGATCATACCGCCGCCAATGAACCCCTGCAGCGCGCGGTAGACGATCATCTGATTGATTGAGGTCGCCGTGCCGCACAGGAAGCTCATGATGGTGAACCCCGCTGCCGAAATCACGAAGATGTATCGGGTGGACAACATTCGCGACAGGAACCCCGAAAGGGGGATCATGATGACTTCGGCAATGAGGTAGGCCGTCTGCACCCACGAGATTTCATCCGCCGACGAACCCAGGCCCGCTTGAATCTGCGGTAGTGATGCCGAGACAACCTGAATGTCAAGGATCGCCATGAACATGCCGAACACCATCGCCATGAAGGCGATGAGTTTCCTGATGTCGATCCGCTCATCGGCTGCGGGATTTGCCGGTGCGGAAATGCTTGCCGCGTTCGCCATGAAGGTTCTCCGCTGCCACTTCAGAATGGCAGCGCTTGAATGGATTTTCGGGTCACTTCGTTGCGGAAGTGCGCGTATCGACCTTGACGATTACCGACAGCCCCGGCAGCAGCTTGCCACCCAAGGCAATCTCGGCGGGAACCTCGATCCTCACCGGAACGCGCTGGATGATCTTGGTGAAGTTTCCGGTCGCATTCTCAGGGGGCAACAGGCTGAAAACTGCGCCTGACGCGGGCGAAGTTTTGCCAACCACACCCTCAAAAGATTCGCCATTGATGGAATCGACATGGACAGTGGCTTTCTGGCCGGGGCTCAGCGTGGCAAGCTGGGTTTCCTTAAAATTTGCGGAAATATAGATGCTTTTCAGCGGCACCAGCGCCATCAGCCGCGTACCGGGGGCGGCATATTGGCCAGGCTGCGCGGCGCGGTTCCCGACAATACCGTCGGTGGGGGCGCGGATCAGGGTAGCATCGAGATCATTCTGCGCCTTGGTGACAGCCACATCAAGCTCCTTCGCGGTTTGCTCCGCCTCGGATTGCTGGGCCACCGCCACCGACAGATTAGCGTCGGCAGCTGCGACAGACGCCCGGGCATTAACCAGCGCCGCCGCAGCGCGATCCCGGTCGGAAATCGCCTGATCAAGGTTTGCTTTGGAACCATATTCGCGTTCCGACAACGCCTGGGCACGATCAAACGACGCCAGGGTGCGCACCACATCCGCCTGCGCAGACGCAACACCGGCGCGGGCACTATCCACCGCCGCGTGTTGCGCGCCGATCTGCCGTGTGATGCGTTCAATGGCAGCGGTTTGCGTGGCACGGCGGGCCTTTGCCGCATCAAGCGCCGTGCGGTAATCGGTATCATCGAGACGCACCACCACGTCGCCTGCCTTGACGCTGTCGCCGTTCTTCACCGGCACCTCGGCAATATAGCCAGCAACTTTGACACCCAGCGTCGAAACATCGGCCTGCACATAGGCGTCATCGGTTTCAACCACGAAGCGTCCGACGATCAACCATTGAAACCCATAGAAACAGATCGCCAGGAATGCGACCGCCACTACTCCGAGAATGATGCGGGCGCGGCGGGTTTGCGCAGTCAGCAGGCCTGTCACCGCATCCTTGAGAGACTTTTTTCCAGCGGGTGGTGTTTGTTGGGACAAGGGTTCCTGCCCCTCCGGCTTATCCTGACGACCGGCAGGTGCTGCGGGGCCACGCGCCTTGGACGCACCATCCGCTTCACCTGTCTGGAAAGCAGAAATGCTCGTGCCGGTTTTTGACACCGGCTCCTTCACTGTCGCGTCCATTATTGTCTCTCTTGGAAATCTAAAATTTAAAAATCGAACCAAACGGTTCGGTCAGCGGCGTGTTGACTATCACACCCCCATGGCTTACGCAACGGCAAGTCATACCGAACCGTTCGGTTCAATATCAAAGGTGCCACAGGGCACATCGGAAGGATTGATCGCGGTCGCCGCGCGACACTCACGGAGCTCTGGATATGCCCTTACCTGCGGTTCTCGACCCCGCCATGGACACTGCCAAACGGCGTCAGATTGTTGATGGCGCGCGGAAAATATTCCTGGCTAACGGCTTCGACGGGGCCAGCATGAACGACATCGCGCGGGAGGCAGGTGTATCGAAGGGGACGCTCTACGTTTACTTTTCCAACAAGGAACGCCTGTTCGCCGCCATTGTCGGCGAGGAATGCTTCTCTTATCTCGAAACCGTGTTCGATTTCGACCCCGAAAGTACCGATATCGAAACGGTATTGACGCGCATCGGCACGGCGGTTGCCACTTTATTGACCAACCCCAACAAGATTTCCGCCATGCGGGCGGTGATTGGTATTGTCGAACACATGCCGGAGATGGGGGAGCAATTTTTCAAACGTGGCCCATGCCGCCCGCGGGACCGCCTGGCCACCTATCTCGATCATTGCGTGAAAACCGCTCTGCTCGATATCGCGGATACGACCCTTGCGGCAACGCAGTTCCTCGAAATGGTCAAGGGTCCACTGGTCACACCACTGCTGTTCAACGCAGTCAAGGAAGCCCCGGATGACAAAACCGTCAAGGCGACGATATCCTCAGCCATCCGGGTGTTTTTGCGAGGCTACGCGCCCGTGAGCAGATAGCAGTCTACTACTCGTCAGAAGCCGGAAACGGAATTCCCCGAGCCACCAGACCATCCCACGCTTCCTCGGCGCTGTTGGCATAGCCAAACAGTTGCAGATCGTTTTCGTGGATCATGCCACATTCTGCGAGGTAGGGCAGATTGATGACGTGGGTCCAGTAATCCTTATCGAACAGGATAATGGGCATACGGCGCATTTTTCCGGTCTGGACCAGCGTCAGAATTTCGAACATTTCATCAAAGGTGCCGAAACCACCGGGGAACACCACCAACGCATTGGCGCGCATGGCCAGGTGCATCTTGCGCATGGCGAAGTAGTGGAAGCGGAATGTGAGATCCGGGGTCGAATACGGGTTCGGCACCTGTTCGTGCGGCAATGTTATATTGAAGCCGATGTTCGGCGCGCCCGCGTCCCGCGCCCCACGATTGGCCGCTTCCATGGCGCCCGGACCACCGCCCGTGGCAATAACGTTGTCGCGCATACCGCCATTTGAGGTGAGTGCGCCGCCGCGCTCCGAAACAATACGCCCAAATTCACGCGCCTGTGCGTACCAGTTGCGCGAGCGTTCCGGGCCATCTTCACGGATGCGGGCCGAGCCGAACACCACCACGGTTGAACGAATGCCCCAATGGCGCAGGATGCTTTCCGATTTGGCGTATTCCAGCATAAAGCGCATGCCGCGCATCTCATCGCTCAAAATGAACTCGGTATCGAGCGAAGCCAGTTCATAGGAACGGGAGTGCATCTGCGCGTAATTGCTCGCATTAAGCGGGGTATTGTTATCGCCAGCCACCATGGAGTCCTTTTTTAAATCAAGCCAAGTTTGCGAGCCATCGCGCGCAAGAACGGCAATCTTATGGCGAAACAGCTTAATGAAATCAGAAGGTCCGTGGCCGAAAACCTCTGGCAAACGGGCTTCACTGCCCTATCATTGGGAAGCCAGATCGTTGGATACCCACAGGGAGCGCCGCATGGACCAGAAAATAATCGATCTTTACGACAAATTCACCCACGGCCAGATCGACCGACGCGCCTTCCTTGATCGGGCGGCACTCATCACCGGCAGCGCAGCCGCTGCCACTGCCCTCCTCCCGCTGCTCAAGAACGATTATGCCAGGGCGGAAACCGTTGCCGAAACCGACCCCGCCATTAAAACATCAACCCTGACGATCACACCGGGCAATGCGGCCATTCCGCAAAGCGGTCCGCTCACCGGATATCTCGCGCAGCCCGCAAAAGCGGGGAAGTACCCGGCGGTCATCATCATCCATGAAAACCGTGGCCTTAATCCCCACCTCAAGGATGTGACGCGCCGCTTCGCCAAAGCGGGCTATCTTGCCCTGGGTATCGACTTTCTTAGCCCGCTTGGCGGCACGCCGGATGATGAAGACAAGGCGCGCGATATGATCGCCACCCTGGAACCGCAAAAGGTGCTCACCGGTGCTCAAGCAGCTCTTTCCGTTCTCAAAAATCACCCGGACAGTACCGGCAAGGTCGCAGTCGTCGGCTTCTGTTGGGGCGGTGGTTGGGTGAATGCCCTTGCGGTCGCCGAGTCAACGCTTGACGCGGGCATCGCCTATTACGGAATGCAGTAGCCCGCCGACAAAGTCGCGCCAATCAAAGCGCCATTGTTGCTGCACTATGCCGGGCTCGATGAGCGGGTCAATGCCGGTATCCCAGCCTATGAAGCGGCGCTGAAAGCCAACGGAAAAACCTACGAATTGCACATTTATGAAGGCGTCAACCATGCCTTCAACAACGACACCACGCCATCACGCTACAACAAGCCCGCCGCAGATCTCGCCTGGGAACGCACGCTGGCGTTTTTGAAGAAGTATATCGGCTGAGACACAACCTTTCCGCTCCGAGGCGCCGTTAATGCCGAAGACATACACCCGCGTGTCATATCGTCCGGTTCAACAACGTGCACATGGTGCGGAACCGGGCGACCATCACATAAGCGTCACTTCCCCACCCAGTCACAATCGAGTTTCAGCTGCTTGATAACCTTTGCGGCTTCAGCGCTTTTCTCGCGCTTGAACAACACGCAACTCGTGTAATGCCCTCTCATGCGCTGACCGTCAAAATAGGTCCAATCAATGATATCGGACCTTTCGAACTGAATGGTGTCTCCCTGATGGTAGGATTTCACCCAGTTTGGTCGATTGTCGATGGTACCACTGAAGGTTTCGCCGCTCAGGCGCAAATCGCCTTTCCAGACGAATTCGGTGTTGGAACTACCCTTGTCCTGGATCCCGATCTTCACCGATATATAGCTCGTAGAAGGCGGCGGGTTTGCCAGAATTTTCAAGAAATCGGTTAGAGACCCTTGCGCACGCCGAACGGCATCGGCCATGGCGGGATCGCCTTTTGGAATGACAAGGACATCGTCGTTTTTGATTTTTTCCTCAAGGGTTTGGGCTTGAACCGGAACCAGTGCGAGAAATGCAGCAATCAGCCCTGCGCCCAAAATGGATATTTTTCTCATACCGTCCCCCCCCAAGATTTGCCCCTGAACACCGGATAGGCGGAGCAAAGCAACGTCCATTTATTATACCGAGGCAATCCATACAACAACGCCGCCCGGGATGTCACCCGAGCGGCGTCTTGTCTGCTTCACATGCCGGAGGACTTAGGCCTGGAAGAAGGATTGTGTACCATGCGCCTCAATGGCTTCGGCCAGGCGGCCGAGGGCATGGACGTAAGCGGCGGTGCGCACGGCAATGCCTTTGTCCTTGGCAAGCTTCCAGATCAGGCGACCTTCGGCTTCCATGATACGGCGCAGGCGCTCATGCACCTCTTCGACGGTCCAGTAATAGCCCTGGCGGTTCTGAACCCATTCGAAGTAGGAGACGGTCACGCCACCGGCATTGGCCAGAATATCCGGCAGCACGATGACACCAGCCGCATTGAGAATTTCATCGGCCTCGGAAGTGATGGGGCCGTTGGCCAATTCAACCACGACGCGGGTTTTGACGCGGCCTGCGTTGCCTTTGTGGATGAGGTTTTCCATCGCGGCGGGCACCAGCACGTCGCATGGCACGGCGATGAGATCGTCGGCCGGGATTTCCTTAACGCCCTCCTGTCCGGCGAGCGAAACGACCGACTTTCCTTCTTTTTTGGCAGCCAGCAGCTTCGCCACATCAAGACCTTGCTCAGAAAAGACCGCACCGCCCGTATCGGACACCGCAACCACACGGTAGCCGTCGCGGCCCATCAGCTCAGCCATATATTGACCGGCATTGCCAAAGCCCTGAATGGCAACGCTGCCGCCCTTCTCAAGGCGCAGATCGGTGCGCAGATGCTGGAGCAGATAGAAGCCGCCGCGTGCCGTGGCGTCGTTGCGGCCCAGTGAGCCGCCGAGCGCAATCGGCTTTCCGGTGATGACCGCCGGGCTCGATTTGCCGCAGATGGTGGAATATTCATCGGCCATCCAGCCCATGATCATGGCATTGGTATAAACATCGGGAGCAGGAATATCGCGATCCGGGCCGATCATCGAGGCGAAAGCCTGAACATAGGCGCGCGACAGGCGCTCAAGCTCACCGCGGGAAAGATTGCGCGGGTCAACCTTCACGCCACCCTTGCCGCCGCCATAGGGCAGATTGGTGACGGCGCACTTCACCATCATCCAGAACGCCAGCGTCTCAACCTCTTCCTCGGTCACATCCGGGTGATAGCGGATGCCGCCCTTGGTCGGGCCACGGGTGTCGTCATAACGGCAGCGCCAGGCCAGAAACGACTTGCGCGAGCCGTCGTCCATACGGATCAACAGGCGCGCCTTCATGGTTTCGCGCGGGTATTTCAGCTTTTCCAGAACATCGCTGTCGATCTTGAGATGGCTTGCAGCCTCTTCGAGGCGCACCAGCGCCTTGTCCAACATGGAACCTTGCATATCAGAACCCCACTTCATGTTCATTGCCGGGTCGAAAAGCGCCCGTTCGATGATGCATTTTCGAAAGACACAGGGCGCCGCGCAAGTCCCTCCGCTGCGCCGAGATTAAAATAAATGCATTTTTTTTGCGCAACCAGCACAACATTTAATCAGTGAGGCAGGCTTCCCAGCAATTTCCCATGCATTCTGCGCGCCGAGCCTCATTCTTGAGCGGTCAGTGCCGCTGCACCGAGCAATGTGGGGTCGGATGCGATGATGACATGGGTGGGGATCGCGGCAATGTATTCGCTGAGGCGTCCCTTCGCCTCGAACTGCTGGCGGAAGCGGGAGGCTTTGAAGAAGTCGAGCATCTTCGGCACAACCCCGCCACCAATATAAACTCCGCCTGTGGCACCAAGCGTCAGAGCGAGATTACCACTGACGGTGCCCAGCATGGCGCAAAACAAATCGAGCGCCTTGACGCAGTGTGCGTCTCCCCCCGTCAGCGCCAACCGGCTAACATCGGCAGGCAAAAGCTTTTGCGTCGGCGCACCGGCGCGCGCCACAATCGCCTCATAAATCTGCACTAGGCCGGGCCCGGAAATCAGCCGTTCCGCTGAAACGCTTCCGTGCATGCGGCGTATATGATGCAATACCGCGTCTTCGTCCTCATCCGTCGGGCTGAAACTGACGTGGCCACCCTCACCCGCCAGCGGTTGCCATGCCGTGAGCCCCGCCGGCACGAGCCCCGAAACGCCAAGCCCGGTTCCTGGCCCAATCACGCCGATGGTGCTGCGCGCCTGCCCGATGCCCCCGCCCACCTGGACGAGATCATGGGCCGCAAGACGCGGCACCGCCAGGGCGAGCGCGGTAAAGTCATTGATCACGCGCAGGTTCACCAGACCAAGCGCCTTGCGCGTCTCTTCGATGGAAAAGCGCCACACATGGTTGGTCATCCGGATGTCATCACCCGTCACCGGATTGGCAATGGCAATAACGGCCTCGACCGGTCGCGTTGCGCCCAGATGTGCGAGATAGGTATGAATGGCCGCAACGATGTCGGGATAATCGGCACAGGCCAACCGTTGGTGATGCTGCGGCTTTTGACCCGCTCCCGGAATCAGTGCGAATCGCGCATTGGTGCCGCCAATATCGCCGATGAGAGCAGGATAACGCGAGGAGACGGTCTTCATGGCGGACTCCATTGGTTGCATACGGCATGGGGCGCGGAAACGTGGCACCTTTAGTGGCTGAAATGACAATGACACGAAACACCCCTTCCAGCATCATGGAAGCTGCCTATGGCAAATCAGGGGCTTGCCTATACCGTTGGGCATCATGTCACATCATACGCAGTCACATGAGCCCGACGCCCCTAAAAAGCAGGGTTTAGCAGCATAACCGTGCACGCACGCAGCAGGTTTTCCAAAAGTTTTACAAAAATCACATCGCCCCGGCTGGACAGCCACGCCAGACCTGACTATACAACCGGCTCCAACTGCTCGGCACACACGCCGCGCCTGATGCCCAGGTAGCTCAGTTGGTAGAGCATGCGACTGAAAATCGCAGTGTCGGCGGTTCGACTCCGTCCCTGGGCACCATTATTTTTCAACAGATTAAGCCGTTTTGAAACAAGCGCTTTGCCGCTTTTCTTGCGCACGGCTCAAACCTTCATGAAGACGAATCAAAGAATAACCGCTGCGCCTCACGCGCTTGCGGCGAGCTTTCTGCGCGCATCAAGGTATCGGGCGAGCTTTAGGCCGAGTTCATGCGTCGGCTTTTCCACGAAGCGATAGCTTAAAGCCGCTGCGGCGATGGCAACGAGGGTGCAGAAAATGATGTAGCTCAGCACGCCGGGCACAAAGCCGGGTATGAGCTTTTCACGCAAATAACCCACGGCGTAAACCATGACGTCGTGGAGCAAATAAAGCGAGTAGCTCACCTGCCCGAGCCACACTGTGAATGGAAGCCGGACTTTCACGCCGAACAGGAAAATCAGGAACAGCGCGACAGCGATGGGATAGGGAAAGAACAGGCGCACGATCTCGTCGGTCTTTTGCGCCGTTTGCAAAACAACAAGGCCACACACCGGATAGAGGACAAGCCAGAATAGCGACAGCCCTGTAATGGCATAAACCAGCTTTCGGTCGGGCTTCTGATAATAGACCCGGCACAGCGCGCCAAGCAGCATGATTGAAAGATGCCCCAGCGTCGGGCCAAGGAACTCACCCTGAAGACGCGGGAAGAAGCTGCGTACACCCGTCAGGGGGCCGACATTGGCATTCTGGTAGAGAAAGAAGAGAATGGCGAGAGCGGCAGCAAGAACTGTCAAAATTCTCGCATTTTCATGGATTTTTCGCAGGAACAGCACATAGCACAGCCCATAGAACACCAGTTCCACGCTCAGCGTCCAGTAAACCGCCTGCACATATTCCGCACCAAAGGCTTCAGGCACCATGGTGACATTGGCAAAAATATCCCGGATGGGAAACGCCCTGCCCGGCAACCACCATTGTATGGCCAGCGCCGCGACAATCGAAAACCAGAACAGCGGGTACAACCGGAAGAACCGCTTCACCCAGAACGACAGCGGATGCTGGCCCGGCTTCAGGCTCGACGGGATCACGAACCCGCTGATGCCGAAAAATAGCACCACGCCGATCCGTCCGAAATCAAGCCAATAGGACCACCAATAGGCCCAGTCTCCGCTCACCCGCGCGCCCGGTATGGCGAAATGGCCATATTCCGAAGCATGGGTAATTACCACCAGTATGGCGGCCAGCGCACGCATGGAATCGACATGGGCGTAACGGTGCATGAAATCCCCGGTCCGGGCATCGAAGCCCACTTGTCACGGCGTTCCCAAAAAGCGGGGCTCTTTCTTAGCATGGGGAGCGAAAGCTGAAAACCATGCAAAATGAGGGATTAGCACCCAGATCAGAGCGATTTCATCGATGTGTGTGTCAGCACGGACGAAACGCGTTCCGCATTCAAATTCACGCGGGCACAGGCTGAGATACTGCCGTTATGGATTTCCGGCCCATATGTTATAGTCGTCACGCATTCAAACACATGACGGGCGGCCCAGTGCCGCTCAGGACACATCCGATGAAAAAGCTCCATTACGCATGGGTCGTTGCGGGCGTCACGTTCTTCGTGTTGCTGGTTGGCGCGGGTGTGCGCGCCACGCCGAGCGTTCTGATTCTGCCATTGCAGCGGGAGTTTGGCTGGTCCAACGCCACGATCAGCGCGGCGATTGCCATCAACATATTCCTCTATGGCATGGTCGGCCCCTTTGCGGTGGCGATCATCGAACGCTTCGGGCTCAAGCGGTCAATTACCGCAACGCTTCTGGTGCTATCGGCAACGGCTGCAATAACGTCGTTGATGACGGCACCCTGGCAGATGATGCTGTTGTGGGGCGTCATTATCGGCTCGGGCACCGGCATGGTGGCGATGGTGCTGGGCGCGATGATTGCAGGGCGGTGGTTTGTGAGGCATCGCGGCCTGGTGCTCGGATTACTCACGGCGAGCGGCGCTGCCGGGCAATTGATTTTTCTGCCGGTTCTGGCGAGCCTCTCCGGGGCGTATGGCTGGCGCGCCATTTCCTACACCGTGGCAGTGGCAACCCTTATGCTGGTGCCATTCGTGGTGTGGTTGATGCGCGACCGACCCTCGGACATGAACCTGCCGCGTTACGGCGACGACATTGTCCATAGGGAACCGGCCAGCACCATCAACCCCGCCCGCCGCGCCATCATGGCACTTGGCAAGGGAATGAAATCCCGTGACTTCTGGCTGCTGTCGGGCACATTTTTCATCTGTGGCGCCTCCGCCAATGGGCTGGTTGGCACCCATATGATTGCCTTGTGCTCCGACCACAGTATCCCCGAAGTGGCGGCAGCAGGAATGTTGGCCTGGATGGGCGTTTTCAATATGGTCGGCACCACCGGCGCCGGCTGGCTGATTGACCGCGTTGACAGCCGGGTGCTACTCGCGTGGTTCTATGGGTTGCGCGGTCTGTCGTTGATGTTCGTGCCCTATGCTTTCGATTATGGGGTTTACGGCTTGTTCCTGTTCGGTGCTTTCTACGGGCTTGACTGGATCGCAACCGTGCCACCGACAGTCAGCCTCACGACAAAAGCCTTCGGCGAGGCGGATGCTCCGGTGATGTTTGGCTGGATTTTGGCGTCCCACCAGATTGGCGCCGCCTTTGCCGCATGGCTTGCGGGGCTGGCGCGCACCGAGCTTGGCGATTACCACGCAGCCTTTTTCTCGGCGGGAATGCTGTGCATCGGCGCGGCGATGCTGGCACTGCTCATCGGCAACACACGCCGCAGCAAACCACAATTAGCCGAAGCGATTTAAAAGACGTTAGCTAAGACCCTCGTCGTCATCCATCCCAGTGCTTTCCTCTTCACCGGGCGGCACGGGTATCGCGTAGCTGCCGCTCAGCCAGCGATGCAGATCAACATCGGCGCAGCGCTTGGAGCAAAACGGTTTGTGCTGGGGCGATGCAAGCTTTTTGCAGCCAGCGCACTGCAGTTGCTGACCTTCGGCGTCGTTTGTCACCTGTACGGCTTCGATTTTTGAATGCTCTGTCATGTGGTGTGTCTCACAAGCGGGCAGCCCAGCCGTCATGGACGGGGTAGCCCTCACCTTCCAGCAGAGCAGCCGTCTCCCGCAGAGGCAGGCCAACCACGGACGAATAAGAGCCGGTCAAGCTGATGACGAAACTACCGGCCAAGCCCTGAATGGCATAACCACCCGCTTTGCCCCGCCATTCGCCGCTTTCGAGATAGCATTCCAGCTCAATCTTCGACAGACGCTTGAAACGCACACGCGTCTCCACCAGCCGCTTGCGGATTTTCCCGCTGCTGTTCACAAGGCACAGACCAGTATAAACGCGATGGGTGCGCCCTGAAAGCAGGCGCAGGCACGCGTCGGCTTCCTCAATCATTTCGGCTTTCGGCAGGATTCGCCGACCAACCGCCACCACCGTGTCAGCCGACAGCACCAGCGCCTCCCGCCCGGTTTCGCGGGCGTGGACGAGTGTGGATGCGGCCACGGCCTTGGCATGGGCGAGACGTGCGGCTAATTCGCGCGGCGTTTCGCGTTTGCCTGGCTCCTCATCGAGATCGGCGGGCTGCAAGCTATCGGGCTCGATACCGATCTGTTGCAAGAGCGCGAGCCTGCGGGGCGAGGCCGATGCGAGCACGAGCATGGGGCGTTGCGTATCAGACATCAAGCGCCCCTTCGCTCTCTGGGCCATCGGCAGGCGCGCGGGCTGCCTCGGCGCGCTCAATCTGGCGATACTTGGCCACACCGACCGGGATGGAGGCGAGATAGCCGATCACGATCAGCGCCAGCATGGGAAAGGGGAAGCTCAAAATCAGCGCGACGCCGACCACCAGCACGAAAAACAGCGGCAGCACCCAGGCGCGCGGCATCCGCAAGCCGATATTCTTGCCGGAGTAGATCGGCAGGGTGCAGATGGTGAGAAAGGCGATCACCAATGTGTAAAGAATAATGACAACAGCGCTCGCCTGCTCATTGAACAGCGAACTGGCCGAGCCGGGGCCCACACCAAAAACCTGGCGCGCGCAAAAGTAGAGATAGACCGGCAGCATCACCAGCAAGGCACCCGCCGGGGCTGGAACACCGGTGAAATAGTTTTTCTGCCACTCGGGACGGGTCGGATCATCAATCATGGCGTTGAAGCGCGCCAACCGCAGCGCCATCGACATCGCGAAAATCAACGCTACCAGCCAGCCGATGGACTTCAACTGGTTGAGACTAAACGAATAGAGCAACAACGCCGGAGCAACGCCAAAGCTCACGAAATCGGCCAGCGAGTCGAGCTCCGCACCGAAACGGCTCGTTCCCTTGAGGAAACGCGCCACGCGGCCATCGAGCCCGTCCAGAACCGCCGCCCCGAGAATGGAGTAGACAGCCCAAGACCAACGCTCGTCATAGGCAAAGCGAATGGCGGTGAGACCGAGACAAAGCGCCATGAGCGTGATGATGTTTGGCACCACCACGCGAATGGAAATGGGGCGGAACAACCGTTTTTTCGGTTCATCACGGTCGGGCACGAAGGGCGGAAACAGATCAGGCATGAACGCTCGCTTCGAAAAAGAAAGTATTCTTACTACCGCAGAAAGGCATTGTCAGCCTCAATCGGTCTGGTACTCCCGGCGCGGCTGCGCTCCGGTCAGGTCCGCCAACACAGTTTCACCGGCAACGGCCGTCTGCTCAAGGCCGACAAGGACGGTCGCCGTGGTCGGCACATAGACATCAAGCCGCGAGCCAAAACGGATCAGGCCGAAGCGCTCACCCTGGTCGAGATTGTTGCCTTCCTTGACGAAACTGACAATGCGGCGGGCCACAAGCCCGGCAATCTGCACCACGCCAATGGTAGCAATCTTGCCTTCGATAACAAGCGCATTACGCTCGTTGTCGTCGCTGGCCTTGTCGAGCTCGGCATTGAGAAACAGGCCAGGCGTATAGACGATCTGGCGGATGTTTCCGGCAATGGGGGCGCGGTTCACGTGGCAGTTGAACACGTTCATGAACACCGAGATGCGGGTCATCGGCTCAGCCGGAAGGTTCAACTCAGCCGGGGGCAGCGCGGTGGTGATCAGCGACACGCGTCCGTCAGCCGGTGAAATCACCAGCCCTTCGGCTTGCGGCGTCACGCGCTGCGGATCACGAAAGAAATAGCAGACCCAAAGGGTGAGGATCGTCCCGATCCACCCAAGCGGCGACCACACCCAGCCGAGCAGCAATGTCAGCACCAGCGCGATCAGAATGAAGGGGTAGCCTTCTTTATGTATCGGCACCAGCGCGCCCCGAATGGAGTCAAACATATCGTTCCGTCCCTAACAAAATGAATTCAGTCCGGAAACGCATTCCGGGACCAACTGATGTGGCAGGCCTTGCGGCGAACGTCAACCTTCGAGCGTCTGCCGGAAGGAAGCCCCTTCCTCTTCCTCGGCGCGTTTCAAGGTCTCGCGGGCCGCATCCGCTTCGCGCTGACGGTTCCACATGGCGGCGTAGATGCCCTTCTTATCCAGCAGATCGTAATGTGATCCGCGTTCAGCGATCAGCCCCTTGTCGAGCACGATGATCTCGTCTGCGCCCACCACGGTGGAGAGCCGATGGGCGATCACCAGCGTTGTACGGCCGCGCGATACCCGATCGAGTGCATCCTGGATTTCCCGCTCGGTGAAACTATCGAGCGCAGAGGTTGCTTCATCCAGCACCAGAATCGGTGGGCTTTTCAGAATGGTGCGGGCAATGGCAACGCGTTGCTTCTCACCGCCCGACAGTTTCAGCCCGCGCTCGCCAACCTGGGTTTTATAACCCTCCGGCAGGGAGGCGATGAAGGTGTCAATTTGGGCAAGCCGAGCCGCTTCCGCAACGTCTTCGTCGGAGGCATCCCAGCGACCATATTGGATGTTGTAGCCAATGGTGTCGTTGAACAGCACAGTATCTTGCGGCACCATGCCGATGGCGCGGCGCAAGCTGCCCTGCTGCACCGAAGCTATATTTTGCCCGTCAATGAGAATGCTGCCCTGCTGCGGCTCATAGAAGCGAAACAATAGCCGGGACAGCGTTGATTTCCCCGCGCCCGAGGGGCCGACGATGGCCACCGTCTTGCCTGCGGGAATATCGAAGGAAACACCGCGTAAAATCGGGCGATCGAGGGTATAGGCAAAATGGATGTTCTCGAAGCGCACCACGGCCTGCTTGATATCCAGCGGCTTCGCATCCGGCACATCCTGAATTTCAGGGTTGCGGCCGATGAGTTGGAACATATCTTCGATATCGGTGAGCGCCTGTTTGATATCGCGGTAAAGCATCCCCATGAAGTTCAGCGGCATATAAAGCTGCACCATCATGGCGTTGACCAGAACGAAGCTGCCGATTGATGCACGCCCCGCCATGATGTCGAGCACCGACAAGATCATGATGATGGTCATACCAACGGAAAAAATAAACGCCTGCCCGGCATTGAGGAGCGCAAGCGAGGTGTAGGTCTCAACCGATGCCTGCTCGTAGCGCACCATGGCGGTGTCATAACGCGCGGCCTCGCGCTGCTCGGCGCTGAAATACTTGACCGTTTCGTAATTGATGAGCGAATCCACCGCCTTGGTGTTGGCGTCCACATCGGATTCATTCATGCGCCGGCGAATATCCATCCGCCAGTTGGTCGCCCGGTAGGTGTAACCGAGATAAACAATGACCATCAGAAGAACTGTCAATGAGTAGAGCCAGTTAAATTCCCAGGCGAGAATACCCAGCACCAGAACAAATTCCACAATCGTCGGGATGAGTGTCGAAACAACAAGACGAGACAGATCTTCAATCCCACGACGCCCCCGTTCGAGAATGCGGGTCAAGCCGCCCATGCGCCGTTCGAGATGGAAGCGCAGCGACAACTGATGGATGTGTTCAAAGGTCTCGAGCGCAAGGCTACGCACCGCGTGCATGGCAACTTTCGCAAAAACCGCATCGCGCATCTGCGTCAGCATCGCCATGAGAATGCGTGATAGCCCATAGACTATGGTGAGCAGCACCGGGGCCTTCCACAACCATGACGCATCGGGGCTCACCAATGCGGCAGCGGCGTCGGGCGCGCGTGCAACAACCACGAGGGAATCGGTCGCCCATTTGAAGGCAAAGGGGGTCAGCATGGTTGCGAGTTTACTGGCAATCATGATGACGAATGCGAGATAGATTCTCAGTTGCAAATCACGCCGGTTGTCCGGCCACAGGTAAGGCCGCAGCTTGCCAAGCGTTTCAATGAAGCCCTCGCGCTCCTTATTTTGATTGGACGCGGGATTGGGAGTGGCTGACATGATAGCGAGACGACCTTTTAGGGAAAGAACCAGAATGTTGATTGGAATGATTTTATAAGCTGCCTCTAAGCCGTTTGTCGTGCACGGGCTATGCCGCAACGCACGAACCGCTCATTTGCGCTTCTGTGCCTTCAGGTACAGAACCTGGCCGGGGTAAATCGTATCTCGGTTTTTCAAGATGCGCATATTGGCGTCATACACTGTCGGATAGTGGTATCCGGAGCCGTAATATCGTTGGTAGAGGCTCCACAGGCTGTCACCACGGGCAACGGTCACTTTGCGTTGCCCTCTGGAAGGCCTGTCCGCGGCCCCAGGCGCACCGTTATCGCCCGCACCCGCGTGGTAGGCAGAGAGATCAGGTATGGTGACATTGACCTCCGCCTTGGATTTCACCTGGCCGGAGACAGGGTCAACATCATCAAGGCGCACCAGATAGCGTCCTGCCACCATGCCGCGCGCAATAATGAACGATAAGCGCCCCTCGCCATCGGCCCCACCCGGTGCCACCATGGCACCATTCAGATAAAGTTTGATGGCCGCGCCCGGTGCGGCAAGCCCGGAAACAAACAACCGTCCATTTTCCCGCGGTTCGACGGAAACGATTTGTACGGTTGGGCGCGCAACGGCCTGCCCCGGCGTCTTTCCGGAGGAAGCCGGGCTCGGGCTCTCGGGACTTTCGGGATTGGAAAGAACCACCATTGGCTTATCAGGTGACGTCAGCGCCACCAGGGGACGCCGCGTATTATCGCGGCTGATCCGCACCCGCACGCTTTCGCGCGAGTGCTCCCGTGTCCCATCCGGGGCGATGGATTGCAGATAAATCTTGCTGGATCCGACCGGCAGCGGCGGTGCAGAAAGCGCGAACAAGCCCGAGGTATCGGCGACAGCGCGCGCGTAAACCTCACCATTGCGCATCATCTCAACGGTTGCGCCTGCAGCCACGCGCCCAGCGAAGACATTTTCCCCATTGGGTTCGATGCGGACATGATCAAAGCTCGGATAAACAGCCTTGGAAGTAGTGTCGTTCTTTTCAACCTGTATTGCTTCCTCAACCGGCTGCAATTCAGCATCCTGAGGGTCAACTGCGGTCAGCGGGGGCTGCACAACGGGGATATCTGGCTTGGGCGTTACTGCGGCTTTATCCTCAACCTTGGTGGGCAATGGAGTGTTTGTAGTTGGTTTTTCAGGCTTTTCGCCGGGTTTGCTTTCGACGTGAGGCACAGGGGCAGCTTGTTGCACCGTGTCCTCGGCCAAGCTTTTTTCACAGAACAACACGCTTACCATGACAGCAACCGCAACAATGGCGGTCGCGGCCATGCGCGCACGGATGCCATTGCCTTGCCACCACACCATCCCCGGTTCCTTCTGGGTATAATTCTAATGTGTCACGTTAAAGCGGTTTATTCGTGCGAAAGCTAGAGGCTATACTCGACAACGCACGATTTTCGCGCCTGCCATGAAACCCCTCACTCCGTTGGAATCAATGAACACCATCAACTCCATCTGCGTCTATTGCGGCGCATCACCGGGCCGCGATTCCGCTTTCACCGAAGCAGCCCAGAATCTTGGCCGTATCATGGCTGATGAGCACATCCGGCTGGTTTATGGTGGGGGAAAGCTCGGGCTGATGGGAGAAATCGCCCAATCTGTCGTCGCCCATGGCGGCGAAGTCACCGGCATCATCCCCGATTTCCTGCGTGACATGGAACAGATGTATGAAGGCGCGCAAGAGGCCATCGTGGTGCCGGATATGCACACCCGCAAGCGCCAGATGTTCGAGAAAGCCGATGCTTTCGTTGCCATGCCGGGCGGCATTGGTACGCTGGAAGAGCTGGTGGAAATGATGACCTGGGCCCAGCTCGGACGGCACAAAAAGCCAATTTTGATGTTGTCCATCAATGGGTTCTGGCAGCCACTGCTCAAACTCTACGAGCATATGCGCGACCAGGGTTTTATTCGCCCTAATCTCGACCTGAGCTATGTGGTTGCCAAGCGGGCGGAAGATGTATTGCCCATGCTGCGTGAAGCCGCAAGGGCGAACGGCAATGGCGAAGCCGTCGAGTGGGTCCGCCAAAAATCATAAAAAAAGGGGAGAGCTTTATGCCCTCCCCGATGATTTCAAACCTTAGCCGCGCGCGGCTTGCGGTTGGCGGTTACTGCCACCACCGCTGCGCGGACGGTTGCCACTTTTCTGCGGCCTACCCTGCTGCTCGCCACCGGGGCGCTTACCAGCGGGACGTCCCGACGGGGCACCATTACGGCTTTCCTGCCGTTGCGACGACGAGCCACCTGGCTTGCCCTGCGAGGGCTTGCGCTGACCGCTCTTGGCGGGACCGGGCGCGCCACGACCATTGCGCGGCGGGCCACGGCGTTCTTCGCGGTCGCCTGCAGGCAGTTCCGTGGTGGTCAGGCCTTCCGGCGTTGCAACCACCCACACCTTCTGACGGATCAGCTTTTCGATGTCCCGCAGATAGGCGCGCTCTTCGCTGTTACAGAACGAGATCGCCAATCCTTCCGCGCCGGCACGCGCAGTGCGGCCAATGCGGTGGACGTAGGATTCCGGCACGTTGGGCAGGTCGAAATTGATAACATGCGAGACGCCATCGACGTCGATGCCGCGCGCAGCGATATCGGTTGCCACGAGAATCGGGTTTTCACCAGAGCGGAAAGCATTGAGCGCCCGTTCGCGTTGCGGCTGGGACTTATTGCCATGAATGGCCGAGGCTTTGATATTGGCACGGTCAAGCTGCTTCACCACACGATCGGCACCATGCTTGGTGCGCGTAAAGATCAGGGTGCGCTCTATGGCATTGGTATTGAGAACCTTCTCAAGCAAAGCCTGTTTGTGCTGCTGTGCGACGAAGATCACCTGCTGCTCAACGCGCTCTGCGGTGGTGGCCACCGGCGTCACCGAAACCTCAACCGGATCACGCAGGAACTGCGCGGCCAAGGTCGCAATGGTTTTCGGCATTGTGGCGGAGAAAAACAGGGTCTGGCGCTGCTTCGGCAGCATGGTCACGATGCGGCGCAGCGCATGAATGAAGCCAAGATCAAGCATCTGATCGGCCTCATCCAGCACCAGATATTCAACTTCGCTGAGGTTGAGCGCACGACGGTCGATGAGATCGAGCAGACGGCCTGGCGTTGCAACAAGGATATCAAGACCGCGCGCTACCATCTTTTCATGACGCGGCACCGGCACACCGCCGAAAATCACGGCGGAGGACAGTTTCAGAAACTGGCCGTAAACCTTGATGCTCTCGGCAATCTGGATCGCCAATTCGCGGGTCGGAGAAAGCACCAGCGCGCGGCAATGCTTGGGATTCCAATGCTTGAAATCACCAGAAATCTTTTGCAGCAACGGCAGTGAGAACGCAGCCGTCTTGCCGGTTCCAGTCTGGGCAATGCCACAGAGATCACGGCCCTGGAGCACATGCGGAATGGCCTGAACCTGGATGGGGGTGGGTGTTTCATAACCTTCGGCCGTGAGTGCTTTCAGAAGCGGGGGGATGAGGCCGAGATCGGTAAAATTGGTCAAAGTGTAAACTTTCATAAGCACGACGGGCCAGCCGGATGATAATCCGGGCCCATAATGCGGAAGCGAAGAGACGCTCCGCGTGAAACAATGCGTCTGAGTAAATATGAGATGGGGGTTTGCCGGGCTTAAGTCTTAAGCGCTTCACGCGAGCGAAACCCACGGGCACCATCGGTGCTCATGGCGGCTATATGGAGGAAGTGGGCGGAAATGTCAATGTCGAGCAAATAAACCAGCCTCCTGAAAGCAAAAACGCCTCCGGCTTTTATAAGACGGAAGCGTTTTTATGTTCAGTTCACGTGGCGGCTTTTATCGCCGGACTTCCCAACTCGTCGTGCCATCCTTGTTGTCCATCAAGACAATGCCCATGGCTACCAACGCATCACGGATCCTGTCGGATTCTGCCCAATTCTTGTCGGCGCGGGCTTGTATGCGGGCGGCGATCAATGCGTCTACGGCGGTGGCATCGACGGTGTTGTCGCTTTGGCGGCGCGCTGCCCATTCTTCCACTGTATCGCCCAGAAAGCCCAGCGCGCGCAGATTGGCGAGAAGCTCTTCCTTCTTGCCTGCGCTATCGAGCCCGTGCAGTTCGGCAATGGCTTTGGGCGTATTGAGGTCGTCGGACAGCGCATCAATAACCGCCGCGCTCAAGGCAGGTGCAATGTTCTTGCCCTCAAACTCCTTGCGCAAACCATACCAGCGGTTGAGGATCTTTTCGCTCTCTTCGAGGCCGCGTGCCGTCCAGTCGAAGGGCTGGCGATAATGGGTGCGCAGCATATTGAAGCGCAGAACCTCGCCGGGCGTGTCGCCCAACGCCTCGCGGATGGTGATGAAGTTGCCGAGAGATTTCGACATCTTCTCGCCTTCCACTTGCAGGAAGCCGTTATGCATCCAGACATTGGCCATCACCGACTGCTGGAAGCAGCAACGGCTTTGGGCGATTTCGTTCTCGTGGTGCGGGAAAACGAGATCAATGCCGCCGCCGTGAATGTCGAAGGTTTCACCGAGATGCTTCCACGACATCGCCGAGCATTCGATGTGCCAGCCGGGACGGCCGGGCGTGGCAATGCCTGCAGGAGAGGTCCATGACGGCTCGTGGGGTTTCGATGGCTTCCACAACACGAAATCCATCGGGGAGCGCTTGTAGGGCGCAACGTCAACGCGGGCGCCCGCTTCCATCTCGTCGAGCGGGCGCTTTGACAGCAGCCCGTAATCATCCATTGAAGGCACCGAGAACAGCACATGTTCCTCGGCCACATAAGCATTACCATTGGCGACGAGGCGGTCGATCAGTTGCCGCATCTCCTCGATATGCTCGGTGGCGCGCGGCTCGATGAAGCTCGGGCGCTGGCCGGATGCGTTCACATCATCCGGCATCAAGACGCCGAGCTCGCGGATATCGGCATGGAACTGCGCCGCCGTTTCCTCAGTCAACTCACGAATGGTGATACCGCGTTCGTGGGCACGGGCGTTGATCTTGTCATCCACATCGGTGATGTTACGGACATACGTGACGTGATCGGCCCCATAGACATGGCGCAGCAACCGGAACATCAAATCGAACACGATGATCGGGCGGGCGTTACCGATATGGGCGAAATCATAGACGGTGGGACCGCAGGCATACATGCGGACATTGGCCGGGTCGATGGGCGCGAACACGTCTTTTGATCGCGTCAGGGTATTGTAGAATTTCAATGCCGACACCGCTCACATTCCTTTTTCATGCAGCCTTCCCATAAAGCTATTGCCGCTTGCGGCCCGCCCGTCAAGGCGGGGAAATCAGCTTGGCGTTTAATCTTTTTTCATGAGTGAAGCGCATAGCTAACGCGCACTCTCCCCCGTGCCTCACATGGGCAGAGCTGTGAGCACTCCAAAGGCGTGCCCTAATTCAAGAAGAATACTGCGTTCGAGGTTTGTCATGCGTCGTTTGTTGTTCACATCCGGTTTCGCCCTGTCATTGGCGGTCGCAGCGAGTTCTTTCGCCACGCTGATAAACAATGAGGAGCGCGGCACAGCTACCTCCTCGCAGCAATCGTTTTTCATGCCAAAAAACAACAGCGCCAGCATCGACGAATGCCTGGCCGATCACGATGGTTGCGGCCAAGCGGCGGCGGCGTCGGTCTGCGAATCCAATGGCTTTTCCCGCGTGGTCGCTTTCGGTGCGGCAGCGCCCGAAGATATGACTGGCAGCATTACGCCGTCCGAAAGAACACTGCTCAAGATCGCGGCCAAAAAGGATGTCCCCCTTCTTGTGACATGCGCGCGATAACGCCTTACTATTTCACCCAGTCTGCACAACGCAGCACGGTGGTTTGTGCGCCCCATGGCTGAATGGCGATGGTCGCCGTTGAGTTTTTCGGTGAGCCCTCAATCGGGCGGTCGGAATAGACCATATAAACCAGCATGTTGCGTTTGGTGTCACACCCGCGCACGATCTGCATCCGCTTGAAGATCAGCGAACGGCGCTCATGGAAGACTTCTGAGCCCTGCTCGAATTTTTCCTTGAAACTGACCCGGCCATACTGGTGGCAAGCGATGGAGATATCCGAAACCTGCTCGGCCACGCCAAGGGTGCCGGAGACACCTCCGAGTTCGGGCAGCGTGTAGTGGCAAGCAATGCCATCCACAGCTGGATCATCAATGCCATAAACCGCCAGCTTGTCATTGGGCGTCAGCGGTCGCCAGACCGTGGACTTCTTGAAAATCAGATCGCGGTCCTCGGCCATTGCAGAGGCGAAAAATGCAGAAAACGCCACGGCAGCGGCCACAACAGCCACAATGGCTGATTTGGTGAACTTCACGATAAAATCTCCCTCCAGCGGACATCTCTCTCCATATGGGGCCGAAACAACCGCCATGCCAGCATTTTTCCGGCAAGAAACCCGTTAAAGATTCAATCTCGTGCTTTTCAGCGAAGGGAGTTGCGGTTAATCACAATTGAGACATGTTTCCGAGGCATGGGAAGTTAACATTACTCCCCTCCCCGGACACCAAATCAGGATTGACCGGCCCCATGGCTTTTCGCGGGTTCATAAAATTTCTCACGGTTTGCGGCATTGTGGCGGCCAGTTCGGCAACCCTTGCACAAACTCCCGATTGCAATCGCTATCGCAGCGAGCTCGCAGCGCTTGATCGCAACGACACCACCTCGGCAGCGACCCAACGCGAACGCACCGAATTGGCGCGTATGCAGGAGTATTATCGCTCCATCGGCTGTGAACGGCGCGGTTTTCTGTTCTCCTCGCCACCGCCGGACGAATGCCCGGCAATTGCTCAGCGTATGCGCAACATATCAGCCAGCCTCGACCGCATGACCTCGAGCAATGACGCTGCGGCGCGGCGACAGCAGCTCATTCAGGCGATCAACCAGAATTGCTCCGGTGGCGACAACCGCAATTTCTTTGAGCGCCTGTTCGGTGTCCAGTCCAATCGCCCCGTGGCCGATCCCAATGCCCCAATCTCCGAGGATCCGGAAAACCCGACCCTCGGCGGCAGCCGGATGGTGTGTGTGCGCCTGTGTGACGGTTATGACTTCCCGCTGGCCTCAGCTGGCAAGGCTTCCCCGGACGAAATGTGTCAGGCCCTGTGCCCCGGCGCGGAAACCCGCGCTTTCTCAATGCCCAACAGTGATGACGGATTGCTCAGCGCCGTGGCGGTTTCCAGTCGCTCGCCCTATTCGGCGGTTGCTGGTGCATTCCGCTTTCAAAAGAACGTCGATCCTGCCTCATGCTATTGCAAAGGAGATCAGGAGAAATGGGCAGATGTCCTGAAACGCGCAGAGCAACTGCTTGACCGGCACGACACCATTGTCAGCCCGGAGCGTGCCGCTGAAATGTCGCGCGCCCCTGCCATGCGAAACAAGCAGGCGGCCATCGCCAAGCAGACTGAGGCGGAAACCGCCGCTGCCGCCAAGGAAGGCGAAGCTGCCCCGACAGCCGGTCGCGAATCCGCCGGTATCGGCCCACAATCCATTGAGAGCGGCCGCATCGTGACCCGCACCGAAGGCATCAAGATCGAAAGCCGGGCAAGCGATGGCTCAAAGCGCACCATCCGCGTCATCACGCCGTCGACAACATCGCCTGTGCTGACCGAGGAAGACGGCGGAGCCCAGTAAACAAAAACGACCGCCTTGGGGCGGTCGTTGGTCGTCTGGTTTGCTGATTGCAGTTGAGGCAGCGCAGGTCAGATATTCTGGCCGTTCAACCGTGCAAGCGCCTTTTCCCGCCCAACCAGCGGCAGCAACCCGGCGAGTTCGGGGCCGTGATCCAGCCCGGTCAATGCCTGGCGCAATGGCATGAACAAGGCCTTGCCCTTGGCTCCAGTTTCACCCTTCACCGCGTCCGCCCAACTTTTCCAGGTGGTTAAGTCCCAAGGTTCAAGCGGCAGCAGTGCCGCGGCTTTGGCGGCAAAGGCGGCATCCTCAATCACCGGTGTCACGGGGCCGGAAACAACACGCCACCATTCTGCGGCCTGTGGCAGGCTCATGAGGTTGGTGCGTACCGCCAGCCAGAATGCTTCGCCGCCATCAATGCCGAGCGCCTTGAGCCGAGGCTGTGCCTCCACGTAAGGCATTTCATGGACGAGCTTGGCATTGAGATGGTCAAGCTCATGTTCATCGAACTTGGCAGGTGCACGTGAGATGTGGGAAAAGTCCACCAGAGCCGCCAGTTGATCGAAAGTGGGGATGGCCCGCACCGCCTCCGCCGATCCGACGAGAACAGCAAGCGACGCCACCGCCATCGGCTCCAACCCGGCTTCCCGCAAGGTGCTGATTGAGAGATGACCGAGGCGCTTTGACAGCCCCTCGCCGCTCATGGTCGTCAGCAGATTGTGGTGGGCGAATACCGGAACCTTCGCCTGCATCGCTTCAAAAATCTGGACTTGCACAGCCGTATTGGTGACGTGGTCTTCGCCACGAATGATGTGGGTGATGCCCATATCCGCGTCGTCCACCACCGATGGCAACGTGTAAAGATAGGTGCCATCCTCACGCACCAGAACCGGATCGGACAACGAAGCGCAGTCCACCTTACATTCACCACGCACCATATCGTGCCATGTGATAATACGGTGATCGAGCTTGAAGCGCCAATGGGGCTTACGCCCGGCAGCCTCGAAACCTTTGCGATCATCTTCTGTGAGTTTCAGGGCTGCCCGGTCATAGATCGGTGGCAAGCCGCGCGCCAACTGGCGACGACGGCGCATATCCAGCTCATCCGCAGTCTCGTAACAGGGATAGAGCAACCCGGCGGCGCGCAGCTTCTCGCATACGGCGTCATACAGCGCGAACCGCTTCGACTGGTATTCCATCCGGTCCCACGTGATGCCGAGCCAGGCGAGATCAACTTGGATCGCGTCGATATATTCCTGACGCGAGCGTTCAACATCGGTGTCGTCGAAACGCAAAATGAAACTGCCACCCTCGCGACGTGCGAACAGGGCGTTCAGCAATGCCGGGCGGGCGTTGCCGATGTGGATAAGGCCGGTCGGAGACGGCGCAAAACGAACGATGGGTTTGCTCATGCCTTGCCTTTATCGCACCCCGCCAAAAGAAGAAACATGCGTTTTGTCTAAATCCACCCGGCAGCGCCGAGCAACGCACCGAAAATCAGGGTGTGGATGGGGTTACGTTTCAAAATCAGGATATACCCGACAGCCGCAGCGGTGACCAGAATTGCGCCGATGCTGATGCTGGTATTTCGGGTGAGAAGATAGGCACTGGCCAGCACAAGGCCAACGGTGATGGGTGCAAGCCCCTTCTCCAACAGCTTGTACCAGTTCAGTTGCCGCCAGCGCGGGAGAAAGCTGGAAATGCCGAAGGTGAGGAAAAAGGACGGCACCACCATTGCGAGTGTCGAAATGAAGGCACCGAGCAAACCGGCAACCTGCCAGCCGATCAGCGTCACCACCATGACGTTCGGCCCCGGAGCCGCCTGTGCCAGAGCAAAAAGTCGGGTGAAAGTGGCAGAATCCATCCAATGATTGGCGTCCACCACCATGCGGTGCATTTCCGGCAGCGTTGCGTTGGCACCACCGAAAGCAAGAATGGAGATGATGGCGAAATTGATGGCAAGCTGGGTATGGATGCGTGCGTCGTTCATGCTTGCCGCCCCTTCAGCCACAGCCACACCAGACTGACCGGCGTCAACCCGAAAATCACCCAAAGCAGCGGCAGTTTCAGCGCGGCAATACCGGCGCAGGCCACAATGGCGATGATAATGGCGTGCGGGTTGCGACATACCGGGCTGGCGATCTTGATGCCATTGGCAATAACCAGCCCTGAGGCCGCAGCGGAAACGCCACGAAACACATTCTCTACCATCGGCACTTCTACATAGCGCGAGTAAAGGATGGCGAGCCCGATGACGATGAAGAACGGCGCACAATAGAGGCCAAGCACCGCCGCAATGGCACCGCGCAGCCCACCGAAACGCTGGCCGATATTCACCGCCATGTTGCCAACATTGGCACCCGGCAAAATCTGGCAGATCGACAGCACATTGACGAACTCCTCATTCGTCAGCCAGCGCCGCTGTTCAACCAGCATCAGCCGGACCCATGGCATGACGCCGCCGAAACCGATGATGCCGACACCAAAAAAGGCCACGAACAAATCTCGGCATGAGACCTTTTGCTCGGAAGCGATTCTTTCCGGACCTTCAGAAGAGTTGGAATTTTCAGACATCGACAAACTGACCTGCCGCCTGGCGGCGGAAAAGCGTGCATAAACCGCACATCACAACAATAGCAAAATAATAATCGTACTTAAAACCCGCGCCTATCCTTTGGCATAAAGCCCCGACGCCGGTTGCAACGCCGCTCCGCCACCGTCGCGGAAGCGGTTGACGATGGGGTAACGCCGGTCGCGGCCAAAACTCTTGTCCGTGACCTTCACCCCCGGCGCGGATTGGCGGCGCTTGTATTCGGCAAGATAAAGCAGTCGCTCCACTTTACGCACCGTCTCGATATCATGCCCGCGAGCGACGATATCGCCAATGCGCATTTCGTCCTCCACCAGACAGGAGAGAATGTCATCGAGCGCGTCATAGGGCGGCAAACTGTCCTGATCGGTCTGGTTTTCGCGTAGTTCCGCAGTCGGTGCTTTGGTGAGAATGTTTTGCGGTATCATTTCACCATCCGGGCCAAGCGCCCCATGGGGTTTCCAGCGGTTACGCAAAGCGCTCAGGCGGTAGACCTCGGTCTTGTAGAGATCCTTGATCGGATTGAACCCGCCATTCATGTCGCCATAGAGCGTGGCATAGCCGACCGACATTTCCGACTTGTTACCGGTCGTCACCACCATGGAGCCGAATTTGTTCGATAGCGACATCAGGATGACACCACGAATGCGGCTTTGAATATTTTCTTCGGTGATATCGCGGCCCGCCCCGGCAAAGAGCGGCTGCAAAGACGCCTCAACACCTTCGACGCCCGCTGCAATCGGTATGGTGTCATAGCTGACGCCAAGCGCACGCGCGCATTTTTCCGCATCATCAAAAGACGCCTTCGAGGTATAGCGGTAAGGCAGCATCACACAGCGCACCCGGTCCGCGCCAAGCGCATCAACCGCCATCGCCGCGCACAAGGCAGAATCGATGCCGCCGGACAGGCCGAGAAGCACGCTGGGGAAACGGTTCTTTTCGACATAATCTCGCAAGCCGAGGACGCAGCCCTCGTAATCGGCTTCATCTGCCTCGGGAAGCTGGCACAGGGGTGCTTCAAGGCAGCGCCAGCCCGTCGCACCCTTTTCCCAGCGGGTGATGGCGATATCCTCGCGGAAGGCTGGCTGTTGCGCGGCCAGCGCGCAATCCGACTGCAAAACGAAACTTGCGCCGTCGAACAGCAATTCATCCTGTCCGCCAACCTGGTTGAGATAAATCAGCGGAA